>NZ_SMZO01000005.1 GCF_004358675.1 Meridianimarinicoccus aquatilis | reverse complement strand
GGCTTAACACGCCACTTGGTAAGAACTTGCGTTTGGAACTAGGTAAAAAGTGTCACTCGTTAAAGACTGGGAAACCACACTTGGGGTATGGGGACTCGGTAATCTGGGGAACTCGTCAACTTGGCTTTTGGTCACTCGGAAACAACGCACACACTCGGGTAACTCAGTACGCAGCCTTGTCGGTCAGCAGCGCGAGCGGCGTCACGATCAGGATCTTCAGGTCCAGCGCCAGCGACCAATCACGGATGTAATCCAGGTCGAGCGAAGCGCGGCGGGCCATTTTGTTCAGGGTTTCGGTTTCGCCGCGGGCGTTGTTCACCTGGGCCCAACCGGTCATGCCGGGCTTCACGGCGTAGCGGGCCATGTAGTTGGTGATCTGCGGCGCATAGAATTCGTCATGTGCAACAGCGTGGGGGCGCGGGCCAACCAGGGACATGTGGCCAAGCAGAACGTTCAGCAGCTGCGGCAGCTCGTCGATGGATGTTTTGCGCAGGAAGGCGCCAACCCGTGTGATGCGTGCGTCGCCGCGGCGGGCCTGGGCCAGGCCTGCACCCACTGTCATCGAGCGGAACTTGAAGATGCGGAAGACTTTGCCGTTCAGGCCGGTGCGGTCTTGCAGGAACAGAACCGGGCCGCGGCTTTCAAGGCGGATCGCGATGGCGACGATGACGAGCACTGGCAGCAGCAGCAAAATGGCGACCAGAGCGATGGTGCGGTCCATTGCGTCTTTTGCAATGACCTGAAGGTTGGTCGACGCGGCGGCGAATGTTTGAGCTGTGTTTGTCATGTCGGCATCTCCAGATCGGCGTGTCAATTTATCTGCCACCAAATTGCCTGAAGCGGGTCTGGAACGCATCTGAGCGTAGGGTTAGGGAAAGCGAGATAAAGGTTAGGACGCGCCATTAACGATCTTCTATTGCGCCGAACGAAGCTCGAAAGGGAGGCCGAAATTGCGTTTCGAATACGGCACTACGCCTTTAGGATAGGGGGCTGTCGCCCCATCACGCTGCTTTATCTGCCCATTCTTTGCGCGGGGAGATTTTCTCGCGAAGGACATCGCTTAGCGCGGTGGGCATTGTCAGGGTGTTGACGCTCGGACAAACCGTGGCGGGAGCAGCGTTACTCAGACGGCCAGTTCCGCAGCATAGCCGGCCCACAGCGGGTACGCATCGGACTTGGCAGGGCGGCAGCCTTGTTGCGGCGCGACTGGACCAGAATGTCGAGCACATCACCATGGGCGTCGACCGCGCGCCAAAGTCAGCGGGTCTCCCCTTGATGCGGGACAAACCGTCAATCTTCAACATGACGGCGACCTACCCTGACGCCTTGATGTCAGCAACCTGACAATGCCGCCGCAACCGATCTCCAGCCGATCACCCGGGTTTGCATGGGATGTCATCTGTGGAACCTGGCGGGCCTCGTACAGCAAGGCGACCAGATCGAAGCCGCCGTCACCGCGTCCAGGATCGCTGTCGGCGAGGAAAGGGGTGTCATATTCGCGCCGCTCGCTATGGGCGGGGCAGGGGCGCTGCGTGTCTCGGGCTCGCCAGCCGAACGCTTGGGCCTCTGGTTGGATCGGATGAGCAGCGCAATTCTGACGGCAATGCGCACACTTGAAGATGTAGAAGCGTGGACCGGTCGGGCAGAAAACGTCATGGCGCAATTTTCTGGCCGCACATCGGTTGCCTTGCGAAAAACCTTCTCTCAGTGGCCCTTGGTCTCTGCCCCAATGGCAGAGGCGATGACTGGAGCCAGTCGCGCCGCCGTTCAGGACTTCTCTAAATTCGTGGCCCGCTCACGGGCAAAGACATACCGAAGATCAGCGCCCAACTACGAGCGTAGTAAAGTGCGCGCCCCAAGGCGACACCTATTGATCAAAAGAAAACTCTGCCAGCACCTTCTCATGTGCCTCCCGGAGGGTGGTTTCCAGAAGGGGTTTGATGTCGGCAAAGCGCATTGTCGGGACAGGGACCGAGATTGCGTGATAGTTTCCGCTCAGGTCACGGAAGGCGAAGCCGATGGCAGAGATACCATCGGTGTGTTCGTTCATGTCATAAGCCAGACCCTTTGCGCGGATATCATTCAGCTTGGCCCGCAACGCCTCCACCTCACCCTTCGACAGTTTTCCGGCGGTTTCATGCTCGATAAGGGGCTGGGCCTCGTTTTGAGTCATAAGGGCAAGGCAGGCAAGCCCGTTGGCGGTTGTCGTCAGGGGGAAAACCTCGCCTACTGATGACACCGTGCGCAGCCTGTGCAATCCGGGCACCTGATCCAGAAAGATCATGCCGCCGTTTCGCAGCACAGCCAGATCGGTGGTTTCCCCCGTCTTCTGGGTGATGTCGTTCAGGATCGCGCGGCAACGTTCTATGATATTGAAATTCGCCGCCTCGGCAAAGGCGCCCAACTCGGGGCCAAGGCGGAAACCGCCGCCATTTGGGTCCTGAATGATGAACCGCTCTGTGGATAGGGCGCCTGTGATTCGCTGTACCGTAGAGCGGGGCAGATCCACGCGGCGGGCAATCTGGCCGAGGCTCAGCCCGCTTCGTTCTTCTTTCAGCGTACGCAAGATTGCGGCGGCGCGCGCAATGACCTGAATGCCTGAGCGGTCTTTTTTGTCATTCTGATCAAACATCTACTGTTTGTACCTTTCATTCGTATCCGCAGCGGATTCCTCATATCTCGTTTCAATATGTATCGCAATGCGGTGCAGGTCAATCGGATTGCAGGTTTTTATTGACCGGATAGTGGGCACTTTGTATCGTCATTCGGGACAGGGGGAGGAGCTTCCTGCCATGACATTCAATCCGACACCGGCCCGCCGCCGGTGAACAGAGAAGGTGAATCTGATGGTCGAAATCCGCGGGATCGAGTTTCAAGGCAACACTGATAACGACATGGGGCTGGAGTTCTACAACCTCAGCCATCGGTTCGGTTTCCAGAACCCCAACTGGCCATATTTTCAGGATACCAAGATCGAACGTATCCACTACATGGCCAAATCCGGCGTGTTGAGCCAACGCATCACCACGACGATGCACGCAACCACCCATATTGATGCGCCCGCCCACGTGGTGCAGGGCACGCCCTTTATCGACGAAGTGCCGCTGCCTCATTTCTTCGGCACGGGCATCGTAGTTTCGATCCCAAAGAAGAAATGGGAGCCGATCACAGGTGAGGATCTGGAGAAAGCCTGTGGTCACGCGATCCGCAAGGGCGATGTGTTGATCATCAACACCGGCTGGCATCATGATTACGAAGATGGCGATTATTTTGCCTACTGCCCCGGTCTTGTGCCTTCGGCCGGCGAATGGATGGTCGAAAAAGGCGTCAAGGTTGTTGGCCACGACACCCAAGCGAACGACCACCCGCTGGCAACCGCGATCGGCCCCCAGCGCAATGGTCCGCTGCTGCCGCATCTGGAGCAGGAGTATAAGGAATGGTCCGGCGGCAACGACTGGAAAGACGATTTCCCCGAGTGGGAGCCGGTGCATAACATCTTGTTCAAGAACGGTATTCTTGGCATCGAGAACGTCGGTGGCGATCTGGATGCGGTGACCGGCAAGCGCTGCACATTCGCCTTTTTCCCATGGAACTGGGATCGCGGAGACGGCTGTATCATCCGCCTTGTCGCAATGATCGACAAATCACAGAACTTCCGCATCGATGATGGCGCGGACTTCTAATCACTCCCGAGCTGGCCGCCGGGATGACCGGCGGCCTCTTTTGATGATGCAACCGCGCGGGAGGGCGCCATGCATGTAAAAAGATTTCCCGATGCGCAATCCTATGAGGCGCCCAATCATTTCGGCTGCTGCGGCCTGCGCTTGCAAGGCTTTGAGGACGGCGGGCCGACGAACCAATGGGTCGGGTTCAGCCAGTTCTTGCCTGGTGGCGGCGCGGGGCCGGACAGCACCCCGTTTGAAAAGGTTTACGTCGTTCTTGAAGGCGAGATGACGGTGATCATCGACGGTGCCGAAACCGTGCTGGGCCGGATGGACAGCTGCACCATTCCCGCAAACGAGATTCGCAGAATCGAGAACCGCGCGAACCACGTCTGCAAGATGCTGGTCGTGATGCCCTATCCGCCACAACCTAACCCGGGGACCTGAGACATGAACGTATTGGCAAATCCTCTTTCGATGTTCGAGGTCAAGGGCCAGGTGGCGATGATCACCGGTGCTTCTGGCGCTTTCGGCATGGTGGCCGCACGCGTTTTGGCCGGTGCGGGCTGCAAGCTGGTGCTTGTTGCCGGCAATCAGGATGCACTTGATGAAATTGCGCAGGAATGCCGCGGCATGGGGGCCGAGGTGACGGCGATCAACAAGCGCCCATCGCACGAGGATACCTGCGACGGGCTGGTGGCAAGTGCGGTAGAGGCCTACGGGCGGCTCGACATTCTTGTTGTTGCCTCTGGCATGAACAAGGTCGCGCTTATCAATGAGATGGAGCCGGAAACCTTCGAGGCTGTCATGGACGCCAACGTCACTCAAAGCTGGTTGCTGGCACGTGCCGCTGCGGGCCAAATGAAGGCGCAAGGCGAAGGCGGCAAGATCGTGCTGGTCTCCTCCGCGCGCGGGCTTCTGGGCCATCCGGCGGGCTACACCGCCTATTGTGCCTCAAAGGCGGCGGTCGACGGCCTGACCAAGGCGTTGGGTTGCGAACTCGGGCCCACCGGTATCACCGTCAACGCCATCGCGCCGACCGTTTTCCGCTCGCCGCTGACCGCGTGGATGTTTGGCGATGATGAAAAGGCCAAGACGGTGCGTGAAGGGTTCCTCGCCCGCGTGCCCAAGGGTCGCTTGGGCGAGCCTGAAGACCTGGCCGGGCCGCTCTTGTTCCTCGCCTCCAAGGCCTCAGATTTTTACACCGGGCATATTCTGTATGCTGACGGTGGCTATACGGCGGGTTGATCGATGGTTCCCAAGAAACAGCAGATCGCGGTTATCGGTGCGGGGCTTATGGGCCACGGGATCGCGCTGACGCTTGCCCGAGCGGGGCAATACGTGGCCCTTACCGATCCGCATGAGGAGACGCTGAAATCTGCGCCCAAGCGGATTTCCGACAGCCTTAAGGTGCTAGGGGCGGATGAGGACGAGATTGCCCGCGCTCTCAAGATGATCGAGTTGTGTAGTTCTGTTGGTTCTGCCGTGCGCAACGCGAATTTCGTGTTCGAGGCCGCACCCGAGAAACTGGACCTTAAACGCCGGATTTTCGCGGACATCGAACATCATGCGCCTGCGCATACGGTGCTGGCCTCCAATACTTCGGTCATCCAGATCACCAAGATCATGGAAGGGCTAAACCATCCCGAACGCGCACTTGGCACCCACTGGTGGAACCCGCCGCACATGATCCCGCTGGTCGAAGTGATCAAGACCGAATGGACCGATGCAGAGGTTGCAGACCGTATGTTTGCGCTGCTTGCTGACGCCGGCAAGACCCCGGTGATGGTCGAAAAGGACGTGCCGGGCTTTATCGGCAATCGCCTGCAACATGCGTTGTGGCGCGAGGCGGTGAGCCTTGTAGAGCGCGGCATTTGCGATGCGGAGGCCGTTGATACGGTCGTGAAATCCTGTTTCGGTCGCCGCCTTGCAGTGCTCGGCCCGCTGGAAAACGCCGATCTCGTCGGCACCGATCTGACGCTCGACATTCATGAAAACGTGCTCTTCGATCTGGAGAGCCGTCAAGGGCCGTCACCTTATCTCAAGCAACTCGTGGAGGAGGGAAAGCTTGGGATGAAAAGCGGCGAGGGCTTCCGCAAATGGACAGACGCCGAAGCCGAAGCCGTGCGCGCCCGCGTTGGTACGCATCTGAGAAAACTAGAAGGCATCCTAGACTAAACCAAAATGCCGGACGGAGACCGGCGAAAGGGAGGAAAAATGACCAGATTCAAGACACCATCACGCCGTGGATTTCTGGCCGGTGGCACAGCGTTTTTGGCGGCGCCTGCGATCCTGCACAGCACCCGCGCCTATGCGCAGACCCCGACGCTGCGGGTCGGCCACGTCAGCCCGCGCACGGGCCCCTTGGCCGGATTTGCCGAGGCCGATGACTACGTGTTGGGCGCCATTCAGGACCGCTTCAGCGCCGGTATCGAAAACAACGGCAAGACTTGGAACATCGAGATCATCTCGAAGGACAGTCAGTCGAACCCGAACCGCGCCGCAGAAGTGGCGGCCGACCTGATCCTCGGTGACGAGGTGGATATCATCGTCGCGGCCTCGACCCCCGACACTGTAAACCCGGTATCCGATCAGGCCGAGATCAACGAAGTGCCCTGCATCACGACCGACTGCCCGTGGCAGCCCTATTTCTTCGGCCGCAATGGCGTGCCGGGGACGGGCTTTGACTACACCTACCACTTCTTCTGGGGCCTTGAGGATGTGATCGGTGCCTTCCTTGATATGTGGGATAGCACAGGCGTGACGAAGACTGTTGGCGGGTTGTTCCCCAACGATGCGGACGGCAATGCATGGGGCGACGCCGAGCTTGGTTTGCCCAAGCCGCTGGCCACTGCAGGCTATGATCTGACTGACCCGGGCCGCTACCAGCCGCTGAACGACGACTTCTCGAATTACATCAACGCCTTCAAGGAAGTTGGGGCCGAGATTGTCACCGGCAACATGATCGCGCCTGATTTTGCGACCTTCTGGGCGCAAGCGGCGCAGCAGGGGTTCAACCCCAAGATCGTGACGATCGGCAAGGCATTGCTGTTCCCGTCGGTGATCGAATCCCTGGGTGACCGGGGCGATGGCCTGTCGTCCGAGGTCTGGTGGTCTCCCAGCCACCCGTTCAACTCGTCCCTGACCGGCGCAAGTTCCAAGGAACTGGCCGAAGGGTATACCGCCGCCTCTGGCCGCACGTGGACACAGCCCATCGGCTTCAAGCACGCCCTGTTCGAAGTGGTCGCCGATGTTGTCAAACGGGCCGCTGATCTGGAGGACTATGCGTCGATCGCTGCTGCGATCCCGGAGACCAAGCTCGACACGATTGTCGGCCCTGTCGACTGGTCCAATGGCCCGATCAACAACGTCACCAAGACGCCGCTGGTTGCAGGCCAGTGGCAGAAAGAAGGCGACGCATTCGATCTCAAGATCGTGGCAAACTCCCACGCGCCGCAAATCGCGACGACGGGCGAGATGAAACTGCTCTGATCCCTGCGGGCGGCGGCGCAATCCGCTGCCCAACACCCCCACTCCGGAGACCGCAATGACGCAGATTCTGCAACTTGACGGCCTGTCCAAAGCTTTCGGTGCCGTCACCGTGGCCGACAGCCTCAGCTATGCGCTGAATGAAGGCGAAGCGCTCGGCGTGTTGGGCCCCAACGGCGCGGGCAAGACATCCATGTTCAACCTGATCACGGGCACCCTGCAACCGAATTCGGGGCGTATCACCTTCGCTGGTGAGGATATCACCTCTCACAGTGCGGCGCGGCGCTCCCGCTCCGGGATCGCGCGCAGCTTTCAGGTGCCGCAGCCCTTTACCCATATGACGGTTTTCGAGAACGCCATGGTCGCGGCGACGCAATCGGCCGGATTGCGCCGCCATGAGGCGGAGCGGTTATGCATTGACGTTCTTGAACAGACGGAACTTCTGGACAAGGCCAACGACCGTGCCGGCGGGCTGACCCTGCTGAACCGCAAACGGCTGGAATTGACCCGTGCCCTTTGTGCCAAACCGCGCCTTCTGCTGCTTGACGAGATCGCGGGCGGGCTGACCGAGGCGGAATGCACCTCGTTGATCGCAACCATCAAATCGATCCATGCCAGCGGCGTTTCGATCATCTGGATCGAACATGTGGTCCACGCGCTGATGGCGGTGGTCGAGCGGCTGATCGTGATCGATTTCGGCAAGAAGATCGCCGAGGGCGCGCCAAAGTCGATCATGGAAAGCCCCGAAGTGCAGGAAATTTATCTGGGGATTGAAGCCGATGCCTGAACCGATCCTGACACTGCGCGGGCTTGATGCCTTTTACGGAGATTTTCAGGCGCTTTATGGCGTCGATCTGACCGTTTCCGAAGGCGAGGTTCTGGCGATCATTGGCGCGAACGGCGCAGGGAAAACGACGCTCTTGCGCTCAATCTCGGGGCTCATCGGCAACATGGCCGAGCAGGTGCAGTTTCGGGGCGCATCCATCGGGGCGGAACGCCCCGACGTGATCGCGCAGATGGGCCTTGCGATGGTGCCCGAAGGCCGCCAGCTTTTCCCTTCGCTTTCGGTCGCGGAGAACCTGATGATCGGCGGGCGGGTCAACCGAGAAGGCCCGTGGAACCTGCGGAAAGTCTATGATCTGTTCCCGATCCTAGAGGAGCGCAAGGCGCAGGCGTCGACCTCTCTGTCAGGTGGCCAGCAACAGATGGTCGCCATTGGCCGCGCGCTGATGGCCAACCCCGATCTGATCATGTTTGACGAAATCAGCCTTGGCCTCGCGCCGGTGATCATTCGCGACATCTACAAGGCACTGCCGGGTATCGTGGGCGGCGGCATGAGTGCGGTGATCGTCGAACAGGACATTACCAAAGCGCTCGAAGTCTCTTCTCGCGTCTACTGCCTTCAAGAGGGCCGCGTGTCTCTCGAAGGCAAGTCTGACGCCGTATCGCGCGAAGACATCGCACGCGCCTATTTCGGAGTGGAATGACATGGATCTTGTGAATGCAGTTGTTCAAGGCACCTTGCTGGGCGGGCTTTATGCGCTTTTTGCGGCCGGGCTGTCGTTGATTTTTGGCGTTATGCGGCTGGTCAACATTGCCCATGGCGATCTGATCGTGCTGGCCGCCTATCTGGGCCTGACGACGACCGCGGCCCTTGGGGTGCATCCACTGGTCGCGCTGATCGTGGTGGTGCCTGCCATGGCGGGCATCGGTTATGTGCTGCAAAGGGCCGTGCTGAACCACACTCTTGGAGATGACATCCTGCCGCCCTTGCTTGTCACGTTTGGGCTGTCGGTCATTATCCAGAACGCGCTGCTGGAAGGCTATTCCGCCGATCCGCAGAAGATGGACGCGGGTGCGCTTGAGACAGCGTCCGTTGCACTCGGTCCACTTTCCCTGGGCGTCTTGCCGCTCTTGACCTTCGCCTTCGCCATTGCGGTGATTGCGGGGCTCCAGTGGGTTTTTTATCGCACGCCATTGGGCCGCGCCTTTCGCGCCACATCGGACAATCAGGACATTGCTCAGCTTATGGGGCTGAACAAGCGGCATGTCTTCGGAATGGCTATGGCGCTGGCACTGGCGGTGACGGCTGTGGCCGGCATCCTCTTGGGCATCCGCACCAGTTTTGATCCGTCCGTGGGCGGCGGGCGGCTGATCTTCGGATTCGAGGCGGTCATCATTGGCGGGCTTGGCAACCTTTGGGGCACCCTCGTCGGCGGTGTCATCCTTGGCGTCGCCCAGACCGTGGGCGCGACGATCAATCCCGGCTGGCAGCTCTTGGCGGGCCACATCGCTTTTCTTGTCATTCTCGCCGTGCGTCCCAACGGCCTATTCCCGAGGATCAGCGGATGACCAACCATATCCGAATAAGTCGAACATCGAGCGCCGCCAAATTGGCCGCAGTCCTGGCCGCGTTGATCGTAGTTATCCTGATCGCTGCGCCATACTGGGCAGGTCGCGCCGATATGCGGTTGATGGGCGAGATATTCCTCTACCTCGCGCTGGCCTCGCTCTGGAACCTCTTGGCAGGTTACGCCGGGCTGGTTTCGGTCGGGCAGCAAGCCTATGTCGGTTTTGGCGGCTACATGCTGTTCGCGCTGACGATCTTTGCAGGCTTGCCGCCGGTGGTCGCTATCGCTCTGGCCGGGGTTCTGGGCGCGTTGATCTCGATCCCTGTCGCCGCGTTGATCTTCAGGCTGCGGGGCGCCTATTTCGCCATCGGGACCTGGGTCATGGCGGAGGTTTTCCGGCTGTCATTTGCGCAAGTATCGGCATTGGGCGGCGGTTCCGGCACCTCGCTGCCGACAGATATCGTCCGCTCAATGGCGGATGGCCGATCCGAGCGCGAGGCGCTGGCTTATTGGCTGGCCTTGGGCGCGGCGCTGGTTGTCGTTACCGCTGTCTACCTTCTGTTGCGCTCACGCAAGGGGCTGGCGTTAACAGCGATCCGTGACAATGAACTGGCGTCCGCGTCTCTGGGCATCGACATTTGGCGAACGAAGTTCTTCGTCTATGTCGTGACCTCTGGCCTCACAGCCGTCATCGGCGCGCTTATCTTCCTGCAAAAGCTGCGGATTTCCCCCGATGCCGCGTTCAGCGTGAACGACTGGACCGCTTTCGTGATCTTCATCGTGGTCATCGGTGGCATCGGGACCATCGAAGGCCCGATCATCGGCACGCTGATCTTCTTTTTGCTGCGCGAAACCCTCGCGGACCTTGGCACCATTTACCTCATGGTCCTCGGCCTCGTCGCGATTGTGGTGATGTTGAAAGCACCGCAAGGGGTCTGGGGCTTCATCAGCCAGCGTTTCAACTTGCAACTCTTCCCGCTCGGCTACCGCGTCGAGCGCCCCAAAGACAGCTAAGGAGGCCATGATGGCTCGCCAGAAGACGATAATCACCTGCGCCATCACGGGCGCGATCCATACGCCCACAATGTCGGACGCGCTGCCCTTTACGTATGATGACATCGCCCAGCAGGCGATGGAAGCTGCCGAGGCTGGCGCGTCGATCTTGCACTTGCATGCCCGCGACAACGAAACGGGTGCGCCCTCGGTCGATGTGAAGGATTTCCAGCCCTTCCTGCCGCGCATCAAGCAGGCGACCGATGCGGTGGTGAACATCTCAACCGGCGGGTCGCTGTCGCTGTCAATTCAGGACAGGATCACACCCGCCAAGACCTTCAGCCCCGAAATGTGTTCGATGAACATGGGGTCGATGAATTTCTCGTTCCATCCGCTCGCCAACCGCTACGGCGAAGACGACTGGAAGTTCGATTGGGAGAAGGATTACGTCGCGAATTCCGATGGCAATATCTTCCGCAACACGTTCCGGGATATCAAGGAAGCAGCCGAGACACTGGCCCCGCATGACATCAAGTTCGAGCATGAGTGCTATGACGTTGGCCACCTTTATAATTTGAAGTTCTGCATGGATATCGGTCTGTTCAAGGCTCCGATCTTCATTCAGTTCATCTTTGGTATCCTTGGCGGCATCGGGCCCGAGGTTGATAATCTTGTCTTCATGAAGCGCACTGCGGACCGGCTTTTTGGTGACGATTACCGCTGGTCGGTTCTGGGGGCAGGGGGATCGCAGATGACCCTTGCGACAACCGCCAGCCAGATCGGCGGCAACGTCCGCGTGGGGCTGGAGGACAGCCTGTTCATCTCGCGCGGGAAGCTGGCCGAGAGTAACGCCCAGCAAGTTGCCAAGATTCGCCGTATTGTCGAGGACCTTGGCTGCGAGGTCGCAACCCCCGATGAAGCCCGCGAAATTCTGGACCTCAAAGGGGGCGACCGCGTCAATTTTTAGGTCGTGCGGAGCATGTCGCGTTCCTGTTGCAAACGGCGGGCAGACACGCCGGGCTCTGCGCCCCAGACGGTGATCCAGCGGTAGAAAACCGGCGTCAGAAACAGGGTGAAGACGGTGGCAAAGCCTAGCCCGCCGACGATCACCCAGCCGACCGCGATACGCGCTTCGGCACCTGCACCCGATGACAGGACAAGAGGCAGGCCGCCAAAGACGGTCGACACCATTGTCATCATCACAGGCCGGATGCGCAGGCGCAGGGCGTCGCGGATGGCGCTATCGATGTCTTGGCCCGCTTCGCGCAACTGGTTGGCAAATTCGACTATCAGAATGCCGTTCTTCGCCATCACCCCGATCAACAGAACAAGACCGATCTGGCTGTAATAGTTCAGCGAACCGTCGGTAATCGAAATGGCCAGCAAAGCAGCGGCAAGACCGAAAGGCACGGTCAACATAATGACGACAGCACTTGCAATGCTTTCGAATTGCGCGGCGAGCACGAGGAACACAACAATCGCGGCCACGCCGAACACCATATACATACCCGACTGGCTGTCGCCCAGTGTGGCGGCTTCGCCTGTGTAAATGATGCCCATGCCGTCGGGCAGGGTTTCGGCGGCAAGCTCTTCAACACGGGCCATGGCGGTGCCCAGATCAACACCGTCGGGCAAGTTGGCTTGGATCGAGACCGCCAAAGTGCCGCCCTGTCGTTCGATAGAGGACTGACTGACCACAGGGCTCAATGTCGCCGTCGATGACAGGGGCACATATTCACCGCTCGGAAGGCGGAGCTGGATACCTTCCAGGTCGTTGGGATCGTTGATCGGTGGTCCTCCGGGAACGACGCGCACGTCGGTCTCGGTATCGTCAAGAAAGACACTGACCGCGACGGTGCCTTGGGTCAGGGCGCTGATCGTTCCGCTGATGTCGGCTACGCTAAGGCCGAAAACGCCTGCCATTTCCTGATCCACTATGATCTCGAACTGCGCCTGCACGCTTTCGCCAGACACCTGCGGGCTAGAGAAGGCATCATCTTGGGCCATAGCGGCCACAAGTGCATCGGCGGCGTCTGTCATATCGTCAACGTTGGTCCCGCTGACCGCAAAGGTCAGCCCGTTTCCGCCGCCACGGATGTTTAGGCTGTTGGGCGAAATCGCGAAGACCTGCACGCCGGGCACGGTGGAGAGCATACCGTTGATCGGCCCCATCAGGTCCTGCTGTGACCACTCCCGATCCGCCCAGTCCGGCAGGCGGGCGATGATAAAGGCCGTGGTGCCGCCGCCGATCCCGATGATGCTTTGGACCGAGGTGATCTGCCCGCTTTCCTGAAATGGTGCGAGGATCTCTTCTATCTGGGTGATCTGCGAATCCAGATACTCGGGTGTCGTGTCGGATGCGCCGCGCGCCTGAACAAGAAAGAAACCCCGATCTTCTGTCGGTGTAATCGTTGAAGTGAGTGTGCTGGCCGCGCCGAGGGAAATGAGAGCGAAGCCAGCAGCGACGGCCAACACGAGGAGCGGCGCGCGAATGGCTTGGTCGGTCACCCAGTCGAAACCACGCGACAGCCGGCTTGGGGTTGCCGGGGTTTGCGACGTTTCTTCGTCGTGTTTCCCGGGGTCCAGAAGGGCCGCCAGAACTGGCGCCAGTGTCAGCGCAGCGACGGATGATAGCGTGACGGCAAAGGCCAGCACAAAGCCGAATTCGCTGAACACGCCACCGGCCTGACCGGGCAGGAAAGAGATCGGGATGAAAACGGCGGCCAGTGTCGCGGTGGTTGAAATGACGGCAAAGAAAACCTCGTTCGTGCCAGCGGCGGCGGCAGCGAATGCCCCCATGCCGTCTTTGCGTTTGCGTACGATGTTTTCGACCACCACGATGGCGTCATCCACCACCATCCCTGTGGCCAGAACCAGGGCCAAAAGGCTGATCGTGTTGATCGAAAACCCTGTCAGCCATATCGCGGCAATGGTGCCGACCAGAGCGACCGGAATGGTGATTGCGGGAATAAGCGTTGCCCGCAACGACCGCAGAAAGGCAAAGATGACAAGGATCACGATCACCGTCGCCATGCCGATGGATTTGATCACCTCGGTCAGCGCACCTTCGATAAATATGCCATCATCCGATGAAATGATCAGCTCTACGCCCTGCGGCAACACCTCGCGCAGCTCTTCAACAGCCTCCTGCACAGCCAGTGAGATTTCGAGCGTATTGCCCTCTGACTGGCGGGTGATGTCCAGCCCGATTGCCGTTTGGCCGTTCACACGCGTAGATACCTCGGTGTCTTCCGGCAGAAATTGAACCAGCGCCACATCCGAAATCCGGGTGTTCGAGCCGATGAGGATATCGCCGATGCTCTCGACGGTCACATCGGCGTTTCCAACCTGCAGGGCAATTGTTTGCGCGTCGGTTTCCAATTCACCCAAAGGCGTATCGTCACGTAGGTCCGCAAGGGCTGTTGTCACGTCGAACACAGTCAAACCGCGGCTGAGCAAAAGGCGATCATCAAGGCTGACGCGGAATTCGTTCGAGCGGTCGCCGCGGGTCGTGACTTCGGCAATACCGTCAATGAGGGACAGCCGACTGTAGATAGGACCTTCGGCAAGGGCCGTCAATTCGTCCAGCGAGACATCCCCCAGCAAGGCCAACCGAATGATCGCACTGGCGTTGCTGTCGGATTTCGAAACGGTTGGATCATCTTCAAGATCACCGGGAAGCTGGCGCACAGTCGCCGACACGATTTCGCGGGCCTCGTTTGCGGCAACGTCGATATCGGTGTCGTCTGACAGGTCGATGGTGATGCTGCTTGTTCCTGTCGAGGAGGTGGACTCGATATAGGACAGACCTTCGAGCGCGCTGAGCGCGTCTTCCAGAACTTGCGTGATTTCCTGATCGACCGTTGCGGGCGTTGCGCCATCGTATTCGGTGCGGATCGAGAGCACCGGCTGATCCACATCGGGCATTTCGCGCACATCAACAGAGGTGAGCGCGGCGAGGCCGGCGATCAGGATCAGGAGGTTGACCACAAAGCCGAAGATGGGCCGTGCGACAAAAAGATCGGCCAAGCCAGTGGCAGCGCGCTGGATGGTGGGCGTGCTCATGTCGGTTCCCGTTCTGTGAGTTGGGGTGCTGCATTCGCATCAGTGATCTGGGAGCCGACACGCAATTTGTGTGCGCCTTCGGCGATGATCATCGTGCCGGCGGGCAGATCGGCATCCAGCCAGACGTTTTCATCGCGGCGATGCAGGATCGTGACAGGCATGCTCTGCGCCTTGCCGTCGGACTCAAACCAGATGCTCGCCCCGTCGCGAGACCATGTGATTGCCGTGCTCGGCACGACCAGCAATGGGTCGCTTAGATCGGTGATTCGCGTTGTAAAGGTCATGCCCGGCCAAAGGAATCCATCAGGGTTCTCGACCCGCGCCCGGACCGTTATGCTGCGGGTGACATCGTCGATCCGGCTGTCAAAGGACGCGATCTCTCCGTAGAAGTTGCGCCCCGTCAGGGACGGGGTTTGCAACGTGACGGGGCGCCCGAGCGCGAGAAAGCCGACGGAGCGTTCGGGAAGTTCGAATTCCACGAGCAGCGCGCTGGCGTTGTCGATCGTGACAATCGGTGTATTCGCCGTCAGGAAATCGCCAACGTTCACGTCGCTAAGTCCGATTTTGCCAGAAATCGGCGCGCGGATGGTCAGGTCTTCCAGCGCAAGTTCCGCCTGCGCGACTGTGGCTTCGGCAAGGCGTTGGGTCAGGCGGGCCTCTGAAAGGGTGACATCCGTAATTGTCAGGTTCCCCGATTGCTGCAGTCGTTCATAACGGGCGACGGTCGCGTCGGCCTGTTCCAGCTCGCTTTGGGCGGTCTCAAGGGACAGCGTTGCTGCGCGGGCGTCAAGCTGAACCAACACATCCCCCTGCGAGACCAGCGCGTTTGGGGTCAGGTTGACCTCTACAATCCGGCCGGACACATCCGAGGTCACAGTCGCGCTGCTGACGGCCTCTGAATTGCCGATGGCGCGGAAGGTGTCTTCGAACGGCTGCATGTCCACAGGTGTCAACACGACGGTTGTCGCCCCGCCACCCGGTCTGCCACTTGGCCCGCCCGGCCCCTGGGTAACGGGGGCTTGCCCGTCAGCGCCCGTTGGTGCGCCACCTGGCACCCCAAACGACCAAACATAAGCGCCTGCAACGATTGCGAGTGACGCGATGACGTAAAGAAGCTTTTTCATGGAGCGGCCTTTCATCGAGCCTTTGGCGCGGTGATGGCGCGCAAACATATCAGGAGTAGTACGCAGCGTGTCTTCCGAGCCGCGTTTTTATTCGTCAGTAGAGTTGGTCTTTTTCATGCGTCCCAGAGAGCAGCCATGAGGCGTCTATCACCCCTTGCCAAACCCGATCCAACGCAGCGCTCAGCGTTATGTTATCTTCGTGCTCCCATAGAAATATGGCACCGCCTATGGCGCTGGTCGCGGTCTGCGCGAGCGCGGCGGCAGTTTGGCGGTTGTTCACGCGGCTGAGAAAAACTTCTGTCAGGTCTTCGCGTTGGTCGGAAAGCGCCCCATCAAGGATGCCGCGTGCCTTTTCGTTACATTTCAGGATACGCCCCACCATCCGCAGAATGGCCTCATCTTTCGCCAGTGTTTCGACCTGTCGATCCAGAAGCCACTTGATGTCGTCCGCCAGCGGCGCGGTTCCTGTGCGCAGGGCGTCCTTATCGCTGTCGCTGAAATCCGGCGGGTGTCCGATCGCGGCGGCTTCCTTGTTTGGGTAGTAGTTAAAGAATGTCCGCGTGCTCACGCCTGACGCTGCGGCGATCTCGTCCGTTGTGACGCTTTCAAGCCCATTTTGCATGGCCAGCTCCAAGGTTGCCCTTTGGATATGAAGCGCCGTTTCTTGCCGCCTTCGCTCTCGTAACGGAAGTGTCATTCTAAAAACCTTGCACAGTCTGCAATCGTTGCATAGCAAGCAAAAAGCAACTCTGCAAGTCAAGGATTGGAAAGACAATGAAACATCTTGGAAAGATCGCCCTGTCGGTCGCGGTGATCGGGGCCGTGGTCGCGGCGCTGATGGTGTTCGGGGCGCGTTTAGGTCTTTGGGAGCCGATAACGGGCCTTGGGCTATACCGTTCCTATTTCAATTCGCTGGCGATGACGGTCGCAGGCCTGGGACTATTGGCGCTGGTGATCCACTTGGTTCGCAAGGAAACGTCGTCAGCCGTCTTGGGCGGCATTGCGGCGCTTGTGGGTGTGGGTTTGATGGTGCCGATGATCTCTTCGACGATCAATCCGCCGGTGCGGGCTGCGCCGATCAACGACATCACGACCGATACGGACAACCCGCCGGCCTTTGTGGTTCTGGATGACACGCGCGCAGGCGCGCGCACCTCGCTTGTTTATGCCGGGGCAGAGTTGGCTGCGGCCCAGGCGGCTGCCTATCCTGACATCGCGCCGCTTGAAACCGACCTTGATGCAGGCGCCGCCCATGCACGCGCGCTGGAGGTGGCCAAGGCCATGGGCTGGGATATCGTCGCAGAAGATAAGGAAAACTACCGTTTCGAAGCGACCGCGCGCACCTCAGTGTTCTACTGCGCTGACGATGTCGTCGTCGTCGTGACGCCGCTTGAAGGCGGAAGTCGCGTGGATATGCGCAGCGTGTCCCGTGTGGGGCGCAGCGACCAGGGCGTTAACGCTGCGCGTATCCGCGACTTTCAGCAACGGTTCTGACAATAGCGCGAGCCGCGTTGCAGGCGTCGCAAGGCCCCTGACGAGCCGCGCGGAAATCAACAAGCAAATTCGGAAATCGACAGATGGCTGAGATGACAGAAATAGCAAACGTCGGGACGCATCACAGCGATGCACCGACCTGGCGCGAAAGGATCCTGAAATACAAATGGACCCTCGTCGCCCTGTTGCTGTGCCAGATCGGTCAGGTGACGGCCTCGCTTCTCTTGCCGAGCTTCAGCGCTGATGTCATCGACACCGGGATTGCTGCCACAGATGCCTCGGTCATCCGCTATTATGGCGGGCTCATGGGGATCGCTGCCGGGGTACAACTCGTGCTGAGTGCCGTGGCGGTCTTTCTCGGCGCATCGGTCGCTTACCGGATCGGACAAAGCCTTCGCGCCGATGTGTTCGGCAAGGTGCAAAGCCTCGCCCTGTCGCAGGTGCAGGGCTTTACCGTCGGCTCGCTCATCACCCGCTGCACCAATGATGTGTTACAGGTTCAGTCGATGCTGATCATGGCATTCACGATGATCGTGGTCGCCCCCATCATGGGTGTGGGAAGTGCGATCATGGCGGTGCGGCAGGATGCGCAACTCTCAACGCTTCTGGTGGTTGCGGTGCCGGTCCTGGCGGGCATCATCGGGTTTCTGACCTTCAAGGCCATCCCGCTCTACCAGCGCATGCAGCGGCAACTCGACGGTGTGAACAGCATCCTGCGCGAGCAGATCGAAGGCATCCGCGTCATCCGTGCCTTTCTGCAACAATCGCGCGAAAGCACACGTTTCGGATCGGCGAACACCGACCTGACCGACACGGCGATCCGGGCTGGCCGGTTGATGGCGATGATCATGCCGTCGCTGACGGCGGTGATGCAGCTGACATCCGTCGCCCTGATCTGGGCCGGTGCCAGCCGCGTGCGAGAGGGCGATCTGGAGATCGGTTCGCTCATTGCCTTTTTGTCCTATGTCGCGCTGATCCTGATTGCTGTGATGATGTTGGGCCTGATGATTGTCATGCTGCCCCGTGCGCTTGTCAGCGCCCGCCGCATCACGACGCTGCTGCAAAGCCCGGTCGAAATCGGCCCGTCCCCGCATCCCAAGCTCCTGCCACCCCGTGGCGACGGGCTGCACCTGCGGCTTGAGGATGTCAGCTTTGGATATGCCGGCGCAGAAGCCACGGTCATCGAAGATATCAGCTTCGATCTTGCCCCCGGCGAAGTGCTGGGCATCATCGGCGCGACGGGCTCGGGCAAATCCACCATTCTCAACCTGATCGCGCGGCTCAATGATCCCAGTAGCGGGCGGATCACGCTGGGGGGCTTCGATCTGCGTCAGATCGCGCCCCAGGATTTTTCCTCCCACGTCGGCTACGTCCCACAGAAGGCCTATCTGTTCTCGGGCACCGTTGCGGATACCCTGCGGCTTGGAAACCCGCACGCGGACGAGGCCACGCTTTGGAAAGCGCTGGAGATCGCGCAGGCCGCCGATTTCGTCCGCGCCATGCCCGGCGGGCTCAGGGCACCAGTGGCGCAGGGCGGCGCCAATTTCTCGGGCGGGCAGCGCCAAAGGCTCGCCATTGCGCGGGCGCTTGTCTGCGATGCCGATCTCTACCTCTTCGATGACAGCTTCTCCGCCCTCGATCAGACGACGGATCGCAAGCTGCGCGCGGCGCTGAGGGGGGCCATCAGCCATGCCGCCACCGTGATTGTCAGCCAGCGCGTAGCCTCAATTCGGCATGCAGACCAGATTCTCGTCATCGAGAAAGGCCGCATGGTCGGCCTTGGGCCGCATGACACCCTGATGCAGACCTGCCCCGTCTACGCCGAAACCGTCCGCTCGCAGGCCATGCCCGAGGAGGACGCAGCATGACCGCGACGACAGAGCTGAAACTTGAAACTGCCTCAAGAACACAAGACAGCGCCCCCGGACCCCGAACGCCCGGCGGTTCGATCGCCGGGGAGAAACCAAAAGCCGCCCGCGATGCCGTGCGGCGGGTCTGGATGGCCTTTGGCAGCAACCGCAAGATCCTGATCGTCACGCTGTTGCTTAGCGTCGGCAGTGTGATCGGCAGCACCCTCGGCCCCTGGCAGCTTGGCCTTGCAACCGACCTTCTGGTCAGCGACGGCTATACGTGGTCGGCGCTCATGCGCCAGCTTCTGGTGGTGGCGGCGATCTATCTCGTCGCCTCCGGCCTCAACTTCGTTCAGGCGTGGCTGATCAACGATCTGGTGCAGAACATGGGACGTGATCTGCGCGAGGCTGCGCAGGCCAAGCTGTCGCGGGTGCCGCTGAGATGGTTCGATGCGCAGCCGCGTGGCGAGGTTCTTTCGCGGTTCACCAACGATATCGACAATATGATCCAGAACCTGCAGCAGGTCGTCAGCCAGGCGATGCTGATGCTGATGACGATTGTCGGCGTGCTGGCCATGATGCTTTGGTTGTCTGTCCCTCTGGCGGCCGCAGCGCTTGTGGCGATCGGGGTCTCGCTTGGGGCGACGCGCTTGCTCAGCCGCGCGGCGCAGCCAAAATATGCCGAGCAATGGCGTGAAACCGGCCACCTGAATGCGCTGGTGGAAGAAACCTTCACTGGCCAGACGCTGATCCGGGTGTTCGGCGCGCGCGACCGTGTGGACCGGCAGTTCGCCGAGAAAAACAAAGCCCTGACCGCCGCGAGCATGCGGGCGCAGATCTTCGCCAGCCTGATCCAGCCGACCACCATGTTCGTGAACAACGCAGCCTATATCGCGGTGGTCGTTTTCGGGGCGTTTCAGGTCCTGTCGGGTGCGCTAAGCCTCGGCGGCGTTCAGGCCTTCATTCAGTACATCCGCCAGATCGGCCAGCCGATCTCGCAGCTTGGCAGCATGGCCGCCCAGGTACAGTCGGCCCTCGCGTCAGCCGAACGGGTCTTCGAGCTGCTGGACGCGCCCGAATTGTCCACCGACGCGGAGGTGACGACACATCTCGCCCTGCCGGTCACAGGTCATGTGAGCTTCGAACATGTCGGGTTTCGCTACATCCCCGATCAACCGCTGTTCGAGGATGTCAGCCTCGAGGCGAAGCCGGGCCAGATGCTGGCCATCGTCGGCCCCACCGGCGCGGGCAAGACGACACTGGTCAACCTGCTGATCCGCTTCTACGAGATCAACAGCGGGACGATCTGGCTGGACGGCGAAGACATCGCCGCTCTGCCGCGCAGCGATCTGCGTCGCGCCATGGCGATGGTGTTGCAGGATACCTGGCTTTTTACCGGAACGGTGCATGACAACATCGCCTATGGCCGCCCGGATGCAACCCGCGAACAGGTCATCGCCGCCGCGAAACGCTGCCATGTGGACGACTTCGTGCGCACCTTGCCGGACGGCTACGATACGGTTCTGGACAATGGCGGCGGGGGGCTCTCGCAGGGTCAGCGCCAACTCATGACCATTGCACGGGCCTTCCTGCTCGACGCCCCGATCCTCATCCTCGACGAGGCGACAAGTTCGGTCGACACACGCACCGAACTGCAAATCCAGACCGCCATGGCCGACCTGCGCCAAGGCCGCACCAGCTTCGTCATCGCGCACCGTCTGTCGACCATCCGCGATGCTGACATGATCATTTACATGGAAAGCGGAAACGTGCGCGAAACCGGCACGCATGACCAACTCATGGCGTTGCGCGGCGGATACTGGCAGCTCCAGAGCGGGGCGCAGGGTCAGGCTTCGCCATACATCCCTGAGCCCCTCAACACCCTGAAAAGGACTCACCAATGACAAACAGCACCACAATCTACACTGCCCTCATTGCCATTGCACTGGGCCTGACCATCCCCCAAGTTTCGCTTGCCGAGGCTCCGACCATCCAGACCCAAGGCCCGGTGATTCACCTCGCCGACAACCTCGGCGAGGAAGCCATGCTCGGATGGTGCATCGACACCGAGGGTCGGGGCTTGAGCGACCAGCTTCACGCCCATTCCTGCAAGCCGACCGGAGACGACGTGCTCTTCACGTTCACGGCTGACAGCGGCCTGATCCAATCGGCGACGTACGCGGACGTGTGCATGGCCTATAACGCGCCGAACAGTTCCGAAAACCCCTTCGGCCTCGTCGCCTGCGACGCAACGGATGACGCTCAGCTGTTCGCCTACGATGATACCAGCATGGAACTCTCTCTGGCTTCAGATCCGTCGCAATGCGTGACCGTCGCGCCGACCATCGACGACGCCGGCCCCTTCCAGTCACGCGATCTCATACTCGCGGCCTGTGCAGATCTGGACCCGGCCTTCAAGCAATGGGTCATTCAAGAGTAACCTTCTTTCGGTTTCCGGGGGCCGTGCGTTCAGTCACGGCGACCCAGCAACCAGTGGTGGCGTGACGGAAGTATCGTGCGACCGCGTATCAAATGAGACCTTTCAAAAGACGGACACATTCAATGACCAGATTGACCGACAGCCCCGACCGCTATGGCCTTATAAGCCGCGCGTTTCACTGGAGCATGGCCGCATTATTTGCCGCACAATTTGTTTCAGCCGCTGCACATTGGGCCCTGCCGCGCGAAAACGCCCTGCGCGAAACGCTTTGGACGTATCACGTGGATCTGGGCGTGACGCTGCTCCTGCTGGTGCTGTTGCGCGGTGTGTGGGGGCTTTGGAACCTGAGCAAGCGCGCGACGGAGTCCGGTCCGATGGGGTATGCGGCTAAGGCCGGACATGCGGGATTATATGCGCTCATGGTGATCGTCCCTGCGATCAAGATCATTGGGGCCGCTGGCGGCACGCGGGGCTTTAGTTATCTTGGCATCCAGGTCTTTCCGGCGCGCGACGTCGCAATTGCCTGGACGAAGACGATCTCGGAATGGCACGGCACATTGGGGTGGATCCTTGCCGCGTTGGTGATTGGACACATCGCAGCCGCGGTGATCTGGCATCACTTCATCAAGCGTGATGATGTCCTTGCCCGGATGGCGTGACGGGGAAAGCGAAATCACGGCGTCAGCCGAAGTGGTGTTGGAGTTCTCTAAGATCGCTTGTCGGTCCGACGTCGTGTCACCTGTCGCGCAAGCCAGTATGATTTGATCCAGTTCAGGGCTTTCAACCAAGCATGCAGCGCATGTCAAAAGCCCTCGCTGCGCTGGCCGCCTCTTTCGTTGGTTTTGTCGTTGTGGCGCGGGTTATTTTCCCTTTGCCCGACATCTCGCCACGCGAAGTCAGTGCCGCTATTCCCGCTGATCCGGAAACGCATCTTGGTGCTTCCTTTGTGGATGCAGCCGATCGGCAGCCCGGCTTGTCTGGCGTCATTCCCCTCAAAGCGGACAGGATGCGCTTGCAAGCCGGTTAGAGCTTGCGGCTGTCGCTGAACAGTCGTTCGACGCCCAGAATTACATTTGGCATGACGAGACGTCTGGTATCATCTTGCTGAACGCGTTTTGGATACGCGTCGGTGGCATGTGGCGTAACAATCGGATCGAAAGTGATCACGCGGCCATGAAACGGCTGCTCGGGTATTGACTGAGCCCTCGGTCATTGTGATCAGCCAAAGCGACCCTGAGCGGGATTGAGACAATCCGAACAATCAAACGTCGCCACGTTCATCAAAAGCCCCCCGGCGTTCCGGGCGATATCCAGTTTATCAGCGAGCTTTTGCAATCCGTGTAATCCTACCTTTGCAAGGCCCCACAAGTTAAGGCTAACAACTTGGCATACCCAACGCGGAAATTGCTGCCGTTCGCTGCATCGAACACCAAGGCCCGTTTTGATGGAGCGAACATGCCCGCTCTACACCTGCCGTTCGCTTGAGGCTTTGTCGATCCGAAGGACGACGGATCCCGGATCTGGGTCTCGCTCACTCCGAACCAACCGCGGGCGGTTGGAGCGGAATACCATTGGCTGCGCCGAAGTAACCGAACTCTGAAATCTGGCGCGATTCTCCGTTTTGTTCAATCCAGTGAACCGCGGCGCGGTGATTGCGCACCTCGTGCATCACCGCGTCGTATGTCAGTATCAGAGGCGTTGAGCGATCCCCGGCACCCGTCATCTGCCACTGGCTGACGACTAGGGCAAAGTCACCGAGATGGTCATGGTATGTGGATTGAACGCGCGCATCGGTCATTGTCAGGTCCAAAGGGGAAGTTTCTTTTGTCACTGCAAGGTGGCGCCCGAGATAGCGCGCCAACGCCGCGGCCAGTTCCTGCGGCAACGGCTGGCCTGACGGCAACCCCTCCAAAGCAGAAAGTTCGGGTGCCGCGATGATCAGGTCGTCCACCGGGAACTGGACGGTCAGCTGCAACGCCGATCCTTGCTGGCGCAGCAGAAGGACACTCCCGGGCAGGGCATGTGCCAGAACAGCCCCGGTACCGCAAATGAATACCGCGAGCGCGAGCAGGTTGGAGCGCAAGATCACTCTGTCTGTCCGCCGTAATCGTCCGTCAGATCGCGCCAGACCGAATGCGGGTGGTTCCCCACCTTCTCGGTGGACTTGTTCGACTGCAAAGAAAACTCGATCCAGAGCGACGGCCCATGCACCCGCACATAATCGTCCTCCGCGCTCAGCTGCGGCGTGCCGGAATAGCCAAGATAGGTTTCGGGAAGCTCGGATGTGTATCTTTCCATGTAGGCTGCTGCCTCGGCTTCGGAAATATCGCCGACATAGGTCTCTATCGCGGCCAGAAGCAGGGCGGTCTGATCGTCGTCCAACTCGGAGGCGGGCAAGCCTTCGAAGCTTTCAGGAATCGCGTCATCGGCCTGTGGCCCGGCGAGGATGTCGCGGTAGGTTCCTTCCAGTTCGGCAACTGCGCGTTGATCTTCCGACAGTGCGCTGAGCAACGTGGCAAAGGCGTCGCGTTCCTGCGTGAGAGGTTGGTTCACCCGACCGTTCATTTCGAAATAGGGGAAAGGCTCGACGCCCCGGAAGGACGGGGTGGCCCCTGCAAGCTCCCCGTCGACATAGGTATTGGCAAAGGCCATGTGGTGCCCGCCATAGTAAAGCTCCCAGACACCGGTCGGCCCGGGCGTGCCCAGGAAGGCAAACTTGGTGTTGTAGGAGGAATACCCGGCCTTGTAGTCGGTGCTGACGGTGTTGATGTAGTCATCTGCGTTCAGGGTCTGGACCATCTCGTCCCAACCTTCGTCGATTTCACCGCTTGTGGCTTCCATCATGATCGCTTTGACCAGCCCGCGCTGTTTGGTGTTCAACTCGCCCAGCAGAACGCCCGGCCGCTTCGGAAAAGCCCCGGCAGGTAGGTTGCTCCAGTATTCCGCCTCGGTGCGGGAATAGTCCAGTTGCAGGTGTCCGAGGACATCCTCCGACACGTCAGCCTTCAGCAGGTCAATCAAGCACAGCATCCGCCCGTAGCCCGGGGTCTCTCCGCACTCGGCGGCGTCGTCGGGGATCGGTGAGCTTTCCATCAGGGTACTGGTGTCGCCCATACGCGCCTGAAGCGCTTCGCTCAGTGCCTGATCCTCCTCCGACATCGGCGGCGGACCGCCGTCACCGGGCGGCGGGCCATCGTGACCTTGTGCAAAGACCGGTGAGATCAGAAGAGCGGCCAGCGCAGCGACGCCGGCAAGTTCAAGGTGATGAGGCATTGGCGATCCATTTGTTGAGTCACTGTGTTCAGCCCTCAGCATCTGGGGAACCAACAAGAAAAGCAAGGTGATGCCAGGCCATCCACAACACACACCACGAGCTACTAGATCCTACTCAGGCCGACATGGAACGGTTCACGATCATCACCGCACGGGCCTTCGAAACCGCCGATAGCGCGCTGTACCCTTACCGGTCGGGCCACGGTTTAGATCGGAATAGTTCCGGCGCAACTCTTTCAGCTCTCGCCCCTCAGGGCAGACGAATTGGTCATTCTCGGCGTCCCACTCGAAGACCGGAATGTGCGGAGCGATCTTGCGATCGACCAGCCAGCCCAGCATCGCCGATCCTCCCACCCATTGGCCGAATTGAGTCAGGATGATGCTCGTCAATTCAACAAGGGTTTTTCAAAAAATATGCCCAAAGCCGACCTTGGCGCGTCCTCACCCATGCCGCTGTGCGGTTCGTCATTGCCGACATTCGCGGCGACTGCAAAGCCGTAGCATCAGCGAACTCACGCTTCACGGGACATTGCTGCCTCTCGATTTCAGTCGTTCAACGGCCGCTTCGCTCGCATTGTGCATTTGGCAGAGTTCATGCGCGATCGTCACACATGTACGGCAAACACAAAGGTCCATTTCGGCGAAGCCGGTTGTTACGAAACTGATGATCAATTTTCGTAAAAGCTTCACGGGCCGCGTTTATCCGATGCTCCAGCCAGGCCAATTTTCCGGTTCCAGCAGGAGTATGAGATGACCCAAATCAACTATGATGAACTGTCTTTTGATGATGAAGACGAGATGAAGTTCCCCCGCGCCGAAGTTCAAGACTTTGACCGAGTGGTTGAACAAGCGGTTTCGCGGCGCGGCTTTCTGGGTGGTTTGCTTGCCTTTGGATCTGGTGCTGCGGTCATGGGAACGGGCCTTTTGAACGGATCCTCAGCCATTGCACAACAAGCCTCTCGCTTTGCCTTTGAACAGCTTGCGCCACAGACTGACGGAACAGTCCATGTGCCGTCAGGATATACGTGGGATGTGCTCGTGCGTTGGGGTGATCCGTTGTTCAGCGACGCGCCCGCGTTTGACCCGAAAACCGGAATTCCCACAAAGGGCTCCGACCGCGTATTTGGCGAAAACACGGACGGAATGGAGTTGTTCCACAAGCGCGGCACCGAGCTGCTTGTCGTGAATTCGGAATACGTCAACGCGAAGATCAACTTGCCAGCTGAACAAGACGGTCAACCTGCGTCGGCCGACGACGTCACACGCCTTCAGAATTTCCAAGGCGTCACCGTGATGGAAGTTGCCGAAGGCGAAAATGGTTGGGACGTGGTTTTCGACAGTCCCTACAACCGCCGCATCCACCACCGGACACCGATGGCTATCGATGGGCCTGCCGCAGGCCATGACCTTCTGAAAACCGCAGCTGACCCAACTGGGACGCAATCGCTTGGTACCTTCAACAACTGCGGTTCGGGGCGGACCCCGTGGGGCACTTATTTGACCTGCGAAGAGAACTTCAATAGCTACTTCGGAACGACCGAAGAGCTGTCGTTGTCAGATGTCCATGCGGCAGGGTTCAAACGTTACGGCGTCTCAACCAAAGTTGATCCGGGCCGGTATAACTACCATGGCTTTGACGCCCGCTTTGACATTTCTCAAAACCCCAACGAGCCGCACCGCGCAGGGTATATCGTTGAGATTGACCCGTGGAATCCGGATGCGACGCCAGTGAAGCACACGGCCCTTGGTCGGTTCAAGCATGAGAACGCAGCCTATGCGCTCGCGCCAAATGGGCAGGTTGTCGTCTATATGGGCGATGATGAACGTGGCGAATACATGTATAAATGGGTAAGCCGCGACGTCTATGTCCATGGCGGTGATACCTCTACGCTTCTCAGCGAAGGTCAGCTTTTTGTTGCCAAGTTCAACGACGATGGCACTGGCACATGGTTGGCCTTGACACCGGAAGATACGGGAATGACCGAAGCCGAGATTGCGGTCTTTACCCGCATGGCCGGAACGGCGGTCAGTGCGACGACCATGGACCGGCCAGAGTGGATTGCTGTCAATCCAACGGCGGTTGAGGCCTATTGCTGCCTGACCAACAACTCCCGCCGCGGCGCCCTTGATGACGATGGCAACATCCGCACCAACGCCGCAGGAGAGCCCATGGTGCCAAACGCGCCAAACCCGCGTGACGTGAACCGCTATGGTCAGATCGTCCGCTGGCGGCCGCATAATGATGACCATGCTGCGTCGACATTCGACTGGGATCTGTATGTGATGGCCGGCAACCCGGAGGTTTACACCGATGGGCTCTATGCTGGAACGGCCAACATCAACGCGGGCAACATGTTCAACTCTCCCGACGGGATGCAGTTCGACAGCACAGGTTTGATCTGGATCCAAACCGATGGCGACGACGACAACGAAGGCGACTTCCTCGGGATGGGGAACAACCAGATGTTGGCGGGCGATCCGGTGACTGGCGAAATCCGTCGGTTTCTCACCGGGCCAAACGGTTCCGAAGTGACAGGCCTCACATGGTCTGCGGACCGCCGCACGATGTTTGTCGGTATCCAGCACCCGTCGGCACCGTTTCCCGATGGAGAGGGCGCGTTGCCACGGTCCACTATTGTAACGGTGAAACGTGCCGACAACGCGTTGGTCGGATAAACAAGAACGTGCCCCGGGCGGCTTACGCCTGGGGCATGGCACAGCATATGTGTCACGACCATGCACCGCGCAAAGGGATTTAAGTTTTCCGCTGTCGTTAGCCCATTCTTCTCTGACTCAGTCTTCCCGCCGCCAGACGCCTTGAAGGCCGCTGTGGACGCTGCCGACCGAGAAGGTTTCGTCACCCAATATCAGTTGCTTTTGTACGTCGCAGCGACGCGGGCAAAGCGGGCGTTGCGGATTTCTTGGTCTGGCGCACCATCGTCACTTTTGAATATCTCCACGGATTGATGCTTAAAAATCTGAGGGCTCACATAGAGAAGCAATTTTTCAGCTATCGCTCGTTTCTGAGCGCGCGGAGCCGTGGGTCGGGTTCAAGTCTTATGTTCAGCCAGTACCTTGTATGGCGTCGATCACCGGTTCGGCTGAGCGCACCTTTCTCGACTAAATCCTGCAGATCGCGGGTCGCGGTTGCGCGTGAAGTTCCGGTAATCTTGAGGTAGTTGTCGGCGCTAAGGCCGCCTTTGAAACCGCCATGGCCTTCCTGAAACATTCGAGCGATGGCCTTGGTCTGGCGTTCGTTCAAGTGGGCTCTGTAACGATCGTAGAAGTGTGCCTTGCTGATGAAAAAGCCGACGCGGTCGAGTGTTGCCTGTTGGGCCTTCAAGACAATTTCCCCGAACCACACAAGCCAATCTGTCACGTCGAGCGTTTTTTGATGCTGCTCGAGCTGGTCGTAGTATGCTTTGCGCTCCTTCTCGATGGTGAAGGCGAGCGAGATGAGGGTCGGCTGGCCAATGTTCTGCGCCAGCGACTTTTCAGCGAGGGCGCGACCCAAGCGGCCGTTGCCGTCTTCAAATGGGTGGATGCTCTCGAAATAGAGGTGGGCTAGCCCTGCGCGCGTCAGCGCTGGAAGCGGCTCTGCTCCCCCCGGCCCGGTTTTGTTGAACCAATCTGCGTATCGGTCCATCTCAGGTGTGACTCGCTCTGAGGGAGGCGCTTCGAAATGGATCGTGGGCCGGTCGAGGCGACCGGAAACGATTTGCATAGCCTCGGCGTGTTGTCGGTAGGCCCCGATGGTGTCCAACCCACGGTCATGGGACAGGAGCATCCGATGCCAGCGGTACAGTGTCTGATGGGTCAGCGGCTCTGCAAAACTGGAATAGACGTCGACCATCATTTCCGCGACGCCCTGTTCGCGCGGTTTGGCAGGGTAGCTGTCTGGATCAAGGCCCAGATGGCGGCGCAGCGAAGATTGCACACTGAGCCGGTCGAGGATTTCACCCTCGATGGCGCTCGTCTGCATCGCTTCCTCGCTAAGCAGTTCGATGCGGAGTTGCTCGCGCTCCGGCTGGCTGACATGATGGACCGCGCCGAGGATTTCTCCGGACGACAGCAAAAACGTCTGCTCGAACGGCTCCAGAGCGGAGGCGTCGTACCGAAAATCCGGCCAACCGGGCAGCGTCCAGTTCCATGGCATGAGGTATAGGCATCCTTTCTATAACTCATACATAGATCAATTTTGAGGCATAGAAGTCAACTCTATCGCTCAAAGGCCTGCGGGACGGGATCACCCGCAAACCGACGCGAGGCCTTGAGCTAGGCCTGTTCCATGTGCGTCAGATCCTGCTGACGCGGTCTGGGGATCTTCGGATCGAAAGGGCTTTGCTCGGCCTTGTCGCAGGGATCGTTCCAAGGCCGATATTGACGCGGTTTGTTCCCATCAGGGTGCTTTGACTGCCGCACAAATTCAACGCTTATCGCCCGGTAATTATCCCCAAGCAGAAGCATCGGGTGACGAATTGGGCGGCGTACACCGAAAGCTTGCGGCGGTGCGGGGATCTAACGGTTTGCATCAGTGAAGACGCACTTGCCCAACGGCCTGCGCCGCGCCGAACAACGCGTGGCAGACAGCCGCGCTACGCTGATTTGGCGATTGAACTTTGTCTGACCTTGGGCCTGCTTTTCAAGCAACCACTTCGCCAAACTCAAGGCTTGAGGCGCTCCATTAATCCGGTGCCGCCCCCCCTTGTGGCGAATGCGCGCAAGGGGGGAGCTTGGACCTATAGCAGCCAGTTTGCTTCCGCTTTTGGGATACTTTCTGAGAAGGACATCTCGTGGATGATGTTGCCGGTTGCGACCTCTGTGCCACCTGCAAGTGGTACCGTCACCCTGATGTCGCCGCCAAGACGGATATAGCCTGGCCGTGCGGTTTCGTCATCCGGTTGCTGGTCGGAATTGAGCGCGTCGCTCAAGAGGTGATTGCCCGAAATCTCGATACGGATCATGTCACCGTTGTAGGGTGCTTCGATCAGGAAGCCGTCAGGCCAGCCGTTGCCGGACTGCGGGCCGACATGGATTTCACCAACGAAACTGTCCTCGAATTCACCCGTGCTGAGCAGGATTTCATTGTCTTTTGCCAACATGAACTTGCAGACGACCTTATTGCCGTAATCTGCGTTGTGTTGAATATACGAGAAGTTCAGCGTGAAACCGCCACATTCCGCACGGCCCCAGTGCCACGCCTTGAGAACACTTTCGATACCGGCATTGCCCCAATTGTGGTCGTGATAGCCGTGACCGTCCTTGATAGCGATGGTTTCGCCCGCGACTTGAATGGTGCCATTCACAACTGCGCGCGGCGCGGGCACGACATGCGCGTTAAACACCGTCAGCGCCTCATCGTAATACATCGCACCCGATCCCGCACGCCACGATTCAACTGTCGCGACAAGCCCAAGGTCGACGACCACATCATCATGCTCGGCGTGAAGCTCCCAATTCGGGTAGCGGCCTTTACACCAGTTGGTGCCAAGCTTTACGTCGCAATGCTCCTTGGATGCGATGAAGTCCATACCGGGGAACGGCACCTGAAAATCGCGGTTGGTGCCATCGGGGAGTTCGACGTTCAACATCAACATCGGCGGAAGATCAGGGTTGTCCAACATGATCAACGGGCGGTCCATCAGGATCACCGCGGCCTTGAGGCCTGACTGGGTGAACAGATCAAAATACCACCACTCGTAATGGCGCGGGTTTCCGTCATTGTGATAGCCGTCGTCGCGGTCTGTCACGATTTCCTGGGCGGCCTGATCGTAAAGGCCCGGTGCCTCGTAGTTGCCAATGACAAGTTTGGCCGTCTGGGCATTGGCCGCAGAGCGCAAGCCAGGCACAAGCAGGAACCCCGCTCCGAACGCGGTTGACGTCAGAAGGGATCTTCGAGAGATTGTCATGGTCTTTCCTTTTGGAAATTTGGGTCAGTCGTGTTCTGATCGGCTTTCAGGCCGGTTCAGCAGCTTTGCGTATTTCTTGAGAAACAGGTCCGCGCCCTTCATCTTGCTGGTCAGGAAGTCCCCGGCGGTGAAGAAGCCGAGGAAGGAATTCCCCTGTTTCGGGCCAAGCGGCACAAGGATCGGTGCCTTGCTGCCCCATGGCTTGTAAGGCTTCATGTCTTCGATCGCTTTGCCCTGTGCCAATCCGGACAGGGTCGCCTTGAGCCAAGGCAGTTGGCGGCTGATGGCGACGATGGTCATCCCGTCGCCTGCATCTGCGACATCGCCGGCCGCGAAAACATTGGGCAACGAAGTCGGGCGCATCCACGGGTCGACCTTGATCCGATGTGCCGTTGATTTCTGGACACCGGCCAGCGTTTGAAGCACCTCGGAATGCGCGCGCGATCCGATAACCGGAAAGATCAGGTCGAAACCGTGCTGTGACCCATCGGTGAGTTGCAGGGTTCCCGCATAGGGCTCGGTCAAGCTTTTCAGGTTCTCCGCCCTCTGGCCAAGAATGAGCGTAACGCCAGCCTTGCGCAGTTTCGCGGCCAAAGAGGTGCCCAGCTTCGACGGCATCGCCCCGAACAACGCCTCGTCGCTTGAGATCAACGTCACCTTCTTGTCCGGCATGGCATGGGCGATTTCGCCCGCAAGCTCGGTGCCAACGGCACCAGCCCCGACAATGCCGATGCTTCGCGCCGCTTTGAGTTGCTGGTGAATGCGCTGGTTGTCCGCCTTGAGGCCCGCGATATCGGCGCCTTGGGGCTTGAAGGGCATGGCGTTTCCGGATCCGGTGGCAACAACGATTTGATCCGCCTCTACCCGAGTGCCGTCTTCTAACGTGACGCCGTTGGCGTCGATGCCTGTCGCCTTGGACGCGATGACCCTGCCGTTCGTGAGCAGCCGATCATAGGGAATGAGAGCGCGATCCAGCAGCGACGGGTCGACAACCGCGCGGATCATGGCCGGCGCGTGAACGAAGTGACTGCGCGGCTCGATCAACGTGACGTCCGCGATGTCGTCGAGAGATTTCGCAAGTTCGGCGCCAACGTAGCCGCCGCCGACAATGGCGATTTTCTGTGACATGATATCAAACCTTCTTGGGGGCCTTGCGGCGTTATTCTATGATTTGTGTGCGGCGTGATCGGCGGGATAGGTGATCTGTCCGAATGTCCCGGCGCGATACGCGCGGAACGCCTCGGTCAGCGCGCCGTCGCTGTTCATGACAAACGGGCCGCGCATGGCGATGGGGTCAGTGATCGCCTCACCGCCAAACAGCAGCAGATCGAGCGGTTCAGCCGCCGGGTTGGTTATCTCCAACGTCCCACCCCGGGCGTCCAAACCGATGAGGGTATGCGCGTCGATCTTGGCATCACCGACCATGGCCCCCTGCGTCGGCAGATATCCCGCGACAGGCAGACCGGCGTGCAAGGCGATATCGACCGTCGCAAGCGGCTCGATCCTGACGTGCCAGATGAATTCGCCCGCGTAGGTGGGGATGGGCGAGGAGTGCCCATCATACCCGCCAAGCAGAACTTTGACCTCCCCACGCCCACCCGCGAGCATTACAACGGGCAGGTCCGGGGATGAGACGGGCATGTATTGCGCAGGCTCGATCTTGTTCCGCGCGGGCAGGTTGATCCAGAATTGAAAAGAATGCAGCGGCCCGCCATCACGGCGCATGGGCGTCGCGAGCATTTCGTCATGGATAATACCGTTGCCCGCGTTCATCCATTGCACGCCTCCGGCCGTGACGGTGCTGTTGTTTCCCAGACTGTCGAAATGGGTCATGGTCCCTTCCATGACATAGGTGAAGGTTACGATACCCGCATGGGGATGGGCGAAGCTGCCATCGGGCTCGGGCAACTCATCGGCAGCAATTTCGCGCCTTGGCAGATGATCGAAAAGCAGGAATGGACCGACCGCCTTCACAGCCCGGTTCGGAAGGGCACGTGCGATAGTAAATGTACCGACCCGATCGGGTTGCGCTTGTTCTTGGAAAGAAACGTGTTTCATTGAATCGCTCCGCTTGTCGATCGGGTGATAGGCGAAACAGAACTTGGTTGATATTTATACTTTTTTAGCATCAACATAAATTATCATTATGTTGTGGTGCCTGATGAAACTCGATCAGCTGAACGTCTTGCGCGCCGTCGTTGAAACCGGCTCGGTCAAAGCGGCTGCCGAACGCCTCAATCGGACGCAGCCAGCGATCAGCCAGACGTTGAAGGCGCTGGAATTCCAGACGGGAACCGAATTGTTTGACCGGTCGGGGTATCGGCTTGAACTCACACCCGTCGGCAAACGGGTCTACCTTCAATCCCTGCGCGTTTTGACGGAGGCAGAGGATCTGGGTCAGTTGATCCAGCATTTCGAGAAAGGGCAGGAAGAAACGATCACGATCGCAGTCGATACAAGCACCAACCTCAACACGCTGGCCCCCATCTTATGCAAACTGCAAACGGACTTTCCCGAAACCCGTTTGGTCTTGCGCCCCGAGGTTCTGTCCGGCGCCATCGAGGCCGTAAAAACGGAAACCGCGGCAATCGCGATTTCGCCAATGTCTTCGATCATGCTCGAGGAAGAGGGTTTCGACTACATCCCCCTCGGGACATCGACGTTGCGCAATGTTACGTCACCATCCCTTTGGGCTGAGATGGACAATCCCAAGCGGCTCTCTGACATGCGGCGCTTCCATCAGGTCATTGCAAGCGACAGCGGGCAAGCCGGAGGGCTGTTCGACCGCGAAATCGGTGTCCAGAAAGGCCAGCGCCGCTGGTACGTCAGCGACCTCCACACAAAGAAGCACCTTCTGATCGCGGGCCTTGGTTGGGGCCGTCTGCCAGAACACATGATCGCGGAAGAGTTGAAGCAAGGGCGGCTGTGCGAGATAGATTTGCCACACACGCATCTTGCCTTCGACGTCACCATCTATGCGTTTCGCCAGTCCAAACCAATCGTCCGCGCCGTAGCGGAATTGCTTTGGAGTGAATTTGAAGCCCATGCTGCGTAAGGCATGTGTATCGCGGGTATTGTCAGGGTGTCGGCGCTCGGGCAAACCTTGGCGGGAGCAGCGTCACTCAGACGGCCGTTGCCGCAGCTTAGCCGGCCCACAGTGGGTACGCATCGGATCTGGCAGGGCAGCAGCCTTGTTGCGGCGCGACTGGACCAGAATGTCGAGCACACCACCATTAGCGTCGACCGCGCGCGAACGGGTGCTTTTCCACGGAATCGGCGGTAAGCGGCCTGCGAAGATGGCGGCAGGGCCGCTCTTGATCGTGGCGCGACCTCCGATTTCAAAGCGATGCGGCGGCGCGGCTGGCTTGGTCATAGTGACCGGACAGAGCCCGCAGCATACGGGCCAGTTCGCGTAGTTCAGCGCCGCTCATTTCCGTCGGGGGTAGTCCATCCAGCAGACATTGTCGCCGCACATCACGATAGGCTTTGCACAGCGCGACCCCGTCTGCCGACGTGCGGTAAAACACTTCCTTGCCCCTCTTTTCTGAGTCCAGCAGCCCCGCCTTTAGCAATTTGCGCAGGGCGTAGTTCACCGTATGGGTGTCTTCGATATTGAGCAGAAAGCTGATGTCAGAGAGCCGTTTATCTCTGTCCCGATGATTGACGTTATGCAGGATCAAGATCTCGAGCGGGCTGAGGTCGGGGTGGCCTGCTGCCGCCATGCAGCGCGTCACCCAACGCGAAAAAGCGTTGAACCCCACGATCAGGCCGAACTCAAGCTCTGACAACTCCCATCCGTCGCCTTCTGCCAGATGGCGGGATGAAACGATTCGGCGATCAGCGGTGGTTTTGTCGGTCATCGATAGCCCTCTTTATGCACAAGTCGCTATTATTTTCCGCATATGATGTCGATATTTCCCCACTATTTCAACAGCTGCAAACCCTGCCAGTCGCCAACGATTATAAAACGTTGACGATTTATAAACATAGTGCAAGCCTGTTCTCATCCAACATCAGGAAGGAGAGCACGATGCTCATTTCACGAATTCTTGGCGGAGCTACCGCCATTCTTGCGGGTCTGGCCATTAGTGCGCAGGCTGAAACCTGGGATATGCCAACGCCTTATCCAGACGCGACCTTCCACACGGTCAACATCACCGAATTTGCCGCAGATGTGGCTGCTGCCACAGATGGCGCGCTCGAAATCAACGTCCATTCAGCGGCGTCGCTTTTCAAGCACCCCGAGATCAGCAGAGCCGTACGCAGTGGTCAGGTGCCGATTGGCGAGTTTTTCCTCTCGCTTCTGGCCAATGAAAACCCGGCCTTTGGCGCGGATTCGCTGCCCTTCCTTGCAACCAACTACGATGACGCGGAAAGGCTCTGGGCCGCTCAGAAGGAGGTCATTGCCGGGTTGCTGGAAGACCAAGGCATGATGGTGCTTTACGCCGTTCCGTGGCCGCCTCAGGGGCTTTATACCACGAGCGAGATCACCTCGGTCGACGATCTCGTCGGCCTTAAGTTCCGCACCTATAACGCCACACTCGAAGAGTTCGCAAACCTTGCAGGTGCCGCTCCGACGCAGGTTGAAGTGCCGGATATTCCGCAAGCGTTCAGCACCGGTCGTGTTGAGGCAATGATCACGTCGCCCTCGACAGGCGTGAACTCCAAAGCGTGGGACTTCCTGACCCATTACACCGACATTCAGGCCTGGATCCCCAAGAACGTTGTGGTGGTTAACGCCCGTTCTTTCCGCCGTCTGGATGACGCCACACAGACCGCTGTTCTTGAAGCTGCCGCTGCGGCAGAAGCCCGCGGTTGGGAAATGAGCCGTGCCGAAACCGAAGCGCAAACTGCTGTTCTGGCTGAAAACGGCATCATCGTTGTCGCGCCATCCGAGGACCTGATGACAGGGCTGCGCGAGATTGGTGCGCAGATGCTGGAGAGCTGGACCGCCGAAGCAGGCGAAGCCGGTGCCGCGCTGCTGAGTGCTTACGGCAAGTAACCCATACGGTCGGGCGCATCACCGCGCCCTACCTAACCCCAACCTGAAAGGAAGCGACCATGCGGCGCGCCTTGGACAATCTTTACCGAATATCTGGCGGGCTGGCTGCCGCTTTCATTGTGGCCATCGTTGCTGTCGTCTTTGTGCAGGTCTGCCTCAACCTTGCCGACAAGATCGCCGCTGCCATGTTCGGAACCGGTTTGGGGCTGACAATCCCGTCTTATGCTGATTTCACCGGCTTCTTTTTGGCCGCCTCTACCTTTCTGGCGCTGGCCTATGCGCTGCGGGCAGGGGGGCACATCCGCGTGACGCTGTTGTTGACCCGCCTGCCAGAGCAAGCCCGGCGCGGCGTTGAAATCGTCGTCGTCGCTATTGCTCTGGCGATGAGCGCCTATGCAAGCTGGTATATCATCCTGCTTGTCTATGAGTCCTTAGAATACGGTGACCGGTCATCCGGCATGGTCTCAGTTCCGCTTTGGTTGCCGCAACTGCCTGTCGCGTTTGGCCTGATTATTCTCACCATTGCTTTGCTTGACGAACTTGTCGGCCTCTTGCGCGGTCGTCCTGCGTCTTGGGACGGCAAGGGCGAAAACCTGCTGAGCGAATAGGAGCCTGAACCATGTCTGTCGCTGTCCTTTCGGTCATTCTGATTGTCCTTCTTTTTGCCTTTCTTGGTACTGGGCTTTGGGTAGCCCTTTCGCTGCTGGGGGTGGGTATTGCCGCCATGGCGCTGTTCACTGATGCGCCGCTGGGTCTTGTCATGGCGACGACCATGTGGGGCCATTCCAATTCATGGGCTTTGGCCGCGCTGCCGCTGTTCATCTGGATGGGAGAAATCCTGTTCCGGTCTCGCCTTTCAGACGACATGTTCACCGGCCTGTCGCCGTGGATGAACCGCCTGCCGGGGCAGCTTCTGCACGTCAACGTCTTTGCTTGCGGAATCTTTGCCGCGGTGTCCGGATCATCAGCGGCAACGGCCGCGACCATCGGCAAACTCTCGATCCCTGAACTGTCGCGGCGCGGCTATCCAGAAAAGATGGTGATCGGAACGCTGGCAGGGTCGGCGACGCTTGGGCTGCTGATCCCGCCATCGATCATCCTGATCGTTTATGGTGTGGCGACGGAGCAATCCATCGCGCGGCTGTTCATCGCGGGCGTTCTGCCTGGTGTGCTTTTGGTGACCCTCTTCGTGGGCTATGTCGCCATCTGGGCCATGATGAACCGCGACACGCTGCCGATAGAGGATGTCTCCGCCAATTTCCGCGAGAAGTTACGTCGCTCCCGTCGTTTGCTTCCGGTCATGTTGTTGATCGGCGGGGTGATCGGCTCGATCTATGCAGGCATTGCGTCGCCAACGGATGCCGCCGCCGTCGGTGTGGTCCTGGCGTTGATCCTGTCGTGGAGCTCCGGCACGCTGACCCGCGCGAGTTTTGTAGACGGCCTCATGGGCGCAACCGTTACGTCCTGCATGATCGGCTTCATCCTTGCGGGTGCATCTTTCCTCACCGTTGCTATGGGTTTTACCGGCATCCCTCGCATTCTAGCCGAATGGATTGGGACCATGGACCTGTCGATCTTTACCTTGTTGGCCGCGCTGACAGTGTTTTTCGTGATCCTTGGCTGCTTCCTTGACGGTATTTCGGTTGTGGTGCTGACCGCCTCGGTCGTCATGCCGATGGTGCAACAGGCTGGCATTGATCCGCTGTGGTTTGGCATCTTTCTGGTGATCGTGGTCGAGATGAGCCAGATCACCCCGCCGGTTGGTTTCAACCTCTTCGTGCTTCAATCGCTGACGGGGCGCGATATTCTGACTGTCGCCCGTGCCGCGCTGCCGTTTTTCTTTTTGATGATCGTCGCGTTGGTTCTGATCGCGATCTTCCCATCTATCGTGACCTACCTGCCGGAGCAGATGTGACCAATCCATCCCTTGAATATCCGATCATCCGCACCGGTGGTGTGGACGGTCTTTTGGTCAATTTTGGTGACAGATTAAGCGAGCCCGCCAATCGTGCCGCATTGGCTTTTCGTGCTGCGATCGAGGCCGAAGGCTGGGACGGTGTCGAGGAGACTTCCTCGACACTGGTGTCCTGCTTTATCCGCTTTGATCCCTTGCACCTGCCCCATGACGTAATGAAAGCGAAGCTCGAAACCTTGGTCAAAGGCCGCAACTGGTTCGACGCGGCTCTGCCGACGGGGCGGCGGTATTGGCGCATTCCAACCGTTTATGGCACCGATCTGGCACCGCAACTTGCACAGGCCGCTGCGGCAGCGGGGATGAGTGAAGCGGAGGCTGTCACCTCTCTTTCAGACGCGCGCGTGCGTGTGCAGGCGCTCGGCTTTGCGCCCGGCCAACCCTATCTGGGCGAATTGCCGAAGGCCTGGGACATTCCCCGCCAAAGCCAACTGACCGAACGCGTCCCGCAAGGGGCGCTGGTCGTGGCGATCCGGCAATTTGTGCTGTTCGGTGTGTCTGCCCCGACCGGCTGGCAACACGTCGGTCAGACGGCCATCAAGCTGTTCCAACCGGAAGCCGACGAACCGATCCTTTTGCGCCCCGGTGACGAGGTGCAGTTCGTCGCCACGGATGCGGCATCATTGAACAATATGCGCAGCGACCCCAACGGCGGCGCAACCTACGAGATGATTAAATGAGTGCCCAACTAAAGATCTTGCGCGCCGGTCCCAGCATGACATTGCAGGACATGGGGCGCCCCAGACATCTGGCGCTTGGTCTGTCGCGAGGTGGGGCAATGGACAAGCTGGCGCTGGCCGAAGGCGCGGCACTGCTTGGCCAACTCGCCGATACGCTGACGCTTGAAATGGCAGCACTCGGTGGGGAATTTGAGGCGAGCGAAGACGTGCGCATCGCACTGACAGGCGCGCCCATGCGCGTTTCCATCGATGCTGAAGCGGTCGTATGGAACGCGTCGCACTGGCTGCCTGCTGGCGCACGTTTGTCCATCGGCGCAGCCACGGCGGGGTGTTATGGGTATCTGCATGTCGGCGGCGGATTTGCTGCAGATCCGTTTTTGGGGGCCGCATCTGCGCATCTCTCTGCCGGCATTGGCGCGTTGTTACAGGCTGGCGAAACACTTGCCATTGGCACCGACACGGGGCGTGAAATCAACAGGGTAATTGAACCCGAAGACCGTTTTCACGGTGGTGCGATTCGCCTTACCCCCAGTTTTCAAACCCACCTTTTCGGCAAGGCCGAATTGGACCGATTGCAAGCCGAACCGTTGCACCGTGCCGCTCGGGCAAACAGGATGGGTGTGGCGATGACCCCCCAAGGCGGGGGCTATTACATCGAAGGCGGGCGCAACGTGGTGTCAGAAATTGTGTTGCCGGGCGACATCCAGATCACCGGTGATGGCATGCCTTTTGTGCTTATGGTCGAATGTCAGACAACCGGTGGCTATCCACGGATCGGAACGGTTCTGCCCTGCGATTTGCCACGCGTGGCGCAGGCACCTGCGGGGGCGGAACTGCGGTTCCGCTTTGTCGATCTGGAAGAGGCGGTGGAACTGGAACGCGCCGAGGCCAAACGGCGCGCGGAGCTGGGCAAGTCTTGCCGTCCGTTGATCCGCGATCCGCGCTACATGCGCGACCTGCTATCGTACAATCTGATTGGTGGTGTCGTTGCCGGAAACGAAGAGCTTGAGGAAGTAACATGACCCAAACAGTCGACCTGAATGCCGATATGGGCGAAAGCTACGGTGCTTGGAAAATGGGCGATGACGCTGCCCTGCTGGATATCGTAACTTCCGCCAATGTCGCCTGCGGGTTTCATGCGGGCGATTGGGATGTGATGGCTGCAACAATGAAGGCGGCGGCGCAAAAAGGCGTCGGTATCGGCGCGCACCCGGGCTTTCCCGATCTACACGGGTTCGGGCGGCAACGCATGAACGTTGCGACTGGCTCACTTCAGAATTTGGTGCGGTATCAGATTGGTGCAGCACGGGCGATGGCAAGGGCCGCTGGCAGCTCGGTGCGCCATCTTAAACTACATGGCGCATTGGCAAATATGGCATCCGAGGATGAGGTGATGGCCAAGGTCTGCTATGAGGCCGCACTCGATATCGCCCCCGATCTTATCATCATGGTCTTGGCTGGCACCGCCCAGCAACGTGCTGCTTCTGCTTTGGGCTGCAACGTTGCTTGCGAGATTTTTGCGGATCGGGCCTATAATGATGATGCAACGCTGGTTGATCGCGCGCTACCCGGCGCCGTGATCCATGACCCGGACGTGGCTGGCCGCCGCATGGCCGAAATGGTCCGCGAAGGCGCTATTATCACCGAAAGCGGTAAACACATCGCAACGCGCATTGATACGATCTGCCTACACGGTGACACCCCGACGGCGGTCCGCATTGCATCTGAGGTTCGCCGTGCATTGCTGGATAATGGCGTCACCCTTGCGCAGTTTGACGGGCAACCTGTTTAGACGCGGGGGATCGCTCGCCGTCGAGCCCGGCTGTGCCAAAAGACACAGCGGTTTCGCGCAGGATGGCTATGAATTCTTTCACCAAACGTGAGACAGGCTGAAATTCTGGCAGGGCGACCACATAAGTATAATCCACCCGTGGTTCGAACGGGCGGATCACAACGTTATTGCGAAGCCATGAATGCGCGGCGAAAGGCTCGATCAACCCGACGGCAAGGTTTTCTGCAATGAGAGCATACCCGGTGTGAGAGCTCTGCGTGGCGATATTTGAATAAAACCGAACGCCGTAGCCTTCGAGCACACCTGTCGTCGCATCCCAGTCCACGTCTGCTTCGGGCAAAATGCGCAAAACGTTCTCGCCCTCAAGGTCCTGCGGGATGATGACGTCTTTAGCCGAGAGCGGATGAGACTCGTGCATGGCACAGACATGGGGCACGGACAGCACAGGTTCTTGCGTCAATCCAGGCAGTTCTGGGAAGGCATGAGTGATTCCCAAATTGGCTTGTTGCGTTCGAAGTTTTAGTGCGATCTTCCAATATGATGCGGATTCAAGCTCGATTGCAACATTGGTGTGCAGTTTGCGAAAACGCGAAATAGCCTTTGGCACAATACTTGTCGACAATGCGGGCGTCGCGCTGATCTTGAGTGGAGTCGCAGACTGATTGCGCAATTGTTGGGCAGAGTGCTCCAGTTGCTCAATCCCGATGAAAAAATTATCGACCGCCGCATAGAATTGCGTCGCCTCTGCAGTGGGGTGGAGCCGCCCCATGCGACGCTCGAACAGTTTGAATTTCAAATGATATTCCAAGTCTGCGACGAGTCGACTGACTGCGGGTTGGCTCACGGACATCAACTTCGCAGCCTGCGCTGTCGTACCTGTCTGCATCACATACCGGAAAGCTTCGACCTGCCTATGCTTCATTGACCGGCCTCACTTCCTATAACATTTACGCATACATCAATGTATCAAAATGACTTGATTGCATCAACTCTGTCGCGAAAAAACCCAGCTAACGTTTGGTTAGGAAGGACGCAGGGTGCAGCTACCACGAATTCTTGTCGCCGGTTATGGCGCTTGGGCGAAGGCCGAAATCAACCCCGCAGCGCAAGTTGTCGGTGAGCTGGGCAAGCGTGACTGGACCGGGTGCGAGGTGATCGGCCATGTCATGCCTGTTCACTCGGACGATCTATCAAAAAGTATTGAAACGTTGTTGGACACGCACCAACCGGACGCTTGGGTTGGCATCGGCGTTTCAGGTGCCGCGATCATTCAGACCGAAATGGTGGGCGTGAATTGGCTGCATTTTGATGTACCAGACGCTTCCGGTGCACACCGCAACCTTGCGCCTATCGTATCCGGTGGGCCGGTGGCGTATAACGCGACACTGCCCAATGCTGAAATGGTCGAAGCGATGAATATCGCGGGCATTCCGGCAGCGGTATCCTTCAGCGCTGGCACGCACCTTTGCAACCAGATGCTTTATACCACGGCACATGTGATCGAAAAGCGCGGCCTGCAAACGCTGACCGGATTCATTCACGTCCCCCAGACGCCCGCCAATGTCGCCCAGATGCAAGATCGCAAACGTCAGTCCGCTTCTATGAGTTTGGCCGTGACAACCGATGCTATCGCAATTTGCATCGAAACCCTCACGGCTGCCTTAACCGCGCGACCTGCTCAGGCCGTTTGAGAAAGTAACTCCCATGACCGACACGACCGCTTCGAAAACACCATTGCTTTGCGTGCGTGACTTGAGTGTCACCTTCGGGGATGGCCCGTCTGCCGCGCGTGTTGTCGATGGTGTGTCTTTTGATCTTGCGCACAATCGAACCCTCGCCATCGTCGGTGAATCCGGTTCGGGCAAGTCGATCACGTCTTTGGCGATCCTTGGCTTGTTAAAGCACTTGGGCGGGCGCATCGCGGGCGGTGAGATGCTGTTTCAAAGTGACGTTCTGGGGCGGCGCGTCAATCTCGACCAACTGACAGAGAACGAGCTTCGTCAGGTGCGCGGAAACGAGATCGCGATGATCTTTCAGGAACCGATGACATCGCTCAATCCGGTCTACACCATTGGCTCGCAAATGGGTGAAACACTTGCCCTGCACCAAGGACTGTCGCGCAGTAATGCACGCCAGAAGGCGCAAGAGTTCCTCGACCTCGTGCGTTTGCCGAACGCCAAGCGGTTGCTCGACTCATATCCGCACCAGCTATCAGGGGGTATGCGCCAGCGGGTGATGATTGCCATGGCGCTGTGCTGCCAGCCGAAAATCCTGATTGCCGACGAGCCGACGACCGCACTCGACGTGACCATTCAGGCGCAAATCCTGCACATCATCCGCGACCTACAGGCCAAGATGCGAACCTCGGTGATCTTCATCAGCCATGACATGGGCGTGGTGTCGGAAATGGCCGATGACGTGCTGGTAATGAAGGCGAGCAAGCCCATCGAAGCGGGGGGCGTGAAAGAGGTGCTGAGCCACCCCAAGGCACCCTACACGCAAGAGCTTTTGGCTGCTGTGCCACGGATTGGTTCAATGACGGGCACCACCATGCCCAAGCTCTTCGATATCCCGGGTCAGGAGTTCGCGCCGGAAACGGTGCCCGCCAAGCCAGTGGATCGCAGCAAGCCGGTGCTGGAGATCGAGGATTTGACGGTTCGCTTTGACATTCGGGGCGGGCTCCTCAGCCGTGTAACCCACCGCGTCCATGCCGCCGAAAAAGTGTCGTTCAATATCTACCCCGGCGAAACGCTGGCGCTTGTCGGAGAGTCCGGCAGTGGCAAGTCAACCGTCGGCAAAACGATCCAACAATTGCAGGATCCGGTGTCCGGCGCGATGCGCTTTCACGGGCAGGATATCTTTTCGCTGCCCGCCGACGACCGCAAAGCCTTTCGCAAGCAAACACAATATGTCTTTCAAGACCCCTACGGCTCGCTTAACCCGCGCAAGACAGTCGGTGACAGCCTGATTGAACCAGCCTTGGTCCACGGTCTTGTGACATCAAAAGCCGAAGCGAAGGACAAGATCGCAGATTTACTGGTAAAGGTCGGGCTGCCCGCAGACCACGCCGGGCGCTATCCGCACCAGTTTTCCGGCGGGCAACGTCAACGCCTGTGTATCGCCCGCGCACTGGCCTGTGATCCCAGCCTGATAATCGCTGACGAAGCCGTGTCGGCGCTTGATGTCAGTGTGCAGGCACAGGTGGTCAATCTCTTGATGCAGTTGCAGGCCGAACAGGGCCTGTCCTACCTCTTCATCACCCATGATATGGCTGTGGTCGAACGTATCAGCCACCGTGTCGCGGTCATGTATTTGGGTCAGATCGTCGAAATCGGCAGTCGCCAACAGGTTTTCGAAAATCCGCAACACCCCTATACCAAAAGGCTTTTGTCTGCTGTGCCGGTTCTCAATCCCGGCGTTCGTCCAACGCGCCCGCCACTTGAGGGCGAAATTCCCAGCGGCATGCGGGCTGTGGGCAACGAACCGGCCCCCGTAACCCTTAAAGCGGTGAGCGACGGGCACTTCGTAGCCGAGCAAGCCTCGTGAACCCAAACCAATAGATCAACCATCCAACAGGAGACATGAGATGAAAAATCGTCCCAACCTGATTGCAAAGGGCGCTCTGCGTTCAGCGCTGCTGGCAACGTGCTTCGCACTTGCGGCGCCTGCCGTTGCGCAAGACACGACCCTGAACGTTGCCCAACGTCAAGATCCACAAAACCTTGACCCAATTGACACGTTCCGTCTGTCTTGGGGCTCGATTGGCAGCAACGTTTTTGACGGGCTCGTGTTCCGCGGCGAAGACCTTGAGCTGCAGCCCGGGCTGGCAACAGGCTGGGAATTCCTCGACGATGAAACACGCATCCGTTTTACCCTGCGTGAAGGCGTTGAATTCCACAATGGTGAACCATTCAATGCCGAGGCCGTGAAATACACCTTTGACCGTCTTCTGGGCGAAGAAGGTGAAAAAGGCCCGCAGCGCAGCAACTACACCTCTATCGGCGAAGTCGTCGTGGTGGATGAATTCACCGTCGATTTCATGATGGAGCGCCCTGATCCGGTGCTGATCACCAAGCTGGCCGGCTATGGCGCAATGATCGTTCCACCGATGTATATCCAGGAAGTCGGAGAAGAAGCATTTGACATGCAGCCCGTCGGCACTGGCCCCTTCCGCGTGGTTGAATACACCCCCACCGTCGGTGTGACGCTGGAAAAGTTTGACAATTACTGGAACGGCGAAGCGCAGGTTGACGAGGTAAACATCCGCTTCATCTCGGAAGACGCAACGCGTATGGCAGAGTTGCTTTCAGGCGGTGTTGATATCGCCCTGAACATACCGACCCCGTCCGTAGAGACCATTCAGAACCACCCTGATGTCGATCTGGTTGCCGTAGATGGCCCGACTGTTGTTCTGACGCGTTTCAACACGGCGAACGGCATTACGGCTGATCCACGCGTGCGCCAGGCGATCTCCATGGCGGTTGACCGCGTAACAATCGTCGAAGCATTGCTGGGCGGCTTGGCCAGCCCGATCTCCAGCGCGCAGGGCGCCAAGTCCTTTGGCAATGACCCAGAGCTTGAAGCCTATCCCTTCGATCCGGAAGCTGCGAAGGCGCTTTTGGCTGAAGCTGGCGTTGTGCCGGGCACAGAGATCACCCTTGATATGCCCAACAACGACGAAACCTTCCGCGAAGTGGCTCAGGTTATTTCCGCCTTCCTTGGTCAGGTTGGTCTAAACGTGAATATCCGCACCCATGAGCGCGGCGTCTACTTCAACGACATCATCGAGAACGGCAAAACCGGCGAGATCTTCTACTACGGCTGGGGCGGTTGGACCTTCGATTTCGATAACACGGCCTACATCCTCTACCACACCGGCGAGCGCTTCAATCCATATGTGTCGGATGAGAAACTCGACGAGTTGCTCGACGCGCAGCGCCAGACCTATGACCGCGACGTGCGCGAAGGTGCGTTGCAAGAAGTTGCACGCTACGCCCACGAACAGGCCCTTGATCTGCCGCTTTACAACACGGCGACAATCTATGGCGTTAACACCAGCGTCGAAGGGTTCGTTCCGGCACCCGATGACCGTGCGCGCTACATGAACGTCACGCTTGACTAAACCACGTCCGGCCTCCGCAACACAGCGGGGGTCGGATTATCCACCCAGCAGCGGCGTGATACGCCGACTATAAGAGAGGTCCCGCATGCCCGTATTCCGCTTTATTCTGCAACGCGCTTTGCAGGCTGTCCTTGTGACATTGGCGGTGACGCTCTTTGTTGCCCTCGCTGTGCGCTTGACCGGTGATCCGGCCGTGATGATGACCGCTGAATCCAGCAGCGTCACAGAAGAGGACCTTATCCGTATTCGCGAGGCTTTGGGTCTGAACCAACCGTTTTATGCCCAGTATCTCGATTTCCTCAAGGGCCTGATCACCTTTGATCTTGGCAATTCGTTTTTCCGCGGTTCGATCGCAGATCTGATCAGCATTGCCCTTCCGTCGACCCTCATATTGGCGGTGGCGTCTATGGGCATCTCGATTCTCATTTCGATCCCTCTTGGTATCCACGCGGCGCTGCACAAGGGCGGTATCTCGGACCAGATCATCCGCGTGCTGTCGCTCGTGGGTCTTTCCTTTCCGAATTTCTGGCTTGGCATTATGTTCGTGCTGCTCTTGTCGATCACCTTTCCGATCCTGCCTGCGTCAGGGTTTGAAACATGGTCAGCTCTAATCCTGCCCGCGTTGACGATTGGCATCATCCTGACCGCGACCAATGTGCGTCTGGTGCGAACCCAGATGCTTGAAACGCTGTCTGCGCAATACGTGATGGTGGCCCGTGCCAAGGGGCTAAGCGAATGGTCAGTGATCTATAAACACGCCTTGCGCAACGCCGCCATCGCCATCGTTACCTTCCTCGGGCTGCAATTCGGCAACCTGATCGGCGGGCTCGTAGTGGTAGAACTGGTCTTCAATTGGCCGGGTATGGGTACCCTGTCGATCGAGGCAATCGCACAGCGTGATTACCCGCTCCTGCAGGCAACCGTGACTATCTTGGCGATCATGATTGTCGCCGTGAACCTTGCTGTGGACCTCGTCTATGGCTTGATTGATCCTCGCATTCGGGTGGCTTGATATGACTGAAGCAACACAAAACCCCACCGCGTCCCGATTTCAGCGCTTTCGCAAAAGCCGTTTCGCAAAGTTCGAATTTGTTGCCGGAGTGACATTGACCTGCGTCCTGACCCTGCTGGTCGTGTTCTCAGGAGTCCTCTTTCCAGGCGGCGGTTCAGAGGTGAACCTGCTTGCGAGGCTGTCCGAGCCGTTTCAAAGCTGGGAAAACCCGCTTGGCACGGATCCACTGGGCCGCGATATCCTTGCCCGCATCGTCCATGGCGGACGCATTTCGTTGACGGTCGGTCTTTTGTCCGCGCTTGGATCGGTGGTGTTGGGCACGGTGATCGGGCTATATGCAGGGTACTACCGCGGCATCCTCGACAGTTTTGTTATGCGTTTTGCTGACGTGCAACTGGCCTTGCCGTTCATCTTGCTCGCCATCACGGTCATCGCGATCGTCGGGCCTGGTATCGACCGGATCATCATCCTCATGATCGTCTCGCAATGGGTGCAATATGCGCGCCTTGTTCGCGGATCGGTATTGAGTTTGCGTGAACGTGAATTCGTGCAAGCGGCGGTCAGTTACGGCCTCCCGAACTGGAAGATTATTTTCAGCCACATTCTACCCAATGCGATGGGGCCGCTCATCATTCTGCTAACGCTGAACGTGGCCAACAACATCCTGCTCGAAAGCAGTTTGACCTTCCTTGGCCTTGGTGCAGACCCGCAAACACCGAGCTGGGGTGGGATGTTGTCCGAAGGCCGCAGCTATATTCAAACGGCATGGTGGATCACGGTCTTCCCGGGGATCGCTATCATGCTGACGGTGCTGGGGTTGAACCTGCTCGGTGACTGGCTGCGCGACGAGCTTGATCCCCTGAGCAAGACCCGCTGATACGCGCCCCTTTCGCAAACGCTAGTGTAGTTTACCGAGCCGGATCTCAACCATATATCGGTAAGGCGTACGGGCCATAACGGCATTGTCAGGGTGTTGACGCTGGGCAAACCTTGGCGGGAGCAGCGTCACTCGGACGGCCGGTTCCGCAGCATAGCCGGCCCACAGCGGGTCCTCCCCTTGATGCGGATCACGACGTCATCAAGATGCCATTTGTCGGTCGGCGTCGGCGGATTTTGGCGGAAATCGGACGCCCCTGATCCGGGACAAAGGTTCGATGTTCAACATGACGGCGACCCACCCTGACGTTTTGACGTCAGCAACCTGACAATGCCTTTCGTTGTACGCCGCCCAATTCGTCACCCGATGCTTCTGCTTGGGGATATGTGCCCGGCGATGAACGTTGAACTTGTGCGGCACTCACAGCACCCTGATGGGAACAAACCGCGCCAATATCAGCCTTGGGACGATCCCTGCAACAAGGCCCCTGACATCCTGTTCAATCGTCAGTCCACCTGAAACGGCACGACATTTCGAGAATGGTGGTCCACCTTGATATCGCGGGCGAGGGGGGGCACCGACCGATGTCCGCAATTCGAACGTTCGCAGATGCGGCATCCGGTGCCAATCGGTTCAAACCGCTGCGGGTCTGAAACGTCCAGATCATCGGCGTAAACGAGTTGCCCGGCATATTTTGCTTCACATCCAAGGCCAATCGCGTACTTCCGCGAGGTTTTGCCGAAAGCAGAGCTTTGAATGGTCTTGCTGAAGGCAAGGCACACATAGCGAAGCCCGTCAGGCGTGCTTGCCAATTGACGCAGGATTTCGCCGTGGCCTTCAAAGGCTGCGTGGATGTTCCACAGTGGGCAGGATCCTCCGAAGCGGGTGAATTGCAGGCTGGTCGCACTGTGCCGTTTGGTAATGTTGCCGGCCCGGTCGATGCGCAGGAAGTAGAACGGAACCCCCTTTTGACCGGGTCTTTGCAACATGCTGAGACGGTGGCAAACCTGTTCGCGGCTGGCATCAAAGCGAAATGCCAGGCGATCCAGATCATGCCGCATCTCTGATGCGGCTTCCACAAATTCCTTGTATGGCAGCACGACCGCGCCCGCGAAGTAGTTTGCAAATGTCATGCGACAGACTTCTCGGGCACTCTGGGTGTGAAAGCCCGCCTCGTCCAACAGCTTTTCGATCAGCGCGCCCTGCTCTAACAGCCCGACTTGATAGGCCATTTGAAAGTAGTTGGTGGCTGCGGTCGATGTGGCGCTGAGATGCAGCGTTTGAGTAACAGGATCAAACCTTCGAATTGCACCGGCCTCGGCCGCACTTTTCGTTTCGACCACTCGAATACCGTGGGCATCGCTTAGGTAATCGGCGAGAAGGGTGTATCGCTGTCTGTCGGTCTGAGAAATCGTCCGCGCGAATTTTTCGGCTTCGCGATCCAGCTCGTCGATATAGTTGTCCTTGTAGTGAAAGTAGTCTCTCACCTCTTCATATGGCATTGGTGCCACGCTGGCTTCGGTTTCGGTCAGGGTCGTATCAAGGTGGCCCAACTGCTCACGGGATTTCTGGAATGCACGGTGCAGGCCAAGAAAAGCGCGCACCATATTTGGGGTGTTTAACACGGCGATTTTCAGTTCTTGCGGCATGATCTTGGTGTCAGCAAAAACCGGATCCGCAAGAATTTCACCCAAATCAACGGCGATCTTGCCTGACTCGTCGAGAGCGAGATCAGAAAGGTCGAAGCCAAACCTGTTGAACAATGCCAGGATTACCGAGGCTGACAAAGATCGGTTATTGTTCTCGATCTGGTTCAAGTAACTTGTCGAAAGTCCGAGGTTTTCCGCGAACTCGGCTTGTGTCATTTTCTTCGTTTGGCGCAAGTGACGGATGCGGGCACCAGCAAAAACTTTCCGAAGATCATCGCTCATTTGCTTTTACACATTTTGCATTTTCTGTTTTGCGAACGCTTACAATGTAACACGTTCAACCCTCGACCGCTATGTATTTGGTCATGTAGCGTCCTATGCAGCACGAGGCACTGCACGGTGCAGCACGCTTTTGGGAGGTTCTGGAAATGGGCAAAGTGGCATTGGTCACCGGTGGCACGCGCGGAATTGGTGCTGCGATAAGCAAGGCACTTGACGCAGCCGGATATTCCGTTGCCGCAAATTACGCCGGTAACGATGAGGCTGCGGCGCAGTTCTCGTCAGATACGGGGATCGCGACCTACAAATGGTCGATCGGGGATTATGATGCCTGTGTCGAAGGCGTCGCTCAGATCGAAGCTGATCTGGGGCCGATTGACATCTTGGTGAACAATGCCGGCATCACCCGCGACAGCATGTTCCACAAGATGACGAAAGAGAAGTGGGACGCGGTCATCAACACCAACCTGAATGGCCTGTTCCACATGACCCATCCGATCTGGGCGGGCATGCGAGAGCGCAAGTTCGGGCGCGTGATCAACATCTCGTCGGTCAATGGGCAGAAGGGACAGGCGGGGCAATCCAATTACTCGTCTGCCAAGGCAGGTGATCTGGGCTTCACAAAGGCATTGGCGCAGGAGGGCGCGCGCGCAGGGATCACAGTAAACGCGGTGTGCCCCGGCTACATCGGAACAGAGATGGTCCGCGCCATCGATGAGGATGTTCTGAACAAGCACATCTTGCCGCTCATTCCGGTTGGCCGGCTAGGGGAACCAGATGAAATCGCGCGCTGCGTTGTGTTTCTGGCCTCGGATGATGCTGGGTTCATCAACGGGTCCACGATTTCCGCCAACGGCGGCCAGTTCTTTAGCTGACATGATTTAGGGAGGAGACCACTTATGAGTACTTACGCAGAGGTGTATGCTGGCTGGAGAGCCGATCCAGAGGCATTTTGGGCCGAAGCGGCAAAGGCCGTGGATTGGGATCGGGCGCCAAGAAAGATACTCGATGACAGCGACGCACCGCTCTACCGGTGGTTCGCAGATGCACAAGCCAACACGTGCTATAACGCGGTTGATCGACACGTGGATGCGGGCCGGGGCGATCAGGCCGCGATAATCCACGACAGTCCCGTGACAGACAGCAAGACGACGATCACATATGTGCAGTTGCAAGACCGTGTCGCCCGTCTGGCCGGCGTTTTGGCAGCACAAGGCGTCGCCAAGGGCGACCGAGTTTTGATCTATATGCCGATGATCCCAGAGGCTTTGGAGGCGATGCTGGCCTGCGCCCGGATCGGCGCGATCCATTCGGTTGTGTTCGGCGGCTTCGCGGCACACGAGTTGGCCGTTCGGATAAACGATGCGACCCCGAAAGCCATACTCAGCGCGTCCTGCGGGATCGAAGGCAAGCGGGTGATTGCGTACAAGCCGCTGCTTGACGATGCGATTGGGCAGTCGGATCACAAACCGCAGGTCTGTGTTGGTTTGCAACGTCCTCAAGCCGAAGCTGTCATGATCGAGGGCCGCGATCTGTGCTGGGCTCAAGCCACCGCAACGGCTACGCCTGTTGGGTGCACGCCCGTCGGCGGTGCGGACCCGCTTTATATTCTCTACACCTCCGGTACGACAGGCCAACCAAAGGGCGTTGTGCGCCACACCGGCGGGCACATGGTCGCCCTGCTGTGGACAATGAAAAATCTGTATAACGTGAAGGCCGGAGATGTGTTCTGGGCGGCGTCGGATGTGGGTTGGGTCGTCGGACACAGCTACATTTGTTACGGACCACTGCTTGCAGGCTGCACGACGATGGTGTTTGAGGGCAAGCCTGTTGGCACCCCCGACCCGGGAACGTTCTGGCGCATCATTGAAGAGCACAACGTCAAAGTTCTGTTTACCGCGCCGACCGCGCTGCGTGCGATCAAGCGGGAAGACCCGCAAGCCAGTTATGTCGCCAAATATGATCTGAGCGGGTTGCAGGCCTTGTTCCTGGCGGGTGAACGCGCCGACCCGGACACGATCAAGTGGGCTCAGACCCATTTGAAGAAGCCGGTTGTTGACCACTGGTGGCAAACCGAAACCGGCTGGGCCATCGCGGCCAATCCACTTGGTATCGAAGAGTTGCCGATCAAGCCCGGCTCACCGGCCGTGCCGATGCCCGGCTATGACATTGAAATCTTGGACGACGCCGGTCACCCGGTGGCGCCGGGCACACTTGGTGCAATCGCCATCAAACTGCCGCTACCGCCGGGTACGCTGGGCACGCTTTGGCACGCCGATGATCGCTTCCGCAAAAGCTACCTCGATGCCTTTCCAGGGTATTATGAAACTGGTGATGCGGGGATGACAGACAATGATGGATACGTTTACATCATGGCGCGCACTGACGATGTCATCAACGTCGCCGGGCATCGCCTGTCGACCGGCGCAATGGAGGAGGTACTGGCGAGCCATCCGGACGTCGCCGAATGTGCTGTGATCGGGATCGGGGACACACTCAAGGGCCAGTCGCCGCTTGGTCTTGTGTGTCTCAATGCCGGAGCAGAGCGCAGCGAGGAAGATATACAGTCTGAATGCGTGAAACTGGTTCGACAGGAAATCGGCCCAGTCGCTGCATTCAAACAGTGTATCGTGATCGATGCCCTGCCCAAGACCCGGTCAGGCAAGATTCTGCGCGGCACAATGGTCGCCATCGCTGATGGGACTGCCTGGAAGATGCCTGCCACGATCGACGACCCTTCGGTTCTCGACGCCATAGCCGACCGAATTGCCGGGCTTGGTCACCCCACTGCCTGAGTTAAAAGAGAGGAAACACCATGAAAGACGTCGTTATTCTTGACGGAGCCCGTACTGCCATCGGCACCTTCGGAGGCTCGCTTGCGGGCTCAGCGCCCACGGCCTTGGCCACCGCCGTGTCAAAAGAAGCCATGTTGCGCTCGGGGGTTGAGCCGGGCCAGATAGGGGCCTCGATCTTTGGACATGTGATCAATACCGAACCAAAGGACATGTACATGGGCCGCGTCGCCGCGGTCGATGCGGGCATCCCGGAAGAAGCCACAGGTCTGACGGTCAACCGGCTGTGCGGCTCTGGCGCGCAGGCCATCGTGAACGCCGCGCAACACATCATGCTGGGCGATGTGGACTTTGCGCTTGCTGGCGGAGCCGAATGCATGTCGCGCTCGCCCCATTCGACGCAGTCGATCCGTACTGGCCAGAAGATGGGGGACGTTTCTTTTACTGATATGATGATCGGTGCCCTGAGCGACCCGTTCGGTGTGGGCCACATGGGTGTCACTGCTGAAAATGTGGCCGCCGAGAACCAGATCACCCGCGAGCAACAAGACGCCTTTGCTGTCGAAAGCCAACGTCGCGCGGCAGCAGCGGTTGAAGCTGGCTATTTCGAAAGTCAGATCTTACCGATTGATGTCCGGGTGCGCCGCGAGATGGTGCCCTTTGCCATTGACGAGCATATCAAGGCGTCCACCACCATGGATAGCCTTGGCAAACTGCGCCCGGCCTTCAAGAAAGACGGCTCTGTGACCGCTGGGAACGCCTCTGGCATCAATGACGGTGCGGCGGCCCTTGTGCTCGCGTCCGCAGACGCGGCCGAAGCCGCAGGCCTTAAGCCACGTGCCCGCCTTCTGGGCTATGCAATTGCCGGCGTGCGCCACGAGGTCATGGGGATCGGGCCGGTTCCAGCGGTGACAAACCTGCTGAAAAAGATAGGCATGACCGCCGACCAATTCGACGTGATCGAAAGCAACGAAGCCTTTGCAGCACAGGCGTGTGCCGTGAACGCCAGCCTTGGTTTTGATACCAGCAAGGTGAACCCCAACGGCGGCGCGATTGCGCTTGGTCATCCGATCGGGGCGACCGGCGCGATCATTTCTATCAAAACCTTGTATGAGTTGGAGCGGATTGGCGGCAAGTATGGTCTTGTGACCATGTGCATCGGTGGAGGTCAAGGCATCGCGCTGGCATTCGAACGCATGAACTGATTGCTTTCGGGGCGTCGGTCACGGCGCCCCGTTTGACTGCAAGGCCGATGGCCAGAGGAGGAGATAGGAATGTCTGAGTCGAAGGTGAAATACACCGCCCCAGATGCCACCGTAGTGGCCAAAAGAATGATGACGCTGACACAGCGCTCGCTGGCGGCAGCGTCAAAGGTTCAAGCGCGATCCATGGCGAAGGCCTCTGGCTCTGAATACTCGTTGATGGATGCGTCGACGCTTGCCAAAGCCTATGGCAACGTCTGGAGCCGGGCATTGACCCATCCCCAAGACCTTTGGGCGGCACAGATCAAGGCGGCCACGGATATTTCAAAAGTCTGGACCAGCATTCTGGTCCCACAGGATGCGCCGGTAAAGGATCGGCGCTTCAAGGATACGACTTGGTCTGACGATCCGGTTTCTCGCACCTACCGGGACGCGTTTCTGGCGTTTGAGGATGCCGTCGAGGGTTTGATCGACACTCTGACCGAGAATGGGCGCGATGATCTGCGGGTCAAGTTTTATACCCGTCAGGCGATCAGCGCTCTGTCCCCGGCCAACTACCTGCCGACCAATGCCGCAGCGCGCGCGAAGTTCATAGAGACTGGGGGCCAAAGTGTCCTTGATGGGATCGAGAACCTGCTCAACGATCTGGACCGGGGCGACGGGCGCCTCGACATTGCGACCAACGACGCCGAGGCCTTTGAGGTTGGCGTCGATCTGGCCACGACCGAGGGTGAGGTGGTTTTCCAGAACGAGTTGATGCAGCTGATCCAATACCACCCGCGCACGGAAACCCAGCACAAGGTTCCGATGCTGTTCGTGCCTGCGTGGATCAACAAGTTCTACATCATGGACATGCGCCCGCAGAATAGTCTGATCCGATATGCGCTGGACCAAGGTCATTCTGTGTTTGTGATTTCATGGGCCAACCCCACAAAGAGCCACGCGGACCTCGACTTCTCTGACTACATGAAGCTTGGTCCATTAACCGCGCTTGATGTGATGCGGGATATTACCAAGGAAGACAAAGCCAACGTGCTTGGCTTCTGCATCGGCGGCATCCTTGTGACCGCGATGCTTGGCTACCTTGCTGCCAAAGGCGATGACCGGATCAACAGCGCGACAACGCTTGCCACGATGGTTGATTTCAAGGATGTCGGCGAAATCGGTGTTTTCATCGACGATGACCGGCTGAATGTGCTGCGCGAACATATGGAAGAAAAGGGTTACCTAGAGGCATATCACCTTCAGGATATGTTCTCGATGCTGCGCGAGAATGATCTGATTTGGTCGTTCTACGAGGCCAATTACCTGCGCGGCGACAAACCCCGGCCCTTTGATCTTCTGTTCTGGAATGCGGACTCGACCCGGCTGCCGAAGGCAATGTTGCTGTGGTATCTGGAAGAGGTCTATTTGCGGAACAAGCTGCGCGAACCGGGCGGGCTGGAAATGAACGGTGCGAAAATCGACATCACGAAGATCAAGGCACCAATGTTCATTCTTGCGACGCGCGATGACCACATCGCGCCGTGGACGTCGATCTACCCTGCAACCAATATCCTGAAAACCAACGTAGAATTCGTTCTGGGTGGCTCGGGCCATATTGCTGGGGTTATCAATCCGCCGGATGAACGCTGCAAATATGGCTATCTGACGTCGCCCGATTATCCCGCGACGCCCGATGCGTTCGTAGCGCAAGCGGAAAACCATGTGGGGTCGTGGTGGCCACATTGGGCCAAGTGGCTCACTGAAAAAAGCGGTGACCAGGTTGCGGCGCGGAAAGTTGCAAAGCGCGGAAAGTACAAGTCCCTGGAGCCAGCGCCGGGCAGCTTCGTGACTGAAACACCTGATTGAGTTGGCTTTTTCAGGTTCCGGTTAAAGGAACTGTTCCTTGGCTGCCTGAGGGGCGCAGGGCGCATGCACATCTTTGGTGCGTGCGCCCTGTGTTTGTGCGTAGACAAAGCCACTTCGGGCCAGCTCCAAACAGTCAGTCAGGGCGGTGCAGCGGTCGATGGTGAAGTCGCATCCAAGGTATCAACGGCCATGATCGCATTGCCGTCTTCTTGTCGTTCACACAAATTGGCATTGCGGAGGCGACGAACGAAGGAAAATGGCGGCAGGCACGGGGATCAAGGACCGTGATCTGCCGCCAAGCAGGGTGATTTAGAAGTGAGCCGACGCCGTGCTAAGTGGCTTTTGCAGCGGCGGTGCGAACTTGGTCAGGTCGATCCCTTTTACAGCGACCTTGTATTCCTCAAGCGTCGGCGTGCGGCCAAGGATGGCGGAAAGAACGACAACAGGCGTTGAGGCGAGCAGGGATTCACCTGACTTTTCATCGCTATCTTCAACGACCCGACCTTTGAACAGGCGCGTCGACGTTGCCAGAACGGTGTCGCCTTTCGCGGCCTTTTCTTGGTTGCCCATGCACAGGTTACAGCCAGGACGTTCGAGGTAGAGAATGTTCTCATACTCTGTCCGGGCTTTTTCCTTCGGGGCGTTGTCGTCGAATTCGAAGCCGGAGTACTTCTGCAAGACCGTCCAGTCGCCTTCTTCCTTCAACTCGTCGATGATGTTGTACGTCGGTGCCGCGACGACGAGAGGGGCCTTGAATTCGACCTTGCCGTTCTCTTCTTCGAGGTTGCGCAACATTTGAGCCACGATTTTCACATCGCCCTTGTGGACCATGCAGGACCCGACAAAGCCAAGATCGACTTTCTTTTCTGCCCGGTAGTGAGATATTGGGCGGATCGTGTCGTGGGTGTACCGCTTCGAGACATCCGCGTTCGTGACGTCCGGGTCCGCGATCATCGGTTCAACGATGGCATCAAGGTCGACAACAACTTCGGCAAAGTATTTCGCGTTGTCATCGGGGGTCAGGGCAGGTTTCTCGCCCGAGCGGATTTGCGCGATACGTGTATCTGCGATTTCGATCAGTCTTGCGAGCATGCCGTTTTCATGCTCCATCCCTTTATCGATCATGATCTGAATCCGGGACTTGGCGATTTCCAGAGATTCAATCAGCGTGTCATCTTCAGAGATACAGATGGACGCTTTTGCCTTCATCTCGGCGGTCCAGTCCGTGAAGGTGAACGCTTGGTCGGCGAGCAGTGTGCCGATGTGAACTTCGATGATGCGGCCCTGAAAGACGTTGTCACCGAACTGCGCCAGCATTTGCGCTTGGGTTGCGTGCACCACGTCACGGAAATCCATGTGGTCCGCCATTTGGCCTTTGAACGTCACCTTGACCGATTCCGGGATCGGCATGGAGGCTTCGCCGGTCGCAAGAGCCAGAGCCACTGTGCCGGAGTCTGCGCCGAAGGCGACGCCTTTGGACATCCGCGTGTGGCTGTCGCCGCCAATGATGATCGCCCAGTCGTCAACGGTGATGTCGTTGAGAACCTTGTGGATCACGTCGGTCATCGCGTGATATTCGCCTTTGGGGTCACGCGCTGTGACCAGGCCGAATTTGTTCATGAACGCCATGAGACGCGGTGTATTTGCCTGTGCCTTGAGGTCCCAAACAGATGCAGTGTGGCAGCCTGACTGGTATGCGCCATCCACGGAAGGCGACAGCACGGTGGCGGCCATCGCTTCCAGTTCCTGGCTGGTCATCAGGCCGGTGGTGTCTTGCGAGCCGACAATGTTGACTTTCACCCGAACGTCGGACCCGGCATGCAGCACCTTGCCCGGCGTGTTGCCGCGTGCATTGGCATTGAAGATTTTCTCAACGGCGGTCATGCCCTGACCTTCGTGCGAGATTTCCTTGGACGGTGCGAAGGCTGATTTCAACTCGATCCCAAGGGCTTCACAAGCGAATGTCTGAAGCTTCTTGCCAAAGACAATGGCGTAAGACCCGCCAGCCTTCATGAACTCGGCCTTCTGCGGCGTGAAAGACGACGCCATATCAACCAACTCTTCGTCGCCGGCTTCATTGTACAGCTTTTTTGTCTTGGTGTTGATCTTCAACACAGTGCCGGTTTCGACAGAGTATTTCTGCTCAAGGATTGGGTTGCCGTCATTGTTGAGGATCGGCTTGCCGTCTTCGTCCAGCTTCTTGACCCAGTTCTTCAAGTCAACGCCAATACCGCCAGTCACGCCAACAGTGGTCAAGAAGATCGGCGAAATGCCGTTGGTGCCCGCGACGATTGGGGCATAGTTCACGAACGGGACATAAGGGCTGGCTTGCTTGCCGGTCCACAAAGCGACGTTGTTGACACCGGACATCCGCGACGACCCAACACCCATCGTGCCTTTTTCCGCAATCAGCATGACGCGCGCATCGGGGTGCTGAAGCTTCAGGGCTTGGATTTCCTGCTGGGCACGTTCGCTGATCATGCATTTGCCGTGAAGCTCACGGTCGGAACGCGAGTGCGCTTGGTTGCCGGGCGACAGAAGGTCAGTCGAAATGTCACCCTCGGCGGCGATATATGTGACGACTTTGATTTCTTCTTCGATCTCGGGAAGCTTGGTGAAAAACTCGGCGTCGGAATAGCTTTCAAGAATTTCGCGTGCGACCGGGTTGCCGGCGTCAAGCGCGGCCTTAAGCCGGTCGGTGTCGGCTTCGTACAGGAAGAACTGGGTTTTCAGAACTTCTGCCGCTTGGGCCGCGATATCGGCGTCATCACCCAAAGCCAGATCAAGCAGAACCTCAACAGACGGCCCACCCTTCATGTGGGACAAAAGCTCAAATGCGAAGGGGACGGTGATCTCTTCAACCTTGGCTTCACCAAGCGCAATTTCCTTGAGGAACTTGGCTTTGACACCTGCCGCGCTCGTTGTGCCGGGCAACGTGTTATAGATGAAGAAATTCAGCGCTTCGTCCCGATGCGGGTGCGCGGTGTCCCGAATGATCGAGATGATTTCGGCCGTCAGGGGGCCGTCGTCGATCGGCTTGGGGTGCAAGCCTTGCTCTTTACGTGCTTCGATTTCTTCGCGGTATTCTGTATAAAGGCCCATGACGTCTCTCCTCGGCGCAATCTCATTCGGGAGTGCGGGCATCGAACCGGTTTTCGACCATCAAATCTCGAGGCGCCGCTGTTGTATACCGACGTATACACTTCGTATTGCTACCGCAACCGTGTTTAGAGTGACGTGATGTCTCAGCGCGGTGATTTGCATCCATACGTCATGCGGCCACTGCTTCCGTACCAGCAAGGGGCGTTTGGCGTGATTGCTGAAGGTGCCAATGCAGATCTTATTCTGGTTGATTGTAATCCGCTGGAAGATATCGATCTTGTTGCTGCGCCGCATGAGAATTTCGACCTGATGATCAAAGATGGTATGATCTGCAAAACCGAAATCGAGTGACCGGCACAAACAGGCGGGAAAGAACTGTCTGAATGGCACATGCACATCTTCGCCGCGTCGATGGCGCCGCCATCAAAGCTGTCTGACTTTGATCATTAATCCGTGAAAGTTGCCGACGCCCCAAGGCGCGTTAATACGGGAGCACTTCTTCGCTTGGGCGCGGGGTTGTTGAGGTCTCAACAGGTAGAAGCGGATATTCTAACGGAATGAACGTACCTGTCAGGGATTTCAGGAACGCCGTGATTTTGCTGACTTCAAGGTCGGTCATTCGCTCGCCCAACTGCGTATCGGCCATGATGCCCACGGCGGCCTCAAGTTCCCAAACAGAGCCGGCGTGGAAATATGGGGCGGTCAGAGCAACGTTGCGCAAGGGCGCTGCTCGAAACACCCGGTCGTCCACGACCGTTTCCGTCACCACAAAGCGAGCGCGGTATCCAATGGCCTGTGCATCCGCATCGGGATCTTCGAACACGCCAAAGGGATAATAGTCATGCCCGCCGAAATTGATGCCGTTGTGGCAAACTGCACATCCCTTGTCGATGAACAGGGCCAGCCCTTCTATTTCCTCGGGGCTGAGCGCGCCTTCTTCCCCGTTCAGATAAGAATCAAAGCGCGAAGGTGTGATCAATGTGGATTTGAACGCCTCAATGGCTCGTGCGGTATTTTCAAAAGATACGGGACCGGCTTCGTTGGGGAACGCCGCCGCGAACCAGTCCACGTATTGCGGCATCGAGCCAATCGTCCTTTCGATTTGATCGACAGTGTTGGACAACTCGACACCGGTGCGCACTGGGCCCATGGCGCGTCGTTCCAGATTGGCCACTGTTCCGTCCCAGAACCGCGCTTCGTTAAAGACAGAGTTCAAAATGGATGGCGCATTGCGAGGGGCGGATTGCCAGCCATGGCCGACCGAGTCTGCGCGGTTGTCATCACCGCCCAAAGCAAGGTTGTGGCAAGAATTGCAGGAATGCGTGCCTGACGCAGAAAGGCGTGGATCAAAATACAACGCGCGACCGAGGTCGATCCTGTTTTGATCGATGGGATCAAGTTGCGAAGCTTCCTGCGCGCTTTCCGGTAATGCCTTGAATAGGGCCCTTGCCCTTGTGAGCGTCTCATCCGCGTTGGCAGAGGATGCCAACACACAAAAGCCAAACACTGCGACGCTGTTTATGAGATGCGTGGCCAAGGTCGTTTTTTCCTTCAACGTCGCGATACGCAGTAAAGCGGGCGAAAACGGCCGGACCACATAAAGTGGCCCGCTTGTCAGCCATTTGGCGCGTTACTGTTCGATGAGTTCGATCTCGCCAGGACGCCATGTTTGATCGAACCATGGCTCGAGCGGACCATAAAGCCTCAAAATTGTGTTCCAGCCTTTGCCAGGCACGGTTTGGAGCCAATTGCTTTCTTTGCCCTCGGGCGCTTCAGGTCCAAAGTAGATATCGACCGACCCGTCCTCGTTCGGCTGGACACCTGCGTCATTGCTTCCAAGGGCAGGGAATTGTTTGTCAGTTTGAAGCATGGACCGGGTTTGGTTGTCATAGAGCGTGAATGACCAGAAGTCTTCCGCTGGCGGGTTCGCCGGAACGGTCATGATGTAACTCTTTGAACCGTCCAATGCATTTCCATCTGAATCGCGATAGGTGAACGCGTACTGTGACCCCTTTCCAACGGCCTTGATCGCCATAGCAGGCGTGATGCCCGTGGCATAAAAATGAAACGCCGTACGGAAATCTTGTAAAGTTACCCCATCAATTTCCCAAGTATAGGCTCCGCCGGGGAATGCATTCTGCCAATAGCTTTCCCCCGGATACCAATAGGCTCTTTCATCGATTGGTTTGGAAATCAGCGTTTTGACCGTAACCGCACCAGCGGCGGCGGCTTTTTTCAAGATCCCCTGCATACGGGCATCAGGCTCAAACGGCTGCCCTTTCACGATCCCAATCGCCGCGAGGTGGCCTAGCAACTCTGGGTTCTCCCCCATCAATGGTTCAGATTGAATGACGGTGTTGATCTCTTCGTACATCCGTTCGTCCATGACGTGGATTGTGTTGAATTCCTTGCCGGACACGTCGACGAACGTCATTTCAGGCGGGTTATCGGCCTCAGACAACCGATACATCCGGAATTTTTCTTGTGTTGCTGTGACCGCTGTCTCTGTTGAGCCGTCTTCCAAAAAACCGCGCCAAATTACCCAATTACCATTGGTGTTGGATGGCACGACAAAATAACCGTCCTCTGGAACGTCGCCGTCATAGCCCGGCGGAAGGATCAAGAATTTGCCACCTTTGCCTTCGTCAGGGCCGAGATTGCCGAAGTCGGTGACATATTTGAACCAACCGTCGTTCAAGAAACCAAGCACATTGGGCGGGGTTTCAATCACCATCGGCTCGTCGCCAAGATCCAGCCATGCCGTTTGATAAACGCTCGTCGTATTGGGCGTCAGGAACAGCGTTACGGAATCCATCAATCCTGCGAATTGAAGGACGGTGGAGTTGGCAGGGCCGAATTCGAGGATGCCGCGGCGCATGGCGTCCATCGATGCGATTTTCACACCATCAAGATAGGCTTGATAAGCATGAGTGAAATGAAGAAGGTTATAGACCTTTTCCGTCGTTTCCGCGTCTGGAACACCGTCAAAGAAGTTCAAATCACCCAATTGGGTTTCAATATTATCCGGCGTGGTAATCCCATCGGGCACATCGCGGGTCATTTTCATTGTAGGTGGTTCTTGAGCCGAGACAGACGTCAGGCCCATCGCTCCCAAAACTACCATCGAACTGGCCATCGCCGTCAGTCGGTTTGTCATTTTCATCGCGGTTTCCTGTCGTTTCGGTATTCTTGTCTGCGATAATTATTGCAATGGCTCGTAACTACACGACGGAATTGAACCAGGTCGAAACGCTCATACTGTTCTGCTTATAACATGAGAAATGCATACGGCACAGTTCGGCAATTTGACCCAGCACTGTGCGCGCGCAGATACCGCCAGACTATATGTGTGCCCGCCCATCAATGGTCTGCATGCGGTGACCACTCACCTTCCCTTACGCCGGTATTGTGACGACTTTTGTGCCGTCCAGAGGCATGTTGACAGCGAAACATTCGAACTTTGCGGTTATGAGATTGAGCTTCAACAGTCCGCGGCGGCTCAAGCATTCTCTACGCCGCGAGGGGCCGGGCCGACCTGTTCAACCCGGATTTGTAATTCTCCGATCTTTCGACCGCGTTCAATAGCTGCGCTCATGTCCGTTTTTTGCGTTACTCGGAAAGCGCAGCGAGGCCGTCTTTTTCAAAGCGGTCGAGTTGATCCATCTCGGCCGAGGTCAGCTGTATCCCGTTCTTCATGGCCGCGTCGCGCGCTTTGAACCGCCGTTGGGACGGCAACCGCGCCCCTTGGCCAGCTATTGCGGTCAATAGCTTTTCGCCTTCGGCAACAGGGTCACGACCGCTGCGCGCCGAGAATGTGGCTGGATCAAGGGCCAAAACCAATGCGCCGTGATGTGGCAGCAAACCATTACCGCCGGTGAATTCCAACGCTTCAAGGCTCATGAATTCGCCCAGCATTGCGCCAGCCAACAATTCGATCATCGTCGAAATGGCGGAGCCTTTGTGCGCCCCAAACGGCAGCATGGCACCCGCCAGTGCGGCGTCTGGATCTGTTGTTGGGGTCCCGTCGCGATCCACGGCCCAGCCTTCGGGGATGGGTGTGCCGGACCGGCGGTGCAACTCGATTTCGCCGCGCGCAGCAACGCTGGTCGCAAAATCGAACACATACGGATTGGTGCCGCTGCGTGGCCACCCGAACGCCAGTGGGTTGGTGCCCAGCAATGGTGTGCTGCCGCCGGCCGGGGCCACAAAGGCGTAGCTGGGACACATGGACAGGGAGGCGAGGCCCTTTTCGGCCAGTGCTTCCACATCGTGCCAAAGCGCTGAGAAATGCAGACAATTGCGGATAACGAGGGCCGCAAGACCGATTTCCTTTGCGCGCTCTGCAAGCCTATCCACCCCAGTCTCAAAGGCCGCCGGGGCAAAGCCACCATGGGCGTCCACTTCAATCACGGCTTTGCCTGCGTCGTGCAGTTCAGGCACGGCGTCCGGCATGACCTTGCCGGCGGCCAGAACGCGCAGGCACCCCTCAATCCGATAAAGTCCGTGGGATTTGCAATTGTCCCGCTCCCCGGCGACGATCACATGCGCCACGGCATTTGCGCTTTGTGCGTTCAGCCCGCAACGGCTGAAAACAGAGACCACACGCTGGTGCAGGTCTGGGACCGAAATCGGGGCGGGATCGGGCATGGTGACGGAGTCCTTTCGCGGGGGTCAGTTGGCCACGTCTGTGTATGTGCAAGCCCAGAAGACACGCGTTTCGGTGTCGTCAAGCGCGCGCAGGCCATGCTTCAAAGTACTGTCAAAATAGACGCAATCCCCCGGATGAAGCACAACAGGTTCATAATGTTCGACCGTCACTTCGACCTGCCCAGACAGAACAAAGAGTGTCTCTTCGCCGGTATGGGCTTCCATATCAGCGGGGCCGAGCGGTTCGCGCCGTTCAACGCGGGTCACAAGAGGGATGATTTTCTTGTCGGTAAGAGCGTTGCAAAGAACTTCGTATTCAAAATTCTTGGTGCGCACCGTCCGGCCCATCCCGGCCCGCGTGACGGTCATGCGCGTGGTCTGGGGGGACTCGTGATCGTCTGAAAACAACCGTTCCATCCCGACGTCATAGGCGCGGGCGACGCGGACAAGGTTCTCATAGCTTGGCGAGACGCGTCCATTCTCGATCTTGTGGATTGTGGACAGGGCAAGCCCACTGCGCTGTGCCGCAGCATCAAGCGTCAGACCACATTCACGGCGAACCGCTTTCATCCGGGCCCCTAGTGCGCGGCGAAGGTGTTGACGCTGGACTTCCCAGTCGTCGGGTTCTTGCGCGGGGGCGTAGCTATCGAGGTCAGACATATTTTTCTTTTATTACCAGTCGTGCTTGTTTAAGCACAAAGGGGCGCTTGGCGCAACTGAGGCCGCGCCAGCATGCCTGCAAGAGGAGCTTTGCATGAACCTTGATGTCTTTCACGGCACCATCCCAGCACTTTTGACCCCCTTAAAACCTGATCGGACGCCAGACTTTGACGCGTTGGTGCGCACAGGGAAGGAGCTGATTGAAGCGGGTATGTCTGGCGTTGTGTATTGCGGGTCTTGCGGAGACTGGCCGCTTTTGACCGATGCCCAGCGGATGGAGGGCGTGGAGCGACTGACCAAGGCGGGTGTTCCGGTTATCGTGGGCACTGGTGCGATCAATTCGAAGTCCGCGGTGGCCCATGCGGCTCATGCGGCATCAGTTGGCGCGGCGGGCCTTATGGTCATTCCGCGTGTGCTGTCGCGGGGCACATCGGTGCCGGCGCAGCGAAACCATTTCAAGGCGATCCTTGCGGCGGCTCCGGATATTCCGGCGATCATCTATAACAGCCCCTACTACGGCTATGCCACACGGGCGGACCTGTTTTTTGACCTTCGCGCGGCACATCCGAACCTGATCGGGTTCAAAGAGTTCGGCGGCAAGGCGGATCTGAGCTACGCGGCTGAGAATATCACGTCGCAGGACGATGACGTGATCCTCATAGTCGGTGTCGATACCGAGGTGTACCACGGGTTCGTCAAATGCGGCGCGGTCGGGGTCATTACCGGCGTCGGGACTATTTTTCCGAAAGAAACACTTTTGCAAGTTGCGCTGTCGCGGCGGGCGGCACAGGGCGACGTCGAAGCCGACATGCGTGCGCGTGAACTGGCCGAAGCCTTTTCTGTCCTTGCGAAGTTCGACGAAGGTGTGGATCTCGTGCTGTATTTCAAGCACATGATGACGCTTCGGGGTGCGGCTGAATACAGTCTCAACATCTATGACTCCGATGCGCTGTCGCCCTCTCAGGCCGGATATTGCACCGCACAGTTTCACCAGTTCAATGCTTGGTTTGCCAACTGGTCTCGGCAGGGCGGTGTAATCGACGCATGCATGTGATCGACAGCCACACAGGCGGTGAACCGACGCGCGTTATTCTGGACGGTGGCCCTGATCTTGGCACGGGGCCGCTAAGCCAGCGTGCCGCCCGGCTGGCGTCAGACTATGGCGATTTCATGCGATCCGTGTGCTTTGAACCGCGCGGGCAGGTGGCAATGGTTTGTGCCTTGCTCGTGCCGCCATGTGACCCGACCTGCGCGGCGGGTGTGATCTATTTCGATGCGGCCGCAGTTCTGGGGATGTGCGGTCATGGGACAATCGGTCTGGCGGTTACACTGATGCATATGGATCGGGTCGGTCCGGGTGCGCATCGGTTGGAAACGCCGGCGGGTGTGGTCGGTGTGGACATCATTGATGCAAATACTGTGACGGTTACCAACATTGAAAGCCGTAGAACCCAGGCTGGTGTGACAGTCGACGTTCCGGGTCTTGGCCGGATCACGGGCGACGTGGCTTATGGCGGGAACTGGTTCTTTTTAGTCGAAGAAAGTCCCGTGCCCGTGCGGTCATCTCACATTCGCCCGTTGACCGATGCGGCGATCGCGGTCCGCGCGGCTGTGGTCGGCGCCGGGATCGACGTGGATCATGTGATCTTTTACGGCCCGGCCGACGGGGCAGCGGCGCACAGCCGCAATTTTGTGCTCTGCCCCGATGACGCCTATGATCGATCGCCTTGTGGCACCGGCTGTTCGGCAAGGCTTGCCTGCCTCGCCGCTGATGGGCGATTGGCCGTGGGCGAAGATATCATTCAGCAAAGCGTCATTGGCAGCACATATCGGCTTTCGTATCGCAGGGGGTCGGGTGGCGGTGTGATCCCGCAGATTACAGGGCAAGCATTTGTTACGTCCGAGGCAAAGTTGTTCTTCGACCCCAACGATCCGTTTCGGGGCGGCATTATTTTGTGATCCTTCCAGAAAGTTGCTGTCGTCGACGGACGCGGCAGGGCAGTCACGCCATCGGACGTGTCGTTCAGACTGTCCGTAAAGCAGAAACCAAGACGCCCCCTGTGTGTATCCGGATTTTTCGGAGATTTGGCGCAATTGGCTTTGTGCCGTCGCCTGACCCGTTTGCCTTAGTCCGGCAACATCACGGACGATGACCGCCTTCAGCACAAGCAACGCACCCTCCGCGTTGGAGTGCCGACGTTGCCAAATCGTTGGCCCGTTGCCTGAGCGAGGGGCGGGGGGTGTTAACCGCCGATAAGAAAGCCCTACCGACACGCTTTAGACAACAGCCTCAGCCCAAACCCGACTCGTCGTCACACCGTCAAATGCCACGTCAAAGGAGACCAAAGGCAAGGCTTCTTCCTGTGCTACCGCCGCGATGATCCGGTCAAGCGGGTTGCGATGACGCCATGGCAAAACAGAAGAGGCCAATGCTGCGGATGCGGTGAGGGGCAGCAATTTAAACCCATCGCCGCGCGCCGCTTGCGGAAGGCGGGGATCGTCAGTCAGGACCATGGCAAAGGCATGTGTGTCCAGCAGAACCGCCTTCATGTGCCTTCCCAATCGCCCAACTCGTCCTCGCCAAGTGGGTCAAAAAATTTCGCTGGCGGGGGTGGCACAACGCCCTTGGGTCCTCCGAACCGAACCTTGCTCGCCCGAGCCGGCACAAGTTCTGCCGCTCGAACACGTGATGCGTGATGACGACCCGCCCTCTTCAATCAACGGCTTCGAGCAAACGAGACAGATTGGTTTTGGCCTCGTGGACAGAAGCTTGCATGCTGGACACCCACATAACAAATTTGACTAAGCTGTAGCCAAGCCAATTCCAATTACAAATCAATGAGCTTGGCGCACGTATGACGATGTACAACTGGTCGCGTCAATGCGCCCTTTGGAAACGAGAACTTTCGCCCCGCCTTTCTGTGCCGACGTCCGACCCAGAAAGGCGAGGTGCGTGTTCGATTTTATACCGATCAAGGCGGCCTGTGCTCTTGGGCGGCAGTTCGGCTTAACGAACTGCCGGGGCGGCGGGTGGCAGGGGCTGTTCTTCATACCAAGACACCAGACCCGCTGCCGCGAGAACCCAGACCAACAGCGGCAGGGCGACGATCCCGCCGACTATGCCCCAAAGCCAAAGGCCGAGTGCCAGCGCCAGAAAGATCACCAACGGATTGATCCGCAACCGATGACCGACAAGACTGGGCGTCAACAAGTAACCTTCGGTGAAATTCATCGCGAGAAACATCACCATAGGCCCGAAGCTAAGGAGCCCTTGAAACTGAATATGGCCCATCACAAGAAGGGCAATCGCGAACGCGGCGGGCCCGAGGTAGAGCACATAGTTCAGTAAGAACGCCGCCAGACCCCAACTCACGGGCCAAGGGGCGCCGAAAATGTAGAGCCCGACTGTCACGCACAACCCGAGAATGATGTTGATCGCGGTGATGGTCATGAAATACCGCGAAACAGACCGATCAGCATTGCGAATAACCGACTGCACATCCTTGCCGTCGGACGTTTTGGAAAAGAGGCCGCCTGCCCAGACATAGATATCTTCGCGCGTCAGAAGAAAGAAGAAGAGGGTGCCAAGAAAGATCAGGGCCTGGCCCATGATCTGCGGCGCAAACAGGGCCGCATCCATCGCCGACGGCAAATCGGCAGAAGCCACGGCCGCGTCGCCGGTTTCTGTCCCCAGAACCTTCCCGACGTCTTGCGTGACCTGATCGATCCCTTGACCAAAAGCTAATAGCCCGTCGAGCGTTCCTCGCATCGCAGCAGCCGCACGAGGGATTTCAAGCAGGGCTTGTTCAATCGCCGGAGCCAGAAAGGCCAAGCCGCCGACAATTGCGGCGATGCTGCCAAGGGTTGTGCCAGCCGCAGCAATCGCTACGGGGATTTTCCGGCGCGTCGCGGATTCAATGACCGGTGACAGTATGACCCCGACAACCAGCGCAAGCAAAATTGGCGCGCTGAGAACTTTTGTGACTTTCAGCACCGCAAGCGCGACGAGTACAACCGCGAGGGTACGCAAAAGCGAATTGCTGATCCTCATTGCGCTCCCCCCGGTTGGTGTTTGCGGCGTATCTTCAATTGACAGTCGACTGTGTTGCGGCAGGAGCGTTAGGTGTGTCGTCTTGCCCATCTGCGGCGAAGAAAGTCAGGTAGCCAAAGAACAGCACGAGAGCCGTCGCGACGGACAACGCGATGCCGACAAGCGGACCTCGGTGGCGACGGGTTTGGCAGTCAATATTGGTGTTTGATGCACTCATTTTGTGATCTCCTTTAGTCTGTACAACGATGTTGCGCCCAGTTTGTTCCACCGTGTCTATTCGGCCACCGTGTGCCGGGCGTTGCCGAAAGCGCGAAAGTCATCAAGCGCGTTCAGCGCTGGGGCGCGTTTCGGATCGCTGTTTGCCAACGCAGAGACGGGTTTTGTCAAAAGATCAGAACCCCAAGGGCTATGAAAACAACGATGCTCACCGCAACTGCCCAAGGCGGCAATGACATCCCGTTCAGGCGCGGTCCAAAGGTTTTGGCCAGCAGGGAAAGGCCCAAATACCGAATGCCACGCGAGGCGATCAGCGCAGCCACAAAAATCAATGGTGATGCGCCCACAACTCCGGCGCCAAGAGTTGCGAGTTGCATTGGGGCGGGTGAAATCGCGATCACGAAAACAGCAAGAAAGAGACTGCCGTCCTGCAACCGGTCCGTGATATCAATGAAGTCCTGTGTCGCGCCAAACCACTCCAGTGCCGGTTTCACGACGGGGTCTGCAAGCAACGCCCCAAGACTGTAAAAGACCAAGCCGCCCAAAACACAGCCAATCAAAGCCGCCAGTCCGATTTGAAGGGCGCGCGTAGGCCGGGCGACCATAACGGGGATCAAGATCGCTTCGAGTGGCACCGGCAGTACGGTCGATTCCAACGCTGACAGCACTATGATCCCGATCCGGCTGTGAGCCAAGCGGGTGACCCAGTCAGGCTGAACCGAAGAAGTTTGCTCAACGCTAGACATGTCAGCGCACATCCGCGCGGTGTTGTGTGAGCCGTGCACAGGTGGCCAATGTGCGGACTTGGGCCATGGTCCCAATATGATAGATGCGGGAAGGCGTGTGTGCGATCTTGACGCGCCGCCGCGCGCTTTGATCTGTGTCTGGCATTTGGCTGGACTCCTCGTGAGTGTATGGCAACAACGCCGACGCGCGTGGGAATGTTCCGCCCTGTTTGTTAAGCGCATTGCACTGTGCAGGAACCGACGCTCTTTTTGCACGTTGTCCTTTCAAACGCGCCCTTTTGCGCTGTTGAAAGGAGAACCACATGCGATACGAGATTTTTCTGGAAGAGTTGGAGTCTTTAACGCCCAGCGTCCGTCGGCTTCGGTTCAACAAGCCCGATGATTTCACGTTCGAGCCGGGGCAGGCGACGGATCTCGCGCTTACGCGGGATGGGTGGCGGAACGAGGTACGCCCGTTTACCTTCACAAGCCTTCCAAGCGACCCCTTTCTGGAATTCACGATCAAATCTTATCCCTCTCACGATGGGGTCACCAAACAGATCCCACATCTGGAAAAAGGCGAGAGTGTCACAATTGGAAGCCCTTGGGGTGCGATTGCTGACAAAGGTCCGGGTTTCTTTATCGCAGGGGGCGCCGGTGTGACGCCGTTCATTCCGATCCTTCGAAACCGGTCGATCGACCGCAACCTTGACGGCTGTACGCTCGTTCTGGCTGACCAGTCATATGATGCATTGATCTTGCGGGACGAGTGGCGCGCGATGACGGGCCTGCGCACGGAATTCGTGGTTTCGGAAGGGCCGAGGGAAGACAGTCACAGCGGTAAAATCGATGACGCGTTGTTGTCAGATTTGGGCATTCCCAGTGATGCGCGCGTGTATCTTTGTGGCCCGCCGCCCATGGAAGATGCTGTCGCGGGGTCCTTGAACAAGATCGGGATTACCGAAGGTCAGATCATTCGTGAACAGTAAAAAATCGCAGAAATCCGGAACCAATCTGTAGGGCGCGCGTTCCTTATACACAACGCAACAGCGAAAGGAGATATCAGATGAACTGGGATATTATCAAAGGCAACTGGAGTCAGTTTAAAGGTCAAGCTCAGCAAGAATGGGGTAAACTGACCGATGACGACATGGCCCGCGCCGATGGCGACCGTGAGGAATTGAAGGGCCTGATCCAAGAGAAATATGGCTTGGCTAAAGACGAGGCCGAACGCCAAATCGACGATTGGATGAAAAAAGCGTCGTAAAATCAACAGCGCTTCGGACAACAGTTTTCCCTCATGACACCTGTCCGATGTCAATTGCCCTCGCCAAATTTGGCGGGGGCAGTTTCGTTTTGGGCCTTTGATTGTTGTGTTCTGCTGAAATGCTGTGATCTTGTCCTTACAGCGCGTTTTTTTGGCCGATGACTTTGCACTGTTGCAGTGCTCAGTGTTTTCGTAACTCAAACTGCGCCGAAGATGCCAAGAAAGGGTGCCGTATGCACATTGGACCATTGGTCAAGTTTGCGAGGGCAAATTGGCCTGCTCTTTTGCTTCTTGGCGTATCTTCTTTGGCGCTGCTTTGGTTCGCGCTCAGTTTTGTGCTGCACCTGATCTATTTCAACGATCCCAAACATCAGGATGAGGCGCTCAAGCCATGGATGACGCCGCGCTATGTGGTGATGTCGTACGATCTGCCCAAGGATGTTGTGGCAGAGGTGCTGAACCTGCCCGAGTCCGGCCCTGGCCGAAAGAAGCTTGGGGTGATCGCTGATGATATGGGGGTGACGCTTGAAGAGCTTACCCGGCGTGTGCGCGAAGCGGCGTTTGTCTTTCGGGCAGAGACTCCATGACTGACTATGTGTTGGGCCTGATCCCTGAATACGGACTTTACGTCGTGTTTATCGTGGTTGTCCTAGCCTGCCTTGCAGCCCCGCTGCCTGCGTCTTTGTTGGTCCTTGCGGCTGGAAGTTTTTCCGCCGCCGGTGATTTGGTGCTGTGGCAGGTCCTTGCTGTGACCTGCCTTGCCTTCATCATTGGAGACCAACTGGCCTTCAGAATTGCTCGTACCGCTGGGCCGAGTGTTCTTCGCCTGTTGCGGCGCGACAAGAAGATGGGCGCCCTTGTTGCCCGGTCCGAGGCGCTTTTGCAGAAAAGGGGTGGCGCGGCGGTGCTTCTCAGTCACACCATCGTCAGTCCGACATGTGCCTATGTCAGCTATCTATGCGGTGCAGGGGGTATGCCCTATGGCATGTTCAGTGCCTATGCGGGAATTGGGGCGCTGTTGTGGAGCCTCGCCTATGTTGGGCTCGGATATGTCTTTGCGGGCCAACTCAGCCAAGTGTCCGACGTCCTCAGCAACTTTTCTGGCCTCGTTGTCGCCGGCGTGTTTGTCGTAGGAAGCATTGCGTGGCTTATTCGGCGGTGGAAGATGCGCGAAGGCTCTTCGGCGAAGCCGCCTCGTCATTGACCGACTGACCAAGCACTAAACAGCCAAAGACCCTCCGCAAATGGGACAGGGCACACGGGGGTCCGGGGGCAATGATGCCATTTGCTAAGTTGCGGGTGCAGTCGTTTCTATGATCCATTTTCGCAATGCATCAACGTCGTGATAGTCGCCAAAGCCTTCTCGCGCGACGAGGAAATAAGATTGCTTGATCGGTAAGCGATGGCTGAGAAGCGACACAAGACTGCCCCGTTCAAGAAACGGCCTGGCAAAACTCTCATGGATCAATGCGGTCCCGAAACCGGCTGAAATTGTTTGCAAGGCCACCAGTGATGAGTCCGCTTTGAGCCATATGGGCGGCGTGCCGAAGCTTAAGTCAAAGTGGTCTGAATAGCGCGCCCATTCCACTTCTGACCCTAAAATGGGGACGGTCCCGGCAGCCAAGATGTCGTGGATCTTGTTCTTGCCGCCAAAGCGGTGGGCATGATCGGGGTGGCATACAAGAAGCGCGAATTCTTGGCTGAGTTGCCAGATATCGCGATCCTCCCAATGACCGGTTCCGTAGCGAATATCGAGATCAATGGTTTCGTCATCCATCCGATCAGACCAAACCGCTGTGGACAACTCAATCTCGATCTCCGGGTGCAGATCGTGAAAGTCTTTCAGGCGTGGCGCAAGGATGAGGGTCGCATAGCTGATGGAGGCCCGAACGCGGACCTTGCGTTTGCTGCGGATCGTAAAAAGCCCTTCGGTGGCATCCTGCATTTCGCTGAACGATTTGCGGATCGGAAGGGCATAGGCCTGCCCCACATCCGTCAGAGCTACCCCGCGCGGCAACCGGCGGAACAACTGAACGCCAAGATGTTGCTCAAGCAGGCGGATCTGCTGGCTGACAGCGGCGGGGGTCAGGAACAGTTCTGCGGCTGCGTCAGAAAAACTGCTGTGGCGCGCCGCAGCTTCGAAGGCGCGTAACCATGTGACATGAGGAATTCTGATGGGGCACCTATGAGTTTGCCCGGCGCAGGCCGTGTGGTGCGAAACTGGGCGCAAAGCCCGGCGACGAAGGTCATCATTTCGCGAAAGCCTTAAGCGAAACCGCCCCAATGCCGCAAGAGCGGTTGTTTGAAACGCGCGCTGCTTTGCGGTGACATCTACCGGCAAATACAGGGCTGGCAGCGGTATGGATGGCGCGGTTTTCGATTACATAATCGTGGGTGCAGGGTCTGCCGGATGTGCGCTGGCGGAACGGCTCACTCGCGATGAGCGCAACCGAGTTTTGTTGATCGAAGCAGGCGGATCCGACAAGCGGTTCTGGATCAAGGTTCCCATCGGGTACGGCGTGACCTTTGCCAATCCGCACGTGAATTGGGGATACCACGCCGAACCCGACCCGGCGCTCAACGGGCGGTCCATTTATTGGCCGCGCGGCAAAGTGATCGGGGGCTCCAGTTCGATTAACGCCATGGCATATGTCCGGGGTCTTCCGGTCGATTTTGACGGCTGGGAAGCACACGGCGCGCAGGGCTGGTCATGGAAAGATGTGCGCCCGGCCTTTGAAAAAATGGAACGGCATCTGGAGCGCGACGCCACAGGGGCGCTGCGCGAACGCGGCGACGGCCCGCTGACTGTCAGTGATCTGCAAGATCAGATGAGCCCATTTTCAGGCCGCTTTCTTGCCGCCGCACGGGAATGTGGCTGGGCGTATTGCGATGATCTCAGTTCAACCACGCATGAGGGCGTCGGATTTTATCGAAGTACCGTTCGGAACGGGATGCGTTGCTCGGCGGCAGACGCATTTTTGACGCCCGCGCGGCGACGCGCAAATTTGCAGGTCGTGTCGCTTGCAACCGTGCATCGGATTACGTTTGAGGGCCGCCGCGCCACGGGCGTGGTCTATGCGTGCAGGGGTCAGACTATTGTTGTCCGCGCGGAGCGTGACGTGATCCTTAGCGCGGGCGCAGTCAATTCGCCCAAGCTGTTGCAACTTTCGGGCGTTGGTCCGGCGACGCTTTTGCGCGGGCTTGGGATAGGCGTTCACAGCGATTTGGGACAGGTCGGTCAAGGGCTGCAAGACCATCTGGCGATTTCGCACCTGTACCGGGCGACTGAACCGACACTGAACAACATCCTCGGCCGCGTCGCGCCGAAACTGCTGGCCGGGCTTCGCTATGCGTCGACGCGGCGCGGCCCGCTTGGTGTTCCGGTAAACCAGGTTGGAGGCTTTGTGCGGTCGGCCAGTGACGTGGCAGCCCCTGATCTTCAGATCTACTGTAACCCTCTGTCCTATTGGATGACCCATGCCGGGAAGCTTGTTTTGGACCGTGATCCGGGGTTCATGTTGTCGGCGCAGCTTTGCCGACCGGAAAGCCGCGGATCCATTGCCATTGCATCGGCCGATCCAGATAAGGCCCCGGCAATCCACCCTAATTCCCTGGCGACAGAGCATGATCGCATCGGCGCGCGCCGGTCGCTTGAGATCATCAACCGGCTGGCGGGCGCACCATCGTTGTCCGGTGTGCTGAACCAACGGCTTGCTCCTGATCCGTCAGTGATTGGCATGGAAGCCATGATGGAGGATTTCCGCGCGCGGGCCTCCACTGTTTTTCATCCGACATCCACCTGCCGAATGGGGCACGGTCCGGCGGATTCTGTTCTTGATGCGCGACTGCGGGTGCACGGTATCGATGGACTGCGCGTGGTGGACAGCTCGGCATTTCCATCTGTTACTTCGGGAAACACCAACGCGCCCACGATGATGTTGGCGACGCGGGCAGGCGAGATAATCCTCGAAGATGCCGCCGCACGGTCCAACCAAAAGGAACTGGCGTATGCGCCTTGAAAAGATCGAAACCTTCATCTTTGGAAACCCGCCGCCGCGCCATGGCGGGCGGTATTTTATCTTTGTGCGGCTGACCACAGCCTGCGGGATAACCGGGGTTGGTGAAATCTATAACGCGACTTTTGGGCCAGACCTTTGCGCCGCAATGGCCGAGGAAATGTTCGCGCGGCAGTTCGATGGCGCGGACCCGCATCACATCGAAGAGTTTTGGCGCAAAAGTTATGGGGCAGGCTTCACGCAGCGACCAGACGTTACTGTAATGGGGGTTCTCAGCGGTCTGGAAATGGCTTGCTGGGACATTATCGGAAAAGCCGCCGATCAGCCGGTGCACCAGCTTTTGGGCGGGCGGGTGCATGACCGCTTGCGGAGCTATACCTATCTTTATCCGCCCACTGGCGATGTGTACCCGGATCCGGGCGCGCCCAGTGTTTATGACGATCCGGATCTTGCCGCTGAGGCCGCTTTGCAGGCGGTTAATCAGGGGTTCACCGCCATCAAATTTGATCCCGCCGGGCCCTATTCGATCTATGACGGCCATCAACCCCGGCTGGAGGACCTTACCCGCAGCGAGATGTTCTGCAAACGCATCCGCGAGGCCGTGGGCGACAGGGCTGATCTGCTCTTTGGCACCCATGGTCAGTTCACGGTGTCTGGTGCAAAACGGATGGCGCGGCGGTTGGAACCCTATGATCCGCTATGGTTCGAAGAGCCGACAACCCCGGAAAACCCCGCCGACATGGCCGAAATTGCGCGCTTTACATCCATTCCGGTCGCCGCAGGGGAGCGTTTGTGCACAAAGCACGAATTTGCCCGCTTGCTCGAAGTCGGCGCGGCGTCGATCTTGCAGATGAACCTTGGGCGTGTGGGCGGTATCCTTGAGGCGCGCAAGATCGCGGCCATGGCGGAAACAAGGCAAGCTCAGATCGCGCCACACTTGTATTGCGGGCCGGTGGTCGCTGCCGCGAATATTCAGGTCGGGGCTTGTTCCCCAAACTTCTTGATCCTTGAAAGCATCGGCACGTTTGAAGGCTCCTATATGTCGTGCCTGAAGAGCGGGATCACTTGGGAAGATGGCTATGTTCTGCCCTCCACCGCGCCCGGTCTTGGTGTGGAACTGGATGATGCGGCCATCGCGGCCGCCCCCTTTACCGGCGATGAACTGCACCTCGGCATGGCGCAGACGCACGTCGTTCCCTGACATTTGAAAGGACTGAAATGCACACCATCGACAAGTTCTATATCGACGGCACTTGGGACGTTCCCGCAGGCACCGATACAATGCCGATCATGAACCCTGCCACCAACAGCCAGATCGGAACGCTCACTTTGGGCAATGCGCGCGATGTGGACCGTGCCGTTGCCTCTGCGTCGGCAGCGTTCGACAGCTTCTCGCGCACACCCAAGGCTGAACGACTTGTCCTTTTGCGGCGGTTGCTTGAAGTCACAAAACGCAGGCAGGGTGATCTGGCGAAGGCAATCACGGCGGAAATGGGGGCACCGGCAACCATGTCGCATGATGTTCAGGCAGAATGCGGTGTGGGGCATTTGGTGTCGTTCATTCAAGCGCTTGAGACGCAAGAGGACGAAGAAACGCTGGCCAATGGCGATATCCTGACCCGTGAGCCTATCGGGGTCGTTGGCATGATCACGCCTTGGAACTGGCCTATCAACCAGATCGCGCTGAAGGTCATCCCGGCGCTCGCGACCGGCGCGACCTGCGTTCTCAAACCGTCAGAGCACACACCGCTTTCGGCAAATATCTATGCTGAGATTGTGCACGAAGCGGGCTATCCTGCGGGCGTGTTCAACTTGGTACATGGCGACGGGCCGACCGTGGGGGCGGCACTGTCGCGGCATCCGGATGTTGCGATGATGTCGTTTACCGGATCGACCCGCGCAGGGGTTGAGGTGTCGCGCAATGCGGCGGAAGGGGTCAAGCGCGTGACGTTGGAGCTTGGCGGAAAATCCCCCAATCTGGTATTTGCCGATTGCGATTTGGAAAAGCGCGTAGCCGAAGGCGTCAGGGCCTGTTTCGACAATACCGGGCAATCGTGCAATGCGCCGACACGGATGCTGGTGGAACGCAGTTGCTATAATGTGGCGCTGGAGTTGGCAAAGGCGGCTGCGGCCGCCCAGAAAGTGGGTGATCCGGCGTTGCCGGGCGATCACATCGGGCCAGTGTTCGACAAGATCCAATACGACCGGGTGCAGGCGCTGATTGAGGTTGGCATCGCCGAAGGCGCGACGCTTCTTGCCGGTGGGCTTGGTAAACCGAACGGGCTGGAACAAGGCTGGTTCGTGCACCCGACGATCTTTGCGGATGTGTCCAACGACATGCGCATCGCGCGCGAAGAGGTCTTTGGCCCGGTGCTGGTCATTCTTCCGTTCGAGGACGAAGAAGACGCGATCCGTATCGCCAATGACACAGAGTATGGCCTCGCGGCCTATGTGCAAACAGGGGATGCCGACCGGGCGCGGCGCGTTGGCGACCGGTTGCGCGCCGGTGTGATTGCCGTGAACGGACGTGGGTCAGATTATGGTTCTCCATTTGGGGGTTACAAGAAGTCAGGGAACGGGCGCGAAGGCGGTGTCTTCGGCCTTGAGGATTATCAAGAGATCAAGGTGCGCGCGCCGTTCGCAGCTTGAGCGAATTGGTAAAACGAAAACAGCCCGCCAAATGGGTCGGCGGGCTGTTCTTTGTGGGCCGGTCAACGCCAGTCGTCGACTTGCGGCGTGTGTCAGGCGCGCGCCATTTCGTGTGCCTTAGAAGTGAGGCCGCTATAGCCCCGCTGCGCCAGCACGCGGTAGGTGGAGCGAAGGGCGCCGCGGTCGGTGTAGCATCCGCGCAAATGGCGCTTTCCACTTTCCGCCACGTACCCTTCGCGCCCATGCACGATGCGGTGATTGTCAAAAATTATACAGTTCCCGGCTTGTGATCTGAATCTGCACAGAAACCGGTCCTCTTTCATCATGCGGATAAACTTGATGAAGGCCGGGTAGTAGCGGTCGAGAACGTCCTGCGGAAGATCCATGTCGTCCTGCAAGTGCTGCGAGATGGTGACCCCGGTGACATTTCCCTCTGGGTCGGTTTCGATCACACGCTGGTGGGCGCGGTAATCCCAATTGTCGTGCCGGTAAAAAAACGGAATGTCGAAATCGGCGAGCATGCGAAACGCGTCTGGGTCCTCCTTGCGCAAAGCGTCGGCAACCGCGGCCCCGTCAAGGAACAGGGAAAGGCCGCCTTCGACGGTGTTCTCAAGGCAATGCAGAAACTGCACGCCGGGGGCTGTGTCTTCGCCCGGCAGGTCGGTGTGCATTTCAAGCGGACCGGCCGTAAAGGCGAGGTTGGTTGGTTCAATTTCGACCCGCACGTCAAAGAAATTTCCTTCGGCTGACGGTGTGATCGGGCCGATGGCGCGCGCCAATCGGGAAAGACTTTCTGAATCCCGCGCCATGTCTGTGACAATCGCAATGCCGTCTTCTAGAAGGGCGCGTGTGAGATGCGCGCGCATTTCCGGATCGGTCAAGACGGCCTCTTGTGAGACGTGCACGATGTTCGGGGTGAAGCCCGCGTACCATAAGCGGCGAGGAATATTTGCAGGATCGTCTTTGCGTGAAGGTCCGCCATAGGCCTTCAGTTTGTCCAATGGAATGTGGCTGATCAGGTCTTCGTCCGCCCAGTCCACCAACAGCGCGTCCCCTTCGATCCGGGCGGCTCTGGCGCGGGGCAAGTCGGGTAACGAGGTGACGTCGAAGACACGCTCGTGGGTTTGCGGGTCGATGCTGGACGGGCAGGCATCGCGCAGCCAGCAATAGTTGAAATAGGATTGGCCGGAACTCAAAGGAACAACCATGCCTGTTTCGCTCAGCGTGATCGGACGAACGGTCATATCGTGGGGCTTTCGTTACACGGTTTCAGGTGGCGTAGTCGGAGTTTTCGAAATCAAGAATTTCGCAAATGGCGGCGAGGTGGGCATCGGCTTGCCCCGGATACTCCTCGATCTCGCGGGCGCTTTTTTCGGCGATGTCGTCAGACAGAATGCGCAGCGGCTGGCCAGTCTGAAGCGCGCGGATATACGTTTCTGCAGCGCGTTCAAAATAATAGAGCCGGTTAAACGTGTCGGCGACGCTGGTTCCCAAAACCAGCACGCCGTGGTTGCCCATGATCATCACTTTGTCTTTCGGGTCCGAGAGCATTGCCGCGCACCGCTCGCCTTCGTCTTCAAAAGCAAGGCCGCCGAACTGGTTGTCGATGACCGTGCGGTTGAAAAACATGGCGGAGTTTTGATCAATGGGCGGCAGCGTGCTGTCAGCCAGCGACGCCAGTACCGTTGCAAAGATAGAATGGGCATGCATCACGCAGCGGGCGTGGGGGCAGTGACGATGAACCGATCCGTGCAATCCCCACGCGGTTGGGTCAGGTGCATCTGGCCGGTCCATCGCGGCGGGATCATTCGCGTCCAGCAGCAGTTCAGAGGCACGCACCCGCGAGAAATGCACCTGATTGGCGTTCATCAGAAACTGCGTCCCGTCTTCGTTGACAGCAAGGCTGAAGTGGTTGGCCACAGCCTCGTGCATGTTCAAACGTGCGGTCCAACGAAACGCTGCGGCCAATTCGGTGCGTTCATGCCAGTGGGCCATATTGGGCCGAGTTTCATCCAAGGTCACGGTGCTTTCCTTTCGCTATGTCATCGGGCTGCGACCGGGCGCGTGGTCCCGGTTGGAACAACTTCATAACCGGGCTCTTCTGGCTCTTCGTCAAGCATTTCAGGTGGAAAGCCAGGCGCTCGCACCGTCAGGCCTGTGGCGTCTTCAAGGCGGCGAATAATATTCGGTGATAGCTCGCGGGGGCCATAGCGGTCCTGACCGTCGCGAAAGATCTCGTTCAGCAATGGCGATACTTCAAGCGGCACACCTGTCCTGTCTGCGATGCCTTGAAATAGACCGATGTCTTTGGACACAAGATCCATCGTAAATGAAATATCGCGCGAGCCGTTCAGGATCACCTGGCTTTCCGTTTCGTGCACAAACGATGTGCCAGAGGAAATTCTGATAGCCTCATAAGCGGTGTTCAGGTCCATACCGGCGGCTTTGGCGGTCACCAGCGCTTCGCAGATCGAAACGAGGTTCGCGGTGGCAAGGTAGTTGGTGATCACCTTCAGGATCGATGCGGACCCGGCCGGGCCGGTATGAAGTACCCGGCGCCCCAGGGTCTTCAGCAGCGGTAGAACGCGGTCAAAGGTCGCGCGATCACATCCAGCGAAAATGGAAATGTTGCCGGTGTCAGCGCGGTGGCAGCCGCCCGAAACGGGGCAATCGACCGCCGCACCGCCCTGCGCGCCGACCAAGGTGGCAAGTCGGCGGATTTCTTCGTCGTTTGTGGTGGACATTTCCAGCCATATCTTGCCCTGCGTAACCTCGGGCAACATCTCTTCCACAACAGCGGCGGACGCGGCGGGCGAGGGCAGGCAGGTAATCACCACATCACAGGCGCACATCAACTCTGCTGCCGATGTGCCGCCTTTTGCGCCGCGGCGAATGAAGTCGGTTACCAAGTCGACTTTCTGGTCGAAAACCGTGACATCAAAGCCGTTGCGCAGCAGGCTTCCCCCCAATTTGCCGCCGACGTTTCCAAGGCCGATAAACCCGACTTTCATGACAATGCTCCGACGCTTTGTTTCGTTGTCATGGATGCTCGCAGAAACCGGCGAATGCGAGAAACGATGCTATTTAACGCTTAGGGGCAACTGGGATTGAAGCACGCTCGATTGGGGTTGTCTGTGTGGGGCGGTTGCCGGGAACGAAGGCACACGAAAACACCGCCCGAAGGCGGTGCCAGATCTTTCAAAACTGGGGCACGTGCAGCACACGAAGCCTGCACAAACTCAGGAAGACGCGTTGACTCTTTGGGTCTGAACGCCAAGGCCATCGATCCCGAGCCGGATCACTTCGCCGCCCGCCAGATACCGCTGCGGGTTTTGACCCATCCCAACACCCGGCGGAGTCCCGGTGGAAATCACGTCGCCTGGTTGCAGGCTCATGAACTGCGAACAGTACGAGATCAGGTGCGGAACCTTGTAGACCATCGTTGACGTGTTGCCGTCCTGATAACGTGTGCCGTCGACTTCGAGCCAAATACCCAAGGCGTCATGGTTGGCGATTTCATCGGGGGTGACCAGCCAAGGACCTGTTGGCCCGAACGTGTCACAGCCTTTGCCTTTGTCCCATGTGCCGGCGCGCTCAAGTTGGTATTCACGTTCAGACACGTCGTTGATGACGCAAAAACCTGCGACATGGTCCAACGCGTCAGCTTCGTCGATATATGATCCGCCAGCGCCGATCACGACGCCCAGTTCAACTTCCCAATCGGTTTTCTTCGAACCACGTGGAATGACGATGTCGTCATCAGGGCCGATAACCGCCGATGTCCATTTGTTGAAGATTACGGGCTCTGGTGGCACGTCCAACCCGCTTTCGGCAGCATGGTCCGCATAGTTCAGACCAATGCAGATGAATTTGCCAATTTGGCCCACGCAGGCGCCAAGGCGCAGATCGTCTTGTGGCGTCCCGTCAACAACGGGCAGGCTGCTCGGATCGAGCGTCTTGAGACGTGCAATGGTGGCGGGCAAAAGTGCGTCGCCTGCAATGTCGCTGACATGTTCAGAAAGATCGCGCACGCGCCCATCTTGATCTAAACAACCGGGCTTTTCGTGCCCAACAGGGCCGTAACGCAAAAGTTTCATGTCGTCCTCAAAGGTCAGGGATGGGTTGCAGCCCGACAAGTCTGTGGGCTGCAACGTGTTGCGGATCAGTCGTACAGTACGGCCTGAATTTCTGGGTTGTCGATATTGGACTGATCGTAAAAGTAAAAGCCCGTGTCGATAATCGGCGGAAGCTCTGTGCCCTCCATCGCGGCGACCGCAGCCTTGACGGTTTCATAGCCGATACCAACAGGGTTTTGCGTGATGGCACCGGTCATCAAGCCGTTACGGATCGCATCTGTTTGGGCCTTGCCGCTATCGTAGCCAATAATGGTCACCCCTTCGGAGCCCATTTCACGCACCGCGTTCACGACCCCGATTGCGGATCCTTCGTTGGTTCCGAACAACCCGTTAAGATCAGGATTGGCGGTCAAGATTGCCTTGGCAACTTCGGTCGATTGAAGCTGGTCGCCCGCGCCATACTGAACGCTGACAACTTCGATGTTTGGGTATTCGCTGGCAATGCGATCCAGAAAGCCATCGCGCCGGTCAATACCGGTGCGGCTGGTCTGGTCATGGGCAACAACGGCAACTTTGCCTGCGCCGCCAATAGCCTCGGCCATTTTGTCCGCTGCAAGAGCTGCGGCTGCAACGTTGTCTGTGGTTGCGGTGGTCACGGGAATGTCGCTGTCGACGCCGCTGTCAAAGGCAACAATGGGGATGCCCGCCTCAGCCGCTTCGCGCAGAAGCGGGATCGCCGCTTGACTGTCCAGCGCGGCAAATCCGATTGCACCCGGCTTATTCGCCAGAGCCGCAGCAAGCATATCGATCTGGCGGTCGACCATCGTTTCGTTGTCGGGACCTTCAAAAGTGATGCGCACCCCGAACTCTTCGGCGGCCTGATCTGCGCCAGCCTTCACGGCTTGCCAGAACTGGTGTTGAAATCCTTTGGAGACCAGCGGGATGTAAACTTCATCGGCGGCAAATGCGGCCGGAGTTGTAGCGAGAGCCATGGAAACGCCTAGGGCGCCCATGAGAGTGCGACGTGACAACATTTTAAGTTCCTCCTCAGTTGTCGGTGAACCCGATTTCTAGTGATCAGGCCGTTTGGTAATGCCTCAGCTGCCCTTTTTGCGGCGCATCATGTCCGCATAGACAGCCAGAATAATGATCGCGCCGGTGACGACAGTTTGCCATTCTTGTGCCACTGACAAAACGCGCAACCCGTTGGTCAGGACCGCCATGATCAGCGCGCCGATCAGCGATCCGAGGATAGACCCCCGGCCACCTGATAGGGATGTTCCGCCAATCACCACCGCTGCGATCGCTTCAAGCTCGTACCCAAGACCAAGCGCTGGTTGAGCGGAATTCAGGCGGGATGCTATCAGCAAACCCGCGATGCCGACGATGGCCCCGGACAGGGCGTATATCGCGATTTTCCAACGGTCTGTGTTCACGCCGGACAGGCGCACAGATTCTTCGTTCGACCCAAGTGCAAAACAGTACCGGCCCAACACAGTGCGGTTCAGGATATAGGCGGCCACCCCGGCCACCAGGAACAGGATCAGAACGCCATTTGGAATTGGAAGGGCAGGAAACACCTCGCCAATCAACGAGCCACGAGAGATCTCGCTAAACCCCGGTGTGTCATTGAAATAGATCGGGCGCGTCCCTGAGATGACAAGGCTCAAACCTTTCAGGATCAGCATCATCCCCAACGTTGCGATAAAGGGGGGGATGGCCATTTTTGCCACGAAACTGCCCGAGCAAAGCCCGCACAGTGCCCCGGTCAGGACCGCTGCAATCACGCCCAGGAACAGTGGAAGCCCGGCATAGGTCAGCACGACGCCGGTGATGACCGCGCAAAATGTCATCATTGTCCCCACGGACAGATCGATCCCGCCTGTGATTATGACCAACGTGACAGCGATAGCGAGCACCCCGTTGACCGAGGTCGCTTGCAAGATTGCGATCATGTTTGATGTTTGCATGAAGTTCGGCGAGGCGATCGAGAAGCCGATCAGCAAAACCACGAGGCTGGCAAACGCCAGGACGCGTTGATGCGCAACCGCTGCAATGATCCGTGAGACCACGGGTTGCGAGGCATCCAAGGGTGAAGTGGTCATGCAGCGTCCTCCGGGATACGCAACGCGTCGTCGCGTTGGGTCGCAAGTTCCATGATGTCTTCTTGGGTCGTCGCCGCCCCACCGGGAAGAATGCCGGTCAGGCGGCCCTCGCACATCACCGCGATGCGATGCGACAAACGCATGACTTCAGGCAGTTCTGACGAGATGACGATGATCGCCTTGCCCTGTGCAGCAAGGTCTTCGAGCAGAGCGTAAATTTCCGACTTTGCGCCAATGTCGATGCCCCGTGTCGGTTCATCGAAGATCAGCACGTCGCAATCGCGCAGCAGCCATTTCGCAATGACGACCTTTTGCTGATTGCCACCGGATAGAAGCCGAACATCCTGCAAGTCCGATGGGGTGCGTATGCCAAGCTGCTTGATGTAGTCCTGTGCGGTGACCTTCATTGCACGCTCATCGAGCACCCAAAATTGATTTGAAAACTTGGTCAGGTTTGTCATCGCGATATTGGCCCGCACATTCATGTCGACAGCAAGGCCGAAGTGTTTGCGATCCTCAGACAGGTATCCGATCCCGGCGGCGACAGCGTCTGCAGGGCTTCGGATGTCAGTTTGCTCGCCATGCACCGCAATCTCGCCGGTCTCGCGCCGGTCCGCGCCAAATATGATCCGGGCTACTTCTGTACGCCCGGCCCCCATCAGGCCGGCAAATCCAAGGATTTCGCCTTTGCGCAGATTGAAGCTGACATTCTGAACGTCTTTGCCGCGCGAAAGATTACGCACATCAAGGGCTATGGGATTGTGCGAGGTGTCGGGTATGGCGAGGGCTTCCTGGGTGACTTCGCGGCCAACCATAAGCTGAATGATCTTCGCAAGCGGCGTGCCGTGGGCGTCAACTGTATCGATATACGCACCATCGCGCAGCACCGTCACACGGTCCGCGATGCGTTTGATCTCGTCCATGCGGTGCGAGATATAGACGATCCCGACGCCGGTTGCCTTGAGCTTTCGAACGACGCCAAACAGTTCGGAAATTTCCGCATCATTCAGGGCTGCGGTCGGCTCATCCATGATCAGAACGCGAGGGTTGTACGACAGCGCCTTTGCAATCTCGATCAGTTGCTGACGGGCGATCGTTTGCGTGCCAACCGGCGTCCTTGGATCCATGTCGAGGTTGAGAGAGGCAAAGATCTCGGCAGTTTGCTTGTTAAGCGCGGGCTCATCAAGGCGGCCAAAACTCTTGCGCGGTTCCCTTCCGATAAGAACATTTTGGGCGGCGGTCAGATCGCGCATGAGGCTGAGTTCTTGGTGGATGATCCCGATGCCAAGATCCTGTGCGGCTCTCGGGCTGCCAGGAGCAACGGGTTTGCCGTCAACGAACATGTCGCCGCCGTCGCGTGCATAAATGCCTGACATGATTTTCATCAAAGTCGATTTGCCGGCCCCGTTTTCGCCCATCAAGGCGTGAACTTCACCGGGGCGCAGATCGAATTGAACGCCTTTGAGGGCGTGAACGCCCGGAAAGCGTTTTTCGATCCCCTTCATTTCGACCAGAAAATTCATGCTATAGGTCCTCCCAAACCCAGGCGTTGCATCAAATTGTGACACCGCCATCCACAAGCATGGTTTGCCCCGTGATGAACCTGCTTCCATCGGAAAGCAGATGTACGATCGTCGGGGTGAGATCGTCAACAGTGGCCAGACGGCCCATCGGTTGACGCGCGATAAAGTCTTTTTCGGCCTGAACCGGGTCCGGCGCAGAGGCAATCCGCCCCTGAAGCGATGGGGTGTTCACTGTGCCGGGGCAAAGCGCATTGCAGCGCACATTGCGGACCACGAAATCGGCAGCGATGGCCTTGGTCAGGCCGATCACAGCGGCCTTCGTGGCGCCGTAAGCCGTTCTGTTCACAAAGCCCTTTTCGGATGATGCCATGGACGACATGTTCAGGATGGATGAACTCCCCACACTGTCCGCTTGCCGCAAGAGGCCGGGCAGAAAGGCGCGGCACATGCGTACCATCGAGGTGATGTTGATGTTCAGCGCGACGTCCCAATCTTCATCGGTAAGATCAAGAACGGTTCCGTGGTGAACCACACCTGCGCAGTTAAACAGACCGTCAAGATCTGGCAGTTCCGTGGCCAGCGATTTGATTGCCTCTGCGTCCGTTACGTCCAGCTGACGGGTTTCTATCCCGGCGACGCCTTTGAATGCGGCCAACAGGTCGGCGTTAACATCTGTCGCGATCACCTTTGCACCCGCGTTGGCGCAGGCCAGCGCACTTGCAGCCCCCATGCCTTGGCCGGCCGCGGTGATCAGAATTGTCTTGTTCTTCAGCAATAGAACATCTCCCACAGTCACATCACCGCGCCGATTTGCCATGGAACGAATTCGACACCGCCAAAGCCCAACTCTTCGCTTTTTGTTTTCTCGCCGGATGCGATGCGGATAAACAATTCGAAGATGTCTCTACCTTTGCTTTCAAGGCTGATGTCGTCGCTGATAATGTCGCCGCAATTGACATCCATGTCTTCGGACATTCGGTTGTACATTTCAGAATTGGTTGCAACCTTGATGCACGGCGTGGGCATGTACCCCGACACGGACCCGCGCCCGGTTGTGAACACGATAAGGTTTGATCCGGATGCGATTTGGCCTGTGACAGAGCAGGGGTCAAAGCCCGGACTGTCCATGAAAACAAAGCCCTTGGTGTCAACTTTTTCACCGAAAAGATAGACTTCGGTCAGCGGGGCAGAGCCGCTTTTTGCAACGGCCCCAAGCGACTTTTCAAGGATCGTGGTCAAGCCGCCGCGCTTGTTGCCGGGGCTTGGATTGTTGTCCATCTCACCCTTGTTGCGTGCAGTGTAATCTTCCCACCAACGGACCCGCTCGATCAGCTTTTCGCCCACGCGCTCTGACACGGCGCGGCGCGTCAGCAAATGTTCGGCGCCGTAAATTTCAGATGTCTCGGACAAGATCGTTGTGCCGCCGTGACGGACCAAAAGATCCGAGGCTGCGCCAAGTGCGGGATTGGCGGTAATTCCGGAATAGCCGTCAGAGCCGCCGCATTGCATGCCGACCATCAATTCCGACACGGGCGCAGGCTTGCGTGTCGCTGTGTTCGCCAATTCGGCGATGCCACGCAGTTCCGACAACCCCTTTTCGATTGTCTTTCGTGTGCCGCCTTCGTGTTGGATGGTCATGTACCGCAAAGCGCCATCGGCGCGGATCGGGTGATCACCTACCAGCGCGGAAACCTGCATCACTTCGCAGCCCAGACCGATCAGCAGAATACCCCCGAAATTCGGGTGCTGCGCATAACCTGCAAGGGTGCGCATGAGCGTTGCATAGCCTTCGTTTTCCCCCGACATCCCGCAGCCTGTGCCGTGGGTGATCGGTACAATGCCGTCAATGTTGGGAAACTCATCCAGAAAGCCATTCTTTTCGGCGGCTTCGGCGATGAATTTGGCCACCGAACCGGAGCAGTTCACAGAGGTCAGGATGCCAAGGTAATTGCGCGTGCCGACGCGCCCGTCAGCCCGGTGAAAGCCATCGAAGGTGCGACCTTCGGTAATCGGGTCGAGGTTCTTTGCTTCGCTGGCGAAGGCGTAGTCTTGAGAATGATCGCCCATGCCAAGGTTGTGCACGTGAACATGTTCGCCGGGTGCGATGTCGGATTTGGCCTGACCGATGATTTGGCCATAGCGCAAAACGTTCTGTCCGGCGGCGATAGGTGCGATGGCGATCTTGTGCCCTTGCTTTACCGATTGCAGGGCGTTCGGGCCATCTGCGGTGCATTCACTGCCTGCCGCTAAATCCGCCAAAGCAATCACAATATTGTCTTTTGGGTGCAATTTCAGTGTGCGGGACTTTGGGGGCACGTGTCTCTCTCCTGTCACCCAGGCGGTGGCCTGCTATGTGAAGCAACGACTAGCTTGACTCGCGGCAGGTGTCAACTAACATGTCAGCTGAGAGGACGAAGAATGACCCCCTATGCCCTAACCCTTGATATTGACGGTCTTGAAGGCCCATTGGCGCAGCGGGTCTATACCGTTCTGCGCAACAGAATACTGGACATGTCGTTTGAACCCGGCATGGTCTTGAGAAAGGGCGCCCTGTGTGAGCAGTTGAACGTGTCCAGATCCCCAGTGGCAGAGGCGTTGGGAAAGCTGTCATCTGAAGGGTTGGTTGATATCGTGCCGCAATCAGCCACGCGCGTATCCCAGCTGTCGCTAAGTGAACTGCGCGAAGAAAGCTTCCTACGCGAAGCGATCGAAGTTGCCGCGGTCGCCAAGGTCGCGGCAGAGCGAACCGATGACCAGCTTACCCGTTTGGTGCGGAACCTAAGGATGCAAACCCTTTTGGTAGAAGATCAGGATTTTCTGGGATTTTTCGAGGTGGATATGAATTTTCATGACCTCATTCTTGGCTTCACCGGATATCCGACTGTTGTTTCGACGACGACGAAACTCTCGCTTCAGATACAGAGGGCGCGGGTGCTCTTGCTTCCTGAAGAGGGGCGGCCAGCGCAGGCCGTTTCCGAACACAGTGCGGTTCTTGATGCGATAAAAGCCCAAGATGTCGAGGCGGCGAAGGCAGCTATGTCGCGTCACCTGCGCCGCCTGCTGGAACGGATCGACCCGCTTGAACGTCAGTATCCGCGATTTTTCAGATCAACGTAATGAAAGTGATCCCATGGACCTTACGCAACGGCGGGCGTTGAACCAACGAACGGGCAGAAATGTGTCCCTGACGCAGATGGGCTTTGGCACGGCCCCTCTTGGCAATCTGTACCGAAAGGTGACCGAACAGGATGCTCAGTCAACGCTGCGGGCGGCATGGGATGCTGGAATTCGGTACTTCGACACGGCCCCTCAATACGGCTTGGGCCGGGCAGAACACCGCGTGGGTGTGGCTTTGCCCGGGTTTGACGTGACTGCATTGACCCTTTCGACAAAAGTGGGGCGTCTCTTGCTGGATTGCGAACCCGGCGAGGTCACGCCCGAAGCATTTGTGGATGTCCCGCAAAAGCGTATCGTTTTTGACTACACCTATGACGGGATCATGCGCAGTTTTGAGGAAAGCCTCGCGCGTCTTGGGACGGATCAGGTGGACATACTGATGTTGCATGACATTGATGCGGGCACCCACGGCGAGGCGGGAGAAGCAGAAAAGCTGCGCGAATTGTTTGCCGAAGGCGGGTATCGCGCCCTGACCGAATTGCGCGAGGATGGGCGCGTTTCAGCGATCGGTGCTGGGGTCAACACATGGCAAATTTGCGAGCGACTGCTGACGGAGGCGGATTTTGACGGGTTCCTGCTCGCAGGGCGTTACACTCTTCTGGAGCAAGATCCGCTAGAGACGTTTCTCCCAATGTGCATTGAACGGGACGTTGGAATAATTCTGGGTGGTCCGTACAATTCTGGCATCCTTGCCACAGGGCCGGTGGACGGCGCGCGGTATAACTATTCTCCAGCCCCGCCAGAGGTTCTTGAGCGGGTTCGACGGATCGAACAGGTTTGCGCCGACCATGACACGGCTCTGATCGCAGCCGCGTTGCAGTTTCCGCTTGGCCATCCGGCAGTCAAAACGGTGATACCGGGTGCAGCCACACCGGTTGAGGTTCGTCAAAACGTTGCAACCTTTGAAGTGACTGTGCCGACAGCCCTATGGTCTGATCTCAAAAGCGCCGGACTGCTTCGGTCAGATGCCCCTGTTCCAGAGGAGACCGAAAATGCTTCGTAGTATCCCGCCTATCTTGTCGCCGGATCTTCTGTGGACCTTGCGTGCGATGGGGCATGGCGATGACATCGTCATTGCCGACGCGAATTTTCCTGCCACCAGCATGGGGGCGCGGTGCCATCGTCTGGACGGCATCACTGCAACGGATGTTCTGTCAGCAATCCTTACGGTCTTGCCATTGGATAGCTTTGTGCCGGATCCAGCGATCGTGATGCAGGTGGTGGGCGATCCCGATGTCGTGCCGCCGGTGGTTGCTGCGTTCCAGACGATTGTAAACACCACGGCCGACACCCCAGTTAAACTGGCCAGTCTTGAACGGTTCGACTTCTATGACCGGGCGAAGTCAGCCTTTGCCGTTGTGCAAACCGGAGAGTCGCGCCTTTATGGCAATATTATCCTGAAAAAGGGTGTGATCGGAGCATGATCATCGATGCGCACCAGCACTTCTGGCAACCCGCACGCGGGGATTACGGTTGGCTAACCCCATCGCTTACGGCGCTTTATCGTGATTTCATGCCGTCGGATCTTGCGCCGCTATTGGACCAAAACGGCGTTTCCGGCACGATTTTGGTGCAGGCCGCGCCAACAGTTGCAGAGACACAGTTCATGCTGCGGATTGCGGACGAAACGCCCTTTGTTTTTGGTGTCGTGGGCTGGGTGGATTTTGCTGACCCGGCTGCGCCGCAAACAATCGCGGCGCTGGCTACGCACCCCAAGCTGGTTGGATTGCGGCCGATGATTCAAGACATCGCTTGTGACGACTGGATGCTCAGGGATGACCTGACACCAGCCTTTGAGGCAATGATAGAGCACGGGCTCGTCTTTGATGCGCTCGTGCTCCCGCGCCACTTGCCCAGGCTCGCGCGGCTTTTGGAAAGGCACCTGACGTTGAAGGTCGTCATTGATCACGCGGCAAAGCCTGAGATCGCCGCGCGCCAGTTCGATGCTTGGGCGCGAGATATGGCAGTGCTGGCCGAGCTCCCTCATGTGTTTTGCAAGCTTTCGGGATTATTGACGGAAGCAGGCGAAAGCTGGTCGGTGTCTGACCTTGATCCATACGTCGATCATCTGTTTGCGATTTTCGGGAGCGAACGGCTCATTTGGGGTAGCGATTGGCCAGTTTTGACGCTTGCGGCGAGCTATGATCGTTGGATGCAGATTGCGCAGTCGTGTGTTGCCGAAACAGCGGCGCGGGTCGATATTTTCGGTCAGAACGCCGTGCGTGCATACGGGTTGAAACCGGTGCCTGCACTGGCCTAGCTGGCGGCTGGCCCAAGTGACTGGCGTAGTCGTATGTCGGTGGGCAGTTCCACGCTTTGAACCGGCTCTGTGTGCTTGACCATCTGAATCAACATCCCTGCTGCACGGCGGCCCATTTCGTGGTGCGGAACATGGACCGTGGTCAGCGCAGGTTCCGCAAGCATCGCGATTTCGATGTCGTCGAAGCCAGTAATGGAAATGTCCTGCGGAACCCGCAGCCCAAGTTCTTTGGCGGCTCTCAACGCGCCAATGGCAAGCACGTCATTCACGCACATCACCGCTGTTGTTTCGGGGGCTTCGGCGAGCGTTTTGCGAAGCGCTGTTTCGCCATTCTCAATTCCGTAGGGGGTTTGGGTCAGGTGCAAGTCCTTTGGGTTCAGCCCTGCAGCCTTCATCGCCCTTTGAACGCCGAGCACACGATCACGCGCCCGGTCATTGGACGCGATTGGCGCGGTAATACAAGCAACATGCCGATGCCCTTGTTGAAAGACAAGTTTGGCCAACGCTGCCATCGCGCCTGCGTTGTCGAAGCCGATGGCTGTTTGTTTAAGCTGTTCGTCATAGGACCATGCAATCAGACAGGGGACTGAACGCGACTTGAGAAACTCATAGAGTTTCGGGTCTCGGTGAAAGCCAATCAGAAGCAAGGCATCCGCGCCCCTTGCAACCAACGCGCGCACCTGTTCTTCTTCCAGCGCTTCCTGATAGGCCGAGGACGCAATCAGGAGGGTCTTTCCATGACGGCCGAGTTCTTCTTGAAAGGCTTGAATTCCCCGTGCGAAAACAGAGTTTTCCATTGTCGGAATGATCGCGCCGAACGTGTTTGTGTGTTTGGCCGCCAAAGCACGCGCACCGAAATTCGGGGCATATCCAAGATCGGCCACCGCCTGCATTACCCTCTCGCGGGTTTTCTTTCCGACCTGGTCGGGAGAGTTCAGGCAGCGTGACACAGTCGCTGTGGACACTGCTGCACGCCGAGCGACATCCGCAAGCGTCGGGATGGATATTTCACGCGGCGGCTGGTCCATCATGTGTGTTCTCTTTCTGCGCCGCGGCATCCTCAGGTGTGGCCGCGTCCTTCGTTTGTGAAGTTTAGGGCCAAGCGACGGGTGTCGCAATGCTTGGGCTTTGTCGGCAATGTAAGCGCTTGCATAGAGTAATGTAAGCGCTTACATTTCTAACGAATCGCACATCAAGGTGCGACGGGAGGAGATCAGATGGCTTTTATCTTGGCGCTGCTCTTGTTGGCGGCGTTCACCGCGAATGTCGTTATTGGGGCAATCGGAGATGCCCCATTCGTTAGCAACGTTACCGAGATGATCGTGCTCTTATCAGCTGCGATCGCCTTCTCAGTGGGCATTCTTCAACGCGAAGCCCGCGAACAACAAGACGTCGAAAACCAAAAATAGACTGAGTTTCATGGGAGGAAACGCAATGACCAAGATGGATAAGGACCGTGTCTCGACCGAGCGCCGGAACTTTCTTAAGCTTGCCGGCTCTGGCGGCTTTACAGCAGCAGTGATTGCCGGGGCAGGCGGGATGCTCTGGTCTGACGCCGCCGTCGCGCAAACAGCCGCCGAAGAGCGCGAACGCGAAGCTGCCGCAGACCACATCATGACGCTTGCAACAGCCTATGTTCTTGGTGCCTCGCGCAGCTATCCGATCATGCAACTGGATCTTAAAGAGAACATTCAGAACCTGACAAACGGTAAGGTGTATGTTCGTCTGGCACCGGGCGGGCAGCTTGGTGCCGGCGGCGCGCTTGCGCAGGCAGTGCAGTCCGGCACAATTCAGTGTGCGCAGCACTCGCTCGCCAACTTTGCCCCCTTCGCGTCTGTGGTCGACCTGATCAACCTGCCCTATTTCTGTGGCTCCAACCAGCGCTTTACCAATCTGACCAGTTCTGATGCGTGGAAGGCCGAGGTTGATCCGAAAATTGCGGCGTCCGGGTTCAAGTCCTTGTTCTATATTGTGATCGATCCCCGCGTCGTCGCTGTCCGTCAGGGCGGGACTGCGATCATCACACCAGAAGATATGGCTGGCGTGAAATTCCGCGTCCCGGGCTCGGCAATGTTGCAGCAGTACTACCGCATGGTCGGCGCGAACCCCACTCCCGTCGCTTGGGGTGAAACGCCGTCGGCGATCCGCCAGGGCGTGGCTGATGCGCTTGATCCGTCGGTTGGCGCGCTTCACGTGTTCGGATTCGGTGAAATCCTGAGTCACGTGACCTTCACCCAAGCGGTTCCTGACAGCCAAGTTTATTCTGTCAACCTTGAGTGGTTCAACGGACTGCCCGCTGACGTGCAGGCTGCGATTGAATTCGCGGGCGAGATCACGCAGGCGCAAAACCTGTCCAAGGTTCCGGCGGCGCGCGCCTATGCGATGTCGCAACTGGTGGCCAATGGGGTCGAATTTCACTCGCTCAGCGACGATCAACTTGCCGAATGGCAGTCGGTCGGCGGTTACCAGCGCAGTGAATGGGACGCGTTCAAGATCGAACTGGCCGGGTCAATGGAAACCTTTGATCGCCTTGCGGAAGCGGCTGGTACTATGGGCCGCCATTACGTCCACGACGCCTGATCGCACTCGGGAGCTGGCGCGGCGAGTTCCGCGCCGGTTCGACCCGCTTTTCACCAATTGCGAACAATCGAGACGACGGGCGCAGGGTTCTCTGTGTCCGAACGGGGGACCTGTATGTCTGAGTTGTACAAGGCAATAGACAAGAACGGCGAGCGATGGCTCTTGCTCGTTTTCTACGTGATGCTTGTCGGAACGATGTTCATCGAAGTCGTGCGGCGCGAAGTGTTCGCCTATTCGTCTATCTGGGGCGAAGAGATCGTGCGCTATTCCTTCATCTACCTCGCTTGGATCGGGGCAGCTGCGGCGGTCAAGGAACGTGGGCATATCCGCATCGATGTGCTTATGAATTATGTTCCCCGGACAGTAAAATCGCTGCTCTACATCTTTGGCGATATTGTGATGTTCGTTGTGGCGATCATCGCTCTCTACTGGTCGTGGGAAGCGGTGCACGTGTCGTGGAAGTTCGGGTCTGTGACCCATGGGCTTCGCATAAGCCAGGTATGGTTCCTGTTCGCCGTGCCGTTCGGCTTTGCGCTGATCTTGCTGCGACTGACCCAATCCCTCCTTCGTGACATCTCCGACCTTCGTAACGGCCGTGCCGTGTACGAAGGCGACAAGCTCTTTGACTGAGAGGGCCGGCAATGCTTTGGCAACAACTCCAGAACCAACCAGTCATACTGGGCGCGGATTTCTACATCCCAATCATCGTTTTCGTCATCCTGATTGCACTGGCGGTGCCGGTATGGGCGGCAATTGGGTCTGCAGCGATCCTGATGTTGATGATCTCTGGCGCGCTGCCGCTTTCGCTGGTTGGCGAGAGCCTTTTTCATGGCATTGACCACTTTGCCCTGACTGCGGTGCCCCTATTCATTCTGACCGGCGATGTCCTTGTTCGAACGGGCCTGTCCAAGAAATTCCTCGACGTGGCCGAAGCGATCACCTGTTGGGCCAAGGGTGGCTTCGGATCGGCAACCGTTCTTGTGTGCGGTATGTTCGCGGCCATCTCAGGGTCAGATGCTGCCGGCGCTGCCGCTGTTGGGCGCATGACAATCGACCGTTTGGTCGAAAGCGGATATCCCCGCCCCTATGCCTGTGCGCTTGTTGCGGCCGGGGCGTGTACCGGAATTCTCATTCCCCCCTCGATCGCCTACATCATCATTGGTCTGGTTCTCGGGGTGAATGTGTCCATCCTGTTCCTGGCCGCCGTGATCCCTGGTCTTCTGGTCCTTCTGGCAATCTTGTTGACCAACACGCTGGTCAACCGGCGCCATGCCTATGAAGGCGGCGGATTGATGACCTTTGGCGAATGGGCCACAAATCTGTGGGCGGCTCTGAGGTCAGGTTGGTACGCGTTCACAGTTCCGGGCATTATCTTTTACGGGATATTTTCGGGCAAACTTACCCCGACCGAAGCAGGCGCGGTCGCCGTTGTCGTGACCATCTTGATCGGCTTCACCATTGGCACGCTGAAGTTCGCTGACTTTCCGGCGATGTTGGTGAGTTCGGCCAAAGTGAACGGGGTCATTCTGCCCATTATCGCCTTCTCGCTACCTTTGGCACAGGCGCTTGCGATCCTTGGGGTGCCGCAGGGCTTTGTGGCTGCTGCAACAAGCGTCAGCGAAGAGCCGTGGGTGCTGATCCTTATGATGATCCTGATCTTGATCGCTGCGGGCTGCGTTATGGAAACGACGCCAAACATCGTGATCCTTGCGCCGATCCTCTTCCCGCTCGCCCAGCAGATCGAAATGAACGAGATCCAGTTCTGCATCATGATGATTACCGCCCTGGGGGTTGGATTCATCACGCCGCCGCTTGGGCTCAACCTGTTCGTGGTTTCTGGAATAACCGGCGAGTCGATCCTCAAGATTGCGGCGCGTGCCATCCCGTTTGTGGGTTTCATGCTGATCGTGACGCTGATGATCGCGTACATCCCGGCGCTTTCCACAATCCTCCTTCCCGAAGTTTACCGATAGGACGAAGATTCAATGACAAGAGAGTACCTGAAAAAAGCTGACCTGACGCCGAGCAGCGGCGCGTCAGATGTGCACAAACTTGTTCAAGGCATCCTTGATGACATCGAGGCTGGCGGCGACGCAAAGGCCATCGAATATGCGGCAAAGTTCGATGACTACGACGGAAGCATTCTTCTGTCTGACGAAGAAATTCAGGCTGCAATCGCCCTCGTTCCGGAAAAGATCAAGGCGGATATCCGGTTCAGCCACGACAACGTACGTCGGTTTGCAGAGGCGCAAAAAGCGACACTGACCAATATCGAGGTCGAAGTCGTGCCGGGCATGATTGCCGGACAAAAGACAATACCGGTTGATGCGGCAGGGTGTTATGTGCCCGGCGGACGGTACTCGCATATTGCATCGGCGATCATGACCGTCACAACGGCGAAAGTTGCTGGCTGCAATCACATTGTGGCGTGCTCGCCGCCTCGTCCGGGCGTCGGGATTGCGCCAGCCATCGTCTATGCGGCACATATCTGTGGGGCCAACAAGATCATGGCCATGGGCGGAGTGCAGGGCGTCGCGGCAATGACCTTTGGCTTGTTTGGTCTGCCTCCGGCCAATATCCTTGTGGGACCGGGCAACCAATTCGTGGCTGAGGCGAAGCGCATTTTGTTTGGCCGTGTGGGTATCGACATGATCGCCGGCCCGACAGACAGCCTTATCCTTGCAGACAAGGATGCGGATGCAATGGTCGTGGCAACGGATCTCGTGGGTCAGGCCGAGCATGGGTACAACTCCCCGGTCTGGCTTGTGACGGATGATCGTTCCTTGGCGGTAAAGGTCATGGAACTTGTACCGCAACTGATTGCCACCTTGCCTGAAGTGAACCGCGACAATGCTACAGCGGCTTGGCGCGACTATGCTGAAGTGATTGTCTGTGCTGACCGTGAAGAAATGGCAGCCACATCAGACGAATACGCCCCAGAGCACCTGACAGTGCAAGCTGCTGATCTGGATTGGTGGCTGGATCGACTCAACTGCTACGGCTCTTTGTTTCTGGGGGAAGAAACGACGGTTGCGTTCGGGGACAAAGCATCGGGGACCAACCACGTGCTGCCGACCAGCCGCGCTGCGACCTATACCGGCGGTCTGTCCGTCCACAAATATATGAAGATCGTGACTTGGCAGCGGTCCACCCGCGAAGGGGCAAAGCCGATTGCCGAGGCAACTGCCCGCATTGCACGACTGGAAGGGATGGAAGGGCACGCACGCACCGCTGACATCCGACTGGCGAAGTTCTTCCCGAACGAAGTCTTCGATCTGACCGCTGAAGAGTCAGTAGATGCCGAGTAACATTGGCCCTGACCTCACAGGGCACATTGCCTGTGTGACGGGGGCCAGTTCTGGCCTTGGGCGGCGCGCAGCCTTGGTCTTGTCGCAGGCCGGGGCCAAGGTCGTGACTGTTGCGCGCCGGGCCGATGCGCTGGCCGAACTGGCGGCGGAGGCGAATGGCCCTGTTGCTGAGGTCGCGCATGATCTGGCTGATCGCAATGGGTTGAATGAGTTGGCCGAGCGCGTGACGGCGCCCTTTGGGTCCCCTGATATTCTGGTCCATGCGGCCGGTATCAATACGCGCGAAACTGCGGATGACGTGACCCCTGAAGGCTGGGATGTCACGCTCAATCTGAACCTCGCGGTGCCGTTTTTCCTATCGCAAAAACTGGTGCCCGGGATGCGGGCAAACGGATGGGGGCGGATTGTCAATTTTACGTCGCTGCAATCTCATCGCGCTTTCCCGGGTGGTCTGAGCTATGGCGCGTCTAAAGGGGGCGTGTCGCAAATGACGCGCGCCATGGCCGAAGCGTGGTCTCGCGATGGGATCATGGTCAACGCCATTGGGCCCGGCTTTTTTCGCACGGAATTGACAGCGGCGGTTTTTAACGACCCGGAACGAGCGGCGCGCAACGCTGAGCAAACATGTATCGGGCGCAACGGCGAACTGGGCGATCTTGATGGCCCGCTTTTGTTCTTCTGTTCGGATGCGTGCCAGTACGTGACGGGCCAGATCTTGATGGTTGATGGAGGATTTACAGCGAAATGAAGGCACTTGTTTACACGGCTCCCGAGCAGTTGGAGTATCGCGACGTCGCGAACCCAGCGCCAGCGCCGGGTCATCATCTTGTCCGGATAGAAAGCGTTGGAATTTGCGGGTCAGACATGCACGCCTTTCTGGGGCATGATGATCGCCGTCCCGCGCCGCTTATCCTTGGCCACGAAGCGGCCGGCACCGTGACCGGCGGACCCATGGATGGCACCCGCGTGACGATCAACCCGCTTGTGAACTGCGGCACCTGCCGCGCGTGCCGAGCCGGGCGTGAAAACCTGTGCAGCAAGCGGCAGATCATTTCCCTGCCGCCGCGCGAAGGGGCGTTTGCGCAGTTCGTGGCGATGCCGGAGCGGAACCTTGTGCAAGTGCCCGATCATGTCAGCCTTGACGTGGCATGTCTGGCCGAACCCGTTGCCGTTGGGTGGCATGCGATCCGACTTGGGATTGACGCAATGGCGCATGACAAGGTGCAGACCGCATTGGTCGTTGGGGGGGGCGCCATCGGCGTTGCCGCAGCCATCAGCCTGATTGCGCAGGGCGTGACGGATGTGACCCTGATTGACCCCAATTCATTGCGCCGCGATTATCTGAACCTTGGTCCGTATGTCGATGTGCAAGCCCCGGCCGAGATCAACGGGCGCATGTTTGACCTGACAGTGGATTGCGTTGGCTACGACGCAACCCGGGCCAGTTGTTGCGCCGCGACGCGGCCTGGCGGTGTGATCTTGCACGTGGGTTTGGGGGGTGGCTCTGCCGGTCTCGATATCCGTCACATGACGCTGCAAGAGATCACGTTCATTGGCACCTATACCTATACTGCGCAAGATTTCCGCGACACTTGCGCTGCGATGTTCGACGGACGTCTTGGTCCGCTTGACTGGACGGACACCCGCCCCCTTGGCGATGGCGCCGCCGCCTTTGGCGACATCCGCGAGGGCCGGATTGCCGCGCCAAAAATTATTCTCAAACCTGCATAACCGGAGATGTCTATGACTGAAACGAAACCCATCCCGAATGAAATCCCGCACCTGCTCGTTCACGAGCAGGCCGACAATGTCGGGGTTGTCGTGGTCGAGGGCCTGACCGCCGGAACTGAAATGCTGTGTTGTATCACGCACGACAATTCGACCTTTCGTCTGACCGCCAAACACGATGTGCCGATTGGCCACAAGATCGCACTGGCGGATCTGAAGGCTGGCGATACAGCCACGAAATACGGCGAAGATATCGGCAAGATCATCGCCGATATCGGGCAGGGCGAACACGTCCATACCCACAATTGCAAAACGAAACGCTGGTAAGGAACCCTGAGCATGGCATCGAAATATTCCAATATCACTGTCCATGGCTACCGGCGCGAAAACGGCCGGGTCGGCGTGCGTAACCACGTCATCATCTTGCCGGTGGATGACATTTCCAACGCCGCCTGCGAAGCTGTCGCGAACAACGTCAAAGGCACCATGGCGATCCCGCACGCTTATGGCCGTCTTCAATTTGGCGAAGACCTTGACGTGCACTTCCGGACGATCATCGGGACCGGTGCAAACCCGAATGTCGCCGCTGTTGTGGTGATCGGGATTGAACCGGGTTGGACCAAAAAGATCGCCGACGGCATACGCCTGACCGGCAAGCCCGTCGCGGAATTTTCCATTGAGCAAAAGGGCGATTTCGAAACGATCCGCGCGGCGTCCTGGGCTGCCAAGGACTTTGTCCACCACGCGACCGAAATTCAGCGTGAAGAAGTGTCGATCAACGAGTTGTGGGTGTCCACCAAGTGCGGTGAAAGCGACACGACGACCGGTCTTGGCTCTTGCCCGACAGTCGGCAACATGTACGACAAACTGCTCCCCGAAGGTATCACCGGGTTCTTTGGCGAGACATCCGAAATCACAGGGGCCGAGCACATCTGTAAAGAGCGCGCGATCGACGAAGAGGTCGGCGAGCGTTGGTACAAGATGTGGAAGGCCTATCAGGATGACGTGATCTTCGCCCACCAGACCGATGACCTGTCCGACAGCCAACCAACCAAAGGCAACATCGAGGGCGGTTTGACCACCATCGAAGAAAAGGCCTTGGGCAACCTTGAAAAAATCGGCCGGACGTCCCGCTATATCGACATTCTTGAACCTGCCGAAGCTCCGGGCAAGGGCAATGGTTTGTACTTCATGGATTCGTCTTCGGCAGCGGCAGAGTGCGTCACGCTTATGGCTGCCGGGGGTGCGGTGATCCACACCTTCCCAACAGGACAGGGCAATGTCGTTGGCAACCCGATCGTTCCTGTGATCAAGATCACCGCGAACCCGCGCACTGTGCGCACCATGGGCGAGCACGTGGATTTGGACGTGTCGGGGATCCTGCGCCGCGAGCAAACGATCGACGAGGCGGGCGACGCGCTGATCGAAATGATCCGGCGTACTGCAAACGGTCGCAACACAGCGGCCGAAGCGCTTGGACACCGGGAATTTTCCATGACCAAACTGTATCGCAGCGCGTAAGCTAAGAACTGGCGGCAGGGGTTTCCCTGCCGCTGGTATAAGAGTTTTAACATAGGTTTCACAGTGGCAGACAAAACCCGAATTTCCATTCCGGACGCGAAACAATTGATCACGGCGGCAATGTCGGCAACGGGCGTTCAGATCGACATTGCGGCGAGTGTGGCCGAAGGGCTTGTAGCGGCCGAAGCTGAAGGACAGGTCGGTCACGGGTTTTCGCGGGTTGGCGATTATGCGGCCCAAGTCCGTTCGGGAAAAGTAAATCGAGCAGCCAAAATTACGACCGTGGCGCGCGGCCCTTCTTCACTTTTTATTCATGCCGATGAAGGCTTTGCCTTTCCCGCGCTTGAGGCTGCTCTGTCATCGGGCATACCGTTGGCCAAGGACACGGGTATCGCAATCATGGCGATCGGCAATTCGCACCATTGCGGGGCATTGTCGGTTCAGGTCGATAAAATTGCACAGGCTGGGCTGATTGGTATCATGCTGGCAAATGCACCAAAGGCGATTGCGCCGTGGGGGGGGAATGAACCGCTTTTCGGGACAAACCCCATTGCGTTTGCGACCCCTCAGGCGCACGGGCTGCCATTGGTGATTGATCTCTCTCTGTCTCGCGTTGCTCGGGGCAAGGTAATGAATGCCCATAAGTCGGGCCAGCAGATCCCGCTTGGTTGGGCGCTTGACCCGGATGGTCAGCCGACGACAGACCCGAAAGCCGCGTTGGCGGGAACCATGCTTCCAATTGGCGGAGCAAAGGGCACGGCGCTTGCGCTGATGGTCGAAATCCTCTCCGCTGCCTTCACCGGCAGTGCCTTTAGCCATCAAGCCGGATCATTTTTTGATGCAGAAGGGCCTGCCCCGCGCGTTGGGCAGACCTTGATTGCCATTCGCCCGGATGCGAGCTCGGGCTTTCTTGAGCGGGTCAGCGAGTTGCTCAATACGATCAAGGCGATGGATGGCGTGCGCCTGCCCGGTGATCGGCGGCGCAATGCAATTCAAGCCGCGCAGGATGAAGGGCTTTGGGTATCAACAGCGTATCTGAACCTAACACGGGAGTTGGCCAATGCTGCCTGATGCGATGAGCCCCAAAGCCGACAGGCGGCGGACGTCATGACGGCGTGGTTCTCACCTGAGCGTTGGAAGTCCCGGATTCAATCGCATGTGCCGGGCGTTCTGGTGGCGATCATCATTGCGTTGGCCAGTCGTTTTGTTTCTGAACATTATGGCGCACCGTCGATGTTGCTGGCGCTGTTGTTCGGGATCAGCCTGAATTTTCTGGCGGATGACCCGCGCTGCGGCGCGGGCATAGCCCTGAGTGCGCGGTCCTTTCTGCGCATCGGTGTGGCCTTGCTGGGGCTTCGTATCAGTTTCGAAATGGTCGGCCTTCTTGGATTTCCAATCGTGGCGTTGGTGGTCCTGATGGTGCCGGCCACGATTGGCTTTGGCTTTGTCATTTCCCATTTTTTCGGCTTCCGGGCGCGCTTTGCGTTCCTGTCTGCAGGTGCGGTTGCGATCTGCGGCGCGTCGGCGGCCCTCGCTATTGCGGCGATCCTGCCAAGGGACAAGGACTCGGATGATCGTCTGGTGTTTACGGTTGTCGGTGTGACGATCCTGTCGACAATCGCAATGATCTTGTACCCGATCATCAGCCATGCGCTTGGCTTCAATGATGTGACGGCGGGCATTTACCTGGGGGCGACGATCCACGATGTGGCGCAGGTGGTCGGGGCAGGGTTCTCGATCTCGAATGAGGCGGGAGAGACGGCGACGCTTGTGAAACTGCTGAGGGTCGCGATGTTGGCTCCGGTGGTAATCATCGCGTCCGTAGTTGTCCGGCGATCGTCTGTGAAAGATGAAACGATGGGCCCAAGGCCCCCGTTGATTCCGGGTTTCGTCGTGGCGTTTATCGTGCTCGCAACGTTAAATTCGATGGTCACCTTGCCGACCGGAGCACTAGCTTTGGCCGTCGAAGCGTCGGGGTGGCTTTTGCTGACCGCTATCGCCGCTGTGGGGCTGAAAACGCGCCCAGCTGAAATTCTGAAGGTGGGCAAACCGGCCGCTGCAATGCTTGTGGCTGAAACAGTGTTTCTAGCGGTGATGGTGACGCTTGCGCTGACCCTGCTGCCCATAACACCAACGTGACCCCGGACAAGGACCCAAAAGCCATGATGACTTCTATCCTGATTGCCGTCGCGCTTGATCATGAGCCCATTCTGGATCGGAAAATTGCGCACGCCCGACACAATCTTGCTCCGGGCGGCAAGATCACCTTGATCACCGTCTTGGAACAAGTGAGCGGCTTCACAGCCGAGTTCGTGACGGTGAAATCAGAGAACCACTTGACCGACCGGATCATGTCGCACCTCAAAAGTTTGGCGGGGAATGCGCCTGACATTGACTGTAGGGTGGCATCTGGAAAGGCCGGGGTCCAGATAGCCGCAGTTGCCACCGAAATCGGCGCTGATCTGATCATTGTTGGCGCGCATAATCCGCTTGGTGCCTTGGACTATTTCCTTGGCTCCACGGCGGCGCGGGTTGTGAGGCGCGCCCCGTGTTCCGTGTGCGTTTTGCGATAGTTTTCAGCTGGACCCAGCGATCATCAAGCGCCCCCTGACTTGCAAGGAGAGCCCGGTTTGGCAAAGCGACCGCGAAAGGCACGCGCATCAGGATCCAACGACATGACGCAATTGGCGGGGCATGACGTATCAGCCCCCGGTCAGTGGGACGGTGTAAGCCTTGAAGACCAGCCCTATGACCAGCGGCGCTTGTCTTACGCGTCAACGTTCACCAATCCGGTTCAGCAAGCTATCATTCAGGCAATGGAGTTGCTCACCGCCAAGCCCAAGCTGCTGCAACTGATCCGCCGTTTTGAAACGGCGGGTGTGCCACACGGGCAAGCCTTTTGGGCGCAAGCGTTGCATATTATGGGGATCGATGTTCAGACACCGGCCGATGAGATCGCAAAGATCCCGCCGCACGGCCCGCTGGTCGTGACGGCAAATCATCCCCATGGTCTGGTCGATGGGATGGTTCTTGCGGATCTGATTGGGCGCGTGCGAACCGACTACAAGATCCTCACACGATCGCTGCTGACAGGTCTGGTTGAGATTGATCAGTTCATGTTGCCGGTGCCGTTCGCCCATGATCCTGATGCGCTGCCCAAGAATGTCGAAATGCGTCGACAGGCCATGGCGCATTTGGCGCAAGGTGGCGCGATTGCGCTGTTTCCGGCCGGTGTGGTGGCGTCGGCAGACAATTGGTTTGGCCCTGCGGTTGAACGGGACTGGAATGCCTTTACCGCAAAAATGATACGCCGCTCGAATGCGCGTGTGCTGCCCATCCGGTTTCCGGGTCAGAATAGCCGTGCCTATCAGATTGCGAACTGCCTCTCGCCCACACTGCGGCAGGGGCTACTGCTTTACGAAGTGCGCCACGCGTTGAACAAACCTCAGCGTCCGTTCATCGGCGCGCCGTTGTCGCCAAGTGATTTGGCAGCATGGGCGGATGACCCGATGGGTCTTATGCGGTGGCTGCGCGCGCAAACGCTGGATCTGGGTTAGGCCAACGTATCTTCGCGGCGGGCCTGTGCTGTTTTACGTAACGCTCTGTCCCCCCAGATACCGAAATCATCAAACTGAGAAAGATAAGTCAGGCGCTCAAGCTGCCCCAAATCTGGGCGATTTTTTCGTCTCAGGAAAGAAACCATGCGCCACGGAAAAGAAATCCTTGCGGCACCCCAGCGACTTGGCCAAGCTTCTGGAAAAACCGCACTTCGGAAAGGTTAACATGCCTTTGTTACATTTCGTTGATAGCGGCAAGACTTCAACAAGGAGACGTTCATGACTATCCGACATCTTATGCTGACCAGTGCCCTGACGCTGGTCGCGGCCCCAGCCTTTGCCGCTTGCCCACTTGCCACAGTCGCAGACCCGATGGGACTAACCTCGGCATATCCCCAGCAGTTCGAACTCGAAGAATTCCAGACCGGCGCGGCCTGCGAACTGGAGTTTTCAGAAAACCCGGCAATCGGGGACCTGAACGGTCGCATCCTTGGCAACGACGCGTTGCCCGCAGTCGCAGAGCGCTTGCCAGCAGAGGCGCTGGTGGTGATGCCTTACGATACAATTGGTCAATACGGCGGCGTCATCACCGGTCTGTCCAAGGCAACGGAATCAGGAACCTCTGATCTGCTGTCAGTACGTCACGTCAACTTTGTGCGCTACACGGACGACTTGCAGACGGTTGTGCCGAACATCGCGAAGGCGTGGTCATGGAACGACGACTTTACAGAACTGACCATTTCTTTGCGCGCGGGGCACAAATGGTCTGATGGTGCACCGTTCACTGCGGCAGATGTTGAATTCTGGATGAACGACATCATCCTCAACCCGGATGTGTATGAAAAGACCCCGGATCGTTGGTTGTTCGCCGGTGAGCCAGTCAAGGTTGAGGCTGTCGACGATGTAACGGTCAAAATGACGTTCCCGGTGCCGACACCCGGCATTCTGAATCGCTTTGCCGTTGATTTCGGTCAACCCTTCCAGCCAAAGCACTTCCTTGGACAATTCATGCCCAAGTACAATGAAGGTGCCGAAGCGCTTGCGCAGGAATACGGGTTTGAAAACGCAGCCGCAGCAGTTGATTTCTATTACGGTGGGTCGGACTGGAAAGATGTTCCCAGCCCGCTGTTGAAAGACGCAGACAAGGCCGCCGCCATCGGCCGTGCCGTGGTGCCGACGCTGGAAAGCTACATCGTGGTTGATGAAACCTCTGAGGGCCGCAAGCTTGTCGCCAACCCCTATTTCCACATGGTCGACACTGCCGGCAACCAGTTGCCGTATATTTCGGAAATTGTGGAAACCTATGTCGGGGACAAGGAAGTTCAGAACCTTAAGGTCATGAACGGTGAAGTTGTCTGGAAACAGCAGGCCGTCTTCTTGGAAGATTTCCCATTGCTCAAGGACAACGAAGCCAAGGGGAACTACACGATCCAGTTCGCACCGACCCTTGGCGAGAACGTGTTCTTCTCATTCAACCGCACTCATAAAGACGAAGTTCTGCGCGAGATTTTCAACGATATCCGCTTTAACCGCGCGATGTCGCTGGCAATGAACCGCGATGAAATCAACGAGATCGTTTACCTTGGCCAAGGTACGCCAATGCAAGGTGTGCCCGCCGAACCCAAGACAGTGTCTTTCATTGATGACGAAACACTGACCAAAGACATTGCTTATGATGTTGACGGTGCCAAAGCCTTGTTGGCTGAAATGGGCCTGACTGATGCAGATGGGGATGGCACGCTAGAACGCCCTGATGGCAAGCCTTTGGTCATTCGCCTCGTGTACTCGTCTCAGGGCGTGCCCGTGAAGATGATGGAACTGATCCGTGATTACTGGTCAGCGGTTGGTGTTCGCATCGACGTCAAAGAGGTCACATCCGACGAATATCGCGCGTCGGGCAACAATAACGATCTGGATCTGACCACCTGGAAATATGATGGCAACGCAGGCCCGACCATTTCCCAGGATGTGACCGTCTTTGTTCCGCCATTCGGCGATTTCTTCAACCCGGGCACCGGGTTTGAATGGGCGTCGTGGAAGAAGACCGATGGTGCAGAAGGCATTGAGCCGCCTGCCGATATCCTCAAGCTCTGGGACCTGTCCGAGCAGTTCCTTCAAGTCCAGTTCGGGTCCGAAGAAAGCGACGCGATCGGTGCGGAGATCGTGAAAATCCACACGGACAACATGCTGAAAATCGGCACGGTTGGTGATATCGTTGCGCCCTTCCTGTACCGCAACGATTTGCAGAACGTGAAGCCGATCACATCAAAGACCTATGACTTCTACTGGACTTATCCTTACCGCCCACAACAGTGGTGGCTGGCTCAGTAAACTTGTCATGCCCACCTGCGGCGGCTCGAAAATTTCGCGCTGCTTCAGGTGTGGCCATATCCTCCTTGTGTTGCATGCGGCGCGGGGGCTGGTCCGGGGGCGCGTTGTGCCCCTGGTCCAAACAAGGGACTTTCAATGCTCAGATTCACGGTTGAACGCCTCATAGGCATGGTCGTCACAATGGCGCTCGTGTCGCTGATGGTTTTCATCATCATGGAAATCCCGCCGGGCGACTATGCTGATCGGTACGCGTTTCGAAAGTATTCAGGCACCGGGATCAGTGTGACCGCAGCAGATGTGCAAGCGATCCGCGTCGATCTGGGGTTGGACCGGCCAATGCTGATCCGGTACTTCGATTGGATCGGCGGCATTGTTTTGCGCGGTGATTTCGGCCAGGCGTTCGCTTTTGAAACATCTGTCAACAAGGTGATCGGTGACAAAGTCTGGCTTACGTCGGGCATCTTGTTTGCCACGCTGATCCTGACCTATCTGATCTCTATTCCCATTGGGATTTACGCGGCGGTTCGGCGCGGGTCTGCTGTGGATTACGGTCTGACCGTGTTTTCCTATTTGGGGCTGGCGTTGCCTAATTTTCTGCTGGCGTTGGTCATGCTGTATTTTGCAAACCGCTGGTTCGGATCAGACATTGGGGGCCTCTTTTCTGCACCTTACCGCGACGCCCCGTGGAGCCTTCCGCGCGTGTGGGACATGCTCAAGCATTTGTGGTTGCCAGCCGTTGTGCTGGCTTGGTCTGCGGTTGCCTATCAAATTCAGACGGTGCGCGCGACCATGTCCGACGAATTGAACAAGCTGTCTGTGACTGCTGCCCGTGCGCGGGGCGTGCCCGAAGGACGGCTTTTGCTGAAATACCCTGCGCGCTTGGCGATCAACCCGATTGTGTCCACAATCGGATTTGACGTGAACCGTATTTTTTCAGAGCTGCCGATTGTGGCTGTTGTGCTGGGCCTGACGGAACTGGGCCAGTTGCTGCTGCGGGCCTACCTTGATCTCGATATGAATGTGGCCGGCGCAATCTTGCTGATCCTGACTTTTGCCATCGTGTTCATGAATTTCCTGTCCGATATTCTTCTTGCGTGGCTCGACCCGCGCATCAAGTTGGGAGCCTGATCCATGACCGACCTCCCAGAGCCCGGAAAACCCACGCACATTACCGCCGAAACCCGGCAAGCGGAAAAAGATCGTCAGCGGCGGCTGAAATTCTATTCCGCGTCGCAATGGACCCTTATCTGGTGGCGCTTTCGCCGTCACCGGGCGGCGATGGTGGCGGCTGTGATCCTTGCGACAATGGCTTTGGCTGGTATCTTTGCAGAATTTGTCGCGCCTTACGGAACGACCACCCGAAACACCGGCTATATCGAAGGCCCACCGCAAGTACCGCAATTCTGTGACGATAACGGGTGTTCGATCCGCCCGTTTGTGCATGGCAACAAAACCGAACGTGACCCGATTACATTGCGTGCGATCTCGGTGCCCGACCCGGACATCCGCCACTACGTGTCGCTTTTCGTGCCCGGTGAAACGGTCAAGGTGCTGGGCATCTTCGAGACGGATCGCCACCTGATCGGGTTGGCCGACCCCGAGCTTAAGATCCATTTCTGGGGCACGGATGATCTGGGCCGGGATGTGTTCAGCCGAACGATCTATGCCACGCGGACCTCGCTTTCCATCGGTGTTCTGGGTGTGATGATTTCGTTCGTGCTGGCGCTGATCATCGGCGGTGTGGCGGGCTATGCGGGCGGGTTTCTCGACAATGCCATTCAGCGCGTGACCGAAGTGGTGCGGGTGATCCCGATTATTCCACTTTACATGGGGCTGGCGGCAGCGATGCCAAAGGAATGGTCAACCACGCAGGTGTACTTTGCCATGACGCTTATTCTGGGGCTTTTTGGCTGGCCTACGCTTGCGCGGCGGATCAGGTCGCAACTGCTTTCGATCCGGAACGAGGATTACGTTGTCGCGGCGCGGCTTGCAGGGGCCCGTCCCGGCCGGATCATCGGCCAGCATATGCTGCCCAGTTTCACGAGTTTTATCATCGTCGATCTGGTGATCTCGTTTCCCTATATGATCCTGTCCGAAACCGCGCTTTCCTTTGTTGGGCTTGGGTTGCGTCCGCCGTCGGTGTCTTGGGGCGTTCTGTTGCAACAGGCGCAGTCGGTCCGGGCCATTGAGCAAACACCGTGGCTGTTCATCCCGGCCGGTTTCGTCGTTTTGGCGGTGCTTGCCTTCACGGTGATCGGCGACGGGTTGCGCGATGCGGCCGACCCTTATTCGGAGGCCAAGTAATGTCCCGATTGCTGAGTGTTGAGAACTTGACCATATCATTCCGCACGGATGAGGGCACCATCACACCCGTTCAGGATGTGACCTTTGCCGTGGACAAGGGGCGCACATTGGGGCTGGTCGGCGAATCCGGGTCAGGCAAATCCGTGTCGACCAAGGCGCTGATGCGCTTGCTGCCCCGCACCGCCAGCCTTGGGGCAGACACCAAGATGCATTACACCGCCAAGGACGGGCAGGTCATGCGAATTGAAACACTGTCTGACCGCAGCCGCGAAATCCGGGCGCTGCGCGGCGGTGAAATGGGCATGATCTTTCAAGAACCCATGGCCAGTTTTTCGCCTGTCTACACCATCGGAAACCAGATTATCGAAGCCATCCGGCTGCACCGCCCGATGTCCAAACGCGAGGCGCGTGCTTTCGCAATCGACATGTTGGACAAGGTTGGAATTTCCAACGCCGGGGCGCGGATCGATCAATACGCGCATGAATTGTCCGGCGGGATGCGGCAGCGGGCGATGATCGCGGTTGCCCTGTCTGCCGGTCCCGCGCTGTTGATCGCGGATGAACCGACGACCGCGCTTGATGTGACCATTCAAGCACAGGTTCTGGACCTGATGCGCGATTTGCAGCGCGAACTGGGCATGGGCATGATTTTTATCACCCATGATCTGGGCGTAATTGCGCAGGTCGCCGATGACGTGGCAGTGATGTATCTTGGATCTATCGTGGAACGCGGCCCGGCGCGTGATGTCATTCGCGCGCCCAAGCATCCCTACACCCAAGGCTTGTTGGCGGCGTTGCCAAGCCTCGACACACTGAGCAAGCGGCTGACGCCGATTCCGGGCGAGATCCCGTCGCCCAATGCTCGGCCATCGGGGTGCCCGTTTCACACCCGATGTGCGCAGAAGATTGCAGGCCTGTGCGACAGGAAAATCCCGCGCGAGGTGGTTCCCGAACCCGGTCGGGCAGTGCGCTGCTGGCTTTACGATGAAAACGGGCGGGCCGTTGCATGAGCGATGACCTTTCCGCGTCAAACACACTGCTTGAAGTCAATAACCTGTCGGTGCATTTCCCGGTGACCAAGCGGCGGCTCTTTGGCAGCGACACCCAGATGCTGCGCGCCGTGGACGATGTGAGCTTTGTGATCCATCGGGGCGAAACCGTCGGGCTTGTTGGCGAATCCGGGTCCGGAAAAACCACGGTTGGGCGGGCCATGCTGCGTGCCATTGATCCCACATCTGGCGAAGTGCTGTTTAACACGGCTGCCCCCGATGCGGCGCAAAGCCAGGTCGCTGTGCATACCCTGTCCGGCACCGCCTTGCGCCAGTTCCGGCCACGCATGAGCCTGGTGTTTCAAGACCCGTATTCCAGCCTGAATCCTAGAATGACCGTGCGCGACATCATTGCCGAACCGTTGGTGGCGTCTGGCCTGATGAAAGACCGGGCGCAGATTGACGCGCGCGTACGGGACATCGCGGCGCGCTGCAAACTCAACCTGGAACACCTGCGCCGGTTTCCTCATGCGTTCAGCGGCGGCCAACGGCAGCGCATCTGTATCGCTCGTGCGCTTGTGTCAAAGCCTGAATTTGTGGTCTGCGATGAAAGCGTTTCGGCGCTTGATGTGTCGATTCAAGCCGAAATCGTCAATTTGTTGCGCGACCTTCAAGACGAGATGGGGGTCAGTTTTCTGTTTATTGCCCATGACCTGAGCGTCGTGGCGCAAATCAGTCACCGTGTGGCCGTGATGTATGTGGGCAAGTTCGTTGAATATGCCCCCACAGAGAAGCTTTTTTTCTCACCGCGCCATCCTTATACGCACGCGTTGCTTTCAGCGATCCCGCTTGCGGACCCCGATGCAAACTTTGCGCCGATCCGGCTAAAGGGCGAAATACCGAACCCGCTGACGGCACCATCCGGCTGCCGGTTTCATACTCGATGCCCGTTTGCGAAAGACCGGTGCTCGACAGACGTGCCCGAATGGCGCGAAGTGGCGGCTGAGCATTTCACGGCCTGCCATTTTGCGGAAGAGTTTGACTTTTCCCGGCCCAACGGAAATGCGTCTGAAATCCCCGCATGACACCTGAAGGAAGGAGTGTCCGATGACCCTTGCAGCACTTCCCAAACCCAAGCTCGGCGAGCCGTATTTGCTGACACCGGGTCCGCTGACAACCTCTGCCGAGGTGAAAGAGGCGATGCTGCGCGATTGGGGCAGCTGGGATGGCGATTTTCGCGCCATGACGCGTGAATTGCGGTCCCGCATCTTGGCGATGCTTGGCGCTGGCGCAGACGGGTTTGATTGCGTGCCAATCCAAGGCAGTGGCACCTTCGCGGTCGAGGCGATGCTTGCGTCGTTTGTGCCAAAGACCGGCAAGGTTCTTGTTCTCTGCAATGGCGCTTACGGAAAACGCGCCGTCACAATTCTGGAATATCTCGGCCGAGCCCATGCCGTTCTGGATATGGGCGATTACCTTCCGCCGCGCGGTGCGGATGTGGCCCGCGTGTTGGCAGAGGATGCGGCGATCACCCATGTTCTGGCGGTCCATTGTGAAACCAGCTCGGGCATCCTGAACCCGCTTCAGGAAATCGCCGATGCAACGCAGGCCGCAGGCCGTGCGCTTCTGGTGGACAGCATGTCTGCCTTTGGCGCGGTGCCGTTGGACCCGTCAGTAACCCCGTTTGAGGCTGCGGTAAGTTCAGCCAACAAGTGCATTGAAGGTGTGCCCGGTTTTGGCTTTGTTGTTGCCCGAACCGCAGCGCTGGAAGCGGCAAAGGGCAACAGCCAATCGCTCAGCCTTGATTTGCATGCTCAATGGGCTGTGATGGAACAGACCGGGCAGTGGCGTTTCACGCCCCCGACCCATGTGGTCGCGGCGTTTCTGGTGGCATTACGCGCGCACGAAGCCGAAGGCGGGGTGGCCGCGCGCGGGGCACGATATGCCAACAATCGCGATGTGTTGGTTGCGGGGATGCGCAGGCTGGGGTTTGAAACGCTGTTGCTTGATGACTGGTTGTCACCAATCATCACGACCTTTTTCTGCCCGGCCGATCCGAATTTCGATTTCACGCAGTTCTATGACCGCATGAAGGCCCGTGGCTTCATTTTGTATCCCGGCAAGCTCACCCGCGCAGAGAGCTTTCGTATTGGGCATATCGGGCACGTCGACGGTGCCGTGATGCAAGCCGTTGTGGACGCAGCTTCAGATGTCCTGACAGAGATGAATGTGAGCAGTGCAGCGCCCTCGACGGCCAGCCTTGCGGAACGACAAGCGCACGGGGAATGATGCGCCACAAAAGGAACTTCCTATGACGAATTTCAAAGCCGCCGTTTTTGACTGGGCCGGAACCACGGTCGATTTCGGATCGTTTGCGCCCATGGGCGTGTTCGTGAAGGCCTTTGCCAAGTTTGGTGTCACGGCCACGATCGAGCAGGCGCGCGGGCCAATGGGATCGCCCAAATGGGACCACATTCGCGCGATGATGGACATGGCCGATATCGCCGCCCAATGGGAAGCGGCGCAGGGCGCTGCGCCAACTGATGCGGATGTGGACAAAGTGTACGAGATATTTGTGCCAATGAACGAAGAGGTCGCCGCGGATTATGCCGATCTGGTGCCCGGTTGCCTTGAGGCGATCAACGAATTGCGGGCAATGGGGCTTAAGATCGGGTCTACGACTGGCTACACCCGGTCTATCATGGAGCGGGTTTTGCCGGTTGCCGCCGCGCAAGGCTACGAGCCAGACAATCTTGTTTGTTCAGACGATCTGCCCGAAGGGCGGCCCGGTCCGCTTGGAATGTACAAGTGCTTTGTCGATCTTGTGGCGTATCCGCCAAGTGCGGTCATAAAGGTGGATGATACCGAACCGGGTATCCGCGAAGGTGTTGCGGCGGGCTGTGTCACCGTCGGCGTCGCGCTTTCCGGAAACGCCGTTGGCAAGACACCTGATGAGCTTGCAGCCATGTCACCCGATGCCGTGAACGCCCTTCGGGACGCGGCGACGGCTATCCTCAAGGCCGCGGGGGCGGATCATGTCATCGACACGGTGGCTGATCTTCCGGCTTTGGTGCGCGAACTCAGCGCCTGACCAAACACGGAAAGTGCCAATGCCCCGCAACTTGCTGTTCATCGTGCTGGACCAATTTCGGGCCGATTTGCTGACGGGTCCGATGGCGGACTGTGTGCCACTGCCGAACCTGCGGCGGTTTGCGCAGCAGTCGCTGAGCTTCACCAATCACCATACGGTCATGGTGCCCTGCGGTCCGTCTCGTGCCAGCCTGTTGACGGGGCAATATGCGATGACCCATCGGTCGGTGCATAACGGAACCCCGCTGCCCGATCACATCCCCAACATCGCCACCGGATTGCGCAGCGTGGGGCGCGAGTTGCTTTTGTTCGGCTACACCGACACACAGCCCGACCCGACACATCTGCACCCCAATGACCCGGCACGGCGATCTTATACCGGTCCGATAAAGGGGATCACAGAGGTCGTCGAGATGCGTGAGGAGGGCTGGGCATGGCTCGCGCATTTGCGGGGGCAGGGCTATGATGTGCCTGATGCGGATGCCTCGGATTTTGATCGGCTGTATCGCCCAAAAGATGGGGTATTGGGCGGCCCTGCTCTTTACGAGGCAAAGGACAGTGACACCGCTTATCTGACAGACCAAACCATCCGGCATCTTGACGTGCGAAAGGCGCGCCCGTGGTCGGCGATGGTGACGTATATCCGCCCCCATCCGCCGTTCGTGGCACCAAGCCCTTGGCATAGTTTGGTTGACCCCAAATCAGTGCCGACACCGGCACAAGGATCCACGGCGCACCCATTTTTTGCGGCCTATCACGCGGCGCCAAGTTCCAGCGGGATGTTCTGGGGCTTTGACGGGGATCATTCCACGCTGACCCCGGCGCAGATTGCTATCATCCGGGCGACCTATCTCGGCCTCGCGGCAGAAGTCGATTATCACATCGGGCGGTTGCTGGACTGGTTGGAGGCCATAGGCCAAGCGGATGATACCATGGTTGTACTGACCGCTGATCACGGCGAGATGCTGGGCGATCTGGGACTTTGGGGCAAGCGGACACCATTTCGCGCGGCATCACATGTGCCGTTGATGATCCGGGCGCCGGGCCTCGGTGCTGGTACGGTCGACGCGCCGTCGCGGTCCGTTGATCTTGCGCCAACCTTGCTGGATGCATTTGGGGCGCGGGTGCCATGTCAGATGCAAGGGCAAAAGCTTACGTCCGCAGGGTTGCCGGCCGACACCCCCGTCATGGTCGAAATGGACTTGGGCGAAATGTCTGGCGGCGGCCGGTTCGAGCGCGCTTGGAACGCAGGGGCTTCAGCGTGTCGCGCAGTGGCATTCGAAACCGGCGGCAGGCGGCTTGTGCACTTCGCAGGCCATCAGCCATCGATGTTGTTTGACATCGCTGCTGACCCTGATTGCGCGGAAGACCTTGCCGCGAATGATCCGCAGACCGTCGCGCGACTGACTTCGGAACTGCTGAGTTTTCGAATGCGACACGCGGGTTCCTATTTCTGAGTTTGTCGGCGGATAGAAAATTCAATTGTAGAATGTCAGACCAATCTGACCTTGCCGTCGCAAACGGACCCAGACCGCGGTTTATTCTGGTTTTTTCCGTGCGACATGATCGGGCGCTGAGTTTCTGGTCTGGCTTGGTTGCACCGGTCCGTAGCAGGTTGAGGCCACACATCATGGCCCAGCCAAACACTCCTGCCAAGAAGCCCAAACGCGGACGTCTCAGGTTTTACGTCGGGGGTCGCACAAGGGTGTTTGGACCCACGGTTTGATGCTGTGATGCTCTCGAAGGAATGGCAGGAAGCATTATGGGACAAGTTCGTCACAGGAGCGCCTTGATCACGTATGCCGTCAGAGCGAATACAGCGATTGCAAGCTTCGCTTGCGGAAGTCTGCCAAGAGTTCGACAGCACCGACGTCATGACCGCACACAACTTCGCACGCAGGTTAAAGGCTCTCAACCGTCTCACGCCCTACGAACACGTCCGCAACGTCTGATCTGGCTTACCCGTTGAACGGGTCCCGTCAGGCTAAGCGCGGGGCCGACCTTGCAAGCATCTGGACGACATCCGCGCTTTATTGTGTCCTCAACTTTTGCCGAATCGACACCTGCATTATCGCGAAATGACGGGTTCGCAGGTGAGATCGCCGCGTCGTCGGTCCAGGCCTTGGGGCAGTGCGCTGATGTCACGTTGTGGCCCACTCAAGCAGATGGTTGGTCCAGATTTGGCCAGCATCGCCTTTACGCAGACCAACAAGAGCCCGGGCGGCGATTGCGTTGAACATGTAACCGAGGCGAGTGTTAAGCGTGCCCTCGGCCAAGTCTGGAACGCGATCACCGCGGTAGGCGGGCAAAAGTCCTGCAAAGCGAAAACCGTCAACCGGATCTCAACAAAACCCAACCGTCCCGGGTGCTGTCAGAACGCGGACGTGTTTTTCGTAGCATTCGTGTGGCGCGGACACATTGACCTGATTGCAGCATGGTCACGGAAGAAAGATCGCTTTGACGTTGACGAATTCTTTCATCCCGAAACCGCCATGTTCGCGCCCGTACCCAGAGTCTTTAATACCACCAAACGGCATGTTTGGATCAGCAGCCCCGAAGGAATTGATGCGGATCATCCCGGTGTCGAAATGGTCGCGCGCCAGCTTGAGTGCGCGCTCTTCGTCTTTGCAGAAGATGCCGCCGCCGAGGCCATACCTGCTGTCGTTGGCGATGCGCATGGCGTCTTCGTCGTCCTTGGCGCGGATCACCGCAGCCACCGGACCGAAGATTTCGTCGTCATACGCAGGCATCCCCGGCACAACGTCGGCGAGCACCGTTGCGGGGTAATACGCTCCCGTACGGTCAGGGGCAGTGCCACCGCATAGCGCTTTTGCACCCTTGGCCACGCTTTGATCCACCTGCTTTTTGACCGTGGCGAACTGATCTTCGCTCGACAGTGGGCCAAGTTTGGTGTCGTCCATTGTCGGATCGCCCATTTTGATCGCGGTCATCTGATCCACGAACGCCGAAATGAAGGCGTCATAGACCTTGTCGGTCACGACGAACCGCTTGGCCGACACACAGGTTTCGCCGTTGTTGTATAGCCGTCCCATGACAGAAAACTTGACCGCCGTTTCGATGTCGGCGTCTTCAAGTACCAAATAGGCATCGTTGGAACCCAGCTCCAAAACCGTCTTTTTCAGCGCCTTGGAAGCGACGCTGCCTATGTGCCGTCCCGCGTCATCGCTGCCTGTCATCGTTACGCCGCTCACCAATCGATGTTCAATCAGCCGGTCACTGGTGTCGTGGTCGATTAGGATGACTTGAAACAGGTCCTCCGGCAGGCCCGCCTCAATGCACAGATCGCGCAGGCGAAGACCCGATCCAGTGCAGATGCTGGCATGTTTCAGCACGCATGCATTGCCAGCCATCAAGTTTGCGGCCAGGACGCGAACCGGTTGATAAAGGGGAAAGTTCCACGGCTGGATGGAGTAAATCACGCCAATCGGTTGATAAGTGACGACACCGCGCGCGCCGTCAGCCCCGTGGGTACGCTCTTCATCTGCCAAAGTGTCAGGACCGTGTTCGGCAGTGTAGTCAAAGATCGCGGCGCAGATTTCCACCTCTGTCAGGCCATCCTTCAACAACTTTCCGGTCTCGCGCGTCATCAGGGCCGCAAGTTCGTCTGCATTGTCGCGAAGCACTTTCGCGATCCGGGTCAAGTATGGCGCGCGCTCGGTATGGGGCAGCTTTCGCCACTCCAGAAAAGCAGCGTGCGCGGCCTTCAACTTTTGCAGGGCCTCTTGCTCTGTCATGAGTGGATAGGTTTCGATCATCTCGCCCGTCGCCGGATTTGTTGTCGTGATCGTTGACATGTTGGCTCCTTTATTCACTGAAGAAGCAACCACGGCGGAGGCAATGAGTTCCGAGCTTAGGGGCGGCAGTCTGGCGGTATTGGTGGGGGAATGCATCGCATGAACGGCGACCAGTGAGCATCACGCAGGCCACGACATGCCACGAATATCTCGGAAAGTCAGCGCAGTAGACCCCTTTTCCCGTGATCAACAGCTTTCATCAATCGGGCCTTGCGGATCATGGGCCGACGCCATCCGAGATCACCGAGACGTTATCGCAAGCCTCGCAGAAAGCGCCCCAATCCTATGGGTCTCGGCGGACACAGGTGTTATGTGCGATCTTCGGCGCAGCGTGCCGATGCTCGGGGTATCTGCCCTATGAAGACGTACTGTTCGGCTTTGGAGAATGCGGTGCTCGCCGAGTACCCAATAGCGATTGATGCTCAGGGGGCGGCGGTTTGCGTCGCTGAAGCCACAATCGCCCGTAACCGCGACACCAAACCTTGGAGATTTCGAAATGGCGACCACCGGTAAGCAACTGTTCACAACACTGGAAGCGGATGGCACGCTGACCGTTGCGATCGAGGACGTGACCTTTCCCGATCCGTCTGGCAACCAAGTGCTCGTGAGAATGGAGGCGGCACCGATCAACCCGTCTGACCTCGCCATTCTCGTCGGTGGGGCCGATGTTGAAAATGCCAGCTATTCGTCTGGCAAATTCGTTGCGACCGTGCCCGAACCGGCAAACGCGGGCTCACGAGCGCGGCATGGCCTGAAACTGCCTGCTGGAAACGAAGGTGCCGGTACGGTTGTCGCCGCGGGCGATGGTGACGCAGCGAAAGCGCTGGTCGGGCAGCGCGTCTCTTGCGTTCCGGGAAATGCCTACAGCCAGTACTGCATCGCAGATGCAGCCATGTGCCTGCCGCTGGGCGACCATTCCGCCGAAGAAGGCGCGAGCGCTTTCGTAAATCCCATGACGGCTTTGGGGTTTGTCGAAAATGCCAAGGCCGACGGGCAGGATGCGATCCTTCACACGGTCGGGGCGTCCAACCTTGGCCAGATGCTGACCCGTATTTGCAAAGAGGATGGCATTGGTCTGGTCAATATCGTGCGTAAGGACAGCCAGGTTGATCTGCTTGAAAAGCTTGGGTCCACCCATGTCGTCAACTCGTCGGATGACGACTTCATGAAGCACTTGCGCGCGGCAATTGAGGACACAGGTGCCTTCTATGGTTTCGATCCGGTGGGCGGCGGCCAGACGGTCGACACGGCCTTCAGGGCGATGGAGCAGGTTGCGGTAAAACAGATGACAGAGTTCTCGCGCTATGGCTCGACCCAGCCGAAGCGCATGTTCATCTATGGCCGTTTGGATACTGGTTCGACGGTGCTGACACCAAGCTACGGCTTTGGCTGGACCCTCTCGGGTTGGCTGCTGTTTCCCTTCCTCCAGTCGGCCGGACAGGACATCGTCACCCGCATGCGCAAGCGGGTGCGCGACAATCTCACAACCACCTTTGCCAGCCATTATAAAATGCGCGTCAATCTCGACGAGATGCTTACGAAAGAGGCCGTGATGGACTATCGCACAATGAAGACAGGTGAGAAATATCTCGTTACACCTTGGTCGTGATGATGACGCCGAAGTGGCCCCGTCGCATCGGGGCTCCTTCGGCTTCGGATAGAGGTTGAATGCTAGGAGCGGACCACAAAATAACGGGGCCTGCATACTTAACTGGCCGAAATTGACTTGACGGTCCCACGTGTTTTGGCTGGCTTAATACCAGGAGCAGGGATTAGGCGCATGTCAGATACGCTTAGGACATTTGAGTACTTCCAGAAATTCCCAAATGAAGAAGCCGCGCGCAATTTCTTTGAGAAACGTCGCTGGAATGATGAGCCTGTTTGTGACCACTCCGGTGCGGTTTCTGTTACTGAGTGCAAAGACCATAAGCCAATGGCTTTTCGCTGCAAAGATTGCCGCAAGCATTTCAGCGTTCGCATAGGCACGGGTCTTGCTGAAAGCCGCCTTCCTCTACTTAAGTCGTTGTTGGCAATCTACATGCTGACCAACGCCCGCAAGGGCATCCCAAGCACTCAGATGGCCCGCGAATTGGGTGTCACTCAGAAAACAGCATGTTTCCTTGCGCAGCGCATCCGCGAACATGGATGAACGGCAACAACGACAAGATGGACGGTCAAGTCCAAGTGGACGAAACCTGCGTGGGCGGCAAAGAAAAGAACAAACACGCTGATAAGAAGCTTCACGCGGGTCGCGGTGCTGTTAGCAAAACCGCAGTCATGGGTATGCGTGACGAGAATGGCGTAGTTCGCGCCAGACCGATCAAGCGCACCAATGCGGCCACTCTGGTTGGTTTCGTGCAAGACAACGCCCCAGAAGGCGGCACAGTGGTTACAGACGAGTTCCGCTTCTACAATGTCCTTGGCGCATTGGGCTACACTCACAAGACAATGCGCCACTCTGCTGGCGAGTATGTCCGCGACATGGCTCACACCAACGGGATCGAAAGCTTCTGGTCACTGCTCAAGCGCGGTTACATCGGCGTCTACCACTACATGAGCGAACAGCACTTGCACCGTACGTGAACGCGTATTCGTTCCGCCACAACACTTCAAAAGTTGGCACAATTAACATCACCAACTTTCAGACCTATCTCCGCTGTCCTGACGTTGCTGCACTGGGCAGCGCTGCATGACTGGGGCGGCCTTGGTCCCGCGTTGGTCCATTTCGTCCCGCTTGGCCTGCTGGAGGCCTACCGCGTTTGGTACTGGTACGTGCGCCCAAGAGCGCAGGTGGCGTGAAAACCTTCTGCCTTCTGCCGTTGCAGGCTGCAGGGTCGTAAGCCGGGTCATCCTGCGTGCAAACCCTTGCGCCTTCAGGCAAATGCGCTGTGCCGTGTGCCACACTCCGTTGATGGGAGTCCATTTTCAGCGTTGCATCGTCGAAGATGCTCGGGCCACGCACTTTGACCTTACATATTTACAAAACTAGAAATATAGTTGTTTATGAGGTATGTCTACTACAAGCCCCCATGCACGCGCCCTTGCAGCCCTTGGCCATGATGCACGCCTTTCCATTTTTCGACTGCTCGTAAAGGCAGGTGAAGACGGGCTGCGTGTTGGCGATATCGGCGAACATCTGGGGTTGGCCCCGTCCACCTTGGCCCATCACTTGTCGTCCCTCGTGGACGCGGAACTGGTTATTCAGGAAAAAAGGGGACGCGAAGTATTCAACAGAGTCGATTATCCCGCGATGCACCGGGTCCTCAACTTCCTAATGTCGGAATGTTGTGAGGGTGTTCTTGCGCCGAAGGAGGCCGAGTGATGCCAGTAGGTATTTTTGGAAACCAAAAACACCGCCAATACCGGAGATATAGTAATGTCTGAGCTTGTGACCTCTCAGCCGGCGATAGGGCCTGCCGTGCGCCGTGTGTGGAAGCAGCAAGGCGTTTGGCTCGCCTCTGTGTTGATCTTGGCCATCCTTGCGATCTTGGATTTCACTCAGGCCGTGGAAAGTGCCCGGTTCGTGGCTGCCGCGCTGCTTCAAACGGCGCCCTATCTTCTGCTGTCGATCGGGATCGCGGCTTGGGCTGGGGCAACCGGCGCAGACAACCTGATTGCCAAGGCGTTTACCGGATCGCCCGTGCTGATGATCGGGCTGGGTGCGCTGGCCGGTGGTTTGTCGCCGTTCTGTTCTTGCGGTGTCATCCCGCTTATCGCGGCGCTGTTGGCAATGGGCGTGCCATTGTCTGCGGTCATGGCATTCTGGCTGGCGTCGCCAATCATGGACCCGTCCATGTTTATCTTGACCATGGGCGTTCTGAATCTGGAGTTTGCGTTTGCAAAAACGGTGGCGGCCATAGGGCTTGGTGTCTTTGGCGGAACAATCGTTCATCTTTTAGCAAAAAGCGGGGCGCTTGCGCATCCATTGCGGGATGGCATCGGCAACGGGGGGTGTGGCGGTGCAAAGGTGCGTGGGCCAAAGCCGGTCGTCTGGCAATTCTGGAATGATCCGGCGCGGCGTGCAACTTTTGGGAAAACAGCCTGGTCCACTACCCTTTTTCTGGCAAAGTGGCTGACGCTTGCTTTTGTGATTGAAAGCCTGATGTTGGCTTGGATTCCCGCTGAAACGGTAACGTCTGTTCTTGGTGGTCAGGGCGTTGGTCCCATTGCAGTGGCCACGCTGGTGGGTGTGCCTGCCTATTTGAATGGCTATGCCGCATTGCCGCTTGTGGGCGGTTTGATCGACCAGGGGATGGCACCGGGCGCAGGTCTTGCGTTTCTTGTGGCGGGCGGTGTGACATCGATCCCTGCGGCGATGGCGGTTTGGGCGCTGGCGCGTCCGCCTGTATTTGCCCTCTACATTTCGCTGTCATTGTCAGGGGCTTTTGCTGCGGGGCTACTGTTCCAGCTTTGGCATTTGCTTTGAACCAAAAGGCCGTGGCGGGCGCTTTACCTTCCCACGGCCTTTTGAGGGTTACACGTCAGGCCCGCCGAAGCACTCTGAGCCGACTATCCCATTCGCCCCGATCCACGTAGCAGCCATGCAGGTGCCGAAAGCCCGTAGACGGGTCAAAAGCTTCGCGTCCGTGCAAAACCCTGCGATTGTCGAACACAACCATTTCGCCTGCGGAAAGTCTGAGGGCGATGCGATAGGCAGGGTCGCGGGTCATTTCCATGAAGCGGCGATAGGCGCGGTAAAAGGCGTTCATGGTGCCGGGCGCAAGATCGAGTATATCGGCCAGATGTGCGTTGAAGCAAATCTCGGACACATCACCGCGCGCGTCCAAGGTGATCACGGATTTGCGGCCTCGAATGTCGGTGTCTGAATCCTGAAACCGGAACGGGATCGTCACCGTTGACAAGATCTCGAATGCCTCTGGGTCTTGGGCCTTCAGGTCGTTCCCGACCGCCACGCCATCGCAGAAGGTTGACCCGCCGCCCTCAGCCTCGTTGCTAAGGAAGTGCAAGAACTGGTAGCCAGGGGGCAATTCCTGGTTGGTCAGGTCGGTATGGAGCGGCAGCGCATCCGACGTATAGGCCAAATTGTTCGGGTTTGGCTTGGACATCACCTCAAACGTCAGGCCGAAATTCGTTTCTCGCAAATGGCCAATTCGACGGGCGATGGCGATCCCCGCATCCTTGTTGTCGGCCAGACCTTCGACGATGGACAAGCCATACCGTTTTGTCACATCAAGCCAGTCGGCCAGTTCACGGCCCCCGGACATGATACCATTCGCGGTGCGGCGCGGAACACCCCCTGCGCCAAGATCGCCGCGCCATGGCGTCGGCGTCAGGTCGGCGGGGTCCGGGCGTGTCTGGCCGGGACGATTTGCCTTGATCCAGTCCAGATCGAAACGACTTTGGGTATCAAGATCGGTCCAGGTTAACAGCAAATTATCTGCATCGATCTTGACGCTTTGGGGTGTGATATCGAGTGGTATGCTGGTCAGGTCAAAAGCGCGTTCGCCGGTTTGCGGATGAAATCCGGCAGGGTCCGTGTCGCGCAGCCAGATATAGGGAAAGGTGCCGACAATGCCGTCAGGCCAACGGATTTCAAGGCCCTCGGCCCCGCGTGTCAGGAGAGGTTGCATGCGTGTTTCCTTGCAGAAGTGTCAGATCAAATGCTTTAGGACGGCGGCCTGCGGGCGGCGGCCACCATCCTTGGACCTTCGCATGAGGATGGCCCGGGAAGCGCCCCAACACTGTAATCATTTTGTCCACAAGGTTCTCATGATGCGCAACGAAAGCACACAAGAGCCTTGCGCCGCAAGCGGTGATGGCCTTGGGCACCGGCAAGGGGCGTTCTTTGCGATCAGTTGCCCGAGGGCGATGCAGGTATGCCCATTCAATCAGTGCAAAACGCGGGGCGATGTGTCGGCTGGCATCGGGAATTCCAGTCACGGAACAAAGCAACCTGCCCAAAAGTCCCGGTTGCCATTCGGGGCTATTTTGCATCGGGTGCTGCATAGCGCGGGTGCTTGTTTGTCCGGCGAAACGAGCAACAGCCAAGCGGTGGGGGCGTTGCCCAACGACTTTGAAAATCGGGCGTCAGTACCGCGTTTTGTTCGCGCATGCAGCACTAAAAGGGAGAGAAAGAAAATGAAAATTCTGACCGCAGCCACACTGGCTTGTTGCCTTGGAGCGCCTGCCATAGCTGCTCCACTTTGCGACGATTTCGGGTTTGCCGGGCTTCTGGCCGGATGTAACCGGGGTGAGCCGATCGAAATCACGCTGTCGTCGGGCGTGCCGCTGGGCGAGGATGTGACCCTTCAATCGGGGGCTTATTACACGTTGGAAATTACAGCAGACGGGTCTGCGGAGCTGGCTCTTACCGGGCCAGAGTTCTTTCGGGCCATCTGGATGAACGAGATCGTCATCAATGACATAGAAATCCGTCCCATGGCCATAGACTCGCTTGAATTTGACGATGCGGGAACGGCAGAGCTTTCGTTTATTGCGATTGTTCCGGGCACACATATCCTGCGGATACCGGGGTCATCCGGCGACACGCAGCAGATCAAGATTTCAATTCAGTAACTTTTTGAGATTCTACAAATGAAATACCTGATATCTGCTCTCGCTTTTTTTGTACTTTCGACACCAGCCGTCGCGTCAAACCAGCCAGACGATATTCCTTCGGAAACAGTCGCGCAAATCATGGAAAAGCTGGACGGCATGAAATGCCAGATGGTCGCTGACGACATAGAATTGGAAGATGGGGTATACGAACTTGACGACGTCATTTGCGAAGGTGGCAACCAATACGACATCAAGCTTGACACTGATCTGAACGAAATTAGCCGCCGCGCCGAATAGCGCGCGTCCCAACAGGAGCAGCCTTTGAAAGCCTTTGCCAGTCTCAACAATCCGCCGCTCGTGCGGAACCTGTTGCGAAGTAGACCGCGGACCAAGCGAGCTAAAGGATGACAAGCGGGCTTTCTGTCAGCACTCTGGCCTATAGCTATGGCAGCAAGGACGCTCTGAAAGGGGTGTCCTTCGATTTGCCAAAGGGCCAGTTTTGCGCGCTGCTTGGGCCGAACGGGGCGGGGAAATCGACCCTTGTTTCCCTGTTGACCCGACTTCTGGTCTCACCGGGGGGAACAATTCAGGTCGCGGGGCATGATTTGCGGCGCACGCCGGGTCCCGCCTTGGGGCGCCTTGGGGTCGTATTTCAGCAACCCACGCTGGACCTGGATCTGACGGTGCGCCAAAATCTGGCTTATTTCGCGGCTCTTCATGGGTTGCCGCGCAAGGGGCTTGCATCGCGGATCGACGCTGCGCTGGCCCGGCTCAACATGGCCGAGCGTGCAGGCGAAAAGGTCCGTGCGCTAAACGGCGGGCACCGCCGCCGTACGGAATTGGCCCGCTCTTTGCTGCATGAACCCGAAGTGCTGCTGCTGGACGAACCGACGGTGGGTTTGGATGCCGCGTCCCGCGCCGGGATCGTCGGCCATGTGCATGATCTGGCCGATCAAGGGCTGTGTGTTCTGTGGACGACCCACTTGACCGACGAGGTGCGCGATACGGATCGGCTTTTGGTGCTGCACGAAGGCAACATCCTTGCAGATGGCATCACAGGCGATATTCGCGGCGTGAGTAACCTGTCCGAATGGTTTCTCGACAAGACGGAGACCGCGTTGTGACTGCGTGGCTCAACGTGCTGCGCGCGATTGTCGGGCGCGAGTTCCTGCGTTTTGTCCATCAGAGGGAACGGTTCTTGTCGGCGTTGGTACGGCCCTTGGTTTGGTTGCTGATCTTTGCGGCGGGTTTTCGGGCTGCGCTGGGTGTATCGATCATCCCGCCCTATCAGACGTATATCACCTATGAGACGTATATCGTGCCGGGCTTGTGCGCGATGATCTTGCTGTTCAACGGGATGCAAAGCTCTCTCAGCTTGGTTTACGATCGCGAAATGGGGTCAATGCGGCTGTTGCTGACCAGCCCCTTGCCGCGCTGGTGGTTATTGCTGTGTCGGCTTCTGGGCTCCAGCGCGATTTCTGTCTTACAGGTTTATGCGTTTCTCGCGATTGCGGCGCTGTTCGGCATCACCATGCCGACATTGGGGTATCTGGCGGCGGTGCCGGGTGTCTTTCTGGGAGGACTTATGCTGGGGGCGCTTGGGCTTGTCTTGTCCAGCTTCATCAAGCAACTGGAAAACTTCGCGGGCGTCATGAACTTTGTGATCTTCCCGATGTTTTTCTTGTCATCCGCGCTGTATCCGCTTTGGAAAATGGCAGAGAGTTCGGAACTGCTGCATGATATCTGCGCTCTGAACCCGTTCACCTATGTGGTCGAACTGATCCGGTTCTTGCTGTATCTGCAATTTAACCTGACCGCTTTATTGGTCGTGATCGGCGCCACGTTGGTCTTTGGAGCTGCGGCTGTTTGGGGGTATGATCCCTCTCGCGGATTGATGAAACGCAAGTCATGACCGAGTCTTCACTCCGGTGCTGAGCCAAGGACGCCAGATGCACATTGCCCTGATAGGAAGCGGCGCAATTTCAGGCTTTGTCCAGAATGGTCTGCGCGGCGGTAATGTTAAGTTGGGCGCGTTCGTGGTCCGCCCCGGCAGGGTGGCAGACATGCGGCGGCGCACACCCCCGCAGGTCGATGTTGTTTCGTCTGTCGATGAGCTGTCCAGTCATATCGGTCACGTGGTCGACTGTGCCGGTCACGCGGCGCTTGCGGAACATGGGCCAACTGCATTGCGCGCCGGGAAATGCCTGACGACTGTTTCGCTGGGGGCGCTTGCCAACCCTGACGTCTATGCAGACCTGCGCAATGCGGCCCTTGACGGTGGAAGTCGGCTTTACTTGGCCAGTGGTGCAATTGGCGCTTTGGACGCTTTGCGCGCCGCGCGGCGTGGTCAGCTTAGAAGGGTCACCTATACCGGGCGGAAACCTTTGGCTGGGTGGCGGGGCTCGCCGGCTGAAGAGGTTATTGATTTTGGCAATCCCCCTGCGACAGCCGTTACGCATTTTTCCGGAACGGCCCGCGATGCGGCTTTGCGCTATCCCAAGAATGCGAATGTGGCGGCGGCTGTTGCCCTGTCCGGGCTGGGGTTTGACCGCACCGAAGTTCAGCTTGTGGCCGACCCGGATGCGACGTCCAACATTCACGAAATCCATGCCCAAGGCGATTTCGGCACCCTTGAGTTTCGTGTCTCGGGGGCTGGCCTGCCAGACAATCCCCGGACCTCTGCCCTGGCTGCGCTAAGCGTACTTGCCGCAATTGTTGATGGACAAGAGCCGATTGCCTTTTGACCGGCGCGCGATTGCTGTCTTGCCCTTTTCTGCCATCGGTTGCATGTCTCGCCCATGCAAAAGGGAAAACCAATGGATCCGATCCACGCCATCGGCGATATTCACGGTCAGCTAGGTCAACTTGAAACGGCCCTTGAAGCCATTGAACGTTTCGGGGAACCGGCTGCGCCGATTGTTTTCCTGGGCGACTATGTAGATCGCGGCCCGTCGTCCCGCGCCGTGATCGAAATGCTGATGCAAGGCCAGAAAGACGGCAAACCTTGGACTTGTCTGATGGGCAATCATGACCGCTACATCGGACGCTTCCTTGGTAACCCGAAATACGACGATCCAAATACCTCGCGCCCGCTTCTTTGGACCGATACGCCGCTTGGCGGGCGCAAAACGCTGGCGTCTTATGGCGTGGACGTGTCCGAAGATCGCCCGCTGAAGGATATTCACCAAGATGCGCTGGAGGCGGTTCCAGCAGACCATCTGGCTTGGATTGCCGCATTGCCAAGGTATCACGAGACGGACAGTCAGATTTTTGTGCATGCAGGTCTGAGGCCCGGTGTCCCGCTGACAAAGCAAAAAGAGGATGATCTGATCTGGATTCGTGATCCTTTTCTTGGCAGCGACCACGACTGGGGGCGGCTTGTTGTACACGGTCACACGGCGCTGGATCGTCCGCAGTTATATTTCAACCGTCTCAACCTTGATGGCGGGGCCGGGTATGGCCGTCCTTTGTTGCCCGCTTTGATCGAAGGGCGCACCGTATCGTTATTGGATGACGGTGGCCGAAATAGGCTGGTTGTCGACCTGGCTTCGGGTTCCTGACGGCAGCAGATCGCATCGGTTTACCACGAAGTTGCGCAAGGCGGTTGCTCGCCGCGCTGGATACCCGCATGCTTTGCACGGGCAAGGGAACAGGAGCACGGCATGGACAAGTCCGGGATTTTCATTGGCGGCGGCGGAGCTGAGCAGGACACAGCGCAAGTTCTGCACCTCGATCTGGCGAACCGGCACGGGCTGGTAACCGGGGCAACCGGAACCGGCAAGACAGTCACCATGCAGATCCTTGCCGAAGGGTTTTCGGCTGCAGGCGTCCCGGTGTTCATGGCCGATGTGAAGGGGGACGTTTCGGGTCTCTCACAGGCGGGGACACCAAAAGACTTTCTGTTTTCCCGCGCTGAAAAAATCGCCCTGACTGACTATGAGTTGAAGGCATTTCCCGTCGTGCTTTGGGATCTCTTTGGCGCGGATGGGCACCCTGTGCGCACGACGATTACGGATATTGGCCCGCTTTTGCTATCCCAGATGCTTGACCTGACAGAGGTCCAGGAAGGGGTTCTGACAATCGCCTTTGCCGTTGCCGATGACGAAGATCTCGCGCTTCTGGATTTGGAAGATCTGCGTGCCATGCTGGTCTGGCTGGACGAAAACGCGCCCGACATCAAGGCGCGGTACGGCAACGTATCTTCTGCCTCTATTGGCGCGATCCAACGGGCGCTTTTGGTGCTGGAAAACGAAGGCGCCGCAGGGTTTCTGGGCGAGCCGGCGCTTGATCTTGCAGACATGATGGCCACCGATGGCGGTTTGGGCCGCATCAACGTGTTAATGGCGAACAAGCTGATGTCGTCGCCTCGGCTTTACGCCATGTTCTTGTTGTGGCTGTTGTCCGAACTCTTCGAAACGCTGCCCGAAATTGGAAACCCGGACAAACCAGTGTTGGTGTTCTTCTTCGACGAGGCACATTTGCTGTTCGATACCGCCCCAAAGGCTTTGATAGATAGGATCGAACAGGTTGTTCGGCTCATCCGGTCCAAGGGTGTCGGGGTCTATTTCGTCACACAAAATCCAGACGACGTTCCGCCCGATGTGCTGAGCCAGTTGGGCAATCGCATCCAGCATGCGCTTCGGGCATTTACGCCCCGCGATGCCAAGGCGCTTAGGCTGGCGTCCGAAACCTTCCGCCCCAATCCTGATTTTGACACGGAAGAGGCCATTCGCAGCGTTGGCACTGGCGAAGCGGTCACGTCAATGCTGGAAAAGAAAGCTGTGCCGGGGATCGCACAGCGCACCTTGATCCGGCCGCCCTGTTCGCGAATGGGACCGTTGACCAAACCAGAGCGCGCGGCGGTGATCGCGGCCTCGCCGTTGGCCGGCAAATATGAGGCGGCAATCAACCGCGAGAGTGCCCAAGAGAAATTGGCGGCCCGCGCCGAAGCCGCAGCCGTCGAAACGCGCCGCGCAGAGGAAGCCGCACAAGAGACGAAAGATGCCTTTGCAGAGTTTAACAAAGCGCGTCGGTACAAACCCCCGATGCCGAAGCGTACCCAGTCAAAACGGCGCGGCCCAAGTTTGACCGATGCGCTGGCCAAGACCGTGGTCAAGCAACTCAACTCCCGAGAAGGGCAGAAACTGGTGCGCGGTATCTTGGGCAGTCTGTTTCGAAGCCGATAGGTCAGATCGCAAGTGGCAGTGGCCGTTTTTTTGCCCGCAGCGGCCCGCGCCAGACTTTGTGCGTCCAGCTTAACCCGTTGCGGAGGATACGGCCGTCGATCTGAGTTGGAATGCGTTCCAGTCCGGTATCGCGAAGATGAAAGTTCATCCCATCCTTGCCGGGCTGTGCCATGCCTTCAAACATCGCATCGCCATTGGGGCGGAGCAAGACCATGCGCAGGCCGTCGGCCACCGGCTGAGTAAGCACTAACCACCGCAGGGTCCAGTGCGCTGCGTTTCCGGCCTGTGTCACCATGCTTGCAGCGATCCATTCGCGTGCCATGACGGCCTTCGGGATGTCGTTTTGATCCAAACTGTCGTTCAAGAGCAGAGTGAAGCGTGTTTTCCCACATGTGTACCCAAGGCCAAGCTTTGCACTGGGTGCCATGGAAAACAGCGGCCCTGATAGCCCGGCATGCACCGCTGCAAGCGACTTTCGATCCAGTGGTTCTGCTTTTGCCTCGGCCCACTCCAATCCAAAGGCTTTGCCATAATCCGGGCTGACCAGACCCGGTTCGCGTGCGGCGATTGCGGCGGTTGCAAGGGCAAGCTGTCGTGCCTCTGCGGCGTTTTCCGGTTCCAGATCACGCAATAGCCGAAACGCGCTGGCTGAGCCGACTTGCGCCAGGGATTTCAAAACACGGCTCCGAAAGGGGCCGCGCGCTTGCCGCAGGGCTGCGATCAGCGGTCGCTCTGCCATGTCGGTCGATAGCGCGCCGAGATAGCTCGCTGCAGCCAACCTTTCCGATGGATCTGCGGTTTCATCAACCAAAAGCCGGCCCAGAATATCTGCTGTATCGCGTTGCAAAGGTGCAGAACGCGCAAGCGCGGCAAGGGCGCGTTTGCGGTCGATCAGCGCATCCGGTCCCTTTGATTGCTTCTGTCCCAAAAGTGCGGCCAGCCGCGCGGCATCTGCTTTCTTCAGAACGGCTGTTTTGCGCAACACGATATGGTCAGCCCCGACGACGCGCTTGAGATCGGCGGATAGCGCGGATTTAGCTGTCTCTCTTTGTACCATCGCTCTGGCCTCCTTAGCAGGGGTTTCGCACAAAGCAGCTGTCTTTCATCCGGTCGCCCTGATCGGATGTCAGATCGGTGCTGGTGCTGTTCAGTTCGCCGATGCCGTCATTGTTTGAATCGACGCCCATCAAGTTGGTGATGGTCGTGAAATGGCGCAGCCTGAGATAGTGCCCGACCTCATGCGCCAAAAGAATGCCGGTAAAGTCGTCGCTGTTCGAGATTTCCAACACTGCGCCGGTGCGGACCTTGTCCTGGTCCTTGTTGCAAGGTCCGTCGCTATTGCTCCAGCCGCCGGCATCGGTGACGTTCGACACCCAGAACACATCAATTCCGTCATTATCGCCCGACCAATCATTGGTCAGGTCCGTGGCTTCGCTGCCATCAACCGTGGAATACCCGCCCGCTTGCGCAACAGGAATGTAACTCCAATAGATACGTCGCACACCAAGCCCGACTTGGGCATAGATTTCGCGCATTCGGTCGATCCCGGCTTGAATGCGTTGGCAATTGGCTTGTGTGAACTGCCCGCCATACCCCGGCTCGTGTGCTACAAGTATGACCGATAAATTGATTGCTTGCCCGCGTATGTTCGAGATGTGGGAAAGCAATCGTAACTCACGGTTTATGGCCCCGTGCGGATACCCGTAAATGCCAGCGCGCACGGAAAAATCACCAGTAACATCAAGGCAAGAGGCTGCAAGACTTCGAAGGCTGACCGACATGGGATGGCTCCGATCTGTTTTGAGGAATAAGTCAGGTTAGGCAGACGATCATGTCCACCAGGCCAGTTCCGTCCGGCAGCCCGGTCATGGCCTTGCCGATGATTGCGCCAGCGGCATCGGGTCCTGTGCGCATTGCGCAGCCTGTCGTCGCCGATGTGGTCAAAAGATCACCCGCCCTGATTGCGCCTTTGCGCGCGTCAACACGGCACGAGACCTTTCCAACCATAGCGATCGGAACACGGCGCCCGTCATCGACTTCGCGGTGATCCATGATGATGCCGGGCTTGTAGTTTCCGCCGCCTGCAACAACGCCGATCACCCGCGTATCCTGTTCTGTACAGCAGGGTTGAAGCGTCCCATTCGGGCCAAGAACCATAACCGTTCCGGCATCGGCAAGAACGGCCGCGTCCACGTCGAACTGCTCGGCCAAGTCGGCGTTGCGCAGAATGATGTCGCCGCTGCCGCCGTTCAGGTGAATGGATTCATTGCCAGCATCGTCGCGGCAAATGATGTCCCCCTCATTGCCCGCGGCCCCGACACGCAAGACCGCGTAATTTGCGTCGAATTGCATCACCTCACGATCCGCCGCATCACGGACGCTGATGTCGCCTTCGTTTCCGGCAGTGCCAATACGAAGCACCGCGTTCTCGGCGTTGAAGTGAAAGACCTCGCGGTTTGATGCGTCGCGGATCGCAAGATCACCTTCGTTTCCCGTGCTCCCGATGCGGACCCATGCGTTGTTTCCATCAACGTGGAACACCTCCCGGTTGGCCCCATCGCGTACGATTAGATCGCCTTCGTTGCCGGTGGAGCCGATCCTCATCACAGCGTAATTAGCATCGAATTGCAGAACCTCGCGGTTCGCAGAGTCGCGAATGCTCAGGTCCCCCTCATTGCCGGTGCTTCCGATCCTGAGGGATGCGTTTGCTGCGTTGAAATGCAGAACGTCGCGGTTTGAGCCGTCGCGCACCACCAGATCACCTTCGTTTCCGGTTGTTCCAACAGTCAAAGTCGCTGAATGGCCCCGAAATTCAAGCGCTGGTTGCCCCGCGCCGTCGCGCACGGTGACATCGCCGGCATTGCCGGATGCCCCGACCTGAAGCGTGGCATTGCTGCTTTGCATGTTCATGACCGTGCGGCCGGCACTGTCGCGCACCTCAAGATCGCCGCCATTGCCATTGGTTCCAAGCCGCAGAACTGCCGTAGCACCTGCAAGACTGATCGTGTCGCGATCTGAAGCGTCATGCAGGCTCAGATCGCCTGCATTGCCATTGTTCCCGATGCGTTGGATCGCGCCCAGACCGTCAAGGCGCAAGGCTTCTGTTCCGTCTGGAGCAAGGATGATCAAACTGCCCGGCAGACCCGCACCGCCAGCCGTCACCCCGGCTGATGTGCCGGAAATAGAAACGGTTGTGTCGGATGCGTCGTTCTGGGCTTGAAAGCCGTCGGACGAAATCGGGGCCATGGTGGTTCTCCCTCTGGTGTCAAAAACACGAAATTACGGAGCGATCCCACAGGGCCGATGCTTTTGGGCCTCATGGGGATTACGCAACGTTAACGTGTTTTCGTGTACAGACTTAGTCGGGAAAACCGGACTGGAAATTCACCCTGAGGGTGAGTCGCCGAGTTGCTCAGTTCGGCGTATTGACCCCCATGGATTGAAGATACTTCTTAACGCCGCGCGCGGCCTGTCGGATGCGGTGTTCGTTTTCAACCATTGCGATGCGCACGAACCCTTCGCCGTTTTCGCCATACCCGACACCTGCGGCTACAGCGACTTTTGCGTGGGTCAGCAACTGCTTTGAAAACTCAAGGCTGCCCATATGTGCCAAGGCTGGCGGAATTGGGGCCCATGCAAACATCGACGCAGGTGGGGCAGGAATGTCCCATCCAGCCCGTCCGAAGCTTTCAATCAGAACGTCGCGGCGGGCGTGATACCGTTTTCGATTTTCTTCAACGACGTCCTGGGGGCCATTCAAAGCCGCGCAGGCGGCGGCCTGTATCGGTGTAAACGCCCCGTAGTCGAGATACGATTTCACACGGGTCATAGCGTCAACCAACGTGGGGTTGCCGACCGCGAAACCGATCCGCCATCCCGCCATGCTGTAGGTTTTGCTCAGGGATGTGAACTCGATCGCGACGTCCTTGGCGCCCTTTGCCTGAAGGATCGAAACCGTGGGTTTGCCATTATAGTAAAGTTCAGAATAGGCCAGATCGCTGATGATCCATAGTCCGTGGTCTTTGGCAAACGCGACGACACGTTCATAGAACGCCAAGTCAACCGTTTCAGCGGTCGGGTTGGACGGATAGTTCATCACAAGGATCTTTGGCCTTGGCACCGTATACGCCATAGCCCGATCCAGGCTTTCGAAATACGCCTCGTCCGGGGTCGTCGGCACCGATCGGATCGCAGCTCCGGCGATGATAAAGCCAAACGTGTGGATCGGATAAGACGGGTTTGGGGCCATAACCACATCACCGGGCTCGGTGATTGCTGTGGCCAAACTGGCAAGCCCTTCCTTTGAACCCAAGGTCACAACGACTTCGCGGTCTGGGTCCACCTCCACACCAAACCTGCGCGCATAGTAATCTGCTTGCGCCCGGCGAAGCCCGGGGATGCCGCGCGATTGGGAATAGCCGTGGGCATCGGGCTTGCGGGCCACCTCAACCAGTTTGTCGATGACGTGTTGGGGAGGGGGCATGTCAGGATTGCCCATACCAAGGTCGATCACGTCTTCGCCCGCGGTCCGCGCTGTCGCCCGCATCGCGTTGACCTCTGCGATGACGTAGGGTGGCAGGCGTCTCATGCGGTAAAATTCTTCGGACATGGCTCTCTCGGGGGTTTTAGGGCGGATCAGGATTCGTTTGCGCGCCACCTTCGTGCAAAAGGCAGGGTCAGCGCAACGGCGAAGGCGACCATCGCGGCTGATCGGGTGCTGGTCCATGTGGCAGGTTGCCGATTATTGCCCGAAATTGCAGTGCCAATCGCGTGGACTGGACAAACCTTATTTAATGTACCATACAGTATGCTAATTGTTCCATCACGGCAGTCCCATGCAACCAACTGTAAAACGAAGTCGCGGTCGTCCGCGAAAGGCCCCAGAGGATCAGCCGTCGCGTGCGGCCCTGATCCGGGCCGGGCTCGTGCACCTGACGGAACGCGGGTACAGTTCTGTCGGCGTTGACGAAATCGTCGCGGCGGCCGGTGTTACCAAGGGCAGCTTCTATCATCACTTCGCGTCCAAAGCGGATTTTGGGGCAGTCTTGATCGATGCCTATGGGGCGTATTTTCAGGATCGACTGACCAAATGCCTCGCGCGCGAAGGCCTTTCTGCCCCTGAACGTCTGCGTGCTTTTGCCGACGATGCCGAGGCGGGGATGGCCCGCCATCAGTTCACGCGCGGCTGCCTGGTCGGAAATTTGGGCCAAGAAATGGCGTCGCTGCCAGAGCCGTACCGCGCTCAATTGGTCGGGGTTCTTCGCAATTGGCAACGGATTACCGCCCAATGTCTGCGCGATGGCCAACAAAACGGTGAGATTGGCGCGCACCATGACCCCGATACCCTTGCAGCGGTCTTTTGGACCAGCTGGGAGGGGGCCGTTCTGCGCGCGCGCCTTGAAAGACAACCAGAGCCGCTCAGGCAGGTCGCGACTGCCTTTTTGCAGTTCGCATCACAGTAATATTGAAGGAGACAGGCATGACCAAAGCAATCCAGATCGACAAGACGGACGAAGGCCAAACCGTTACGGTTACAGATGTCACATTCGAACCACTGGCAGAGGGGGACGTGGCGGTCGACGTCGCGTATTCCACATTGAACTACAAAGACGCGCTGGCAATCACTGGCGCTGCGCCGGTTGTGCGTAAGTTCCCAATGGTGCCCGGTGTCGACTTTTCCGGCATCGTCCGCGAGAGCAAGCATCCTGAATTCAAGGCAGGCGACCGTGTCGTTCTGAATGGATGGGGCGTTGGCGAAAAGCACTGGGGCGGTTTGGCCGGATTGGCGCAGGTCAAAGCCGACTGGCTGGTGCACCTTCCCGATAGCATTTCGTTACGACAGGCAATGGCCATCGGGACTGCCGGATACACGGCCATGCTGTGCGTCATGGCGTTGCAGGCAAATGGCCTGACACCGGACAAGGGCGAGGTTGTCGTAACCGGTGCCACGGGCGGCGTGGGCAGCGTGGCCATCGCCCTGTTGGCGGCCAGTGGATTCACGGTTGCTGCCGTGACCGGCCGTGCCAGCGAAGAGCCCTATCTGCGAAGCCTCGGCGCATCATCCATCGTGGATCGTGAAGAATTGGCCGGAAAGGCGCGCCCGTTGAACAAGGAACGCTGGGCCGGCGCGATTGACGTCGTCGGTGGCGCGGTTTTGGCGAATGTCATTTCGATGATGCAATATCGCGGCATCGTTGCGGCCTGCGGGCTGGCTGGCGGAATGGATTTGCCCACGTCGGTCGCCCCTTTCATTTTGCGCGGGGTTACGTTGGCAGGTGTCGATAGCGTGATGTGCCCGCAGGCCGATCGCGTGGGCGCATGGAAGCGACTGGCAAGCGACCTTGATTTCACAAAGCTTGAAGAAATGGTGTCCGAAGTTGCCCTTGAAGACGTCGTCGCAACGGCACCGAAGTTTCTGGAAGGTCAGGTGAAAGGGCGCATTGTTGTGCCCGTTGCACCTGATCTGAACTGAAGCAGGGGCGGGGGTATGGCTGACACAGGTCTTCCCATTGTGGCGGAAACTTCCACGGCGTCTGAATTGCGGCTCAGTGATTGCCCCAATTGGGTGTATTTGCTGCAAGAGTTTCAGGAAATCTATAGCCGTGGGTCCGCTGGCGGCAGCAAGGCGATCCGGTCGCATCGCAAGAAGATACGCGAAGCGTTGTCGCAAGTCATGGATTGCAATCCTACGGTTCAGCCCCGACAGGCCGTGCTCAAACCTGTGGTTGCCCATTTGCCGCGCGCCTTCGATCTGTCGTCGCGCGGTACGATGTCGGGTATGGGCCGGGCGTTGGAACGCGCGTCCAATGAATTGAGTTGGGAATATGGCTATCAACGGGTTCCGGCGCATCTGGCCAAGAAATATGCCTATTGTGAAGTGCTGGGTCCACGCGGCCCAGTCGTTTCAGAGCGGCTCACCTTGGGGTTTGTCCTGTTTGCACCGCGCACCACGTATCCTCAACACAGTCACGTCGATATTGAAGAAAGCTATATCTCGGTTGCCGGTGCATGGTCAGAGAACGAGTTTGCCGTTTTCGCGCCAGGCTCGTTGATCTTGAACAAGCCTGGGCATGAACATCGGATCACGACCGGCGATAATGATCCTTGCCTTTTGGCCTATGCGTGGGTTGGTCCAAGCGGAAAACTGACAGAGCCAAGTATGAAATTCACAAAGACTCGCAAGCGTATGGAACAGGGCATCTAGGCCACTGCTGCATTGCGCCCGGGAAATGAAACAGGCGGCCGGGGGACCCGACCGCCTGTGTACTGAAGTTCAAACTCGTAAAAAACAGGGTCGGCTTAACACGCCACTTGGTAAGAACTTGCGTTTGGAACTAGGTAAAAAGTGTCACTCGTTAAAGACTGGGAAACCACACTTGGGGTATGGGGACTCGGTAATCTGGGGAACTCGTCAACTTGGCTTTTGGTCACTCGGAAACAACGCACACACTCGGGTAACTCAGTACGCAGCCTTGTCGGTCAGCAGCGCGAGCGGCGTCACGATCAGGATCTTCAGGTCCAGCGCCAGCGACCAATCACGGATGTAATCCAGGTCGAGCGAAGCGCGGCGGGCCATTTTGTTCAGGGTTTCGGTTTCGCCGCGGGCGTTGTTCACCTGGGCCCAACCGGTCATGCCGGGCTTCACGGCGTAGCGGGCCATGTAGTTGGTGATCTGCGGCGCATAGAATTCGTCATGTGCAACAGCGTGGGGGCGCGGGCCAACCAGGGACATGTGGCCAAGCAGAACGTTCAGCAGCTGCGGCAGCTCGTCGATGGATGTTTTGCGCAGGAAGGCGCCAACCCGTGTGATGCGTGCGTCGCCGCGGCGGGCCTGGGCCAGGCCTGCACCCACTGTCATCGAGCGGAACTTGAAGATGCGGAAGACTTTGCCGTTCAGGCCGGTGCGGTCTTGCAGGAACAGAACCGGGCCGCGGCTTTCAAGGCGGATCGCGATGGCGACGATGACGAGCACTGGCAGCAGCAGCAAAATGGCGACCAGAGCGATGGTGCGGTCCATTGCGTCTTTTGCAATGACCTGAAGGTTGGTCGACGCGGCGGCGAATGTTTGAGCTGTGTTTGTCATGTCGGCATCTCCAGATCGGCGTGTCAATTTATCTGCCACCAAATTGCCTGAAGCGGGTCTGGAACGCATCTGAGCGTAGGGTTAGGGAAAGCGAGATAAAGGTTAGGACGCGCCATTAACGATCTTCTATTGCGCCGAACGAAGCTCGAAAGGGAGGCCGAAATTGCGTTTCGAATACGGCACTACGCCTTTAGGATAGGGG
>NZ_SMZO01000049.1 GCF_004358675.1 Meridianimarinicoccus aquatilis | reverse complement strand
TGCGTATTTCGCGGAACTTGGGCAGTGATTTCACGCGATCTCGGGCACGCGTTTCAGGCCATCGTGGGCAGCCATTTCACGGTCGTGGGCAGGCTGGTCGACTAGGTGCATTGAGTCAGGCCTGATCGGTTGGGTCAAGCGGTTTTGTGATGCTCATCTTTCTTCGCATGCTTTCTCCGGATAGGGCGAGGCGGTGGGCGTTGTGAACCAGCCGGTCGAGAATAGCATCGGCAAGGGTTGGGTCGCCGATGGCCTCGTGCCATTGATCGACGGGCAACTGGCTGGTGACGATGGTGGAGCCGCGGCCCTGGCGGTCCTCGAGGATTTCCAGGAGGTCACGGCGTTCGGTGGCGGTCAGCACCGATAGACCCCAGTCGTCGAGGATCAGCAGCTCGGTTCGTTCGATGGATTTCAGGACACGGGCGTGGCGCCCGTCGCCCCTGGCGATGGCCAGCGCCTGAAAGAGCCGGGGCACACGGTGATACATCACGCGGCGGTCGTCGCGGCACGCCTTGTGGCCAAGCGCGCAGGCGATCCAACTTTTCCCAAGCCCGGTCGGGCCGGTAATGAGCAGATTTTCATGCCGGTCGATCCAGCCGCTGTCGATGAGGTGCGCCATGACGGATGTGTCGATGCCGCGCGGACTGCGCATGTCGATGTCTTCCACGCAAGCCGCATGGCGGAGCGCGGCAAACCGCAGCCGCGTGGCCAGCTTCTTGGCATCACGTTCTGCCGCCTCTCGATCGACCAGCAATCCAAGTCGCTCTTCGAAGCTGAGGCTTTCGAACATGGCGGAGGCGCGACGCTGTTCGTCGAGCGCCTTGGCCATGCCGGTGAAGCCAAGGGCCTCCAGCCGGTCGGATGTGGGATGTGTCAGCATGGGATGTCTCCTTTTCAGTGGTAATACTTCTGGCCGCGTATGTTGGGGTGCTGCAGCGGCAGCTCGTCAGCGTCTGGTTCCAGGAACGCCTGATCGAGCCCGTTCTTCAGGATTGACCGGATTGAGGATACCGACCGCGCCTTGATGGCGACGCCCCGGCGACAGGCGGCATCAAGGCGGTCAGGTTCATAGCTTTTGGCCAGCGACAGCACGCCCATGCAGGTGCGGAAGCCCTGCTCGGGGTGCGGTCTGTCTTCCATGACGATCTGACAAAACGCGGCGACCGAGGGCCCAAGCTTCTCAGCGCTGGCCAGAACGCGCGCCGGGGTCCATTCCGCATGGCGGCGGTGCGATGACGGCATGTGATCGGGCACCGTGACGTGGCTGCGCCGCCCAGGGTTGCGGACATGGCTGGCGATGCGTTTGCCACGGTGGAAAACTTCGACCGTGGAATGGGTTGCGCGGACGTCGACCTCCTGCCGGATCAAGCTGAAGGGTACCGAATACCAGCACCGGTCAACCTCGACATGGTAGTCGGGTGCAACACGGGCTCGCTTCCATCTGGCAAAGACATAGGGATCGGCGGGCAGCGGTTGCAGGCTCGGGCGGTCCAGCGTGGCGAACAGATCGGCGCGGCTTGCACCGTAATCGCGCATGACCCGGGTGTTCAGATCGTCCAGCAGAGGCCGGATCGCGGCGTTCAGTTCGGCGAGGGAGAAGAACCTGTGATTGCGCAACCGCGCGAGGATCCAGCGTTGTGCCACCTGCACCGCCACTTCGACCTTGGCTTTGTCTTTGGGCTTGCGCACACGCGCGGGCAGAATCGCGGTGCTGTAATGCTCTGCCATCTCGGCATAGGTCCGGTTCAACCCGGGATCGTAGCGGTCGGGTTTGATGACAGCGGATTTGAGGTTATCCGGGACCACCGCCTTGGGCACGCCGCCCAGATAGGCGAACATCCGGGTATGGGCACCGATCCAGTCTTCCAGCCCTTCCGAGGCAACAGCTTCGACGTAGGTGTAACTGGACGCCCCCATGGTGGCGACGAACAGCTTCGCCGCATGCACTTCGCCAGTTTCTGGATCGACAATGTCGATCGTGTCGCCCGCGTAATCGACAAACACCTTCTCACCGCCCGCATGTGTCTGCCGCATACTTGGGCGGACACGCCCCTTCCAGGCGTCGAAATGCGTACAGAACCACGTGTATCCGAACCCGCCCGGATGCTGCGCCCGGTATTCCTCCCACAACAGCATCCTGGTGACACTGCGCTTGCGCAGCTCCTTGTCCATCGCGGCCCAGTCCGGAACAGGGCGATCCGGATCCGGCACGCTCGGCGAGGACGGGAACAGCAACAGTTCAAGGCTGTCGTCGTCCAACCCATCGGGAAGCGGCCACCTCAGGCCCGCGTCGCGAGCCCGCCGCAGATAGGTGCCCACACTTCCCTTCCCAAGCCCGAGCGACGCGGCAATCGACCGCTCGCTCAGCCCTTGGGCAAACTTCAATCGCAATACGTCCCGTATCCGGCGCATGGTCAAACGTCCTGTCGGCATTCCATCCCTCCTGTTGATACGGAGGGGGAGTATCTTCAGTTCGTCGACCAGTCCTGCCCATGATCACGTGAAATCAGTGCCCGCGATCGCGTGAAATCCGCGCCCGCCTTCCCGCGAAATCAGTGCCCACAATCAGCTGAAATCAGTGCCCGCCATCACGCGAAACGCGCAGGCAAGCGCAACAGGAGAGCCCATCATGCGCTGAATACCATCGAGTTCTCCCATAGCGGTAGAGGGGCCCCAGTCCTGCCCGTGGCTGACATGTTCGCGGCCAACGCTGTGAACGCGATCTTCCATCCGGCGGCGGAAGCGCGCAGCGCAGCGCACCATGATCATGCCGCGCACCGTGTCGAGCATGTACAGGCACCCATACAGGAAACAGACCAGAGCAAAGAGTGTGACCAGCGTCTCCGGCGACTGGCTGCCCAGAACGCGGTCATAAACCTGAAGCATGAACAGAGGTCCCGTAAGCATCAGCAGGTTTACGAAGAAGCTGAACAGGAACACGGCCATTATTGGGGCCTTCATCTCACCGATGGCGCCGAGAAGGGTTGATGGTGGCCTTCCAGCGCCGCCCAAAGCGGCGGCGGTGGCTTCACTATGCGACGTATTGGAAAGTAATTTAAGCGACATCATCAGTTCCAATCCTGGCTTGGGCATTTGCTCGACCATTGGGCAATTACTTCATACCCGGTGGTATACCGTTTTCGCAGTTGGGATTGCGTATGCTGAGGACGCGCATTTGGCTGTAATCGCCACCAAAGATGAGCCGACGTAGAAGAAAGTATGTCTTGCCTTTCGCGAAAGTATGGGGCCGCTTCGCCCTGTGGACCGCTTTAACTGGTAAGATGTAGGAACCAGTTCCGCGTACGGCTGTGCGCAAAGAACCTTAGGCAGGGCGCATCAACAAAGGTCTGATTCCGACGTGGGCAGGATCCCAAGCTCTCATGAACGTTTTCGGGATTCTGGACCAATTGAGTTACGCCGCTGACACAGCCAACTCACGGATGTTGCCTTGGCAGGGGCTGAAGACGGTGGGCCGAACCGATGATTTTCATGCTTTCATCTGCGGATCTCTTGCCGCCTGACATGGCTTGAAACGGAAATGCCATTTTCTTTAAACGGTTGAGTTTTCAACCATTTTGCAAACATTTTCCGATCATTGGCCGCCTGTGAGAGCTTAGCCGATGACAGCATTCGTCGCAGAGCGATCGGGTAGAGACCTCGCAATCGCCGCTCAATCCGCCGCATTTATCTGCAGTTTTCGACACGAATTTGAAATCCCGTTGGCTTACCGCGCTAAAGGCAAAACGAAAGCACATGCCATTGCACCACACCCCGCACATTGAAAAGGGATCGACAAGAACGCCGCTGACGGCCGCTAAAGGTGTCTTGGCGCACATTCTACGGTATCACACTCGTTAACTATGAATTTCAATCACAGGGAGTGTACGATTATGGCGCCAGCGGACGGATCATCGGAGTTTCTCAAGAGCCTTCATGCCTTTCACCAGCACGATGCGACGCAGGACAAGTTGGCGTTGTCGCGCAAGCCCGGAACTTCGGCGCTGTCCGGGTGGTTTCTTGGTCCCTTGGCTGAGAACCGCGGTCTATTTTCCGAGCTCATTCTCAAAGCGTTGAATGGCAATTGTGACGCGCGCAAAGATTACGGTGATCAATTCGGCGATCCAGCCTATGTCACTCAAGCCCGAAAAGAGCTTCCGGGGTATCGGGCGACTGAGGCTGCGCTGCACAAGAACCTTGAAGAAATGCTTCATAACCTGCGCGGTTCCATCCCCCTGTCCAGTTACCGCAACCAATCGCATATGTATTGGGATGTCTCGCTGCCGGGCATGGTCGGGTATTTTGCGGCGATGCTCTATAACCAGAATAACGTGGCGGCCGAAGCCTCGCCCGTGACGACCTTGCTGGAAATAGAAGTCGGCAACGATCTGTGTGAAATGCTCGGCTACACAGTGCCAAGCGACGCCGATGCCAGTTCTGGCGCGATCAAGCCGTGGGGCCACATCACGTGCGATGGGTCGGTGGCCAACGGCGAGTCGATGTGGGCGGCGCGGAACCTCAAGCTGATGCCGATCACTTTGGCCGCTGCGATCAAGGCAGAGCCATCCATGGCGGCGGGCCGTACTTTGACGGTGTCCAAGCCGGGTGGCGGCCGCGCGCATCTGATAGACCTTTCGACATGGGAAATGCTCAACCTTGGCATAGACGATGTGATCGGGCTTTCACCAAGGCTGCAGACGGAATGCGGGATTTCGGAAAGCGTGATCGAGGATGTTCTCAACAGCTATTCCGTGCAAGCGCTGGGGCTGGCCGAATTCCAGCGCCGTTTCATGGCCGCCGATGCCCCGCACCTGCCCATCATCATTACGCCCGCGACCGCGCACTATTCCTGGCCGAAAAGCGCCGCGTTGCTGGGACTTGGGTTTTCGCATCTGTGGAAGGTGCCGGTCGATCTGGAAGGACGCATGGATTTGGTGCATCTGCGCCGTATGCTTGACCAGTGTTTGCGCGAGAAGCGCCCAGTCATGCAGGTTGTCGCCGTGATGGGGACCACCGAAGAAAGTGCCGTGGATCCGCTGGCCGATATCGTCAAGATCCGGGACGAGTATCGCGAAATGAGCCTGGAGTTCTCTTTGCATGTGGATGGCGCTTGGGGCGGGTATTTCAATTCGATCTTGCGCGCTCCAAAGGGTGGCGGCACCGATCATCCCGTCTTTGAGGATGATCTGGTTGATGAAATTCCGCCTGCCGCACCGGGTGAAACACCTCTTCAGCATACGCCCGCCATGTTGATGAGCGAGTATGTCATGCGCCAATACGCTGCGCTCCATCATGCCGATACTCAGACGGTCGACCCGCATAAAGGGGGGTTCATCCCCTACCCGGCCGGCGCGCTGTGCTATCGCAATGGCGCGATGCGGGACATGATCGCGTTCACGGCGCCTGTTGTGTTCCATGGCGGCGTTGACCCGACTGTTGGCGTCTATGGCATCGAAGGGTCCAAACCCGGTGCAGCGGCGGCCGGTGTGTATCTGTCCCACAGCATCATCCGTCCCGACAGGTCCGGCTATGGCAAGTTGCTGGGCAAATGCATTTTCAATTCCAAACGGCTCTATGCTGCGCTGGTGACGATCGGACACGGCAAAGACGCCCCGCCCGAAACGATCCGTGTCGTCCCGTTTCAGCGGTTACCCGCAGAAAAGGCATCGGGCACTCCCGAGGAAGTTCAGGCGCAACTCGATTTTCTCAAGGACAGCATCGTGCCCCTTGAAAACGACGCGTTGGTGGAGTTCCTTCATTCGGACAGCCAGGCCATGAAGGTCTTTCGCGAGCTTGGGTCAGATCAGAATATCATCACTTATGCCGTAAATTTCCGTACGGCAGACGGATGGAACACTGATGTGGCCCTGATGAACGAGTTGACGAATGATATCTATCTCAAGCTGTCGATCAGCGCATTTGATGGCGGTGATGTACCGAAGGAACCCATGTTCGTGACCGGTTCCAGCTTTGAAGTCGCGGACTATGGGCAGGAGTTTGTAAACGCCTTCGGGGCCCGCGCCGGGGTGCACCCAACGAATGGTCAGGGTATCCAGTTTCTTGTGTCAACCACACAGGACCCTTGGGTGACGGCCACAGCGAACGGCAACTATCTTGGGTACATCGTGGACACATTCAAAACAACCGCGCGCACCTGTGCCGCTGACTTGGTACGGCGTCACAACCTGACCCCGTTTCACGAAGGAGCTTGATTCATGACTGCAACGGTCCCCTTTGGTGCATGGCCCTCGCCCATCGCGCCCGAAGATCTTGCCGCCGGAACCGTCAAATTTGAGCTGACAGCGATTGATGGTGATGCGGTTTGGTGGGTCGAAAGCCGCCCAGATGAACAAGGTCGGTCCGTCGCCATGCGCTGGACCGCGACGGACGGCGCGAAAGATGTCACTCCGTCGGGTTTCAGCGCCAGCACAACAATCAACGGCTACGGCGGGGCCGCGCTTGGCGTTCGGGATGGTGTGGCATGGTTTTCCAACCTGTCCAAGGTCGCGCATCCCGGCACTGGCGATCTGCGCGTGCACCAGCAGGTGCCCGGTGAATTCCCCATGCCCATCACGCCATTGGTCAAGGGATGCTACGCAGAACTTGTGCCAGACCCTGTGCGCGGGATTGTTTTTGCTGTCCATCAAGATCCGGATCGACCCTTGAACGGTCAGGCGCGTCAGACCCTTGTGGCGTTGGACATGGCCGGCAAGAAGCTCCCTGTCACGTTGGCCGAGGGCGGCGATTTTTATGCCTTTCCGCGCTTATCGCCTTGCGGTCGCAAACTGGCATGGATCACGTGGGATTACCCGTCGATGCCGTGGGACGGAACGCGGCTTCAAGTGGCGGAATTGGATGCAACTGGTGCAGCAATCTCTGTTCAGACGATTGGCGGCGCGCCTGCGTCTGACATTGACCCCGATCTGAACCCGGTGTTTCAAAATGCGCTGCGGTATTCTGACGAGTCGATCCTTGAACCGGTTTGGGGGCCGGATGGGACGCTGTTTTGCGTTTCGGACCGATTGGAACTGGACGCTGTGCGCTGGTGGAACATCCACCGGGTCGAGCGTGATGATTTGATTCCCGTCACCCGCATGGCAGCGGAGTTTGCGTCGCCGCCATGGCGACTTGGCACGGCGTCCTATGCGATTTTGGGGGACGGAACGGCGCTTGCGGCCTTCTCCAAAGAAGGCTTGTGGTCGCTTGGACGGGTGTGTTTGACCAGCGGCGAGGTGACGCCAATTGACACCCCCTATAGCAGCATCTCTCATGTGCGCGCCGGTGACGGGTTTGCTGTGTTCATCGGCGGGCAATTCACGGCTCCCGCAGCTCTGGTGCGTCTTGATCTGGCGACGGGCGAAATGACCGAATTGCGCAACGCCAATCCGGGCCTAAGCGACGCGGCGCAGGCCTGCTTGCCAACGCCAGAAGTGATTGACTTCGCAACTGGCCCGGACGGCGGCGAGAAGACACAAACCGCCCATGCCTTTTTCTATCCGCCGACCAACCCAAAAGCACAGGCACCCGAGCAAGACCGCCCACCCCTTATTATCGTGATCCATGGCGGGCCGACTGGCCCTGCCGGTGCTGCGCTGTCCATGGATATCGCGTTTTTCACGTCGCGGGGGTTTGCAGTTGTAGATGTCAACTATCGCGGGTCAACGGGCTTTGGGCGCGCCTATCACCAAGCGATGTATGGCACCTGGGGGGTCACCGATATCGAAGATTGCGTGGCTGCCGCACGGCATCTGGTCGCGCTGGACAAGGTTGACCGTTACAGAATTGTGTCGCGGGGCGGGTCTGCCGGGGGTTACACAACGCTTGCCCTCGCCACTTTCACCGACCTGCTTTCGGCGGGCGCGAGTTACTATGGTATTTCCGACCTTCAAGCGATTGCGCGGTTTACGGACAAACTAGAAGCCCACTACGCCGAATTGCTTGTTGGCCCCTACCCGGCTGCGCAGCGTGTCTTCAAGGCCCGTTCACCCCTGTTTCACGCCGACGAAATAACGTGTCCGCTGATCATCTTTCAGGGCGAAGAAGATCCTGTCGTGCCGCGTGCCCAGGCACAGGTTTTGATTGATGCCCTGATGCACCGGGGATTGCCCGTTGCATGGGAGTTTTTCCCCGGCGAAGGCCACGGGTTCAAACAAAAGGCACATATTGTGCAGTCCCTAAGCGAGGAGCTCGCGTTTTACGGGAAAGTTATGGGTTTTGTGCCGTCAGGATCGTTAATGGAACCTGACATTAAAAACTTATCCGGTTAAACACATGAGCACATGACCTAGCGGAGATGTGCCATGCTCAAGATCGCAACGGGCCATAGTGAAGACCCTGAAACCCATAGCGCGACGCCAGAAGCTCTTGATATGGCGGTTGCGGGGCTCGACGGCGCGGTGCCGAAAGCCGCGTTGGTTTTCGCCGGGATCGATACGGATCTGCGCGAAATGGTCAGCATCATTCGCGACCGGTATCCGGACATTGAATTGTCCGGTTGCACCACTGATGGTGAGCTTAGCGAGGTCGGCGGTTTTCTTGAAGATTCTGTCGTCATAACCCTGTTCGCTTCGGATGTGGTGGATTTCACCGTTGGTGTCGGCGTCGGGGCCGCTGAAAACCCATCGCAGGCCACGGCGCAGGCCGTCGCGATGGCGCGTGGCAAAACCGACAAAGACCCGGCTTTGTGCATCGCCACTCCCGAAGGGATTGGAACAAATATCCAGTTTATTCTGGATGGGCTGCGCGCGGCGCTCGGTGCGGAGTTTCCGATCGTTGGCGGGGCCGCAGCCGATCAGTTGCGGTTCACGCAGACGAGCCAATTCTGCAATGACGAGATTGTCAGCAATGCCGTTGTGGTCATGTTGCTATCTGGGCCGCTGATCCATTCCTGCGGCGTGGCGACAGGCTACACCGGTCTGGGGAACAGGCATCTGGTCACAAAGGCCGAAGGGGCCGTCATCCACGAGATTGGCGGCAAACCGGCAGTCGATCTTTACAGCGACTATGTTCAAAGCCATTCGATCTTCTTTCCTCTGGCCGTATATGTCCCGGAACGGGGGGGGATGGTGTTGAGCACGCCGCAGCGTTTCGACAAAGACACCGGATCGATTCACTTGGTAAATCCGATCCCCGCTGACAGCGAAGTGCAAATCGCGACGGCATCGCGCGATGAAATCATCGACGCCGCGCGCTTGGCAGGCGAGCAAGCCGTCAAGGCATTTCCAAGTGGCGTACCAGAGGCGGCTTTGATCTTTTCCTGTGCCGGGCGCCGCGCAGCGCTTGGAACGCGAACCAACGAAGAATACACGTCGTTGACACAAAGCATCGGGAAGCGCATTCCCACCGCCGGATTTTATACCTATGGCGAGATTTGTCCGCCTGAGCCTGACAGCACATCCTTGACTCACACCAATGCGCTGGTGGCAGTTTTGCTAGGGACGGCCGCAGGTACTTAAGTGGCCAAGGACGACAAAAAACTTTCTTCGCCCGTCCACGATCCGGCGCGCCAAATCAGGTTGCTGGAAAAGCGCCTCAGCAAGGCAAACATGCGCCGAACCGAGTTGGAACATCTCATGGATACAAGCCATGCGTTTCAGCGAAATATCATCAACGAAATCGAAGCAGCCCGCGCCGAAGTAGAGCGAAAATCACATGAACTAGAGGCTCTAAATGCCTCACTTCAAGTGGAAAAGGCGCGTACAGATCAGTTGTTGCGTTCGATCATGCCGGAACAAGTGGCGGAAGAGCTTAAGACCACGGGGCGGGTTGCGCCGCGCAGGGTAGAAAACGCAACTGTCATGTTCGCCGATTTCGTATCATTTTCGACGACAACGGAACGTTTGGACCCGGTCGAACTGGTTGGAATGCTCGATCATTATTATTCTGCTTTTGATCAGATCATCGCGACGCACGGGGTCGAAAAGGTGAAGACGATCGGCGACGCGTATATGTGCGTTGCTGGTGCCCAGAACGATGAAGAAGACCACGCGCGGCGCATGCTTTCGGCCGCACGCGGTATCCTGATGTTTGTACGCGAAAGCCGCAAAGTGCCAACTGCCACCCGTCACAGCGCGTGGGATATTCGGATCGGTATAAATAGCGGCGCGGTGTCCAGCGGTGTCGTTGGGCACGACCGCTTAAGCTATGATATTTGGGGCAACACGGTGAACACGGCGGCCCGCGTGGTAAAAGCCAGCGCCGTGAACACCATCACCCTGTCCGAAAGTACCCGGTTCTTGGTTGGCAACGATCCGGCAATCAACGCCCTCGGCCTCGTTGAGGCAAAGGGCATCGGAAATGTCGCTATCTATCGCTTTGCGATCTGATCTGCGCCCCGCGCTGGCCGATCACGGGGCGTCCATATAAATCGGGTGCACCGGTATCGTGCTGTTCCCCGGTTCGTATTCCTGGGCAACCGATGCTGCGACATACGGGAAACGGTCGCTGAGCGGTTGGTCACTCAAGTGCGGCGGGCCGTCTTGTTCAGGGCCAAAGAAATAAGGGTTCACTTTTGCAATGGTCCAGAACACACTATCTTCGCGCAAGCTGCGCTGGTTCGGATAGGCAGGTTCTGCATCAGCGTCCCAGCGCAAGATGTCAGGAAGAAAGAAATCAACTGTCGCGTCTATGTCTTCCTCGTTCACTTCAAGCTGACGAAATCGGTAGTTGAACTGGTCGCCGTAATTGGCCACGTCGTCGGCGGGAGGAGTGCTGTTATAAGCGTTGTTCAAATCGCCAATTGTTGGATACGCGGCCCGATCACGCGGCAAATAGTATTCGGGGTTATACCCCTGTGGCGTGTCGACAAGGAAGATACCTTGTGTTCCGGTGCGGCCCATCCGGTCAACGGCCATACCGCTTTCATCGGACACAACCACCCAAAACCCCGCCTGTCGCAGATCCGGGCTTAGTGGGACTTCGAGAACAACAACCGTCATGTCTGTCTTGCCAAACGCCCCCAAAGAGGTCGGCTCGGCAGGCAGCCCATCCCCGCCTGACAGGGCTTCGCGGATTGCAAATTCGGCTGGAGCCGAGACATCTGTAAAGTCGAAAAAGAACGGGTCGCGCCGCACGCCTGCAAACAACAACTCGTTGGCTTTTCCTTTCGCCACTTCCAGCGGAGCATTCAGCGCGGTTGTTTTTCCGGTTGCGATGGTTGTGCCCTGCCAGCCGTTTGCCACGGCTTCGGCACCTGTGGCGCGCTTCAACTCAATGCTCTGGGTCTGTGTTTCGCCGGGAATATCGGTGGCCCGCAATTTATAGGCGATATCGGCACGATCATCGCCATCAGTGTCCAGCTTGAAAGCATAGGTGAACGATGTGCCCAGTTTGATCTGATCGGACGGCGCGCCCGGTCCATCTGCCCCCGACAACGGGTTGACTGTAAACACCATGGCCAGCCCGCCGGTTTGCGGCCCCTTGAAGATGAACACATCCCCGATATCCGCCGCCGGATTGGCGTTGGTAAATGGGCTGTCCTTGTGATCAGACGCCCACCCCGGCCCAGCGATGCCCGCTGCAACCACGAGCGTCGTTGCCACTCCTAAACCTTTTCGCATCCTGTGCCCTCCTGCTCAAACATAGTTAACGCTAGTGCGCTGCCCTGGACGCGTAAATTGTAAATCGCGCGGTTTGACTGTGTTCGCGCGCACAGAACCTAAGGGGAAGCTACTATTGAAATAGCCTGCATTAACCCTTTTGCGGCTATGGGGCGCAAATACACCGTTTGGATAGGAGCAGAGATGCCGGAATTGGTGGCTCATTGGGCGGGGTATTTGGGTGTCGCGCTATACCTGTCGTCCTACGCTTTGTTGCAATCAGGGGTGCTGCGCGGTTCGGGATACACCTATACTTTGATGAACCTGGCTGCCGCGTTCTTGGTGCTGGTCAGCCTTTCGCAGGATTTCAACCTTTCCTCCGCACTGATTCAGACCTCGTGGATCATTGTAAGCTTGATTGGATTGGCCAAAAGGGTCTTTCTGCAGCATAGCGTCACAATGACGGCCGAAGAAGCCGCACTGTCCAGAAATGCATTTCCCAGCTTTTCGCGTGTTCAGGCAAGGCGGATACTCGACCTCGGTCATTGGGTGAACTTGGCACCCGGCACATTGCTCACCACGGAAGGGGTGCCGGTGCGCACGCTGAATTACATGTTAAGCGGTGAGGCAAAGGTCATCTGCGCAGGACAGGAAATCGCGACAATAAATTCCGGTTTCATTGGGGAAATAAATGTCCTGTCTGAAGGGGCGGCAACTGCCACTGTTTGTGTCTCTCAGCCGTCGCGTGCCTTTCTTGTTTCTGCTCGTGCGCTCAAATCCGTTGTTCAGTTCGATTATGAACAACACTCTTTCCTGGTCAGCGACTTGCGGAATGATACTGGCCGAAAACTCCAGTCTTTAAACGCAGACTTGAGCAAGAGTTACCCCAACACATAAAGCTGGGCATGTCGGCTGCGGTGCTCTGGTCAGGCCACTTGGCGACCATGTGCCCAAACACCGCGAAGCACCGGAACACTGTCCTCAATCCCGAACCTGATCACATCCGCCTTTAGCCCTTCTTTCAGACAGCCACGGTCTAACAGTCCGACACCTTGGGCCGGAGCATGCGAAACAGTTGCCAAGCCGCGCGCCATATTCCCCCAAATCTCGCCCAACTGTACCGCAGCCATCAGCAAAGACGCCGGGATGTAGTCGGATGATAGCATGTCCAATAGCCCGTCCTGCGCCAGTTCCATTGCCGCCACATTGCCGGAATGCGAACCACCCCTGACCAGATTAGGTGCGCCCATGATCACGCTGATCCCGGCGTCCTTGCAGGCAATTGCGGCTTCGCGCGTTGTTGGAAATTCAGCCAAACGAATGCCATAGGCCTGCGAAACCGCCACCTGTTCCGCCGTGGTGTCATCATGGCTGGCCAGCGTGGCCCCAAACCGCTGCGCAGCCGCGATGGCCGCCTTTTCGTGTAACGTTCCCACACGCGCCTGTAGCTCTTTGAGGTCGTCCAGATAGACCCGTGTTTCGGCATCACTCAGGGATTGCTTGCCTTGCAGGTAATCTGCGAATTTTTGCTCGTCCCTGAATTGCCGCTGACCGGGCGTATGATCCATCAGGCTGACGATGCCGATCCGGTCTTCGGGTCCAAATTCATCCAGTTCGGCGGCCAGCGTTTCGGAACAGATTTCGGCTCTGAGGTGCAAATGATGGCTGATTTTGAGGACCCCCGTTTCACCGATCGCCAGAATTTCGCTTGCCAGAGCGCGGGCATATTTCCTGTACCCGGTTTGAGAGTTGGACGTGATGGAACCAACGCGCACGGCGTCAAACACGGTCGTAATTCCAACCGACGCCAGTTCTGCATCATGGGCCATGATGGCTGCCTTGTGGGGCCAATTCACCTTTGGTCGCGGCGAAATATGACGTTCAAGGTTGTCAGTGTGCAACTCGACCAGCCCCGGCGCCAGAAAATCGCCACGGCAATCGACTGCGCCCTTGGGTATCGCGCGCCCTGGTTCAATGGCATGGATGAGCCCGCCGCGCAGAACAACCTGCCCAACAAAAGTTTCGTCTGGCAACACAAGCTTAGCATTGGCAAGGATAATGTCTGGTGTCATGGGGAGGCTACGCTCTTCTGATACGGGACTGGCTGGAGGTTTGAAACACGCCATGAGTTTCACACGCTATGCAATCTATTTCACACCTGCGCCGGGCCAATTGGCCGATTTTGGTGCTGAATGGCTGGGGTGGGACAGTGCGGCGGGCAGTACGCGGGCGCATCCCGTGATCCCAGGGCTCAGCGCGTCGGTGGCCGCGCTCACGGCCAGACCCCGAAAGTACGGGTTCCACGGCACGCTCAAAGCCCCTTTCCGGCTCGCCGCTGACAGAACAGAGACAGCGCTGCTTCACGCCGTTGACAGGCTTGCAAGCACGTTGGCACCCGTGACCTTGCAAGGGCTTAAACTGGACCAGATTGGCGGTTTTCTGGCTTTGACTCCTGCGGGATCTGCGGGCGGTTTGACGGCTTTCGCTGCCGATGTGGTCGAACAGTTGGACAGTTTTCGCGCCCCGCCCACAGCCGATGAGATTGCACGCAGAAACCCTGCCCGCCTCACACCACGTCAACAAACCTTGTTGGCCAACTGGGGCTATCCGTATGTGCAAGATCAGTTTCGGTTTCATATGACCCTCACCGGGCCGGTTCCGCGTGAACACATCGGGGCCGTCCGGTCCGCTCTTGCCCCGGTGCTTGCACCGATCCTGCCGCAACCGTTTCGCATCGATGCGCTGACCTTGCTTGGGGCCGATACCGCCGGACGCTTTCATCAAATCACACGAGTTTCGGTCAGCGGATAAAGCGCCCCTCGCGCCCGCGATACCGTGTCAGCCAATGCGCCGTTGTTGGCGATGCTGATCACCTGCACCCCCACCGGCATCGCGGTTCCGCTGCGGGTCAGCCGCGCCGCGATGCGGGATGCGGTTTCGCGGCCACGGGCGTGTAGCCGCTGCGCAAGAATATCGGGCGCGGCCGACAGGGAAATCACAACAAAGGGCTGAAACTTGGTTGCGGCAGAGTTCAGAACGCTACGCGATAGATTAACCAGAACATCCTGCCCGTCAGCGAGTCCCGACAAAGCCCCGTGAGGAATTCCATAGTGCAGTCCATGTGCATCCCAGTGCAACGCGAACGCGTTATCAGAGCAAAGCTGTTCAAACCGATCAACGCTGATGCTTTGGAATGTCTCGGTGCTGTCACAGGCCGCGCGGGTGATGCATCGCCGAGCAATCTGCAGGCCAGGAACACTCTTCACCAGCCCCTCCATAACGCTGTCTTTCCCAACGCCAGAGGGGCCGACTACTGCGATAAGTCGCCCCCGGCTCATGTCGCAACCGGCCTGAATGCGCTTACATCCACCACCCGGTCACATACTTGCGAGCGTGCGTTTTCATCGTGGAATATGCCCAAAATCGCCGCACCGCGCGCCTTTGCCTCGCGGATCAGTGATAAAACGACATCTCTGTTGGTTGCATCAAGGCTCGCGGTTGGCTCGTCCAGCAAAAGCGCCGGATAGTTGCGTGCAAACCCACGCGCGATATTCACACGCTGCTGTTCGCCGCCCGAAAACGTGGATGGCCCCAGCCCCCAGAGCCTTTCGGGAACATTGAGCCGCGTCAAAAGGCCCGCGGCATGAGCCCGTGCCGCATCGGCGTGCCAGCCTGCTGTCAGCAACGGCTCGGCAACGATATCAATCGCCGGAACCCGCGGGACGACCCGCAGAAATTGGCTGACATAGCCAAGCGTCTCTCGGCGCAGGCGGAGCACTGTACGTGCGTCCGCCCCGGATACCTGCACACCGCCAACAGTGATGCGGCCCTCTTCGACCAGATAATTGCCGTGAATCATGCGTATCAGCGTGGATTTCCCTGCCCCGGATGCCCCGGTCAGGGCGACGCATTCACCCGGTGCAACTTGCACATCGGCACGCGACAGCACCTCGATCACGGTTCCACCCTGATTGTGCAGGGTAAACCGCTTTGTCACGCCTTCGCAGTCAATCATGGCCTTGTCACTTTCCCCGACACAATCATCCACTCAAACCTGCAACACAGAACTGACAAGAAGCTGCGTGTACCCATGTTGTGGATCGTCCAGCACCTGATCGGTCAGCCCCTGTTCCACGACGCGGCCATCTTTCATCACCATCAACCGGTCTGCCAGCAGCCGCACAACGGCAAGATCGTGGGTCACGATTATCGCGCTGAGCCCCATTTCACGCACCAATCCGCGCAGCAGATCAAGCAGTCGCGCCTGAACGCTGACATCAAGCCCGCCGGTTGGCTCGTCCATGAAAACAAGGCGTGGACCTGTGACAAGATTGCGGGCGATTTGCAGCCGCTGCTGCATCCCGCCTGAGAATGCTGTGGGGCGGTCATCCATGCGCTCTGCAGCAATTTCAACCCGGTTGAGCCAGTCCGCTGCTTGCGAGCGGATCTCTCCGTAATTGCGCGCTCCTATGGCCATCAGGCGCTCGCCGACATTGCCGCCTGCGCTGACACCCATCCGCAACCCGTCGCGGGCATGCTGGTGCACAAAGGCCCAATCGGTTCGGTGAAGGCGGCGGCGTTCAGGTTCGGTCAGTTGCAGCGTGTCGCGCAGCGAACCGTCCACATCAAATCGCACTTCGCCCGCATCCGGGGGCAAGTGCCCGGCAAGGCAGGAGAGAAGCGTGGACTTTCCCGACCCGCTTTCACCCACGATGCCCATGACTTCGCCGGGCCACAGATCAAAGCTGACATCACCGCAGCCAAGCCGCGCGCCATAGTGCTTGGTCACGCCGCGCACCTGCAACAAGGGCTGCTCTAGTGCGGCGGTCATGGTGCACCTTCCGTTCCGGTGTGACCTGCGGCTTGCCTTTGGCCACAATAGTCGGTGTCAGAGCACAAGAACATGCGCCCTCCCGCGTCGTCCGTGATGACCTCGTCCAAATAGCTGTCGACCGCCCCGCATACCGCGCAGGGATAATCGGCCCTCGACGGATCGAACGGATGATCTTCGAAATCGAGGCTGACAACCTGTGTGTAGGGCGGTAGGGCATAAATCCGCTGCTCGCGCCCTGCCCCGAAAAGCTGGATCGCCGGGCTTTCCAATTTTGGGTTGTCAAATTTCGGGATTGGCGAGGGATCCATAACATAGCGCCCTTCCACCTGAACGGGATAAGCATAGGCCGTTGCGATGGTGCCATGCCGTGCAATGTCTTCGTAAAGCTTCACATGCATCAGCCCATATTCTTCAAGCGCGTGCATCTTGCGGGTCTCGGTTTCGCGGGGTTCCAAAAACCTGAGAGGTTCAGGGATGGGCACCTGATAAACAAGGATCTGGCCCTCGCGCAGGGGTGTTTCGGGGATGCGGTGCCGAGTCTGGATAATGCTTGCCTCGGTCGTCGCTTCGGTGACGGCGACGCCTGCTGTCCGCTCAAAGAACTTGCGGATCGACACGGCATTGGTGGTGTCATCGGCGCCCTGATCAATCACCTTCAGGCGATCATCAGGCACCAACGTCGCGGCCGTTACCTGAACCCCGCCCGTCCCCCAGCCATAGGGCATGGGCATCTCGCGGCTCGCAAACGGAACCTGATACCCAGGCACCGCAAGCCCTTTCAGGATCGCGCGCCGGATCATGCGTTTTGTCTGCTCGTCGAGATACGCAAAATTGTACTGATCAGCCGTCATGTCGCGTCCTCTTGGCCGGCGGCCTTGGCTTGTGCACGCAACTTCCTGATCAGTTCCAATTCGGATTGGAAATCGACGTAGTGGGGCAATTTTATGTGCTCAAGAAACCCCGTGGCCTGAATGTTATCGCAATGGCTGAGAACAAACTCGGTGTCTTGAGCCGGCGCGCCGACATTCTCTTCGCCCAATTCTTCCCACCGCATGGCGCGGTCCACCAATGCCATGGCAATCGCTTTGCGTTCGGTCTGGCCAAAAACCAACCCATACCCTCGGGTGAACTGGGGCGGCTCGGTCTTGCTGCCGGTAAATTGATTGACGGTTTCGCATTCGGTCACGGTGATTTCGCCAATTTCAATGGCAAAGCCAAGGTCCGGAATGTCCATTTCCACCGCAACCGAGCCGATGCGCAACTCACCCACAAAGGCATGATTTCGGGCATATCCCCGCTGGGTCGAATACGCGAGGCCCAGCAAGAACCCTTCATCCGCGCGGGCCAGTGATTGCAGCCGTAAAGCGCGGTCAGCGGGCAATTCCAGCGGCTCGCGCGTCAGATCGCGCGGCACTGCGTCGCTTTCCGGCTCTGGCTGGATCAAACCTTCGCTGTTCAGAAACTCGGTCACATGGGGGACAGGGTCGCCCGCCGGGTCGCCCATTGCCGCCTCGGGCACATCGCCGTCAGCTGCGAGCATGAAGTCCAACAGTCGGTGGGTGTAGTCGAATGTCGGCCCCAGCACCTGACCACCCGGCACATCCTTGAACGTCGCCGAAATGCGTCTGTCACAGGCCATGTTTCCGGTGTCGATGGGTTGCGCCCCGCCAAAGCGCGGCAACGTTGTGCGATAGGCGCGGATCAGGAAAATCGCTTCGATAAGATCCCCGCGCGCCTGCTTGATGGCAAGGGCTGCAAGGTCCGGATCATAAAGTGACCCCTCGGCCATCACCCTGTTGACAGCCAGCCCCATCTGCTCGCGGATCTGCGCAACCGTCATCTCTGGCACGGTTCGGTCGCCCCGCCGTTCTTCCGCCAGCCATGCGTGCGCGTTGTCGATGGCGCGGGCACCGCCCTTTACCGCGACATACATCAGCGCGTTACCTTCGTGCTGCGCGGCAGGGCCGCAAGTCGGTTGCCGCAGGTGAAAAAGAAATCACACCCAAGAGGAAAGCGCGCTGCGTTGTCCTGAAATGCCGTGATGTCCGGCAGTGATAGTTTGGCCTCGTTCTGGATGCCGGGGCCTCGCAGTGTCGCGCCAGTGGCCTCAAGTTTGTCGAGCTCGACAATCAACGTCGCGGCGCGGTCCGGATACTCGGGTGTGCCAATCGAAAACCGGTTCAAAGGCGCAAGGTCTTCCCATTCGCCTATCGCAAATGCGCTTTCTTGCGGATCGCAGAGGGGCGCACCGGTGTGAAAGGTGAGCCAATCCCGAAGGCTTGGGTCATCCAACTTGCCCGCCAAATGAACGGGGGTGTCCCCGTCGCAAAGCGTCAGCAACAGCGCACCGGCAGCAACCGAGAGGGGCGCAGGCGGTGTTGCGCCGCGCACAGGCAAAATGGTGCCCGGTTGGGCCGTGGCTGTCATTGCTGCGCGAAAGACGTGCGCGGCCTGGATCGGGGCATCCCTGAACCCCCCTGAAAGTGCTGCGTGTCCCATCAGTCTTCGCCTCGTACCAATGTAAAGAATTCAACCTTGGTGGCCGCAGCTTTCGCTGCGCGTGTCGTACGAGCATCCTCCATCTCGGCTGCAAGCGGTTCCAGAATGACCTTGCGAAGATCGCTTTGGCGGTTTGTCTGCATCAGCGCATCAATAAGCGCCGCCGTTTCTGCATGCGCCTTGTTGCGTCCTTGCACGTAGCCATGCCCGATCGTTCCACAGGCAAGCGAAACCGTGCACCGTGTGACCGTCATTTCGCCCAGATTGAAGGGCGCACCGGTGGCCCCGGCCCGGCCGCGCACCATGACCGCCCCGATTTCCGGACTGCGGAGAGTTTCATGTGCCGGCACCGGGCCAAAGTTCGCCCAAAGATGCGATACCCGGTTGGACGGTGCGCGGGCCAGCAGCCCCATCCAGCCTTGCCGTGTGCTTACATCAAACATTGGAGCGCCTTGCCCTGTCTATCTCGCATCTATACAACTAGACAAATCACTAAACATCAACCCGTAAGCAAACAACCCTGCCCATTGTGAAGATTTGGTGACGTATGCCCCGAACGCTGATCTGGAAATCCATTGCTGATGCTCTGATCGCCGATCTTGCGGCAGGCCATTACGGGCCCGGCGATAAACTGCCCACGGAAGCGCAGCTCGCCGCGCGGTTTGACGTCAACCGGCACACAGTGCGCCGGGCTTTGTCACATCTGGCAGATGCTGGGCTTGTTTTGGCCCGGCGCGGCGCCGGCGTGTTTGTGGCCGAAACACCCACCGATTATCCGCTGGGTAAGCGTGTCCGGTTCCACCAGAACCTTGCCGCCAGTGGACGCGAAGGGGAAAAACGCATCCTGTCACTTATCACCCGCGCCGCAGACAGCGATGAAGCGACCGCATTGAAACTGGACCAAGGCGCTTTGGTTCATGTGTGCGAGGGGCTTTTACTTGCGGATGACAAGCCGATTGGGCTTTTTCGTAGCGTCTATCCTGAGGCGCGGCTTCCGGGCCTGCCACGCTTTCTGAACGCTGATCCGTCAGTGACCCGCGCCTTGGCGAACTGCGGTGTTGACGACTATACCCGGACCTCAACCCGCTTGACGGCGAAGTCAGCCAAAGCCGTGCAAGCGCGGCATCTCAATATCGCCGAAGGGGCGCCGGTCCTGCGATCGGTTAGCATCAGCATCGATCCGCAGAACATCCCGGTGGAATTTGGGACCACTTGGTTTGCAGGAGACCGTGTGACGCTGGTTTTGGGGGATGATCAGAGAAATTAGATCTCTGTAACAGTTTTGTGAAATTTTAGTGCGTAAAGAGCTTTATTCGCGCAATATTATTGACCCCAATTTCCCTCAAAGCTTAACAGGCCGTGACTTGTTCCTTTGGAGGTTGCTCATGCGCCCGATCCTGCTTTTAGCCCCTGCCGTTTCACTCGCCGCCCTTTTGTCATCGACCGCTGCGCATGCAGCCTGTGTCGAGTCTCCCAGCGGGACGTATACTTGCACAGGGCTTCAAACCGGCGGGCTGGCTGACAATGATGACGATGTCAGCGTCACAATCGATCTCGGCGCCGAGGTCGAAAACAATAGCGGTGACGCCCTGCGGGTGCGCGGCAATGACACTGTCGTCGAGAACAACGGGACGTTGACCGCGGATGGCGACGGCGTTGACAGCGGCGATAATGGGTCGGGACTGACCGTCACGAACAACGGCACGATCAACGCGAATGCGCGGGGCGTGAACGCCGACGACGAAGACGATGTGACCGTCATAAACACCGGCCTCATCAATGCACCCAGCAACGACGGTATTCGGCTGGGCAATGGCGCCAACGCCACGTTTCTCAACTCGGGGACCCTGATTTCCGGGGACGAAGGCATGGAAGCCGGCGACAACGCGACAGTCACCAATGACATCGGGGCCAGCATCACCGCTGTTGAGGATGCCATCCAAATCGGCGAGGCAGCGAGCATTACCAACAGCGGCACCATTCAAAGCACCGGCACCGATGGCGACGGGGTCGATATGGACAGCGGCACAGTGGTCAACACGGCCACAGGCAGCATCTCGACTGCGGCCTCGTCATCCGCCGGGATCGATTTTGACGCCAGCAGCGTTCTGGTCAGCACGATCATCAACAGCGGCACAATCGCGGGCGGGATCGGCATTCAGGTGGAACTGGGCGGCGCGGACCCCGCGAATGTCCAGACTCAGATTGTGCGCACGGACGGTGTGATCATCGGCAGCGGCGGCATCGCGATGGACCTTGGCGCAAGTGATGATCAGGTAGCGATCTTCGACGATCTGACGTTCCAATCGACGGCTGACTACAATCTTGGATCAGGCGCCCCTGTGCAGATCGTCGGCAAAACCAACCTTGGCACTGGTGAGGACACGTTGGCATTTTTGAACACAGCGGATGGCGGGATGATTTACGACGCCGTCCTTAACGATCTGTTCGATGGCGGCGCAGACACGGACACCGTGATTTTCTCGGCGAGCAAGTCTGATCTGACCGCATCAACGCTGATCGCCGACATCCTGAGCTTGACCTTTGAAGACAGCGGCATGGCGCAGGTTCTGAATTTCAAAGACTTCGAATTCTTCACCTTCGGTGCAGATCGTCTGACGGGGCTGGGCGGCACGACCTATGCAGCGGCAGAGCTTACCGCGCCAGTGCCGCTTCCGGCGGGCTTCGTTTTGCTTGGCGGTGGTCTGGCGGCATTGGGTGCGGCGCGCGCGCGGCGCAAGGGTTAAACCAGAGACACAAAGTTTGTGGGCTGCCTTCGCGGGCGGCCCCTTTTTCATTCATAACGTTCAAGAAACTCTTCGGCACTGAGTGCGCGAAAATCCTCAAGGGTGGCGCGCAACCGGTCATGGGACCAATCCCACCATGCCAGCGCCATCATCCGGTCGGCGATCCCCGGCGCATATCGCGCGCGTACCGGTTTCGCGGGCAAGCCCGCAACCACCGTGTAGGGATCCACATCGCGCGTCACAATTGCCCCGGACGCGACCACCGACCCATGGCCAAGCGTCACCTCTGGCTTGATCATCGCGCCATGCCCGATCCACGTGTCATGCCCGATCACCGCGCGCCGTGTGCGACGGTGCGCCAGCCACGCCTCATCCGGGGCGGCATCGTCCCAATAGTCATTGGACCGATAGTGGAAATGATGAAGGCTCGCCTTGTCCATCGGATGATCCGTGGCGCCGATCCGGGTGAAACTGGCGATGTTGGAGAACTTCAAAATCTCGGCGTTTGCGATGTCTGAATAGCGGTCACAGTATGAATAATCGCCGATGGTGCTGTGCGCGACCCGGCTGCCTCGCCCAATTTCAACGAAGCGTCCGAACTCGGTATCGGTTATCTCGCAATCGGGGTGCACATAGGGCGCCCCTTCTGTCAGTCGTGCCATGCCGCGCCTGCCATTGAACCCATGCTCCGTCGGCGGCCTGACGTATCAGGTGTCGTTTCCACCGGAAATCAGCCGCCGCCGCAATATTCCAGACACCCAATCCATGACCATAACCATCACGATGATAAGCACAATATAATAGCTGACCTCTTCCCAATCCTTCTGGGTGATGATCGCCTGTGTCAGTAGCAATCCGATGCCCCCGCCCGTGATTGCGCCGATCACCGTGGCGCTGCGCGTGTTACTTTCCAGATAGTACAATATCTGGCTTAGAAAGACCGGCGTAATCTGCGGAATTACCCCAAACCGGTAGCGTTGCAACGGTGTCGCCCCAGTGCTTTGGATGCCTTCGATCTGTTTGTTGTCAACATTTTCCAAAGCTTCACTGAACATCTTGCCGAAACTGCCCGTGTCAGTGAGCAGAATAGCCAGCGCACCGGTGAGCGGGCCGGGCCCAAATGCGCGGCTTAGAATGATCGTCCAGATCAGTCCGTCCACACCGCGCACGAAGTCGAAAACACGGCGAACCGCGAAGCGGACGGGGGCAAGGCGGTTGAAATTTCGCGCCGCAATGAATGCCAGCGGCAGGGCCACCAATGCCGCCCCCATCGTGCCAAGGAATGCCATGAGGATCGTTTCAAAGATGGCCCACATGACATCTTTGTGACGCCACATCTCGTTGTTCCAAACATCCGACACCATCGCCGACAGATTGCCTTTGCCCTGGACCAGCGGCGGGCCGTGCATGGCGAGGCTGACCAATTCGCCAAGGCTTTTGCCATAGAACGGGCTGTCGAGAGTGAACCAGAACAATTCCCAACCAAACGCGTAGTGAAAGACCTCGGTGCGGGCACGTGTGACGATGGCGCGCCCCCCCGGTGTCGTGATGTCGACGCGCGCCTTGCTGGCGCTTATCCAATTTGGCGGAATCGTTGCAGGGGCATCAAGAATGATATTCCGACCCTCAACCGCGACGTGGATCGTCCCGCGACCAGGAACGTCAAGCCACAGGCTCGACCCATCTATTTGCGCAGTGTACCCTTTCGACAGGGTAATTTGCGCCGCATCATCGCCGGTTTTGGTCACGAAATCCGGGACCATGTTCTCTGGATAGGTGCCCTTTTTCTCGCCTTCGACAGCGATGGTCAGCCCGCCGGTACGGTTGTTGTGAGTGACGTGGGTTTTGTAGCTGTATGCGTCAGAGACAAGCACCGCCGCGTTGTCCATGCGCGCCCGCTCCGCCAACTCGAGAATGTTGAACGCCACAAAAATATACGCGAAATAAACTAGCACGGCCAACGGTGCCGCGAACCCGATCAGGCGTTTGCGTGCAAAGGCTGCGTCGGCCGCGCGGCGCAGATCGTCAAGCGGTGCTTCGGTGGCGTCCAACATGGCCATGCTCAGACCCTTCCCACAAGTTTGTTGCGATAATAGGCAGACACTTGGTCGAAAAACACGATAGTAAGAAACAAAAGCAGGAAGATCGCGGCGACTTCGTCATATCGCCCCTGACCCCAGCTGAACGCGGTTTTCAAGTCATATCCGATCCCCCCCGACCCCACGAAGCCAAGGATCGCCGAGGCGCGGATGTTGATTTCGAACCGAAGCAGCGCGTAGCTGACATAGTTGGGCGCAACCTGCGGCAGCACGCCAAGCCACATGCGTTGTGTCCACGATGCCCCGACAGAGGCCAGACCTTCGACAGGCTGCAAACTGGCATTTTCATTCACTTCGGAGAACAGCTTTCCCAACGCGCCAACCGTGTGGAAGCTTATCGCGATCATGGCCGCCACGGGCCCGCCGCCAAGGATGAAAATCAGGACTAAGGCGATCACGATTTCCGGGATGGCCCGCATCGCATCCATCACCCGGCGGATTGGTGTGATGAGCCATGGAAACTTCGCCAAACTACGGGTGGCCAGCAACGACAAAGCGATGGCAAAAAGAGCGCCGATCAGGGTCGACGCGGCCGCAATGTTCAGTGTTTCAATGAGTGAGGGAAAGAACTTCACCATCAGCCCTGGCAGGTTCGCGGCCTTCTCGCGCGCTTCTGCCAGAACTTCGCCTGGAAACTGGAAGATGTGGAAAATACCGTTCCAGAACCCGCCGGCATTGCGCGCATCGGCTAGTATGAAACCTGATGTCATCAGTGCCACAAAGACGATCAGCATGATCGCACCATAAAGCCTTTTGGTGCGGGTCATTGCCAAATAAGCGCCGCGAATGTCGTCGATACTTTGGGTGGCACCCATCGAAAGGTCGGCCATGGTCGCGGTGTCTCCTGAAACGGAAAAAGGCCGGCCCATTTGGACCGGCCAAGCACGATACGTCAGATCACATCTTGGATTTACGTGCGTCAATGATCGACAAATAGGCGTCGTGATTGATGGGCATCACGCCAAGGGCGTCGCCCTGCAAAAAGCCATAGGCGCAATCAGGATCCATGGATGAAAGCGAGGCCAGCAAGGCGGTCATGTCAACTTTGACCCGCTCGGGCAGATCTTTGCGCAGAACGATCGGGCCTTCCGGGATCGGATTGGATTTCCAGATTTCGACCAACTCGTTCATGTCAACGAGACCCGCATCGGATGCCTTGCGCAGCGCGCCCGAATTGTATCCATCTTCCCACTCGCCAAGGCCGTCGGCCCATGTGACGCCTGCGTCCACATCCCCATTCGCAACCGCGACGATGGTTTGCTCATGCCCGCCGGTAAAAGTGACATCACCAAAGAACTCGCCCGGTTCCATGGATGCGCCGGTTGCCTTTGGAATTTCAATCGACGGGATAAGGTAGCCGGATGTCGAATTCGGATCACCAAAGCCGAACACTTTGCCTTCCATGTCGGCCAAAGACGTGATGCCGCTATCGACGCGGGCAAAACCCACTGAGTGATAGCCATAAGACCCATCGGTGTTGACTTTGACCAGCACAGGCTCAACCGCGTCGGGATTGGTCAGGAAGGTCTTGGCATAGGCGGATGCGCCCAACCATGCCATGTCGATTGTGCCGCCAAGAAGGGCCTGAATGACGCCATCGTAATCCGCGGGCGTAAACAGTTTTGTGGGCACACCCAACACGGCTTCGGCCTTGACCCGGACGCATTCGTTCGAGGTCATGCGGTCTTGCGCGTTCTCGCCGCCCAAAATGCCGATGCGGAATTCTGTGATCTCTTGTGCCATTGCCGGGGCGGTCAGCGCGGTGGTGGCCAAAACGGCTGCAAAGATTGGTTTCATGGTCTCTCTCCAAGTTGGACTGTCGGCCAAATGACCGAAGCGAAAGGTGATTGTTGGGGTCAGAGCGCGGCCTTCGCGTCGCATACCAGAGCGGCCGCATTGGTTCGGTCCAGCGCATCGATAGAGGTCGACGTCGCGGCCTCGGAAAATCCTGCATCCGCGCCATAGATATCGCGGGCGACACCGGTGGTCAGTTGATCCGGCGTGCCATCAAACACAACGCGGCCCTGCCGCATGCCGATCACCCGGTCGCAATAGCGCCGTGCGGTATCAAGCGTATGTAAATTGGCGATTACCATGCGCCCGTCTTCGTCATGAATACGGCGCAGCGCATCCATAACGATTTGCGCGTTCATCGGGTCGAGGCTTGCAATGGGTTCATCGGCAAGGATGATCCGCGGATCCTGCATCAAGGCGCGGGCGATGGCGACGCGCTGTTGCTGGCCACCCGACAAGGCCTCTGCCCGCTTCGGGGCCTGTGCGGCAATGCCAAGGCGATCAAGAATGTCGATGGCCCGGTGAATGTCCGCTTGGGGATAGAGGTTGAACATCGTGGCAAGGGTCGAGCGGCGGTTCAGTGTCCCGTGCAGCACGTTGCTCACCACATCCATGCGCGGCACGAGGTTGAATTGCTGGAAAATCATCGCGCATTGCGACTGCCACTGCCGCTTGGCACGGCCCTGCAAACCGGTCACATCCTGACCATCGAACACGATGCGCCCACCGCTGGCATCGGAGAGCCGGTTGATCATCCGCAGCAACGTAGATTTTCCCGCGCCGGACGCCCCGATGATGCCGATCATGGCCGGCTTGGGACAGCAAATGCTCACCTGATCGACGGCTGTAGTGCCGCGAAAACGCTTTGTCAGTTGGTCAAAGGTCAGCATCCGGTCCCCGTTCGTTTCGTGAAGCGGGTACGCCGATGCGCCGACTATTTTGTGTCTCTTTTATAAAGCTTCTGTAAAATCGCTCGGTTTTGCGGATCCATGTGGGCGCGATTTGACGGGGCGGTGGGG
>NZ_SMZO01000048.1 GCF_004358675.1 Meridianimarinicoccus aquatilis | reverse complement strand
GGTTCGGCAAACGGATCTTCGTTCGACATGGACCGTGGCCCTCTTTCAGCTTTGGCGGATCGCCCAGAGTTCAAGGTTCAGACCGGGATATTCACCCGAGACATGCACGGCGATCCCACCTGATGTCGTCATTTTACCCCAATAAGGGCTGGCGCCATCCAGTTCGAAATAGACGACCCCGGAATTATAGGGAATCTGGCGCGGCGCGACTGGCAAGGCCGTCACACCGATCCCCGGTAAGGCAGAATTTACAAGCTGCCTGATTTCTTCGACTGGCCCGATCTTGGCCTGACCTGCGAAATGCCGACGCACACGTTCGGCAGGGATGTCAGCGGTCACTGCCAAAACAAAGCTCGATGTCCCGATCAGCTTGCGGTCTGCCAAACGACCCGCCCAAATGCCAAATTTTCGCTCTTCGATCGGAATGGCGACTGCTGTTTGTTCCAGAACTGCCGAGAGATAGGTGCGCAAGTCCCGGATCACCGGAAGAAAGCACTGCGTCAACTTATGGTGCTGATAGGCAGGGTATTCGTTCGGGCGTTTCTCATGGGACAACAGGCTTGCCAGTTCACCGGCGAGCGAAACGCAGTCGCGAAACAACGTCAGCGGGTGCAAATTGTCCTGCTCGGACATTTGCCGCAGCTTTGGCAACGTACGATTGATGGTCATAAGCAGCAGCAAATCTTGAATTTCCGCTGTTCCTTTGGCCCCAGCGCCCGCAGTAAGTCGGCCAGCCAGAGCATTCATGCGATGCGCCAACAGGCCTTTGAGTTCTTCAAGAAAGTTCTTAAGCGGTTGCGCGGCACTCACATCAAGGCAGGAAGGAATGAATGATCCATCAAGCACAACTTCCTGGTCGGCCTTCACTTCGATAATTCGTGCGATGGGGATGGCGAGTTTGTCAGCCAGATCATCCACTTCCAACGCGAATTGAAGGCGCATTTTGCCAATCGCCAGACGGGTTTCTTTCCGCCCGCGCCCGGTGCTGTCGGGAATATCGATTTCGCCAGACCGCAACCGCGCGGCGGATAGTTCTGTGCCGGTCATGTCCACATCCAGCGCACCTTGACGGCGTTGCGGAACAGTCAGGTACACAACACAATCCTTGATGTTTGATGGGACATCCAAGGCCGGCGGATGATCGTCAAATCCAGGCACCCGAAAGACCGCGCCATCCGGCGTCAGCCCCGAACACGACCGAAGGTTGAACTGCCCAACCTTGAGCAATTCAGTATCGATCTCCAAGGTCGACACCCCCCAGGCATACGGCGCGATGCGGGTCGCCACACCGGCGACAAGCGCCTCGTGATACCGGTCTGATTGCTGAAAATGGTGCGGCTGCAGGAACATGCCTTCGGTCCACAGAACCTTGCTTTCCCAAGACATTACACGCCCTCGTTTCGGATCGCTGTCATCACTTCAGTCTTTCAAGTTGGGCCTGATAGGCACGGGCGAATTCGCGGCTGAACATCTCGTGGAATTCATTCTCGGCGCGGTCCGAGATTTCCGCGTACATCTTTTCGTAGACTTCCCAATAGCGGGCTTTACGGCCTTTCAGCAGCCCGCCAAGCCCGCCGCTGGTTTGCATCTGCTTTTCCAATTCGTCCGGCGAAAGTTGCCGCAGCACATCTTTCAAGGCGGCTTCCATCCCGGTCATCATGGCGATCTCGTGGGCCTTGATGTCCTTAAGGGCCTGCTCAGCGGCATCAACGGGGTCAAGGTAGCCAGTCGCAGGCGGCTTGATCATCGCTTCAAGAGCCTGTTCGGGGCTGACAGAAAACTTCAGCGGATTGTTACCACCGGACCCGATGACCGTTTGCTGAATGCGGAATTCCGATTTGATCGAGGTTCGGGTCATAAGGACCTCGCGCAGTCCCTTCACAAGAATGCGCATGACGTGCCCCATACGCGAAAGCGTGGGGATCAGATCCTCGTCCGACAGGTTAAGCCCCTCTCCGCCAGCCGTCTTCAGGAACGCGCGGGCGGCAACATCTGTTCCAGATTGCGATGGGGTCGTTGGTTCCGGTTGGGCCATGGGCCGAGGCGATGGCTGAGCGGTTGATTGAACCGGTGTCACCGTCGGCTCTTCTGGATCGTCTATGCCTTTGTCCGCCACCGGCGACGCGAGGTCGGCTTCATCCTCAGACTCCGCAAACGGGTCGTCCGGAATCACGATATCGCCAGGCGGCGTCAACGGCTCATCACCAAGCAGATCGTCCGGGTTCCATTCGTCGGGGATCACGCTGTGCGAAATCGTAGACGGGCGGAAGTGATCTTCCGCCGAAGCCGAATGATTGCCTTGACTGGCCCCAAGACCAGCCTGCGGTTCAGGCACTGGCCCAAGAAGATCGTCTTCGTCATCACCCAGCGGTGGCAGCAACCCATCTTCGTCAAAATCATCTTTTCGCTGAACGCTGGACGGGCCGGTTACGGGCGCGCCTTCACCCAGCAGGTCATCCAGGAAATCGCCCCCATCATCCGACCCACCAAGAATATCTGAAAGTGCGCCTGCAGGCGGCGTATCCGCTAGGGGAACGGCGTGTGGATCAACGGCCGTTTTTGCCTCTGTGATCTCAATCAAAAGCTCATATGACCCGATGGTCAGAACGTCCCCATCATTCAACGGCGCCGACACTTCGCCGATGGGCGCTTTGCCATAGTTCAGAAACGTTCCGTTCGTGGACAGATCAATTGCAACCGGGATGCCGTGATTGATCTCAATGGCACAATGGCGCTTTGATATGCCCTTGCTGGGATCGGGAAGCATCAGATCATTGTCTGCGCTTCGCCCTATGGTCATCGCGTCCCCGATCATCGTGACAGGTCGCCCATCCCCGGGCACCGTACCGGTTGACTGGAAATGCACCGTTACCGCCATGCTGATTATCCACCCACCAGAACTGTTGGTGCCCCAAGAACAACCATACCGCCATGCGCGCAATTATCGAGCATTCGTGCCTGAGGGCGACCGCCTGTTAAAACTGTGGCCGACCCTTTGACAATCGCATCAGGGGGACCAACGCAGACGGCCATGTTGCCCAGCGGGGCAGCAGGAAGCGAGCAGACCAAAACTGTCGGCACCCCCGGCGGCGCGATTGGTCCGCCAACATGAGGGACGACCCCGGTGACCATTGGGCAGACGTGCATATCCGTGATCCGGGCACAGGGCATCATGGCGCATCACCTTCGGTTACAGCTTCAGGCGTTGAACTTGGAATGGCTTCCACTTGCCGACCGTTGCCGCCGCGGGCAATGTCCAAAGCGCGCTCAATCAAAATGGTCTTGTGGGCATCAAAGGCCTCTGCCTCTGCGGTGCCCAGCGAAAGCAAGTTCATACCAAGGATCGCCATTGCCGCAGCCCCGGCCGGCGCATCGTATTGTGCCAAATCGCCCGAACCAAGCTTTCCGTCGCACATGGCAACAGCCGTCGCGCACAGCGTGGTGTCGTCATCAGAATCGGCCAATTCCACGGCCTGCCGGGCTTTTTCGCGTGCGGCATCGCTAGGTTTGAAAACCCATGCCTGCGCAGCTGCAAGAGAGGGCGGCGGCGTCTTCGGATCGCCGAGCAAATCTTCGGCGGCCAGACAACCCCACCAAACGCGTTCGCGCGCTGGAAGAGCCGCAGCCAGAACCCGCAGCATATCAAGATAGGCATCTGCCCTTTCAAGTTCCGCCAAAACCTGTTCGATCGGCGCCGAAGCCGGCGAGGTCAGGGCCGTATCGAGCTTCATGTTGGACAGCGCGAGTTGCCGCAGCGCGGGTTCCCTTGGGATCTTTTTCAGGCCTTCATAACGGCTCATCATAAATCTGCCTTAGTTGATCATCGTGAGGCTGCCCTTAAGGATCAGCAACTGGGCCTGAACTTGTGTCATCGACCCCTTCATCTGAAGCATTGCGTCAGCTTCAATCTTGACCATGGGACCCTTTATTGTAACCCCGGATGGATCAATCTTGATCGATGACCCGCCGCAAGTCAGCGTGATCCCCTGCAGGGCCTTTTCGTCGATCTTGCCCACTTTAGCATCGAGGGAATAGTTCCCGAGTTTCAGGGTCTCGGTCACATTGCCCGTGTTGAGGGTCCGGGTGGCATTACCTGTCTTGATCGTCTCGGTGACATTCCCGGTGTTGACTGTGCGCGCCACATTGCCCGACTTTACGGTCTCGGTGACATTTCCCGTCACGGTCAGCGTGCTTTTGCCCTCGATCGTTTCAGTCTTGTCCTTCTTGATATCAATCTTCTGGCTGCCCTTGGCGATCTTGAAAGTGTGATCCCCGGTATCCAGCGTTTCGGTCAGGTGGCGGTGGATGGTCAGGTCCATGTCACCCTTGTCTTTATGTTCCAACCCAACAGTGATGGACGCGTCGTTCTTCACAATCTGTTTGTAGTCGCGTTCGGATTGGAAGCGGACAAGTTCGCTGTCTTTCTTGTCCTCGAACATCAGTTCGTGGAATCCATTTCCCTTTTTGGACGAATTCGTCTTCAGACCAGATTGGGTCATGTTTGCAGGCAAAGAGTAAGGCGGCATCATTTCCGCATTGTAAAGCATGCCGATCGCCATCGGGCGGTCAGGGTCGCCTTCTTCGAAATGGATCACCACTTCCTGACCAATGCGGGGAACGGCGATCATCCCCCAGGCTTTGCCGGTCCAAGGCATCATGGTCCGTACCCAGCACGACGATTTTTCGTCGTTTTTGCCCAGCCGGTCCCAATGGAACTGAACTTTGATGCGGCCGTACTCATCGGTATAAATCTCGTCGCCTTCCGGGCCAACGACAATGGCCGTATGCACACCTGCTATTTCTGGCCAAGGTGTGACCAGCGGCGCACGATATTGGTCTGCCGAGGGAATCGTGGCGAAGGCCACTTCATAAGGATCATCGCTTGCCGCAAATTCAGCAAACGCAGCGTGCAATTCACCGCGAATACTGGGCGGTGCAAGGTCCGAACCCACGAGCTGCAATTTATGCAGCGCCCGCGTTACCATGTGACTGCTATTGTCTGACTTTCGCGGGTGTTCGGAGAGCGAGAAGATCGAGCCGACACCTAGATTAGTGGCATTGGCCATACCCGTGGTCGTCTTATGGCGGATCGCCTCGGCTTCCATGCGGACCCGAGCCCGCTTGTCACCGACCGCGCTTGTGCGGTGGTGTCCCGGATAGTCATAGACTTCCTTGTCTTTGTAGGAGTGCGCGCCCTTTGGAATCGCATTGGACGACAGCAGATCACCCTTCGGATTTTCAAAATTGAAATCATTCAGCGTAACTTTGCCGCTTGTCACACGTTCTGAGCTTTTCCAGTCAAAAATTATGTCACGTGACCGGAATTGCGACGCAGAGCGAGGTTGAAATTCAATGGTGGTTTCACCCGGCACCGGATCATGCGCACCCACATCATCAGCGAGAACCAGTTTCTCGCGATCCCCTTCGACAGTGAAGTAGAAATAGATCCCTTCTTCCTCCATCAGGCGGCAGATGAAATCGTAATCCGTTTCGCGATATTGAACCACATAATCGCGAACATCGTAGTTGGACGAAAGCCGCAAGTCGAGATCGCTGGAGAACCCATAGTCACCAAGGATCTTTTGAATAATGTCGGGAACATTTTGTTCCTGAAATATCCGGCATTCCTTGGTCCGCGTCAGAAACCATAGCCAAGGCCGAATTTCAGCTGAAAAATGTGCCGGCCCGCTTTCTGACCCCAAGTATTCAAGGGCAACGCAAGTTCCCGGGAACTTGCGCGTGACGCCACTCCCATTGTCCATGACGACGCGCATCTTGGTTCCAAGAACAGCCTCTAGGTCAAGTGCACGGTTTACGCACACGAATTCGACCATCGTGCGCGTGAGCGTGCTTAGTCCCTCTTCGACGACTGCACCGATCAGGAACAACTCGTCGCCCGTATAGCTGCCTTCCAAACGGATGGGATACTTCTTGGGATCAACCTTGCTGTCAGCCATGCCACTTTCCTGTTGTCCGGACGCCCGGCGCTAGTCTACCGCAGTCGCGAGGGAACCCAAAAGGATGATCCCCCCACTTGCGGCGCCCCGGTTTGCCCGGTTTTGGCGCACTCAATTGAACTTATAGATGAATTCGCCGTCCGACACATCAATTTCCACACGCTCCACTGTCTCACCTTCCATCATGCGCTTCAGGAATTCCGCCGAGATGTCGGGCAGCATGGTATTGGTGACAATCGCGTCAATCATCCGTCCACCAGATTCCAGTTCCTGACAGCGTGATACGATGGTGTCGACAACACCCTGTGTATAGGTGAACGGCACTTTATGCGCGCCTTCGACCCGCTTCTTGATGCGGTTGAGCTGCAGCTTGGTAATTTCGCCAATCATGTCCGGCGATAGCGGATAGTAGGGGATCGTGACCAAACGCCCGAGAAGGGCCGCCGGGAAGATCTTGAGCAGCGGGTCGCGCAGTGCCTTTGCGATTCCTTCGGGTTCGGGCATCAGATCCGGATCGGCGCACATATCCATTATCATGTCAGACCCGGCATTCGACGTCAGCAAGATCAGCGTATTGCGGAAATCGATCCGGCGGCCCTCGCCATCTTCCATGACGCCCTTATCGAACACTTGAAAAAAGACCTCGTGCACATCTGGGTGCGCTTTTTCCACTTCGTCGAGCAACACGACGGAATAGGGCTTGCGGCGCACGGCTTCGGTCAGAACGCCGCCTTCGCCATAGCCGACATAGCCGGGAGGGGCGCCTTTCAAGCTAGAGACGGTGTGCGCCTCTTGATATTCGGACATGTTGATCGTGATGACGTTCTGTTCGCCGCCATACAGCACCTCTGCCAAGGCCAGCGCGGTTTCTGTCTTACCGACGCCAGACGTTCCAGCCAGCATAAACACACCCACTGGCTTGTCCGGATTATCAAGCCCCGCGCGATTGGTCTGAATCCGTTTGGCGATCATCTTCATGGCATGATCTTGGCCGATGACCCGTTTGGCCAAATGCGTTTCAAGATCGAGAACCGTCGCGATTTCGTCGCGCAACATACGCCCGACCGGAATGCCGGTCCAATCCCCGATGACGCTCGCAACCGCTTGCGCATCGACGATCGGCAGGATCAGCGGGTTCTCACCCTGCAGCTCGGTCAGCTCACCATTCTTGGCGCGCAATTCATCCAGCAGGGCCGCTGTATCAACATGTTCCGCGCCTTCGGCCGGTTCTGTTCCAGCATCGTCGTCGATGTTGTCAACGGGTGCGCCTGCTGCACGCAGTTTTGCCCGCAGGTCCAAGATGGCTTGGACAACCGCCTTTTCCGCCTCCCAACGCGCATTGAGCCCTTCCAGTCGCGCTTCTTCAGCGACCTTTAATTCGGTGATCGTCTCACGCCGCGCGTCTACGTCATATCCGGCGCTTTCATCTCGGGCGATGATGTCCAGTTCCGTGGTCAAGGCGTCAATCCGCTTACGACTGTCATCCACTTCAGCCGGGACAGCATGTTGACTGATCGAAACGCGCGCACAGGCCGTGTCCAACACACTAACCGATTTGTCAGGAAGTTGCCGGGCAGGGATGTAGCGCGCACTCAGTTGCACGGCCGCTTCGATACCTTCGTCCAGCACCTGCACTTTATGGTGGTTTTCCAACATCGACGCGATGCCGCGCATCATCATGATCGCCTTGGGGACATCGGGCTCGTCCACCTGCACAACCTGAAAACGACGGGTCAGTGCCGGGTCTTTTTCAATATGCTTTTTGAATTCCGCAAAGGTTGTCGCCCCGATGGTGCGCAACGTGCCACGCGCCAGCGCCGGCTTCAAAAGGTTCGCAGCATCGCCAGTGCCAGCCGCCCCCCCTGCCCCGACAAGCGTATGAGTTTCGTCGATGAACATGATGATCGGAACCGTGCTCGCTTGAACTTCATCGATCACGTTGCGCAGGCGGTTTTCGAATTCGCCTTTCATGGACGCACCCGCCTGAAGCAAACCTACGTCCAGCGCCAGCAAGCGCGCTTCGTGCAGTGCCGGTGGCACATCACCACGTGCAATGCGCAATGCAAACCCTTCGACAACCGCTGTTTTACCGACACCGGCCTCCCCGGTCAGGATCGGGTTGTTCTGCCTGCGCCGCATGAGGACATCGACAATCTGGCGGATTTCTTCGTCACGGCCCACGATGGGGTCGATCTTGCCGTCGCGCGCCTGCTGCGTCAGATCGGTGCAGAACTGCTCCAACGCCTCCTGCTTGCCTTGTTGACCCGGCATCGCATTCGACGCCTCGCCCGGCGACGCACCGCCACCGGTCGTCGAGCCGTCTTGCGGGCCAAGCCCATCTTCGGCCGATCCATCCGTGATAGAGTGGAAATTCTCGGCCAGATCATCGACCTTTATCTTTCCAAACTCGGGCGAAATGCCGACAAAGATGTTCTTCAGACTGGGCGTTTTGAGCATGCCCAGTACCAGATGGCCTGTGCGAACCTGGTTCGAAGAATACAGCAGCGACCCAAAGACCCAGGCCCTTTCCATTGCCGTCTCAAGGTGGCTGGACAGATCGGTGATGGTGCTTGCGCCCCGCGGCAAGGCGTCCAGCGCCTTGGTCATATCGGCCGCGATCCGACCGGGGTCGAGATCATAGTGCCGAATGATCAGCGACACGTCGTTGTCTTGCCCCTGCAGAATTTGCGCCATCCAGTGCACGATTTCGACATAAGGATTGCCGCGCATCTTGCAAAACACGGTGGCGCCTTCGACGGCCTGGTATCCTGTTCGGTTGAGTTTTCCGAACAGCGCGACGCGGCTGATTTCCGTCATTGATCCATGCTCCCTACGGCCGCCCCGCATCGGGCGCGGCCTTTTCTGCTTCGAAATGATCTTGTTGTGTCAGGTACAAGTCGGCTGCATCATCCGGTGATTGACGCGTTCCCAACCAACTTGTTTGTCCAAGGCGCGTCTGTGCGCCAAGTCGCGCAGACGGTACATCAGCGGCTTTTAGAACCAGATTTACGTCCCAATCCAATGCATCGCCCACTGCATTGCGCACCACCGCCGCGAGCCGCGCAAGCGACGACCCACCCGGCAGCAAACGTACATATTCTTCGCCAGACAAAGGCCCGATCTGGATGCGGAATTTTGCACCGCGCGTCCGAACACGGCTGCCAAGGACTGTGCCCTGCCCCAATCCGGCGCACGCACCAAGCTGCCACCGATCGCTCGGCTCAAGTTCAAGCCATGACCCTACAAATTGCTCTAGCCGGACAGGCACGGCGAAAAAAGCCGACAACATCGAAGCCAGCCCTTCGGCCGTCTTGGCCCCGTTTGACAGCCGGCCTGCGAAATGCCGCTTGGCAAGATCCGGCATTGCGTCCCGGTTTCGCATGGCACTGCCGATATGCCCGGTGAATGCGGCCACACGCCGTTCCATTCCCCCGCCAGAACCGCGATCAAAACTTGCCGACGGCTGCCCTGACGCCCACGCACGGTAAAACAGGCTCATGTGCCGATGGGTCAGCATGTTCGCAAACGCGACCAAGGTTTTGTCATGTGACGTGCGATGCCGTTCGCGCGCGTATTCCGTCAGATGCAGCGGCATGGGACCGTGGGGGCCGAACAACCCGAAGAACAGGTTTGTAAGGCGACCAGGCTCTGCCCCTTCCGGGACTTTGTATCCGCTGATCGTGGTGTGTTGAAATGCCAGCGTCGCCTCTTGCCCCAAACGCACCGCATCTTCTCGCGGTAAGCGCGATTCACCAAGACGCGGGCGATCTGCGAACTGGGCTTCCAGAACGCGCATGGCAAAAAACAGATGATAGGCTTCGGGGGTCTGACAGAACTGTTGATAGTGCGTCAGATTATCCGACCGAGCCCCGGTTCCGGACGCCATCTGGCGATTTCTCCACGTTGTTGGGTCTTTAGGACCGTTTCGGTAAAACTGTTTATCGTGACGTGAAAACGAAGATACCGTTCAAGAACCGCCACAAGACCATAGGCACTGCTGCCTTCAAAGAAGTCTTCATCACAGTTCACGGTTATTTCGAGACCGCGAACAGCGGTCGATAGCGCCTCGTCCTGCATCCAGCGAACAATGGGGCGACTGGTTACGCTGGTGATTCCCTCCAGCTGGCGTTCAATCACACGATCCCCTTCGGGGGCGTACAGCCCGATCAATTCTCGCAAGGCTTCGGCGCCGGTGCCGTTGGTGGTGTCAGCAATGGACAGGTAGTTAAGGCTGAGATGGCTGATAAGTTTCCAAGCTGTATCCCCCTGCGCCAGCGTCGGACGGGGACGTGTTGGTGCAACAGGTGTCCGCACTTCGGCGATTGGTCCGCCATCGGGTAGATAGAACTGGTTCTTGTCGCCGCTGGACAAAAGCAAAGGGAGGTCACGATTGGTCACTGTCGCGGTGACAGCGAGTTGGGTCAGCGCGCCGGAATAAGGTGCTTGTTTCGGGTCAACCAGCGACAAGTAAAGATCTGACCCGAGATAATTTGTTCGCGACGTTTTCAGTTTTTCACGCTGGGTGCGCTGGCGCATGCGCCGCCGCTGCGTGTAATAGGCTTGCGATCCGCCGCTCGCCGCTGTGAATTCATCGGCCGAATAAAAGGCGCGAAACGGCAGTTCGGGCGAGCCGTCATTACTGATGCCCGTGACCGACCCGATTGAATGGATTTCATAATCAAGCGGCGCGGTGCGGTCGACGACAACGTGATGCTCGTGATCTGCCGCGCCCAAATGGACACGGTCGCAGCGTTTCTCAAACAGGTTTACTGCCGGAACACAGTGGAGCCGAAATGCACCCGGTGAGATCCCGGAGGCAAGGTTCGGCGCCCCATCCCTGAACAGGATGTAAAGGTCCAAGTCAGACCCTTCGGCCCTGGCAAGCGCGGGCGCAAGCCCACCAATCTCTGCGAAATGGAACCGCTCCGGAAGCGCGAAATACTCCTGCAACAGGCGGTAGCCGTCAAACGACCGGCGGGGCGTTGGCAGCAGAGCCTCTTCTGGTTCGAAACCGCGCGCCCGGATGGGCACTTCAAGCGGCAAGGTCCAGTCGGCACGGCGGTCTGTCGATCTGGCCACAACGCCGGACGAGTCAGCGCACAGCAATTCGTAAAGCTGCCAGCCCTTTATGCTCTCGCCGCCAAGGAACAGGGTCAAACTCTCCAACGGCAGGTCGCCTATCGGTAACCCGCCCGCACGGCGCACCCGCAATCGCACACCCGCACGGGCATCGGTAGTTGCATCAACGACACCGGCGGCAACCAACTCTCCGCGGCCATCGATATACTCTGCCTCTGCGATTTCGATCGGCCACAGTGTCGTGTCTTGCGATGTCCGAAACACACACGCCGTCTGCGTCCCTTCCAGCAGCCGGGTCCGCAGATGGGTTCCACGCTGGATTGTATGACCCGCCGCCACAGCGGCATTGTCCACATCCGGCACCAGTTGCGCGATCATCATGGACGGAGTCGGCCCAAGAAAATGTGGATAGATAATTTCCAGCAACTGACTGGTCAGCGCCGGATACTGAAGTTCCAGTTCAAGCTGCACACGCGCGGACAAAAACGCCACGCCCTCGAGCAAACGTTCAACATAGGGGTCCAGAACCTCGACCCCATCCATACCAAGCCGCGCCGCGACTTTCGGAAAGGACTGCGCGAATTCTGATCCCATCTCGCGCATGAAGGCGAGTTCAGTTTCGTAATGTCGTAAAAGCCGGGTATCCATTGCGCCGTCAGGACCCTTCTTCTAGGCGCAATTCGCCAGTGGTCAGGTCCACTTCGGATCGCAGATATAATTCAACGGGATAAGGCTGCGCCCACATTTCAGCCGCAATGTCGAACACGATGGTCGTACGCCGCCCGTCCTCTGCCTTGCGCTCCACAACTTCGACAGTACCCGCCCGAATGCGCGGTTCAAACCGCTCAATTGCCGCTTGAATAGATTGGTGAATCCGCAATGCACGATCTTCTGTCGCGTAATCGCCGGCGACTTCGCGGACGCCGAAATTGATAACCGAAGCGGCCGCATGGGGGTAACGCTCTGGATCGATGCGCGTATCAAGATTGTTTGTGTTCAGCAGCCATGAAAGATCACGGCGGATGATTTCACGTAGACGGTTCAAATTGATCACACGCGCGTCGCGCGCTTCGGTCCCGCTGTCGGGGTTCAGATCGGTCAAACGATCCAGCAGCGCAGGCTGCAAACGTTCGGTGATCGTTCGATCAGCCATCGGCGGGACTGTCTTCCTGACCGGGCAACGCATCCATCTTGATCAGGCGCACATCCATCAGCGCAAGATCCCCTTGATCCGTGGCAAGCAGTCGCTGGCCACTTCCGACAAAGGTTTCCGCGCCCGCATCGGCCCAAAGCGTGGACCGTGACAAACGAACAGCCCCGTCAGGATCTGCCCCGCTGCCCGGATACCGTGTTGGGATCAGTCCCACACATTCACCGCCATTGCGCAATTTAACCGTTGCCGCCGTCCAGACTGAATCTCGCAGGTCTACAGGGTCGTCGATTTTCAGCATGTCAATCGCATTGAACGGCATCCAGAAATACTTGCCGTTGATGATTATCTCGAGAACCGGACCCAAACGCATGTCGGCATCTGCGATCCACTCGAAACGCGCGCCGTCAACTTCGCCAGCGGTGGCCGGAGCCATGTCGAATGCCTTGTCACGTAATGTGGCTGCCGCGTCTGGCTTCCCCGATGCAAGCGCCTTCAGCGCTTCGATCAGAACAGCCACCCATTCCTGCGGCTCGCCAAACATCAGCGGGGCTTTTTCACCGGCGAATACCCGCTCGCGGAACACTTCGCAGATGATCGCCTCTCGGTAGGTCTGTGCCATAGGCAACGCCAGTGGATCAAGCTGCGCGCAAAGTTTGAGTTGCGTAACCGCCCGCTTCCAATCGCCCTGAACGCACAGTAGCTGAAAGAGGAAGATGCGCAATTTGGCATCCGATGGGTCGGCCCGGACCAGATCCTGCAACGCGCTCAGCGCGGCGTCCGGGTCGTTGGCTTTCAGTAGCTCGCTGGGATGTGCGGTCACGCCGGGCCCTTCCTGTGGCTTCTTAGGTCTTGATATGTGCCGTCACGCCCAGCGAACCGGGCGTGACGCATGTCTGCCAGAGTTTGGCAGAAGCTCTTACTTCTCGACGTTGCCGGCGATGTCCCAGTTATAGATAATGTCGGCGTCGCCGGTACCGTCATCCATTTGTGGAACGTAGGTGACTTTAACGTCCGAGAAGTTCAGCGAGATATTCTCGGTCAGCTTGTCTTCACCACCCGAACCGCCGGTCGACACCGACGTGACCATGACTTTGGTCATTTCGATCACGATGTATTCCAGCGGCGTCTTGCCAGCCTTACGCACGATCAGCTTGGCACTGTCGAAGTGATCGCCGTTGGAACAGTACTTCATCAATACCGGGCTCGACTTGTCGACCCACTTGGTGATGCTGATATCCTGAATGTTGACCTTGCCGGCACCGCCGCCACCGCCCACATGGAATGACCCGGACTGGCTCATGCCCCAAGACCAAGCTAGCACATCGATCGTGCCCTTGTGTTCGCTATCCTGAGCTTCACCCGAAATTTCGCCTTCGATGTCGAGAAACATATCAACGGCCATTGGCTCGTCTCCTTCATGTAAGTTTTATGCGGCATGCCGCGAGCGTGTGATTGCAATGCCGCGGCGGGCGAGCCGCAGCACCTAGTGTCAGCCCTTTTCAGAGGGCAGTTTCGATACCAACCGGAGAGAAACCGACAGGCCTTCCAGCTGGTAATGCGGGCGTAGGAAGAACTTGGAGGTATAGTAGCCAGGGTTTCCTTCGACCTCGGCAACTTCAACGCTGGCAGCAGCAAGTGGTTTTTCCGCCTTTGTCCGTTCACTTGATGTGTTCGGGCTGCCATCCACATATTGCTTGATCCACTTGTTGAGCCAAGCTTCCATGTCGGACCTACTCTTGAACGACCCGATCTTGTCGCGAACCATGCATTTGAGGTAATGGGCAAAGCGACAGGTCGAAAAGAGATAGGGCAACCGCGCGGCCAGGTTGGCGTTTGCGGTGGCATCGGGGTCGTCATACTCCGCAGGTTTATGCAATGACTGCGCCCCGATAAACGCCGCCATGTCTGTGTTCTTCCGGTGTACCAGCGGCATCAGGCCTGCTTTGGCCAGTTCCGCCTCGCGCCGGTCGGAAATCCCGATTTCGGTCGGGCACTTCATGTCTACGCCGCCGTCATCGGTTGGAAAAGTATGGGTAGGCAGACCTTCAACGGTTCCACCCGACTCAACACCGCGAATCCGCGAGCACCAGCCGTATTCTTTAAACGAACGATTGATGTTGGTGGCCATGCCGTACGCGGCATTGACCCAGGCAAACTTGTCTGATTCCGCGTTACCGGTATTTTCTTCGAACGCGAATTCTTCGACTGGATCACCCTTGGCACCGTAAGGCTGACGACCAAGGAAACGCGGCATCGCGAGACCAAGATACTTGCTATCCTCACTGTCACGCAGGCTGCGCCATGCGGCGTATTCCGGCGTCTGGCTGATCTTGGTCAGATCGCGGGGGTTGGAAAGTTCCTGCCAGCTGTCAAAGTTCATCAAGGATGGGTCGGCACCGGTGATGAAAGGAGCATGCGCTGCCGCAGCGATCTTGGCCATTTCGCCCAAGAGTTCGACATCTGGAGGGCTGTGGTTGAAGTGGTAATCTCCGACAAGGCAGCCATACGGCTCACCGCCAAATTGACCAAACTCTTCTTCATATAGTTTTTTGAAGATCGGCGACTGATCCCACGCCGCGCCTTTGAACTTGCGAAGGGTCTTGTGCAGATCCTTCTTTGAAATGTTCAAGACCCGGATCTTGAGCATCTCATCAGTTTCAGTGTTGTTCACCAGATGATGCAGGCCGCGCCACGCACTTTCCATTTCCTGAAAGTCTTTGTGGTGCAAAATCTCGTTGACCTGATCGCTGAGCTTTTTGTCGATCTCGGCAATGATCGACGCGATCGAGTTTAGAACATCGTCAGAAATCAGGCCGGTGTTTTCCAAGGCCTGAGCTGCAAGCGTCTTGACGGCCCCTTCAACGGCGCTGCGCGCTTCGTCCGTCCGCGGTCGGAACTCTTGCTGAAGCAGACTGGCAAAGTCGGATTCCTGAACTTCCGTCTGGGCGGCGCCTTCGGCGGATTGTGTTGCTTCGTCAGCCATTCTCAGCCTTCCTGCTTATCGTCATCATCAGACGGCGCCGGAGCGGCCGCGAGGGATTTAAGTAGTTCCGGATTGGCCAGTGCTTCGGTCAGCAGATCTTCTGCGCCGGGCTTGCCATCCATGTATGTCATCAAGTTCGACAACTCGTTGCGGGCGTCCAGCAACTGCTTGAGCGGCTCAACTTTGCGGGCAATCGCCGCAGGCGAAAAGTCGTCCATGCTTTCGAACGAAATATCTACCGACATGTTGCCTTCGCCGGTGAGCGTGTTCGGCACCGCGAATGCCACGCGCGGCTTCATCGCTTTCATACGGCTGTCGAAATTGTCGACATCGATTTCCAGAAACTTGCGATCCGCCACACCGGGCTGCGCAACTTCAGACTTGCCCGCCAAATCGGACATGACGCCCATCACGAAGGGCAACTGAACCTTCTTCTCAGCACCGTAAAGTTCCACATCGTATTCGATCTGAACCCGCGGCGCGCGGTTCCGCGCGATGAATTTCTGTGAACTGGCCATTTCGTTCTCCCGTCGTTGTTCAAAAATTACTGATCTAAGCCGCCAAAGTGGCGTTTCGCATGTCTCTATTCGTCTGCAATACCGCTGATCATCTTGACACTATCTTGACCGCCTGGCGCCATGTCCGCGACAATTGTCATGAAATCGGCACCGACCAGACGCTTCGCGCGTGCAAGGATCATCGGCACAGGGCTCGAAGGTTCGTATTCGCGGTAATAGTTTATGATCCGGTCAATAGCCTGCTCGACATCCCGAGAAGATGTTATTGTTCCGGGCGCGGCGTGCGCAGTCTTGGCGGAAGATGGCGCGCCAGCCTCCCCTTCTTCTACGGCCTCTTCTTCGGCCTCAGGCTCACCAACGACATCGGCCAGCTTGGACACAGCCCGGCGCAGAATTTTCTGCAAAGGCGACATGTCCGGCCCTTGTCCGGGAATTTTGTCGTCAAAAACCGCATTGATCGCGTCGATATCCGCTGATGCCGCGCGGGCGGCGGCAAGAGTTGCGACAAGCATGTCATCCGGCGTGTCTTGAAACGCTGCACTTATGCGCGCCAGGTCCGGTGGGTTTTCCATGTCCTCGGGCGCAGCGATTTCACCTTCGGCGATCGCAATGTCATTCATGGACAGTCGGCCAAACGCTTGGCTGTGAGTCAACGGCGCGTGGCGGACGGCCCGCATGACTGTTGTCGCCTCCATCAACCCCAGAAGGGTGTTCACCCGCATCGTCGGGTCGTTATCGTCGTCTGCGTCAAGCTGCGGATGGCACGTATCCCAGTACTGCTCCAGACAGCCGCGGATGAAACCAGTTGCATCTGCAAAGCCAGGAAACCCCTGAACACGTGCTGCTGCATATCCATAAAGAACCGCCGCGCGCAGATCATGACTTTGTGCTAGCACCGCCTCCGCGTTCTCAATGATCCGCTTTGCATCCGGTTCTTGCGCGGGCAGAACCGAGTCGCCAACTTGGCGCTCTTCCTCAGCACGGGCGGACAGCAAGAGATCGGTAAAGACCTTCTCATACTCAAGGTCTTCCCCGCTTGGCGCATCATCACCGTGGCTTACTAGGCTCAGAGGCAAATCAAGTCTCCTCGGACAGTCGCATTATTGGTCAATTGTTTCCCCACCATGGCCGGAACACAATTCCAGTTAACCATACTTTGCTGCATACCATCGTATTTTTAGTCGTTGCGTCAACAACGTAGATGCCAGCCAGCGGCGAATCTCTTCTGTGTTCAAGCGCGCACCCAAGGCGAATATTCACCAAAGAACGAGATTTCTGCCTTGTTTGCATGGCTCAGACGGACTTTCTGCACTTGCTCGGCCTCGGGCGTATAAAATGCAATGCGAAAGCTTGTTCAAACCGGCACGTTGAGGCAAACTCGAAAGAAGGGCGGATCAGCCGACCCGCCGTTGGACCGCCCATTTTGGGCCCTCAACGTTCGCACCGGGAGCCGCCATGAAAAATCTAAGTCTTGTAGCCTTGCTCGTTGTCGTGGGCTGCACTTCACAGCAGGCAATCAATGCTCAATACGCCGGGGAATCTTTGACGACCGTCATCTCGGATCTGGGCCCGCCGGATGAAGCCAACGCCCTTTCAGACGGGAAAACCGAATATATCTGGCGCGATGCAGCAACCGAGGACGGCATTAACTCGTGCTACAAACGCATCCTGACAGATGGCGGCGGGAAGATCGAAAAGGCCAGCTACACAGACGGCCGAGGCCCCTGTTAAAGCAAACTGGTGTTTGTTTTTTCAAAAACGTCGTGAAAACCAACAGCTGACTTCTTAAAGTCTGAACTCATGGGTCTGAGCGCTCGGCTCAGACCCGTTTGCCCACTCAACGCTTTTGACTCATCACTGGAAGCTCGGCGGTGTTATTTACTGACGAAATTTGGGTCGCTTCGCTGCGGAACATCGACCGCTGAACTTCAGTCACAAGGACGGCGGGATCAATTCCAAGCGTGCTTGCCAGTTGAAACAGTCGACTGACGGAAACACGGTTCTGCCCCAGTTCGTATTTCTGAATCTGCTGGAAAGTCACGCCGGCCGCGCGCCCCAGGTCCGCTTGAGACAATCCAACTGCCTTGCGATTGCGCCGAATTGCTTCGCCGGTCAGCTTATCAATTCGTTTCGTCATCAGATCACTCATACCGGTTCCCCTTTTCTTGTAATTAAATATTCTTCCGGTGCCCGCTCTTCGATGCCAGAGATCCTCTCGCACCATGTCTTGAGCACCATCGTCGTCGTCAGGGACGCAACTTCTGGGTGTCGTGCAAGGCGGTCACGAAGATCCTCAATAATGTTCTGATCCGCTGCTTCGACCAAGATGCGCATGTCCGTCGATCCAGATGTCGACCACGCCGAGACCAGCTCGCTCCAGCTGGAGACGGACGAAAAAACCATGCCGCAGACGTTCCGCCGCAAGCGCACGTCAAACATGGCCCGCACACCCGACGGGCGAGATTCATCCGGAGTATCAATATCCACAGTAAACCTGCGGATGACCTTTTCGCGAACAAGCTTGTCCACATGATGGCGCACTGTGGGGCGCGACAATCCAATTATCGACGCGATCTCAGTGATGCTCCTGCGCCCATCTTCGCGCAGCAGTTCTAGGATCATTTTGTCAGTCGAAGTTAGCCGCATTGGTAAAAATAGCCCTCCGTTTACATCATTTAGTCTATAAATTTTCCAAAACGAAGACAATTCTTCGATTTGAAAGCAGATTTCTTTCCAAAGTTGAGCGACCCTTTACGAAATGGAAACAGCAAGGGTCGGCGCATGGCACACCACGTTTCGAGAAGCAGCGTTTCAAAGATATTTCCGGAGGCAAGCTGGCAACGTATTGTCTTTTCAGAATTCGAATCGACTCTTACAAGTTCATCGCGCCCCTTTCCCTGCGTTTTCGGGGTAACGGGATTGCGCAAGGACCAACTGCGCTTTGCTTTTCCGGATCCGCTGACCCCCGAAAGCCTTGCGCCGTTGCTGGCCGATTATGTCGCCAACGCACGCGAATTCGGGCGCATGACATCGCTCGTGGTGTTTGGGCGACCCGGCCCGGTCCAGCCGCTTGGCGATTATCAATCCCGGTTTTGGTCACTTCTCGACGGTTTGGAAAGATTGGACGCCGCGCCGCGCCCGGCTTCGATCCCGCGCGAGCTGGACACTGATCATTGGGAGTTTTGCTTCGGCGGCGAGCCCATCTTCGTTGTCTGCAACACTCCGGCCCATGTACTGCGTCAAAGTCGGCGATCCACATCATTCATGATGACTTTTCAGCCCCGCTGGGTCTTTGAAGGGATCATGGACACAGACTCGCCAGCGGCAAACCGCGCTCTGGATCAAGTGCGCCGGCGACTGCACGCATTTGACGCGGTCCCCCCGTCGCCGCAGCTTGGTCACTATGGCGCTCCAGGAAACCGAGAGTACCAACAGTATTTCCTCGACGAAGAAAATCAGGCTGCGGGCTGCCCGTTCCACCAACTTGGCCGCAGCCACGATGACAACACGACACAGAAAAAAGGAAAAGTCGCATGATCCATGCTCTTGATATGAAACGCGATGAGATGGACCGAGATTTCCGGATCTTTTCAACGCATGTGGATACGTCCGACCTGCGCCCACTCTTGATGCGCCTCCTCCCCGATCAGGGGTCGATCGAAGTTCAGCGCGATGTTGAGGGCAAAGAACATGCATGGCACCGCCACGCCACGGATGAAACGCTTGTCGTTTTGGAAGGCAGCGTGCGGTTCTACTGGGATCAGGGCGAAAAAATCTGTGGGCCCGGCACTGTTATTTCCCTGCCAGCCGGTATGTTGCACGGCTCCGTCGCCCTAGAAGGTGGCGCAGTGTACCTGATTGCCTTTCACTCCGTGAACTTGCCTCAACATGGCTGAGCTTCCCCGCACATTGTCGGTCTGGCGCGGCACAGCAATGATGCTCAACATCGTCCTGGGGGCAGGATTGCTCACTTTGCCAGGATTGGCGGCGCAATCGGCGGGGGCGTCTGCCCCTTTGATCTGGGCCTTGTGCGCCGTGGCATCCGCACCGCTGTTGATCGTCTTTGCCCTGCTCGGGCGCAGGTGGCCCGGCGCAGGTGGCCTTGCCACCATTTTGTCCAAGAGCTTTGGTCGGTTCGGCTATATCTCGGGCACCTTGCTCTTTCTGGGTGCCGTGATCTTCGGTCTACCGGCCATTGCACTGACCGGGGGGCACTACCTTGCTGCGGCCTTGGGTGGACCCGCGCCGCTATATGCTGCGGGCCTGATCATCGCTGCGGCGTTGGTGAATGTGGTCTCGGCTGAAATTGCAGGCCGCGTCAATGCGGTGTTGGCGTCGGTGCTTTTGATTGCCCTTCTAGCCGTTCTGGCGATCGGCTGGAACGTGACCTCACCGACATTGCCCAGCCTTGATACGATGCGCGCTGACCTGCCCGCACGACACATGCTTGGCGCAACGGTCATGATGGTGTTCTTTGCCTTCACAGGATGGGAAGTTGCTGCACATTTGGGGGGTGATTTCCGTAACCCGAAGCGCGACATGCCCCTTGCGATGGCCCTGTCGTTCCTCATCGTCGTGTTGCTTTATGGCGGCCTTGCGCTTGTTGTTCACGCCATGGCAACCACTGCCCGCCCTGAAGCACCCTTTGCAGACTTGTTCGGGCAGATTTTCGGACCGACCGGCGTCATCGTTGTCTCATTCCTTTCGGTTCTGCTGATCTTCGCCAATTTGGCTGCTGCCGTTTGGGCAGTGTCGCGAATGGTGTATGCTGCGGCAACCGAAGGTGTGCTGCCACAGTTTCTGACCGCACAACGGCGCGGCATGCCGCATCTGGCCGTGATCACCACCATCACGTGCCTGCTCTCTGTTATATGTACCGCATGGGTAGGGACTGTCACGTTGCAGGATCTGCTTGCGATGGCAGGGCAAAACTTCTTGTTGCTCTACATCGGTGTCGCCGCTGTTTTGGTGCGAATGCCAAAACATTCCTCAGAACGCGTTCTCGGCTGGGTTTGCATAGTCATCGGGTGTGCATTGATAGGATTACGTGGAAGCGATGGCATGATTTACCCTGCGATCCTATTGACTTGCGCGGCCGTACTTGCGACGCAAAAGGGAGTATTGGCAAAACGAATAGGTACGCCGACACGCCCCAACCCGACCGCATATCAGGCGTCAACCCATCGGAGCACACCATGAACACGCATGATAAAACGGTCTCCAGCCTTCTTGAGAAAATTCTGAACCTCGATCCAGCCCGACAGACGCTTGCTGAAGCGTTCATTGACCAGATACTTGTCTGCAACGATCCAGATGTCGTTAAGACCTTTTTGGAATGGCGCGATGATCCATGCATAGACAGCCTGATGGTCGTTTCCAGCGCTTTGGACGAAGAAGGCCGCGATCAACTTCTGTTCGTTGCTGAGGACTTGTATACGGATCAGGAACTCAGTCGCCCCGTCGCCGAGACCGGCCAGAAAGACGGCCACAGCGTACCAAATAGCCACCGACGATAGTCCCTAAAGGTGGCCACAGCAGGCAAGTTCTGTGGGTTTTGGCAGGTGTCACGCAAGCCATGCCCGCCACGTTCACTCTGACCTTCAGGGGCCGCATAGGCCCCGCGACATCCCACTGCAGGTGGGCCGTTCGTTCCTGACGTGTGCATTTCGAACCTTTTGGCAGCGGCGCACTCAAAAGGGCAAATGTGGGATTGTCGCGCCTCTCTATTTCGCATATTCATGAAATATGGAAAATCTGATTCCCAAACGCCTGACAACCCTTGGTCATCCGCAACGGCTGGCCATTTTTCGACTGCTCATGCGCAGGTACCCCGACACGGTATCAGCGGGCGATATCGCAACTGCGCTGTCCTTAAAGGCAAGCACGTTATCCGCCTATCTCAATGCCTTGATGCAGGCCGATCTTGTCACCCAAAGCCGGGTGGGAACATCGCTTCGATATTCCATCGCGATGGATAAAGTGCGGCACATGCTTGACTACCTAGTGCTGGATTGCTGTCGCGGTCGCCCTGACCTTTGCAAACCAATTTTGTTTCAAGACGTTACAGGACCCAACCCAATGACTGACCGCACTTACAATGTCCTCTTCATCTGTACCGGCAATTCGGCAAGATCAATCTTTGCGGAATCCATCTTAAACAAATTAGGCGAAGGGAGGTTCAAAGCCTATTCCGCCGGCACGCGCCCACGGTCGGAATTAAACCCATTTGCCGTGGAAGTGCTCAAGTCAAAAGGCCATGATGTTTCCATGTTGCGATCAAAGACCGTAACCGAATTTCAAGGTCCGGACAGCGTCGTGATGGATTTCGTTTTTACCGTCTGCGACAGCGCCGCCGACGAAGAATGCCCGGCATGGGATGGCCAGCCTATCAGCGGCCACTGGGGTTTGCCTGATCCGGTAAAAACCGAAGGCACCGACGCGCAAAAAAGCCTGTCGTTCCAAGAAACTTATGGCGCGCTGCATAATCGCATTTCCGCCTTCACCGCCCTTCCCATTGACGCGCTGGATCGCATTTCGCTGCAACTGGCCGTGGACGATCTTGCAAAAGAAACAACCGAGGCAACTTCATGACCGTCTACGCACTGAATGGCCTCGGCCGCATCGGGAAACTCGCCCTGCGGCCCTTGTTGGAACAAGGCGCTGAAATTGCTTGGATCAACGATAGCGTCGGGGATCCGGCCATGCATGCGCACCTGTTGGAGTTTGATACGGTGCACGGCCGCTGGGCCGCAAAATTCACGCATGACGACGACAGCGTGACCGTGGATGGAACGCGCTTGCCGTTTATCGGCACCAAGAACATTTCAGAATTGCCGCTGGAAGGCGTCGATATCGTGATCGACTGCACCGGAGTGTTCAAAACCACTGCGAAACTCGCACCCTATTTCGAAGCAGGCGTGAAAAAAGTGGTCGTCTCTGCGCCGGTCAAAGATGGGCCGACTGCGAATATCGTCTACGGGGTCAATAATGATGCCTATGACCCCGCCGCGCACCGCATCGTGACGGCGGCCAGTTGTACAACCAACTGTCTTGCGCCCGTGGTCAAGGTGATCCACGAAAATCTCGGCATTCGGCACGGGTCGATCACCACGATCCACGACGTGACCAATACCCAGACCATCGTGGACCGGCCCGCCAAAGATCTGCGTCGCGCGCGGTCTGCCCTGAACGCGCTGATCCCCACCACGACGGGCAGCGCAACTGCGATCACGCTGATCTACCCAGAACTCACAGGGCGCCTGAACGGCCACGCAGTGCGCGTACCCTTGTTGAATGCATCGCTGACCGATTGCGTATTTGAACTGGACCGCGCAACCACCGCCGACGAGGTAAACGCTTTGTTCAAGGCCGCCGCAGAAGGCCCCCTTTCTGGAATCCTCGGATATGAAGAGCGACCACTGGTTTCCACTGATTACACCAACGATACGCGGTCCTCGATCATTGACGCACCGTCAACCATGGTTATCAACGGCACCCAATTGAAAGTCTACGCTTGGTACGACAATGAAATGGGGTATGCGCATCGACTGGTCGATGTCGCGCATATGGTCGGGGCATCCCTGTGACCACGCGGCCCGAAGGTTTGCCCGCCTACATCGCCGTTACGGCGGCCTATTGGGCCTTCATGTTGACGGACGGCGCGCTGCGGATGCTGGTCCTGCTGCACTTTCACACGCTCGGCTTCAGCCCGGTTCAACTTGCCTATCTGTTCGTGCTCTATGAAATTGCAGGCATGGTCACCAACCTGTCCGCAGGTTGGATCGCGGCGCGCTTTGGGCTGGCCTTCACATTGTATGCAGGGCTGAGTCTGCAAGTGGCCGCGCTTGTCGCTTTGACGCAACTTGATCCAAGCTGGGCAATCGGCGCGTCCGTCGCCTTTGTCATGATCGTACAGGGCGCGTCAGGCGTCGCCAAAGACCTGGTCAAAATGTCGTCGAAAAGCGGGGTCAAACTTCTGGCTCCAAAAACTGGCGGCGGGCTTTTTCGCTGGGTGGCCGCGCTGACCGGCTCAAAAAATGCGGTCAAAGGCTTGGGCTTTTTGCTGGGCGCAGCGCTGTTGGCTGGGTTCGGGTTTACGGCTGCAACGTTAATGATGGCCGCCGTCCTTGGCATGATCTTTGTTGCTGTCGCCATATACATGCCGACTGGTCTGCCGCGTGGACGTAAAGACGCAAAGTTCACCGAGGTCTTTTCCAAGTCGCGCAACGTGAACTGGCTGTCCGCTGCCCGCATGTTCCTGTTCGGCGCACGCGATGTTTGGTTCGTGGTGGGTATCCCCATCTATTTCTATGCCGTGCTGTCCGATGGGACCGAAGCCGGCAACAAGGCAGCCTTTTTCACGATCGGCAGCTTTATGGCGATCTGGATCATCCTCTATGGGGCCGTGCAGGGCTTTGCCCCGAAGATCATGAACGCAGCGGCCAAAGACGAGCAAACGCTGATAGCGGCGGCGCGGTCCTGGGCATTCCGGCTTGTGCCAGTGCCTGCGCTGCTGACCCTTGCGGTTGTTGTCTCAAACGGACCGGCGCCCTGGCTGACCGCCACCTTGGTCGCGGGACTGTTGGTATTCGGCATTCTGTTCGCCATCAACTCGGCACTACATTCCTATTTGATCCTTGCCTTCACCCGCGACGACCGCGTGACCATGGATGTTGGATTTTACTACATGGCCAATGCAAGCGGCAGACTGATCGGTACAGTGCTGTCTGGATTGACCTATCAAATTGGCGGGCTTGGCCTTTGCCTTGGCACAGCGGCAGCGATGATCACGTTAAGCGCTCTTGCCGCCGGGAAGTTGGGCGCGGAGCCTGATCGCGCCCTCGCCTAGCCCCTGCACTCAGCGTCGCGTGACGCGCACCGATTGTTCGACGAATTGCGCATTGTACGCCGTTTCCATGAAAGCCACATCACAAGCGTCGCGGCCCACGGCGATGATCACAGCTGCGTCCGGGTTGGACATTCCAGTGGAATCCACAAGATGCCACGATCCATTCAGCCACACCTGTGCAACGGCGTGGAAATCCGGCGGCTCAACGTTGGGGCTATAGACCGACGCATAGCGCGCCGGGATGTTCGCCGCACGCACGAGAGCACACACCATATGGGCATAGTCGCGGCACACACCTTCGCGGGCGGCGAATGTATCAAGAACAGTGGTTGCTGCGTTCGAGCTGTCCGGCACATAACTCATTTCTTCGGCCACCCAATCGCGAATGGCCGCGACTTTTGACCCACCACTATAATCACCGAACCGGCGACTGACGAAGGATTGGAACATGTCCGACTGGCAATAGCGCGACGGGCGCAAAAACGGCAAAGCCTCGGCCGGAAGATCATAAAGCGGATGCGCTGGCATGCCTTCCAACGGCCCGCCGTCACGCGTCACCTCAACCGTTGCACCATACCCCAGTTGCATCAACGGGCTGTCCAGTGTGAGGTGAATGCGCTGACCAACACCGCTCTCGCCCAGGATATGACGGGCGCTTGCCCCCCCGCATTCCAGCCGTTCCGACAGGACAACTTGCCCCTCAGTCCGGGCCGCTTCAATGGCCAGCAGAGCAAATCGGCCTTCATCAAGGCTGTAGGACAGCGACACATCGATCTCTAAAAGCATAACGGTTCCGTTCTTTTGGGGGGCCTGCTCACTGTTGCTGTCTGTTGCCCGCTTGACCAGCCCCGCCATGAAAAAACGGACCAAGTGCGTCCCGCAGCAACTATGAATGTTAGGAAATTCCTTTGTCCGTGAAACGGTTCGGCGGAGTTTGGGCACTTCCGTGTGCGCCAATTTCCGTTGCACACCAGCCGCAACGATACGTTTTTCACAATATTTCAGTTGCTTCACAGACTTTCTTCATGTCAAATATCTTAAAAATCCAAATGTCCCCTCGGCCGCAGGCCGATCCGGCAGGAGCCGATGAACATGCGATTTGCGATAGCTCTTCCCCTTATGGCCATTCTAGCGGCCTGCGGGTCCAGCAAAGAACCAAGTGACCTTTCACGGCTTCAGGCTACGACAGACACCTCTCACGAAGCGCATTTTCTGCCACTGATCTCGGCAGGGCGGGCATTTGGCGATGTGGACCCCCATGAATGGGAAGGCATCACCCCGTCAGAGCATCTGGTTCACGGGATCGATGTATCGCGCTGGCAAGGCGAAATTGATTGGTATGCCGCCCGCAACAGTGGTGTTGCTTTTGCCTTCTTGAAAGCGACCGAAGGCGGTGACTACGTCGACCCCACGTTCCAGCAAAATTGGGTGGGCGCAAAGAACGCGAACGTGCCGCGCTCTGCCTATCACTTCTACTACTTCTGCCGGTCGGCGAAAGAACAAGCCCGCTGGTTCATAAAAAACGTCCCCCGCGATTCAGCGGCCATGCCTCATGTGTTGGACATGGAATGGAACCATCACTCAAAAACATGCAAGCTCCGGCCCGATGGAAAGACGGTCAAGAAAGAGGCAGAAACGTTCCTTGATATTCTGACCCGCCACTATGGTCAGCGCCCGATCATTTATACCACTGTGGATTTTTTCCACGAAACCGGGATAGGCGAGATCAGGAACACCGACTTCTGGCTGCGCTCTGTCGCGGGGCATCCGGGCCAAGTGTATCCCGGGGCTGACTGGACCTTTTGGCAATATACTGGCACCGGATTGGTGCCGGGCATCGAAGGCAAGGTCGATTTGAACGTCTTCCACGGCAACGGGACGCAATGGGCGCAATGGCGTGGATACAACATCGCCGCGCAATAACATCGCCCCGCTGTGCGATACGCCGCAAAGCTGACTAAACCATATCGGATGGCATGAACGGAATGGGCCGACCGAACCGCCGTGGAACCGCCTCTGGATAGGGAAGCAGAAAACCGCGACGCTCTGCGGGCGGTTTTTCTGCATTCTGCTGCGCCAAGCGGTGCCATGCTTGCGGCGCGGAATTTGGGTCGAGGAATTCCGCGCCTGCGTCCTCTGGCAGCCAATGGCGCATCAGTCTTTCCCGAAGATAAGTAACCTGCGCCGGGTCTTCGATAGCCACGCCCGCCTCGGTATCCCAACGGTGTGAGCGGCCGTTCAAATTGGCAGATGACACAATGGCAAAACGGCCATCCACAACCGACACTTTGGCGTGCACATAGATAATCGGCGCACCGCACAAGATGGCCCGCGACCCGTCAGGTGCAACACCTCGCGGCTGCGCCGGGGCAACCACTATGAGCCTGTCGCCAAACGCGCGACGAAGGATCTTGAAGCACTTTGCTTGCAGATGCTCGCCAAAACGCACCGCAAACCCCTTGTCTCTAAGGAAGGCAACTTCTTCGGGTGCTGCCGGCAGAACCACGATCATGCCAAGGTCAGGCACATCTGCCGCGCGCTGCGCCACGGCCTTGGCAAACTGTACATCGCGCAAATATTGCGTTTCCAGATAAATCAGATTTTGCGCCTTACCGACTTCTGCCACGGTGCGATCGAATATCTCGCGCACCATTGGCTCGGGCCCCAAGGTCAGCGCACCAAGCCCGCCCCGCTTGCGTGACAAGGTGCGCAGCAACCCCGGTGTCGCCGTTGGGCGCCCGCCCTGCGCCACCTGATCGCGAAACCGCAGCAGATGTGCTTCAGCGCTTGCCGCGATAGGGCCGGTCAACCCTAGTTGAACATCATGCCAAGTACGGCCAGCAGCCTTTTCATGATGCCAGTCGTCGCGACGCCGATTGTCGAGATCAAGGCCCCCGATATAAAGTTGTCGGCCGTCAGCCACCGCGATCTTCTGGTGATGGGTGCAGGGTTGAAGCGGTGGCAACCTCCCCCGGCGCGGACCAAGACGGCCATCACCCCCCCTGACAAGCAGCGGGGCGAGCGCTGGAGAATCCGCAAGCATCTGTTTGCATTTCTCCTGCCCCTGCGCTTCGAGCCGTCGTGCAATACCTCGCAACTCGCTGCGGGCAAATGGGGTGAGCATCAAGCGATACGGCAATCCTGCTTGCGCGGGATGCAAATGCGCGTCGACATCCAATAGCGAAAGGGCGCCCGCTGCCTCGGCCGCCTCTTTCAGCAGGCGCAGACTGCGATGGCTGCCCCTGTGCAACTCCGGGGCGCCAATCGGATCAAAGTCACTGATGGTTCCCGTTATCCGAACCCCGCGCCCCAAAGTATGCGCGACAAGGTCGGCCCAGCTATCGCCAACCTCGCGGGCAGCGGGCGAAAGCAGCTTGGTTTCCGGGTCAAACATTCGAAACGAGAAGATGATCCGCGACGCTGCAGTCAGGAACATCTGTTCAAGATAGGGAAACGCCTCGTGCCCGGTCAGCATGACATGCAAATCAGGCAGGACATTCGCCCCGATCCCGTGCGCGACAAGACCCAAGTCGTCAGCTTGCGACTGGCCCTTAACCGGAGCGTCCATAAATGTTTTCCTTTAACCAAATTTCTTTGCACATCTTGAATGAGCATAGCCCTTCATCAAGCGACAGGCGAATGTTGTCACGCCCCGGCTCTGCATGATGTTGCGGAAGCTCCATCAAATTTGACTTTTCCTCCGGCCTCGTACGACTCGCACACAGCGGATTTGTGTGCGAGTCGGCCCCCGGTGTCGCGCGGCCGCGAATGTTGCTCGGCGTGATGGGGCGACAGACCCCTATCCTAAAGGCGTAGTGCCGTATTCGAAACGCAATTTCGGCCTCCCTTTCGAGCTTCGTTCGGCGCAATAGAAGATCGTTAATGGCGCGTCCTAACCTTTATCTCGCTTTCCCTAACCCTACGCTCAGATGCGTTCCAGACCCGCTTCAGGCAATTTGGTGGCAGATAAATTGACACGCCGATCTGGAGATGCCGACATGACAAACACAGCTCAAACATTCGCCGCCGCGTCGACCAACCTTCAGGTCATTGCAAAAGACGCAATGGACCGCACCATCGCTCTGGTCGCCATTTTGCTGCTGCTGCCAGTGCTCGTCATCGTCGCCATCGCGATCCGCCTTGAAAGCCGCGGCCCGGTTCTGTTCCTGCAAGACCGCACCGGCCTGAACGGCAAAGTCTTCCGCATCTTCAAGTTCCGCTCGATGACAGTGGGTGCAGGCCTGGCCCAGGCCCGCCGCGGCGACGCACGCATCACACGGGTTGGCGCCTTCCTGCGCAAAACATCCATCGACGAGCTGCCGCAGCTGCTGAACGTTCTGCTTGGCCACATGTCCCTGGTTGGCCCGCGCCCCCACGCTGTTGCACATGACGAATTCTATGCGCCGCAGATCACCAACTACATGGCCCGCTACGCCGTGAAGCCCGGCATGACCGGTTGGGCCCAGGTGAACAACGCCCGCGGCGAAACCGAAACCCTGAACAAAATGGCCCGCCGCGCTTCGCTCGACCTGGATTACATCCGTGATTGGTCGCTGGCGCTGGACCTGAAGATCCTGATCGTGACGCCGCTCGCGCTGCTGACCGACAAGGCTGCGTACTGAGTTACCCGAGTGTGTGCGTTGTTTCCGAGTGACCAAAAGCCAAGTTGACGAGTTCCCCAGATTACCGAGTCCCCATACCCCAAGTGTGGTTTCCCAGTCTTTAACGAGTGACACTTTTTACCTAGTTCCAAACGCAAGTTCTTACCAAGTGGCGTGTTAAGCC
>NZ_SMZO01000047.1 GCF_004358675.1 Meridianimarinicoccus aquatilis | reverse complement strand
AAAGAGGCTTGACTGGAATCGATGGTTGTGTGAGCAATTACTCATATGTTGAGTTAATGCTCACATTTTTAGGGAGGACTACCATGACGAAGAGAACCCATGCGCTTTTGGGCGCGTGTGCTGTTGCCGCGTTGTCGACTGCAGCTTTTGCTCAGGACACGATCACGATTGCGACCGTGAACAATGGCGACATGATCCGTATGCAGGGCTATACGGATACGTTCACCGAGCAGACCGGCATTGAGGTCGAGTGGGTGACACTTGAAGAGAACGTGCTGCGTCAGCGGGTCACCACGGACATCACCACCAAGGGTGGCCAGTTCGATATCATGACCATCGGCATGTACGAGACGCCGATCTGGGGCGCCAACGGCTGGCTTGTTCCGCTGGACGGCATGTCTGCCGAGTACGATGTCGAGGACATTCTGCCTGCCATGCGCAACGGGTTGAGCCACGATGGCACGCTTTATGCGGCGCCGTTTTATGGCGAAAGCTCCATGGTCATGTATCGCACGGATCTGATGGAAGCTGCCGGTCTTGAAATGCCGACTGCTCCGACGTGGGAATTCATCCGCGAAGCCGCTGCGGCGATGACTGACCGCGACAACGAGATCAACGGCATCTGCCTGCGCGGCAAAGCTGGTTGGGGTGAAGGCGGCGCGATCATCACCGTCACGGCCAACTCATTCGGTGCCCGCTGGTTCGACGAAGACTGGACTGCCCAGTTCGATCAGCCCGAATGGGCCGAAGCGATCAACTTCTACGTCGACATGATGAACGAGTCCGGCCCGCAGGGCTTTGCGACCAACGGCTTCAACGAAAACCTGTCGCTGTTCCAGCAGGGCAAGTGCGGCATGTGGATCGACGCAACTGTTGCGGCGTCCTTCGTGACCAACCCGGACGAGTCGACCGTGGCCGACTCGGTTGGCTTCGCTCTGGCGCCGAACAAGGACGGTGTGTCCAAGAAGGCGAACTGGCTCTGGGCCTGGGCGCTTGCGATCCCTGCGGGCACCCAGAACGAAGAGGCTGCCAAAACCTTCATCGAATGGGCGACCTCGAAAGAGTACATCGGCCTGGTTGCGGCCAACGAAGGCTGGGCCAACGTGCCTCCGGGTGCCCGTGCATCGCTGTATGCGACACCTGAGTACCAGGAAGTTCCGTTCGCACAGATGACGCTGGACTCGATCCAGGCGGCGGACCCGAACAACCCAACGGTTGAGCCGGTTCCCTATGTTGGCGTCCAGTTCGTTGCGATCCCCGAATTCGCTGGCATGGCCACCGAAGTCAGCCAGGAATTCTCGGCAGCTTACGCCGGTCAGCAGACCGTCGAAGAAGCGCTTGAGAAGGCGCAGGCGATCACCAACGAGACCATGGAAGCCGCTGGCTACCGCTAAGCTTCGGCAGTGAATACCCGGGGGGCGGTACATCCGCCCTCTGGATCTGTTTTCCTCGAATTTGCACAGAAATTTGATTGGGCGCCGCGTGCCGCCGCCCGGCAATGAGGAGTTGCATCCAATGGCAACCAAAGCTTCCCGATCCGCAGCCCGCATAATGATTGCCCCGGCAGTTATTCTGCTTCTGGGCTGGATGCTTGTTCCGCTGATCATGACATTGTGGTTCTCGTTCCGGACCTATCTGCCGCTGCGTGGTGGCGATCAGGGCTGGACCGGATTTGACAATTACGTCCGATTTGTCTCTTCGTCGTCTTTCTGGCCGTCGATCATGACCACGCTGACCATCGTGGTGTCTGTTTTGGTCATCACTGTGGTGCTGGGCATTTTGCTGGCCATGCTGCTGGACCAACCGATGTGGGGCCAGGGCGTTGTCCGGATCCTGGTGATTGCCCCCTTCTTCGTGATGCCGACCGTGTCCGCGTTGGTGTGGAAGAACATGTTCATGGATCCGACGAACGGCCTGTTCGCCCATTTGTGGCGGTTCTTCGGGGCCGATCCGATCAGTTGGATGTCTGATGCTGCGATGCCGTCGATCATCATGATCGTGAGCTGGCAGTGGCTGCCTTTTGCAACGCTGATCCTGCTGACGGCGATCCAGTCGCTGGACGGGGAACAGCTGGAAGCCTCTGAAATGGATGGTGCTCCACTGCTCAAGCGCTTTTATTACATCATCCTTCCGCATCTCGGACGCGCGATCACCATCGTGATCCTGATCCAGACGATCTTCCTGCTGGCTGTCTTTGCAGAGATCCTGGTGACAACGGGCGGCGCATTTGGAACCCGAACCCTGTCGTACCTGATCTTCCAGCGTGTTCTGGAAAGCCAAAACATTGGTCTTGGCTCCGCCGGTGGCGTCTACGCCATTATCCTTGCAAACATCGTGGCGATCTTCCTGATGCGGATCGTCGGCAAGAACCTGGATAACTGATCATGTCACGAGCTGTTACACCCCGCCGCAAGCTGATCAACACCACCATCGCCTGGGCGATTGGCTTGCTCATCTTCTTCCCGATCCTGTGGACGATCCTGACGTCCTTCAAAACCGAAGGGCAGGCGATCGCGAGCCCGCCGATCTTCCTGAACTTCGACTGGACGCTGGAAAACTACGCCGTCGTGATGGAGCGTTCGAACTATATGCGCTTCTTGTGGAACTCGATCATCATCGCCGGTGGTTCCACGATCCTTGGTTTGATCATCGCGGTTCCCGCGGCCTGGTCCATGGCCTTTGTGCCCTCCAAGCGGACCAAGGATATCCTGCTGTGGATGCTGTCGACCAAGATGCTTCCCGCGGTTGGCGTGCTCTATCCAATCTACCTTCTGTTCATTGAACTGGGTCTGCTGGACAGCCGCACGGGTCTGGTCATCGTGATGATGCTGATCAACCTGCCGATCATCGTCTGGATGCTGTACACCTATTTCCGCGAGATCCCGGGGGAAATCCTGGAAGCTGCGCGGATGGACGGTGCCGCCCTGAGGCAAGAGGTGCTGTATATCCTGACGCCGATGGCCATTCCGGGCATTGCATCGACCATGCTGCTGAACTTCATTCTGGCCTGGAACGAAGCGTTCTGGACGCTGAACCTGACCGCGGCCAAGGCGGCCCCGCTCACCGCGTTCATCGCCAGCTATTCCAGCCCGGAAGGCTTGTTCTACGCAAAACTCAGTGCAGCTTCGACAATGGCAATTGCGCCGATCCTGATCCTTGGCTGGTTCAGCCAGAAACAACTCGTCCGTGGCCTGACCTTTGGCGCGGTGAAGTGAGGAAACGACTATGGGACAAATAACACTCGAAAAAGTCACCAAAAGCTTTGGCGACGTCAATGTCATTCCGCCACTGGACCTGCAGATCAACGAAGGCGAGTTTGTGGTCTTCGTTGGCCCGTCAGGCTGCGGCAAGTCCACCCTGCTGCGGCTGATCGCCGGGCTGGAGGATGTGACCTCGGGCGCGATCAAGATCGACGGGACCGATGCCACGAACTTGCCGCCCGCCAAGCGCGGTCTGGCCATGGTGTTCCAATCCTATGCGCTTTATCCGCATATGTCGGTGCGCAAGAACATCGCCTTCCCGCTGAAAATGGCGAAGATGGACCCGGCAGAGCAGGAGCGGCGCGTGAACTACGCCGCCAAGGTGCTGAACCTGACCGACTATATCGACCGTCGTCCGGGGCAGTTGTCGGGCGGCCAACGCCAGCGTGTCGCCATCGGCCGTGCCATTGTGCGCGAACCGTCGGCCTTCCTGTTCGACGAACCGCTGTCGAACCTGGATGCGTCACTGCGGGTCAACATGCGTCTGGAAATCAGCGAATTGCATAACTCGCTGGCCACCACGATGATCTATGTGACCCACGATCAGGTCGAAGCGATGACCATGGCCGACAAGATCGTCGTGCTGCGGGCGGGCAATATCGAACAGGTCGGATCCCCGCTGGAGCTGTATCGCAACCCGCGCAACACCTTTGTCGCCGGCTTCATCGGCTCGCCGAACATGAACCTGTTCAGCGGCGCTGCCGCAGCCGAACACGGCGCGGCCACCATCGGCATCCGCCCCGAGCACATGGACCTGTCCACCGAAACCGGCACCTGGAAAGGCGTCGTAGGCGTGGCCGAGCACCTTGGTTCCGACACGTTCCTGCACATCCACGAAACGGGCCTGGCCGAAATGGTCACCGTCCGCGCAAGCGGAGAGTTCGCAGTCAAACACGGCGACACAGTCTACCTCACTCCCCAGGCAGACAAACTCCACAAGTTCGACAAAGACGGACTAAAAATCGCGTAAACCAACCGGGCCGGAATAAAAACCGGCCCAATGAAATGCGTTCAGCCTTGTCGTGAATCCCGATACCCTCTAGCGCCCGCTCAAAGTAAACAGACGTGACAAGTTCGACTGTAAGGGAGGGAAATTGCCATGAGACGTTTGGAGGGAAAGTCAGCCTTGGTGACCGGCGCTGCCCGAGGGATCGGTCGCAGCTTTGCCGAGGCTTATGTTCGTGAAGGCGCGACCGTCGCGATTGCTGACATAAACCTTGCGGCGGCGCGGGACGCCGCAGCGGAAATTGGTGAGCAGGCCTATGCAATTCAGATCGACGTTGCATGCCAAGACAGTATTGACCACGCCATCGCGTCGGTTGTCAGCACGGCGGGCAAGCTCGATATCCTGATCAACAACGCGGCCTTGTTCGATGCCGCAGAAACCTTGGATATCACGCGCGAAAGCTATGATCGGCTTTATGCGGTCAACGTTGCGGGAACGCTGTTCACCATGCAGGCCGCGGCACGTCAGATGATCGCACAGGGGCATGGCGGCAAGATCATCAACATGGCAAGTCAGGCGGGGCGCCGGGGCGAAAGCCTTGTCTTGGTCTATTGTTCGACCAAGGCGGCGGTCATTTCCATGACACAAAGCGCAGGTCTGAACCTGATCAAGCATGGCATCAATGTGAACGCCATTGCGCCGGGCGTTGTTGATGGTGCCCATTGGGACCATGTCGATGCGATGTTCGCCAAACTGGAAGGCAAGTTGCCCGGGCAGAAAAAAGCAGAGGTCGCAGCAGGCGTCCCCGCAGGGCGCTTTGCGGTGCCGGAAGACTTGACCGGCATGGCCGTTTTTCTGGCTTCTCAGGAAAGCGACTATATCGTCGCGCAGACATACAATGTTGACGGCGGACAGTGGATGAGTTGACGGTGGATTGCGGCATGTTCGCTGCCGAGCCGAGAACACCGCCTGCGACATGCCGCTTTCCAGAGGTCTTTTTGATGTCGACCGCGAGGCCCCCCAGACTTAGTCACATGTGCTTGGGGCATGCAAAACTGATGGAAAGGTCTGCGGGGGCGTCAGTGCTTTAGTGGCGGGCGCTATGGCCAGCCCCCTAGCGAGACATCATCCTGCGCTTTTCGGCCAAAACTTCGCGGCGGCGCAGTTCAAGCCCGGTTTTGAACGACTTTTCAACAAAGTCGATATGGTCGAGTGCTGCTTTTTGAGCGCGCTCTTCATCCCCATCGATCACTGCATTTCCCAATTCAAGATGCTGCTGCAAAAGCATTTTCCCCGACCCGTCAACAGATCTTAAGAAGTCGCGATTGTAGAAAACACCTTGCCGGGTCAAATCATAGATCGATGCCATCATATGGATCAAAGTTGCATTCTGGCTGGCATCGACGATGGCGGTGTGCAGCTTGAAATCCGCCTCTCTGGACGCCTCAAGATCACCCGATTTCCAGGCGAGTTGGGTTTCTTCCAGTATCTCTGAAATGCGTTCCTTGTCGGCGGTTGTTGCCCGCGACGCGGCCAATCGGGCGGCAAAGCCCTCCTGCTCGCGGCGGTATTCCAGGTAGTCAAAGAAAGCTGGTTCATGGCGTCCGTAAAGGGACAAAAGCGCCGGAAGCATCGCTTGCCCGGTGAGCGGGGCGACGAACGTGCCTTCCCCGTGGCGCGTGGTGACCAAGCCGCGTTCTTCCAGAACGTGAAGCGCTTCTCGCAATTTGGGCCGTGAGACACGGAGCGTTTCCGCCAAATCACGTTCGGACGGAAGTTTCCGCCCCTGTTTGAGTATCCCCGAAGCGATCAGCTCTTCGAGTTGTGCGATCACGGCTTCTGCCAGCGATTCGTGTCCAATAGGTTCAAAGAGCGACGTAGGGGTCATGGGATATTTCCTGCGTTCAGTCCGCCGTTAATCCAGTGGTTCAATAAAATAACCTTTTCAAGTTGAACTGCAAGCCCGACAGTTTGCGCGTGCGTTTTCAAAAGTTTCAGATTTGATAGTATTTTGGTGTGATCTTGCCGGTTTTGAAGGTGAAATCCGTATTCAACCTTCGATTTTCTGTTCCACCCTGCGCCCGCGTCATAGTGTCGGTGGTAAATAAACTTGTTGACCGAAGGAGAAGGTAAACATTATTTACCATCATGAGGGTGTCGGAGGAACCGGCGCCACTCTGCGGAACACCGGTTCCGAGTACCATTGGAGGAGACCCCATGAAAAAGACCCTGACGAGCCTTGCCGTTGCCGCGAGCGTATTTGCGGCACCAGCCCTTGCCGCTGACAAATTGCTTCTTAAAACGCCCATCGCATTCTCGACTGCGCTGCCCGGTTTGGGGTCGCCGATCCCGCGCGTGGCTGAGCAACTGGACGTAATGTCTGGCGGTACATTGAAGATGAAAGTCTATGAGCCGGGCAAATTGGTTCCCCCCTTCGAAATTCTTGATGCCGTCTCCTCGGGCAAGATCAATTCGGGATACACGACTGCCGGTTATTGGGCGGGCAAAATCCCAGCTTCGCCGCTGTTCTCGGCTGTGCCATTTGGGCCTGAAGCGGGCGAATACATGGCGTGGCTGTACTATGGCAACGGTCTGACGCTTTATCAGGAAATGTACGATCAGGCGGGCTATAATGTGCACGTCGTTCCGTGTGCAATTATCGCGCCTGAAACCTCGGGCTGGTTCGCAAAGGAAATCAACTCGCCAGAAGATCTTGAAGGCCTCAAGATGCGGTTCTTCGGTTTGGGCGGCAAAGTGATGCAAAAGCTTGGCGTTGCAACATCTCTGCTTCCGGGTGGCGAGATTTTCCCGGCACTTGAAAAGGGTGCGATTGATGCCACCGAATTCTCGATGCCTGCAATCGATGCGCGCCTTGGGTTCCACAAGCTGGTGAAGTTCAACTACTTCCCCGGTTGGCATCAGCAAGCGACCATTTTCGAAGTTCTTGTGAACAAAGACGTCTGGAACGAAGCCAACGAGGCACACAAAGCAATCATCGAGACCACGTGCAAGGCGTCAATGGCCGACAGCTTTGCCGAAGGCGAAGCAATCCAGCACGCGGCGCTGATCGACAACGTTGAAAACAACGGTGTAACCATCAAGCAGTGGTCGCCTGAGATGCTCGAAGTGTTCCGGAGCACATGGCAAGAAGTTGCGGACGAAGAAGCCGCAAACGACGAATTCTTTGCCAAGGTTCTGGCCGACATGACCGAGTTCCGGGATGGCTACACCCTTTGGAAGCAGAACGCTTTCCTGCCACGTAAGTAAAAAGTAGCGACAAACGGTCAGAGTTTCCTCGCGCGGTTACTCTGACCGAGCTTTCCCACAATGTGGACAAGATGAGGTGCCCCTCGGGGCAATCGGAGGAGATTTGACATGCCCGACCAGTTTGACCCGACCAACGACCCGGTCGAGACATATGAAAAGATCCTTGAACACCCCGAACACGATCGGCAACCGTTTGCTGTTTTGCTCGACAAAATAGTGAAAACCATCGGGCACGTGGTGATGTGGACCAACCTGCTGCTGATCGGTGCGATCTTCTCGCAGGTGGCGCTTCGCTATGCGTTGAACCAGAATTATCCCAAGCTTGATGAGATTCAGTGGCATTTCTACGGGCTTGTTACCATGGTCGGTATTTCCTACGCGCTGGTGACTGACAGCCATGTGCGTGTTGACCTTGTCCATATGCAGTTGAGCCGCCGCACCCAGAGGATCATTGAGATCGTCGGGATCCTGACCCTTCTGGTGCCATTTATTTACCTGATGATCGATCAGGGCTCCGATTACTTTTTCGAAAGCTTGCGGGTCAACGAACGATCCGACAGCCCCACCGGTCTTCCCGCGCGTTGGGCGTTGAAGGCGGTCATACCGGCAAGCTTTATTTTGCTGGGCCTCGCTGCTTTGGCGCGCCTGATCCATGATTTGCATGGTCTTTGGATGAACCCCGAACATGAACGCACGGGCGCGAAGCTGCGCCGGGTTTTGCTGGTTCTGTTCTGCTTCGCCGTTGTTGGAACCGCGCTGACCTTCCTCGTCGAAACGACAGAGGAAAAGCTGGTTATCGCGATGTTCCTGACCTTCATCGCGCTGCTGTTCTCTGGCTATCCGGTGGCTTGGGTACTGGCCGGGGTCGGGGTTGCCTATTGCGGGCTAGCCTTCTTGTTCGACAATGATCTGATGCTCTGGACGGGGCTGGAAAGCACCTTTACCGGGCTTGATTATCTGACCCTGGGTGCGGTTGTGAACCGTGTCTACGCCACGATGTCCAATGCGGTTCTTGTTGCTTTGCCGATGTTCATCTTCATGGGGTTGATGCTGGACGAAAGCGGCGTGGCAGAGCGGCTTATGACCTCCATGCAGCGCCTGTTCGGAACTGTGCGCGGCGGCCTCGCCATTACAGTCACCCTGATCGGGATCATCTTGGCCGCATCGACCGGGATCATCGGGGCATCGGTTGTTCTGCTGGGTGTGCTTTCGTTGCCGTCAATGATGCAGCAGAAATACTCGCCTGAATTGGCTGCTGGTGTGGTGTCAGCGTCTGGCACGTTGGGCATTCTGATCCCGCCGTCGATCATGCTGGTCATCATGGCCGATCAGATGGCGCTTTCGGTGGGCGACCTGTTCATGGCGGCTGTGTTCCCCGGTGTCATCATCGGAGTTCTTTACCTGCTTTACATATTTATTCTGGCGCAGGTGAAACCTGATGTCGCGCCCGTCCCTGACGGGGCCAAACGACCGGATTGGGCGGCTGTGCGCGATGTTCTGATCGCTGTCGTTCCGACGCTGCTGCTGATCCTGTCGGTGCTGGGGTCGATCTTTGCCGGGCTGGCAACGCCAACCGAAGCGTCAGGGATTGGCGCGCTTGGTGCGACGCTCCTTGCCATCGGCTATCGCAAGCTGAACTTTTCAAAGCTGTGGAATGTTCTGGTCTCAAGCTTCAACACGACAGCCTACATCTTTGCGATCTTCCTTGGTGCCACTGTCTTTTCCTATGTGCTTCGCGAACTTGGCGGTGACGAGTTGATCGAAAGCGTTGTCGAAGGCACGGGCCTTGGTCCCAACGGAACGGTGCTGTTCATCCTCTTCATCGTCTTCCTGCTCGGTTTCGTTCTTGACTGGATCGAGATCACGCTGATTGTGCTTCCGCTGATGCGCCCGATTGTCAACGGACTGGGATTGGACATTCCGGGCTTCGGCGTGCTGGATGAACCTGCTCTGGTCTGGTTCGTTATCCTTGTCGCCGTGACGCTGCAGACCAGCTTCCTGACCCCGCCGGTCGGTTTTGCATTGTTCTATCTTAAGGGCGTGTGCCCGCCCGAGATTGGGCTGATGAATATCTATCGCGGCATCATCCCCTTCGTTCTGCTGCAACTCACAGGTCTGGCGCTGGTGTTCTTGTGGCCGGTTCTTGCGACCTGGCTGCCCGCCGTCGCCTATTGATCGGAGGAAAGTATGCGTCTCAAGGATTGTCACAACTTCCAGGACTTTCGCCGCTTGTCACAGCGTCGGTTGCCGGGGCCGATCTTCAACTACATCGATGGCGGTGCGGATGACGAAACCACCTATCGGCACAATACGCGGGCATTCGATCAGTGTGATTTGCTGCCGTCCGTGCTGACCGGTGTGTCTGACGTGGACATGTCGGTCACCGTGATGGGGCAAAAGTTGGCCATGCCGTTCTATTGTTCGCCCACAGCTTTGCAGCGGCTGTTCCACCATGAGGGGGAAAGAGCCGTTGCAGCCGCGGCCGAAAAATACGGGACCATGTTTGGTGTGTCCTCGCTCGGTACGGTGTCGTTGGAAGAGCTGCGCAAGAAGCATAAGACGCCGCAGGTTTATCAGTTCTATTTCCACAAGGATCGCGGTCTGAATTCCGCAATGATGCAGCGCGCCAAAGAGGCCGGAGTGGATGTCATGATGCTGACCGTGGACAGTATCACCGGCGGCAACCGCGAGCGTGACTTGCGCACCGGGTTTTCGATTCCGTTCCGCCTGACGTTGGCAGGGATGATCCAGTTTGCGATCAAGCCGATGTGGGGGATCAACTATGTCACGCATGAGCGCTTTCGCCTGCCGCAATTGGAAGAGCACGTCGACATGAGCGGCGGGGCCAGTTCCATCGGCGGTTACTTCTCGGAAATGCTGGATCCGTCGATGAACTGGGACGATGTCGCAGCGATGGTCCGCGACTGGGATGGGCAATTCTGCCTCAAAGGCATCATGACCGTGGAAGACGCACGCCGTGCGGCTGAGATCGGTTGCACAGGGATTGTTCTGTCCAACCATGGTGGCCGTCAGCTTGACGGGTCACGTGCCCCGTTCGACCAATTGGCCGAAATCGTGGACGCGGTCGGGGACCGTATTGATGTCATGATGGACAGCGGTATTCAGCGCGGCACTCATGTGCTCAAGGCGCTGTCGCTTGGGGCCAAGGCGGTCGGTGTCGGGCGGCATTACCTTTATCCTCTGGCCGCAGCGGGGCAGGCGGGCGTTGAGCGTGCATTGCATCTCATGCGGGCTGAAATTGAACGGGATATGAAGCTGATGGGGGTAACCCGCATTGATCAGTTGAACCGGGATAACCTGCGTTTTCGCAATGAATCGCGAGAGCAACAGCCAATCGGGAGGCCCGCAGCATGACCAATTCAGCTTTGATAGACAAACTGCGCAGCGTTGTTGGTCGCAAACATGTTCTGACTGGACTGCGAGCGACCGAACGGTTCCGGCGCGGCTTCCGCTCGGGCGAGGGCGAGGCCCTTTGCGTCGTGCAACCCGGCACGCTGCTGGAGCAATGGCAGGTTTTGAAAGCCTGTGTCGAGGCAGACAAGATTGTCATTATGCAGGCAGCCAATACCGGGCTGACCGAAGGATCCACACCGAGCGGCAGCTATGACCGGGATGTGGTTCTGATCAATACGCGACGCATGGACAAGATCCATACGATCAATGGCGGCGAGCAAATCATCTCGTTTCCCGGCTCGACCTTGTTCGCGCTCGAAGAGCTGTTGGCGCCACTGGGGCGAGAGCCGCATTCCGTCATCGGGTCGTCCTGCATCGGCGCTTCAATCGTTGGCGGCGTGTGCAACAATTCGGGCGGCTCACTCGTGGAACGCGGCCCGTCTTATACCGAACTGTCGCTGTACGCCCAGATCGATGCCGAGGGTCAACTGTCATTGGTCAACCATCTCGGTATCGACCTCGGTGACACACCGGAAGAGATGCTTGCCCGACTCGAAAACGGAACGTTCGATGACGTTCCGCCTGCGACGAACCGCAAGGCGTCTTCTAATGACTATGCGGCGCGCGTGCGCGATGTGGATGCCGAAACACCGGCCCGGTTCAACGCCGACAAGACCCGCCTGTACGAAAGCGCGGGATGCGCGGGTAAGCTGGGCGTGTTCGCGGTTCGGCTGGATACCTATGCCAAGCCGGAACGCCAGACGACATTCTATGTTGGTACCAATGATGTGGCAGATCTCACCGAGCTGCGCCGCCATATCTTGGCAGAGTTCGAGACGCTTCCCGTGTCAGCCGAGTATATGGAGCGCGAAGTGTTCGACATTACCGAACGCTATGGCAAGGATACCGTGATGATGATCGACTGGCTGGGCACCGCACGGCTGCCAGCTTTGTTCGGTATAAAGGGGGCGGTCGATGCCCGTTTGCGCAATGTGCCCGGACTTTCCAACCTGACGGACAGGGTGTTGCAACTGGTTGCGCGGGTGGCGCCGCGGGTGCTGCCCAAACGGATGATGGATTTCCGCGACCGCTATCGTCACCACTTGATCTTGAAGATGCGTGATGGCGGCATCGATGAAGCCGCGAGATATCTGTCGGGACCATTTGCGGCACGCGGGGGCGATCATTTCGTTTGTTCAGACCGTGAGGCGAAATTGGCGGGCTTGCACAGATTTGCTGCGGCCGGGGCCGCCATCCGGTACATGGCAATCCACAAGTCCGAGGTTGAGGATATCATTCCACTCGATATCGCGCTTCGCCGAAATGACCGCGATTGGTACGAGGTGCTTCCGCCCGAGGTTGAAGAGCAGTTGGTGCACAAACTCTATTATGGGCACTTTATGTGCCACGTGCTGCATCAGGATTACGTGGTTCGAAAGGGTGCCAACCCAAAGGCGCTTAAAGCGTCTTTGCTGGCATTATGTGACACGCGCGGGGCAGAATACCCGGCAGAGCACAATGTTGGCCATCTCTATGCTGCAAAGCCCGATCTTGCGGCGCACTACCAGTGCTGCGATCCGACGAATTCGTTTAATCCGGGGATTGGGAAGATGTCCAAAGTTCGGAACTATGGTCTGGAAGCAAATGGCTAAAGCTAATTTCAGTGAAACTGCCGCTGCACGGTGGTGGTCAATTCTTGCAACGAAAACGGCTTGGGGAGGAATATAGAGTTTGGAATCTGAGCCTGATGATCGCTCAGCGCATCCTCAGCATAGCCGGAAACAAATACTACGCGTGTTCCGGGGCGCTCTTTCAAAGCCTCCCGTACCCAACTGGGCCCGTCCATGCCGGGCATGACGACATCTGTGACAAACACATCCACTTCAAGCGCCAGATCCTTGAGTTGTTCAAGGGCTTCCTCTGCATTTTCAGCTTCGATGACTGTGTAGCCGCGCATGCGCAGAGCTCTTGAAGCAAAAGCACGGACAGAGGTTTCATCTTCAACCAACAAGACAACACCATCAGCATGAGACACGGGTTCAGACGCTTCTGCTTCTGGTTGGGGCTTGTCTTCCTCAACGGCGGCAATTTTTGAAGGGAAATACAGCGTAAACGTTGTGCCGCCGCCCGGTGCACTATCGGCGAAAATGAATCCACCCGTTTGCTTGACGATCCCATACGCAGTCGAAAGCCCTAAACCTGTTCCCTCGCCTGTCTTTTTCGTGGTGTAGAATGGCTCAAATATCTTCTGAAGGTTTTCGTCTTTGATCCCACACCCCATATCCCGGACCCGGACAACAGAGTAATTTCCTGGGGGAATGATTGCGCGGTCACGGCGCAATTCTGTTTCCAACCAGACGCTGGCGGTCTCAACTGTAATCTCGCCGCCATCGGGCATGGCATCGCGGGCGTTCACGACCAGGTTCATGATCACTTGCTCAAGCTGGCGTTTGTCGACCCGGATAGGCGGGACGACATCTTCATGACGAAGCGAGAGTTTCACGGTTTCGCCCACGAGACGACTGAGAAGGTGCGTGAGGTCAGACAAAACTTCGGGAAGATCGACAGTTTCGGGGGACAGCGTTTGCTTGCGCGAAAATGCGAGCAGTTGACCGACAAGACTGGCCGCGCGATTGGCGTTTTGATTGATTTGAACAAGATCGCCGTAAGCCGGATCCCCTTCGTCATGCCGCAACAAAAGCAAGTCGCAATGCCCTGAAATGGCCGTTAGCAGGTTGTTGAAATCATGGGCGACACCGCCTGCAAGCTGCCCGATGGCTTGCATCTTCTGACTTTGAACGAACTGCGCTTCGAGTGTTTTTAGTTCCGTCGCATCCGTGAGAACAGCCAGAAGAATTGCCTCACCCTGTTCTTCGACTGGCTTCAATGTTACCTGCACGAACCGATCACAGCCGTCTCCGCGCACTTGAAGAAATTCGGATGGCGACGGCGCGTTGCCAGAATGCGCGTCCTGTAGCCAATCGGTTATGGGGCGACCTAGGCCGGACAGACCCTCGCCAAGGGGCGTCCCCACTGGCAGATCGCGCCCCAACAGATCGCGTGCGCCTTGGTTGCAAGCCACCACGCGGCTGTCGACGGCGACTTTGATCATGGGCACCGGCAACGTGTCAAAAAGCAACCGCGCGCTCGGGCCGCCTCCGATCTCGGGCGGCAAGAAGTACACTTCCTGGCATGGAACGTCCCCGCGTGCCTCTGTGCTGTACAATCGAAAGCTCACAGGGCCGTTGCACGTGTCGATCCGGCACACATCGCCTGTTTCAAATCCGCCGCTGCCCAGCAATTGATCCATGGTTGGCGGCACCGTGCGCCCGATCAGGCGGGTCATCGCAGGGTTGGCCGCCAAAACATCGCCGTCGCTTCGGATGACAACCATTGGAAGATCAATCTCGCTTGCGCCAATATCAGCCCTAGATGGCATCAGATTTTCGGCGCGCCAGAGATAAAAATCGTGAGGATCAGCCACGACAGAGACGCGAACATGGCCGCGATGGCTGACGCGATCTGCCCGCGCGCTTCCGCGTATGGCAGCGTCTTCCATCAAAGTTCGGATCGTCTTGAGAGGGGTGGCAAACAGGCCTGAAAAAGACGACGAGACATGCCCACTTGGTACGAGTCCAAGTTTTTCGACTCCCTCGCAATTACTGCGCAGGACCCGCCCGGTTGAGTCGGTTACCGCCATTGCGACCTCCTCGGCGGCCATCAACGCATCTAACATAGCGAGACGCGTAAGCTTGCGACGCCAATCCAAAAAGCGACGCGCACCAAAGACCAGTGCGGCACCCAAGGTGCCACAACCTGCTGCAAGCAAGCCAAATTGAACCGTGCTGTTTCCTGAAACGAGACCGCCGAGGATCAAAGCGGCCCCCAGAAAGGCAACATGTCCCTCGTTCAGCGCCGGAAAAAACCGTGCGACCGGGGGATGGCGACGCAATTCAGCAGCCTGTTCCATGAATGCTCCCATGACCTGACCCAAACACACATATGTCAGCGTCAGTTAACCATGGATTAATCCAGAAACGACAAAAAACACAACCGGAGGTAGCTAAAATCTAAGGAGCTATCAATTCGGCGAAGAAAAACCCATCCCCGCCATCGGCTGGTGTGAACTGACGTGTTACGGTGCCGGTCCAATCCGGGTGCCGGGCCAGGAAACCCGCCACTTGCGCCCCATTTTCCTGTGCCAACATTGAACAGGTCACGTAGATTAGCCGACCGTTTGGCAAAACATGACGCGCAGCAAGGTCAAGGATTTCCCCCTGTAGGGCCGTCAATTCGGTCAAACGCTCGGGGGTGAGCGCCCACTTGCCCTGTGGGTCCCGCCGCCAGGATCCGCTCCCCGAACAAGGGGCATCGACCAACACCGTGTCAAAACCGCCCTCGCTGGCAAGGTTGCCCGGCTCAACGCAGCGCACTGCCAGCCCGGCGCGCGCAGCGCGGGCGGGCAAATCCGCCATCCGGCGCGGTGCCGCATCATGGGCCACCAATTCGGCCCGCACCCGCGCACCAATTGCCAGAGTTTTACCACCGCCCCCTGCGCAGTAATCCAAGAAACGGCCACCCTCGGGCAGAGGAACAAGATCAGACACGGCCTGCGACGCCGCATCTTGAAATTCAACGGCCCCCGAGAGAACCGAAGGGTCATTGCGCAACCTCCGTGCCCCCGACACAACTTCAAGCGCTGTTGGCGACAATGGGTGTGGTTGCGTCTCACTTCCGGCAGCCGCCAACTGGGCTTGCACCTCGGGAAGGGTGGTCCGGCGGGTGTTGACGCGTAAATGCACTGGCGCGCGGGCTTGCAGTGCTGCCATCGCCGCCGCTGCCGCCTCTTCCCCAAGGCTTGCCTTGAATTCAGGCCACAGCCAATCCTGACAATCCAATGCTTCTGCGCCCTCGGAAGGGGCTGTACCAGCGGCTTTCTCTTCGTCGCTTAGTGGTGCGGGTCCATACCCAACACCAGAAAAGACCGACTCCAGATCAGTTTCATCCGCCCGGGCGAGGCCGATCATGATGCCGCGCCCTGTTTGGGCACCGCCTATGGCGGCGAGTGACCGACGGCGGCGCATCGCATCATAAACGAGATCCCGGATTGCAGCCCTGTCCTTGGACCCGGCAAATCTGTGCCCGCGCGCCCACACGGTCAGCGCCTTCTCTGTCGGCGCGCCGGCCAAGATGTCATCCAACAGTTCAATCGCTGCGGCGACGCGCGCTGCGGGGGTCATTGGCGCGACTCTTTTGGCGTGAAACGGGTCATATTGGGCAAAATCCTGTGTGTCGTGGGCTTTGCGCCTGCGTATAGTGGGACGCTCAAGATGAAAAGTCGCGTTGGACCTATGATATAAAGTCAATATCAGGTCATAGTGACCGCACGTTACATCTGGCGCGGGTATCGCCGCCTGATTTCTGCTGAAGAAAGGACCCTCTATGCCGCGCTCTCTGTCCACAGCGTTTACGACCCTCTTGATCGTGCTCTGTCCCCTGACCGGGTACGCCCAGACCGGCGAAGCAAGCGCCCCACGCGTCTCGGTTGCGGCGGCAGTGACAGAGGATGTGGTGCAAGATGCAAGTTTTATCGCTCGGGTCGAAGCGATAGACAGTGTGGACTTGGTCGCGCGTGTGACTGGTTTTGTTCAAAATGTCTTGGTCAAAGATGGTACAGAGGTTTCAACCGGTGACGTTCTGTTCCGAATTGAGCCGGAACAATATGATGCTATCGTCGCCTCACGGCGCGCTGACCTTTCGCAAGCAGAAGCCAATTTGACGCTGGCCGAGATCGAATTGGATCGCAATAGAACGTTGGTCGCCCGCGAAGCGGTTGCGCAGTCGGAGCTCGACCGCGCACAAGCCAATGAAAAGGTCGCTGTGGCCCAAGTGAAGGCGGCAGAAGCTGCGCTTTCACAGGCCGAGCTGGACCTGAGTTATACGCGGATCACCGCGCCGTTTGACGGGCGCATCGGGCGCATCGGTGCCAGCGCGGGTGAGCTGGTCACCCCGTCAAGCGGGGCACTCGCCACTCTGGTCAGCGAAGCTCCGATCTACGTCACATTCTCTCTTGGAGAGAGCGCCTTGTACGACGTCATGCAAGCCACGCTGGCTGCGGGCGGAAGTATCGGGGCACCAAACGGACAGATCAGCGTTACGGTGCGACTGCCCAACGGCACGGATTATGGCGAGACTGGCACGCTTGCCTTTGGTGACAACCGCGTTGACCCGACAACCGGCACGCTTGCCGTTCGGGCAAAGTTCGAAAATGCGGACCGTCTGTTGGTTGACGGTGCATTTGTCACAGCCCGGCTTGCCGCGAAAAAGCCGGTTCAGATGCTGACAATCCCACAAGCCGCCGTTCAACGCGACCAGCGTGGGGGGTTCGTGCTTGTGGTTGGTCCCGAGCAAACGGTTGAGCAGCGCTATATAACCACGGGGCAGCAAGTTGGCACTTCCATCGCGGTCGAGGATGGCCTGCAAGAAGGCGAGACAGTCATCGTAGAGGGCTTGCAACGTGTGCGTCCCGGTGTCCCCGTCGAAGCCGTTCTCGCAGGCAGCGGGAACTGAACCTATGTTTTCATCAATCTTTATCAGCAAACCAAAGATGGCAATGGTCATCTCTTTGGTGCTCAGCATCCTCGGGGCGATCGGATACATGGCCCTCCCGGTGGAGCAGTTCCCCAACATCACACCACCGGTCGTATCTGTTACCGCCAACTATACAGGCGCCAATGCCGAAACTGTGGAATCCACTGTCGCAGCCCCCATCGAAGCTCAGGTGAACGGGGTCGACGACATGATTTACATGTCGTCGGACAGCAATGACAACGGCGGCTATTCATTGAGTGTGACATTTGAGGTTGGCACCGACCCCGATATTGCGGCGGTCAACGTGCAAAACCGTGTCGCCCAAGCCTTGGCCAGTCTGCCCACTGAAGTGACTGATAACGGCGTTGTCACGCAAAAGGCGGCAACCAACATGTTGATGGTCGCGGTCCTCGATAGCCCGAATGGGACCTATGACGAGGTGTTCCTGTCGAACTATGCCTCGATCAACCTTCGCGATGCCTTGTCTCGGGTCCCCGGAGTGGGGCGTGCGGACGTGATGACAGACTTCGCCTATGCCATGCGAATTTGGATGGACCCAGAGCGGATGGCCAGCCTTGGCCTGACGCCGAACGATTTGATCAGTGCGATCCGGGATCAGAACCTTGAAGTGTCCGCTGGACAAATCGGGTCCCCCCCGGTGCCGGGCGATCAGCAGTTTCAATATACGATCACCGCCAAGGGCCGTTTGACCAGTGCGGCCGAATTTGGTGATATCATCGTGCGCAGCGGCGAGGCCAGCGCGCTTGTTCGGTTGCGCGACGTGGCGCGAGTGGAACTTGGCTCTAGTGCGTATTCTGCATCGGGCCGGTTCAGTGGAAACCCTGCAACGGTCCTGGCCGTCTATCAGGCGCCCGGCGCGAACGCGCTTGCCGTCTCCGAAGGTGTGCTGGCCGAGTTGGAGCGCCTGTCGGCGACCTTTCCGGACGATATTCGGTATTCCGTACCGTTCAACAGCACCAGCTTTGTCGAGCAGTCTTTGAATGATGTTGTGGAAACGCTGATCATCGCCTTTTTGCTGGTCATTTCGGTGGTGTTCATCTTCTTGGGGAACTGGCGCGCCACGATTATCCCCGCAGTGGCGATTCCGGTGTCGCTCATTGGGACATTCGCGGTCCTTATGGGGCTCGGAATGTCGCTCAATACGATTTCGCTTTTCGCACTGGTTCTTGCCATCGGCATCGTGGTGGATGACGCCATTATTGTGGTCGAAAACGTCGAAAGTATCATGGCACGAGAGGGCGTGCCGCCCGCAGAGGCAACGCGCAAGGCCATGGGCCAGATCACGGGTCCGGTTATTGCCACAACGCTGGTGTTGCTGGCCGTGTTCGTACCCGTGCTTTTTATGCCAGGCATCACCGGGGAATTGTTCTCGCAATTCGCGATCACCATTTCGGCCGCTGTGGTCATCTCTTCAATCAACGCGCTGACCTTGTCTCCGGCTTTGTGCGCGCTTTTACTGCGTCCGCGCAGCGGAAAGTTGTCGGGCCCGCTTGCCCTGTTCGAACGCGGGATCGACACGGTACGCTCGGGATATGTCGGTATCGTGCGCCGTATCGCCCGGATCGCTTCGCTCAGCCTTGTGGCTGTGGCGGGCATCGTTGTTGCCATGGTTGTCCTGATGGACCGCGTGCCAGCAGGGTTTTTGCCGCTGGAAGACAACGGGTATCTGTTTGTCGATGTGCAACTGCCCGATGCGGCATCGTTATCGCGCACCGATGGAATTACCTCGCGGGTTGAAGCCAAGATTCTGGAACTTGGAGGCGTTTCTGACACCATCCTTGTGAACGGATTCAGTATGCTCAGCGGGTCTGGGTCCAACGGGGCCATGATCATCGTAACGCTGGACCCATGGGATGACCGAACGGCACCAGAGCAGTCCGCCAATGGCATTCTCGCGCAGATCCTTGGGATCGCGGGGCAGGAGGCCGCCGCAAGTGTCATCGCTTTCAACCCACCGCCTATTTCCGGTCTCGGTATGAGCGCCGGGGTCGAGATGAAGGTTCAGCAAACAGGCGGCGGAGATGCGCAGGACTTGTCTTCAAGCATTGGCAGCCTTGTCTATGCGGCGAACCAAGCGCCGGAAATTGCGCAAGCCTACACAACCTTCCGGGCCAATGTGCCGAAATACTTTGTCGATCTGGATCGCGAAAAAGCGCGCACACTCGATGTTGCCGTTGCCGATGTGTTCGGGACGCTTCAGGCGTATATGGGGTCGTACTACGTGAACGATTTCAACCTGTACGGTCGCGTCTATCAGGTCATGCTTCAGGCCGACGGCGAGTTCCGGACCACCGTGGATGACATCGGGGCGCTGTATGTCAGGAGCAATGAAGGGAAGATGGTTCCGCTAAGCACATTGATGAACGTTGAAAATGTCCTCGGCCCCGTGCTGCTGAATCGATACAATATGTTCCGCTCGGCAACGGTCACCGCTGTCCCTGCCGAGGGGTATTCCACCGGCGATGCGATCCGAGTGCTTGAAGAACAGGCCGCCACCGCTCTTCCCCCAGGGTACGGCTATGAATGGACCGGAACGGCCCAGCAGCAGCTTGAAGCGGGGGGAACTGTGCAGATCATTCTCGGTCTTGCCCTGCTGTTTGGATACCTTTTCCTCGTGGCGCAATACGAGAGCTGGACAATGCCGATCGCAATTTTCATGTCTGTTACGGTCGCGCTGTTAGGGGCTGTCTTGGCGGTTTGGATCACAGGGAGCGATATCAACCTTTACACGCAAATCGGGATGATCATGCTGATCGGCCTTGGTGCAAAGAATGCGATCTTGATCGTGGAATTTGCGATGGAACAACGCGCCGCAGGTCTGAGCAGGATCGAGGCCGGGCTTCAGGGGGCCGGTCAACGGTTTCGCGCCGTTTTGATGACTGCTTTGTCATTCCTGCTGGGAGTTGTTCCGCTGTTGATCGCCTCTGGTGCCGGGGCGGCTAGCCAAAAGGCGCTGGGCGTCGCGGTCTTTGGCGGCATGCTGGCTGCCACGGTTATCGGGCTCATCCTTATACCGCTGTTGTACATGATCATGCAGGGGCTGCGCGAGTGGGTGAAGGGCACTCCTGCGCCAACCCAATAACAGAATCGCAAGGCTCGCCCGATCACATTCGGGCGGGCGATTTCTGCGATGCAGCATGATCGTTGCCACCTCACGCAAGACCAGCGAAAACGATAGCGCGCACGTTGGCGCTAACGTGTCACGTTTTGCGCTATCATGTTCTGTTAATTATAAAAAACTCTTCTCGCGCAGTGTATGCAAGTGTATGCAGCATGCAACACAGCCCGCCGAACTTGCTTGAGGAGAGTTTCATGACGATCACGATTGGCATCAACGGTTTCGGCCGTATCGGCCGCTGCACGCTTGCTCACATTGCCGAAAGCGCCCGCAATGACGTTCAGGTCGTAAAGATCAACGCGACCGGCCCGATTGAAACAAACGCGCACCTGCTGAAATATGACAGCATCCATGGCCGTTTCGGCGGTCAGGTTCGGGTCGATGGCAACACACTTGATCTTGGCCGTGGGCCGATGGAAGTGTTCTCGACCTATGATCCGCAGGAATTGGACTGGTCCGGGGTTGATGTGGTGATGGAATGCACCGGTAAATTCAACGACCGTGATGCGGCCGCAGTTCACCTTGGTCGCGGTGCAAAGCGGGTCCTCGTTTCAGCCCCGGCAAAGAACGCGGATAAAACGATTGTTTATGGCGTAAACCACCGCGAGCTGCTGGCCGATCACCACGTGGTGTCAAACGGGTCTTGCACCACCAATTGCCTTGCACCGCTTGCCAAGGTTCTCAATGACGCGATCGGAATCGAAAGCGGGATCATGACCACGATCCACAGCTACACGGGCGATCAGCCAACATTGGACCGACGCCACAAGGATTTGTATCGTGCTCGCGCGGCGGCGATGGCGATGATCCCGACCTCGACCGGGGCCGCAAAGGCGCTCAAGGAAGTGCTTCCTGAGCTGGAAGGAAAATTGGACGGCACGTCGCTTCGTGTGCCAACCCCGAACGTGTCCGCTGTCGACCTCACGTTCCGCGCCTGCAAGGACGTCACAGTCGAAGATGTAAACGAAGTCGTTCGCGAGGCTGCACAAGGGCATATGGGCGCGGTGTTGTCCTATGATCCGGAACCCAAGGTCTCCATCGATTTCAACCACACCACGCATTCGTCAATTTTCGCACCTGACCAGACCAAGGTCGTCGGTGGCCGTATGGTGCGTGTTCTTGCATGGTATGACAACGAATGGGGCTTTTCCTGCCGCATGGCCGATGTCGCAGGCGCGATGGGCCGCCTGATGCACTAAGACACTAAAAAGACCTCTAGCTTACAAGGCTCCGCCTAAGTGCGGGGCCTTTTTGTGTTCACGGGCGTGCGGATGTTCAAATGCGAATGTCACATGGTCTATCGGCTTTTTATCATGGCATCGCCGTGTTTCACGCATCAAACCGAAACAAGGATCGTTCAAGCCGTCAACTGAAGCAATCCGCGTCAGCAGAGTGACGTTAAAGCGCCTATCGGCAGCGCGCTGAATTGCAAGACTTGACCTGAAAGCCCTTTTGAGAGAGTTAGCGATAACACTGCCAAACAGGCTCGGAGGATTTCATGACGATCAAACTTGCGATCAACGGCTTTGGCCGAATTGGACGAAATGTACTGCGTGCGATTGCCGAAAGTGGTCGGACCGACGTCGAGGTCGTGGCGATCAACGATCTGGGTCCGGTAGAGACCAACGCGCACCTGCTGCGCTTTGACAGCGTTCACGGCCGCTTCCCCGGCGAAGTTACAACCGGCGAGGATTGGATCGACGTTGGCCGCGGCCCGATCAAGGTCACCGCGATTCGCGACCCGCGCGAACTGCCTTGGGCGGGTGTGGACGTGGCGCTGGAATGCACGGGCATTTTCACAGCGCGCGACACTGCCGCGCTGCACTTGGAAAACGGGTCATCCCGCGTTCTGGTGTCTGCCCCGGCGTCTGGCGCTGACAAGACAATCGTTTATGGCGTGAACCATGACACGCTGACCGCCGAAGACACAGTCGTTTCCAACGCATCGTGCACCACGAACTGCCTGTCGCCTGTGGTCAAAGTGTTGAACGATCTGGTGGGGATCGAGTGGGGCTTCATGACCACGATCCACAGCTATACCGGCGATCAGCCGACGCTGGATACCATGCACAAGGATCTTTATCGCGCCCGCGCTGCAGCGATGAGCATGATTCCAACGTCAACCGGCGCTGCAAAGGCTGTCGGTCTGGTGCTGCCGGAACTCAATGGCAAGTTGGATGGCGTCGCTATTCGCGTTCCAACCCCGAACGTTTCGGTTGTGGATCTGACGTTCCAAGCCAGCCGTGACACGACGCCCGAGGAAATCAACGATGCGATCCGCGCTGCTGCTGCCTCTGGCCCGTTGAAGGGTGTTCTGGGCGCGACAGACGACAAACTGGTCTCGATGGATTTCAACCACGACAGCCACTCGTCGATTTTCGCGACAGATCAGACCAAAGTGCTGAACGGTCGCAATGTGCGCATCCTCAGCTGGTATGACAACGAGTGGGGCTTTTCTTGCCGCATGGCGGACACAGCAGTTGCCATGGGCAAACTTATCGCCTGATCGGTTATCAGGCTATGACACGAAAAACGGGGCGGGTTTTCCGCCCCGTTTTTATGTCCGGGTTATGGTATTGGCTGCTCTGTTTGCAAAAGCTGTTTGGTGTCATAACCATTGGCACGCAGAACAGAGAGCGCTGCTTGCCATCGATCGTCGGGGATTTGCGGGGTCCGGGCCAACACCCAGCCTGCCTTGCCAGACGGAACCCCCACCACCGCAGTGTCATAGGCTTCATCGACCCACAGCACCCAGTAAGGCGCGCGCACGAACGGCACGCTGTCAAACCGTACACGCAGTTTGCCCGGCGCCTCGATGTCGGCGCTGCCAACGACCTGTTTTACCGGGCCGTCCGGCGTCTCGTCCCGGCAGGTATTCACCACGCTTATGGTGTCGGGCCCGGTTACGCCGTATTCGGCTGTCGTCGCCGTGCAACCACGTTGGAACGACACGGGGAACCGCGCAATTTCGTACCACAGCCCGGCATAGCGCGTGGGGTCGATTGCTTGGGCCGTCATTGGGGTGTCAGTGTCGCGATAGACAGTTCCGCATGCAGCCAAGCTGACACAAAGTGCAAGCAACAGTCCCCGTTGTGCGATCATTTCGGACCTGCAAGATACCAAGCGACAAAGCCGATGACGGGCAGGAATGCGATGAGCAGAACCCAAAGGACTTTCTTGCCGGTATCTGCGTTCGAATTGATGACTTTCACGATGGCATAAATGTCAGCGATGAAAATGATGAGGCCGAGGATGAATTCCATGACGCGTGCTTCCTTTTACTAACTGGTAACCCAACCCCGCTGAGCCGTTTTGGTTCCGGTTCACTTGGCTGACAGGGGGCGAGATGCGTCCAACACTTTCATTTAGCATATCTTTTGTGGCAAGGGCGCGATCTCGTCCCAGCACGTTTTTCTCCAACACGTCGGGCCAAAAATTCTTTAGGGCTTTTGCATATTTCTTGGTTCTTCACGCAGATGGTTAACGGGCGGGGCAGGGCGGGCACCCTGAGGCATGTTCAGCCTATGCCCTTGCCGTGCCGCTTCAACCCAAACGATAGCGCACAGCCCCCGCCAATTTGGATCGCACTAAAACGATGCTACGATATGGCGGGTCAAAATTTATCAAATCAAAAGTTAACCCCTTCTTAATGCTTGTGGAATGGCAATAGGGTGGCGTGGCGTCGGTTAGAAGGGTCGCTGTTACTTATAGTTACGAGAGCAAAGTCCAACGCGACGGGTCAGGGTGACGTGATCACCCAGTGCCAGGCGAGCGCCGCTGCACGCCTGACCGTGATTTGCAAGTTCACGCCCACCACCCCGCCGGTTCCGCCGCCCGCAGAAGCACCGCTAATGCTGGTCGGCATCGGTGCGCTGGCCATGGTGCGTCGCGCGAAGCGGAAAAAGCTGAATCTGGCGGATTCGGCGTCACCTTCGCCTGACGGCATCGGACTCAGACAGATTGACGGAAAACGCGCCCAATCCCGGCGCGTTTTTTTGTCTAAGATCTACTTCTTGCCGCGCCGCTTTACCCCGCCGCGCTGACCCGGACGCCCGGCCGTGGACCTGCCCGACGCGTTGACAGCGTCTTCGGCCGCCTTTTCCACCGCTTGTTGGCGCGCGAGCGGGTCGTCATGGATGGCAAGGTCAACCGCCTCTAGGCGTTTCACCTCGTCCCGCAGGCGGGCGGCCTCTTCGAACTCAAGGTTCTCGGCTGCTTTGCGCATGTCGGTTCGCAGACCATCGAGATGCGCCTGAAGGTTCGCGCCCACCAAGGGCTTGTCCACCTTGGCGGTGACGCGCGACATATCCGTGTCGCCTTTGTAAACGCCCGCCATTACATCGCCGATATTCTTTCGAATGGTCGCCGGGGTGATCCCGTGTTTTTCGTTATAGGCCACCTGCTTGGCGCGGCGGCGGTCTGTCTCGCCAATGGCGCGTTCCATCGAGCCGGTGATCCGGTCCGCGTACATGATGACCTTGCCTTCGACATTGCGCGCCGCGCGCCCGATCGTCTGGATCAGCGAGGTTTCAGACCGCAGGAACCCTTCCTTGTCGGCATCCAGAATGGCAACCAGGCCACATTCCGGAATATCGAGTCCCTCACGCAAAAGGTTGATCCCAACCAGCACGTCAAACGCTCCAAGCCGCAGATCGCGCAAAATCTCGATCCGTTCAATCGTGTCGATATCTGAATGCATGTACCGCACGCGAATGCCCTGTTCGTGCAGGTATTCCGTCAGGTCCTCGGCCATGCGCTTGGTCAGAACAGTCGCCAACACGCGAAATCCATTTTGCGCGGTCTTGCGAATTTCATCCAGCAAATCATCGACCTGCATGGTCACTGGGCGAATTTCGACCTGTGGGTCGATCAGGCCAGTTGGGCGGATCACTTGTTCGGTGAAGACACCGCCGGATTGGTCTATCTCCCAAGCTGACGGCGTTGCTGATACAAACACCGATTGTGGGCGCATCGCATCCCACTCTTCAAATTTCAGCGGGCGGTTATCCATGCAGGACGGCAGCCGGAACCCGTGTTCGGCCAGCGTGAACTTGCGCCGATAGTCGCCCTTGTACATCGCGCCGATCTGCGGGACCGACACGTGGGATTCGTCCGCAAAAACAATGGCATTGTCGGGGATGAATTCGAACAGGGTGGGGGGCGGTTCACCCGGCGCGCGGCCTGTCAGATAACGCGAATAGTTCTCGATCCCGTTGCACACACCCGTGGCTTCAAGCATCTCAATGTCGAAATTGGTGCGCTGTTCCAGCCGCTGTGCTTCGAGCAGGCGACCATCGGCAACCAACTGGTCCAGCCGCTGACGCAATTCGCGTTTGATCTGCACAACTGCCTGATTCATCGTCGGGCGCGGCGTCACATAGTGGCTGTTGGCATAAATGCGGATCTTGTCAAAAGTACCGGTCTTCTCGCCCGTCAGTGGGTCGAATTCGGTGATGCTCTCCAACTCTTCTCCGAAGAAGGAAAACCGCCATGCCCGGTCTTCAAGGTGCGCCGGGAACACCTCAAGTACGTCGCCGCGCACCCGGAAACTGCCCCGCTGAAACGCAGCGTCATTGCGGCGGTATTGTTGGGCCACAAGGTCGGCCATCATCTGCCGCTGGTCGTATTCCTTTCCGACCACGATATCCTGCGTCATGGCCGAATAGGTTTCGACGGACCCGATGCCATAAATGCAAGACACCGACGCAATGATGATCACATCATCACGTTCCAGAAGCGCACGGGTGGCCGAGTGGCGCATCCGGTCGATCTGTTCGTTGATCTGCGATTCTTTCTCGATATAGGTGTCGGACCGCGCCACATAGGCTTCGGGTTGGTAGTAGTCGTAGTAGCTGACGAAATACTCTACCGCGTTGTCCGGGAAGAAACTTTTGAATTCGCCGTAAAGCTGGGCCGCCAGTGTTTTGTTTGGCGCAAGGATTATCGCGGGGCGCTGCGTTTCTTCAATCACCTTGGCCATGGTGAAGGTCTTGCCGGTCCCTGTGGCGCCCAACAACACCTGATTTTGCTCGCCGCTTCTTACCCCGTCAGACAGCTCTGCAATGGCAGTGGGCTGGTCGCCCGCTGCCGTATACTCGGTATGCATCACAAACTGCTTGCCGCCCTCAAGCTTTTCGCGCTCGGGCGGGGTTTGGTGTGCGTGGTCAAGATCGGTCAGGGCCATGGGGTTCCTTTCGCGGCTCTTGAATGTGCTTTTGCCCGTGCAGCTTTCAAGGGGCAAGCGTTGCAATTGCGCGCAACGCTGATTGTTCGCCCCGAAATAGGATTTAACCAGTGACGTTGACCACTCGTCCGGTCCGCGATGATGCTTCAATGGCATCTATCAGACGATGCGCAGCAAGTCCTTCGCGCCCGGTAACCATCGGTGGGCGACCGGTGTGGATCGCATCAACAAAATCCTCGATAACGCCTTGATGTAAATGATGCTTTGCGACAATTGGGCCGCCGTCTTCCTCATCCGCAACGCCGAAGTCTTGGGTCTCTTTCCGGCCATCGCGCCAAAACACGTCCAACCGGGCGCGCCCCAGCCGCAGGGACGCGTTCTCAAAATGCAGCGTCACCATTTCATGCCCGGCGGGAAAGGTTGCCGTGCTTGCGACAAGGGATCCGACTGCGCCCGAAGCGAACTTCAGCCCGGCGACTGCGAAGTCTTCTGCCTCCATCTTGTGCAAGGGGGTTGTTGCCGTCATCGCTTGCACCGTTGTGACCGGCCCTGTCAGGCTAAGTGCAAGGTCAATCGTGTGAATCGCTTGCGTGATCAGAACGCCGCCGCCGTCGCGCTCGTACGTCCCGCGCCCAAGTTCGTCGTAATAAGACTGCTCTCGCCAGAGCGGTGCCGCGATCTCAACATGACCGAGCAGCCCAAGCTGGCCCTGTGCGATATACCTCGCAGCTGCTTTGGACGATTCCTGCACCCGATGTTGGAACAGAATGCCAAGGGTAACACCTGCACGCTCGCAGATTTCGACGACTTCCATCGCTTCGTCAGCCGTGCGCGCCACTGGCTTTTCAAGCAAGATGTGCTTGCCTGCCTTGGCAAGGGTGTCAATCAGGTCAATACGTACGCTTGGCGGCGTTGCCACAATTGCCATTTTGATTTCGGGGTCGTTGGTCACGACGGACAGGTCCGAGGTGAAAACCGGCGCGTCGCCCTGCCACTTTTCCGCAAGGTATTCGGCGCGTTCCGGACGACGCGCGACGACTGCCCTAAGCCGCACGCGGTCTCGCGCGGCTGACAGCGCGGCCACATGAGTGGGGGCAATCATGCCGGCACCTATCAAGGCGACCCCAATGCTCGGGTGAATTTTTGGTACGCTCATCGTTTTCTCCCACTGCGGCGGTAACGGCTACCGCTTCACTTGAGGGACAGCTAGCAGGCATGCATATCCAATGTTAAGGCTATCTGCGTAAAATACGGGACAGTAGCGCAAGTGCGCGGCGCATAAAACTCCCTGCCAAACCGGCATGGTTTTTATAGGCGGAACAGCGTTCCAGCGACAGTTTTGTCGCTTCCCCAGATGCGGTTTATTATGGTAGCGACACGTCAAAAGGAGTTTCCGGATGCAGGCCAGAATTTATCGCCCCGCCAAGACGGCAATGTCGTCGGGTACCGCCAAGACCAAAAGCTGGGTATTGGAGTACGCGCCGGAAAGCCCTCGCGACGTGGACCCATTGATGGGCTGGACTGGCTCGTCGGACATGAACAGCCAGGTTCGGATATCTTTTGAAACCAAAGAAGCTGCAATCCGTTATGCGGAAGATCGCGGCATTGACGCCACGGTGATAGAGCCGAAAGCGCGCAAGGCGAATGTGCGCCCCCGCGGATACGGAGAGAACTTTGCGCCCGACCGTCGCGGCGCGTGGACCCATTAAGGATGTAAATCGGGATAAAGTTGTCTCGGATTCGGCACAAAGATCGCGCGAACATGGCGTGGAATCAATATTCCGTGTTGAATTGGGGGCGATGCACTATATTTAGTAGATCTCGGCGAGTAGTGGCGTGGCGGGCGTAGCTGCTCCAAATGACGCGCATAGTCTTGCCCGAACGGGCAAAGTGCATTCCAAATACGCCCAAAGCAAACAAGAGGCGGCCAAGCCGCCCCTTCTGCTATTGTTCGTGGCTTTCCTGATGGCTGAACCAAACCGTATGTTCGAATTCCGCTCCCACAGTGCCACTTGCCCTAGAGAAACTGTTCTCCCGATCCGTAGGCGCCGGGGATACTCCGTTGTTTTCGAGGGTTATGCGGTGCGGGCTGTTCACTGACCTATGTGCGCGGTCGGCCCAAAGCATTCTATCGGGGCCGGTATTCTCTGGATCTGATGACTGCGCCGATTTGGTGAATTATTTGCAAGACATTGGTGCAATTTGGTTTTTGCGAAACCATTCCCTGTTTTGAGCACAGTCTTGACCGGGTCGAGATGCGACTGGCGTCGAACCCGCAGCATCATGGGCGCAACAACGTGGCGAGCCCAAGTTCGACAGCAAATCGGCTAAATGATTGATATTGTTATGGCGGGGTTCGCCATTGTGTGACTACCAAACGGGCTTCAGGCGGGTTTTGGCAGGTTCAGGGTGTCGAAGAGTTCCAATTGTTCCGGTGTGATTGTCGAGAGCCCATCCAAAGTTCGCTCGCCAATGCTGGTTGTGTGGCGTTGAATGCGCTCGAGCAGATCGAGGGCGGTGCGCGGGCTTGCGCTGTGGCCTTTTGCTTTCAGGCGCATGCGCATGACGCGGTAGAGGACGAGAGCCAGGAAGCAGATCATGGCGTGGGCGCGGATGCGATCAGGCAAGCGGTGGTGGACCGGCGCGATCTCGATGTCGGATTTCAACACGCGGAAGCCGCGCTCGATGTCTGCAAGGCCCTTGTAGCGCGCGACGGCCTCGGCAGGGCTCAGATCCGGTGCGTTGGTGACAAGCGCGAGCTTGCCGTCAAAGAGTTCAGCCTCGGCGATGGCGTCTTCATTGACACTCCAGCTGAAGCGGTCTGCGTTGAGATCGGCCTTGAGGAAGCGCGTGAGTTCGGCTTCCGCGACGGCGCGGGTGAAGCGGCTATACGCCCCGCGGTCGGAGGCGCGGCGCCCCCTGGCGGTCTTTCCGGCATCTTGAGCGTCGAGCTTGCCGACCATCTTTTCGGCCATGGCGTCGAGCTCGGCGATGCGGGCGCGACGCCGATCGCCCTGTTCTGTGGCACGAAGCGGGTCATGGGCGACAATCAGGCGATGACCGGCAAAACGATCCTCGGCCAGCCCGCCCCCATCGAAGACCATGTTCCGGAATGTCTCGACCAAGTCACTGTAGCGGCGTGCCGGGACCGCGAGGATGAACTCCAGGGTTCGCCCGCCCTGCTCGGCGAGGGATGTCAGAGCTCCAATATTCTCGAGGCTCAGCAGCCCGCGGTCGGCCACCAGGATCACGCGCTCGATCGGGAAGCGCTGCAGGACAGTGGCCAGCATGGCCTGCAGAGTCCTGGTCTCGGCCACGTTGCCCGGATGCACGGTATGCATGAGCGGCAGCCCCTCGGCGGTCTGCACGACGCCGAGGACGAACTGGCGTGCGATGCCACCGGTCTCCTTGTTCATGCCATAGGCGCGGATATCGTCGTCGACCTCGCCTTCGCCGTGGATACGCACGGTGGTCAGGTCGTAGAAGACAACGGTCAGGTCCTGATCGACCAAGGGTCGGATCTGTTTGGC
>NZ_SMZO01000046.1 GCF_004358675.1 Meridianimarinicoccus aquatilis | reverse complement strand
CGGTGACCCAACGGGTCACTCAGCGGCCAAGGGTATGTCTGGCCGTGCAATCGTGACAATGTCTGACATGACCCGGCGCATCAGCGCACGCAGATCATCAAAGTCTGGGCGCTGCGTCAAAGTCGCCTCGTTCATGTAAAGGGCGCGGTCAATTTCCATCTGAACCACATGCATTCCCTGAGCGGGCCGACCATACCGTTGCGCGATAAACGCCCCGGCGAACGGCGTGTTGCGGGCGACGCGCAAGCCCTCGGCTGTCAAAGCTAGCTCGATCCTGTCGACCACGTCACCATCCGCCGCCGCACCGAAACGATCCCCCAGAACAACATCCGGCAAAGGACCCCGACCCCCATTTACCCCCTCGATGGCCTCGTGTGGCATGGAATGGCAATCGACCAGAACCGCGCGCCCAAAGGTAGCGCGTTGCGTCGCAAGCAGCGCGGCCAGCGCCGAATGATAAGGTTGCCAGTGTTGATCGATGCGGCGGCGCGCTTCGGCCAATGGCATTTTGCCGGAATAAATTGCGCGCCCGCCCGCAACCACGCGAGGGATCACCCCAAGCCCCGATGTGACGCGCGGGTTGTGCGCAGACCGGCGCACCCCTTCGATCAGGGCAGAGTCCAACTCGTCGGTATTTCGGTTCAAATCGACGAAGGCGCGCGGCGTTTTCGCCAAAAGCAAGGGCGCGCCCAACGAGGGCGCATCGCCAATCAACAAGTCCATATACGCATCTTCAGAGGAGCGAAGCGTGCGCTCATCCAAAACCGTCGCCGTCCGCATTTCGGCCGGGTAATCTCGTCCGCTATGGGGCGAGGCAAAAACCACACCGGTCAGCACGGTTTTCGGCTGGATCAGTTGATAGTTCACCGGCGCCCCTTGTTCTTCGACTGCTCCCGTATACCGGAATTCTTTTGTCTACCAATACCCCTTGATCACCGGTCCGACTCCTTCTATAGACCCTCCACCGACGCGGAAACCTCCGCGTCTTGTTCATTTGAACGAGACGCTTACCGGATTTGCGACGGGGGCGGTTAGCTCAGCGGTAGAGCACTACGTTGACATCGTAGGGGTCACTGGTTCGATCCCAGTACCGCCCACCATGTGCCATTCGGCACAATTTGAACAGCCCGCAAGGGCACGAACTGCAACACGGCGCAACGACGCGCCGCGACGAATTGGAGAAGGCCATGAAGGTCAGGAACTCGCTTCGCTCGCTCAAGCAGCGTCACCGCGATTGCCGTGTGGTGCGCCGCAAAGGCCGGGTCTATGTGATTAACAAGACTCAGAAGAGATTCAAAGCACGTCAGGGCTGAGTCGCTCTCGTTGCTACGATGAAGCCGCCCTTGGGCGGCTTTTTTGTTTGCTCAGCACCTTTATCAAAGCGAATAGTGTAGCAAAGCGCACAATATTGTGGCAGGGGTTCCGACTTAGTACAAAAGGGCTGTTAGTCAGTTTTTTTGTCCAAACTGGACCTGATAGTGGATAACGGCATAGTGCTGAAAGCCACGAAATCTTGAAAATGCGTCCAGATCTGAAACGGAGTGAAGATGAAACCTGTTGTTGTGAGCGCGCTTCTTCTTGCCCTGGGCGCATGTGGCGGTGGTGGCGGCGGCAGCGAAACGACCGAAGCTGTAACCCCGCAGCCTGACTTCAGTAACCCGATTGTTATTGAGCCCGGAGATCCGCTTCCGACAGACGCGACCATGCCTGTGCAGATTTCCGGCACAGCGATCGAGTCGATCTTTGGCGGTGGGTCTGGGTTCCAAACCTTCGGTTCCCCCATCGCAGCGACACTTGTCACGTCAACCAATACCAGCGGCGATGCCTCGGCCGGACCAGACAAATTGCGTCTGACGGCAAACGGCGAAACCGTAGAAATCGATCTTCGCGAATCCGTAAGTAGCTCCGATTTGACCTTTGACGGGACAACATTCAATATTTCAACCGATTCAGGCGCTTTCCTGATCCAACCGTTCGCATCCTATACGGCCAATCCGATGGAATATGCGGTCTATGGTGGCTGGGCCAAGACGGCGAACGCCGCGGATGGAAGCACAGCATCCGACAAAATCCGTTTCGGTTCGTTCGGGAGTGCGACGCCCGCCGCATCCATGCCTTCCAGCGGCTCAGCAACATACACCGGCAAGTCCATTGGGCTTGCTAGTGTATCTGGGGGCTCCACAACAGCCATTGGGTTCACACGGTCTGATATCACGGTATCCACCACTGATTTCAATTCGGTTACGATAAAGTCAAGAAATACGACTTTCAGCCAGCTGGGACAGGGCAATATTGGTGATCCCCTTAGCCTGAACTTCGACGCTACGGGAAGCATCGACAAAAACACACTTTCCACTACCAGCGCTACAACTGCTGTAGGAGACCCTGGACGTGTTGATGGGACATTCTACGGCCCCTCTGCGGAAGAGGTAGGCGGGACTTTCTCGTTTGAGAGCTCTCGAGGCGTCTACGGCGGAGCATTTGGCGCCAAGAAGCAATAGAGCCGGATAGAATGACAATAGGCGAAGAATCATAATCATGAAGCGCGCCATCGCACGCGTTTTCCTGTGCCTTCCTCTCATCATGCCAAGCGCGGCTCAGGCTGCGCCGTCTACTCCGGCCGAAGCCCGCGCTGTTGAGGCGGCATTTGTGTCTGGGCTCGCCTCTCTGGATGCGAACGACCCAAAACAGGCCATTCCGATCTTTCTGGGCGTTTTGGCAAAGCACCCTGATCTGGTCCGCGTTCGGCTTGAACTTGGTCGCGCCTATTTCGCGGATGGGCAGTGGTCCAACGCCCGGCGCGAGTTTCTGCTGGCCCTTTCGGCTGACCTGCCTGATCCGGTGCGCCGCAATGTTCTGGGCTTCATCCGGGCCATCGACGCAAGGCGCGGCTTTGACTGGGATATCAGCGTGTCGCTGACCGAATTGCGCAGCAACGAAAACTATAAAACCAACACCATAGATTTGAATTTTGGCGGTTTCAGATTGCCGTTCACGCTGAACCGCCCCGACGAAAAGGAACTGGGGCTTACGTTCTCGGCCTCCGCCAGCTTGCGTGCGGAATTACCAGCCCTGAATGGCCAGAACCTTGTTACCACCGCCTTTGCCGAAGCGTTCACCTTTGGCGATTACGCCGAAAGCGAAACGCTCCGGGATTACAGCTATGGCATGCGCGGCGGCCTGCGCTTTTCCGCGCCTAGAACGACGTCCTCAATAGCTCTGGTCGCAACAAGACGGGACGTTTCCACCACTCATTTCGAAGATCGTGCCGGAGTCGAACTGGCCTTTGAACGCCGGGGCGGAAATGGGCTTTCGATCTTTGGCAGCACCCAGCTTCTGGATGTGGACAACGCGCGGACAGACACGCTTGACGGAACGTCGGTCTTTGCCGAGGCTGGCCTGCGTCAATCATTTTCCGGGCGCGGCTTGATAGGTCTATCGGTTTTCGGCGAAGCGCGCCGTGCCGATCTTGGCTTTGAGTCCTTCGATCGGTTGGGCGTCTCGGTTTTTGGAAGCGTCGAAGCGCGGTTCGGCCTATCAATTCGTCCCTCGATCACGCTGTCGCGCAAGGATTTCCTGTCGCCAAGCCCCCTATTTTCGGATGACCCGGATGAAGTCGAATTGTCGGGGCGACTTCGAATTGAAAAGACCGATTTGATCTTTGGCAATGGCTTTTCGCCATTCATCCAGATGGAAGCCACCGAAGTGACCAGCGGGATCGATGCGTTCAGCTATTGGTCACGGGACGTCAGCATTGGGATCCGCCGGGTCTTTTGACGCCTCAAGCCTCGTCGCGGCGAGCCGAAATTATGAAGAACGGCTGATCCCGGTAATATGTGGCCGCGATTGTCAGGGCCACAGGCAACAGAAGCTTGCCGCGCGCTGTCAGCCGACGCAGATGCCGTGGCCGCCCTTCAAGGATCAGTTTCTCTGGGGCATCGGGAAGGGCAAGTTCCAGCCCGGCAAACTCCTGCAATGACACGCTGCCCAGCGGACTGCGCGCTTGCCCAAACAAAACGCAGGCCGCCCGGTTCGCGAAACACACATTGCCATCTGCCGAAACAACCATCACGGCATCCGGCAGCACATCTAGCCCCGCCCGCAACTCATTGTCCGGAATGTTGATAACGGCGAAACACGCGAAGTTCCCGCCCTCATCCACCAAAGGCTGAATAATTCGCCGCCAAGCCCGGACAAAAACCTGCTTGGGCGGTTCGTGCGCGCTCATCACTGGCTGTCGCCGCAATTCCACAGCCTTATACAAGGCCGCAAAGAAACCCGAAATATAGCCACCGAACTCAGACACGCTGCGCCCAGTCATATCAAATTGATAAACCTCGGCAATTTTTGATCCATAGTAGCGATAGATGTAATCGCCTTCGGTCTCGCCCGGCTCAACAATCATCGCCCAGTCACGCAAGACAGAAAACGCATCACTGTCGAGCCACGTCACTGGCAGTACAGAGTCAGTCTCGCCGCAGGCACGCAAGAAACTGCGTAGAACAGGATGCCTAGGGTCCTCAAGCGAGGGGGTCCACACAATCTGCGGCGCCGACGCGCCATGTGCGGCGAAATACTTTCCAACAGTGTCTGATCGCCCTTGAGCAAGATCTTGCGCCAGTCCGGCAACAACCTTGGCATCAGGTTCACCGGGCGCAACATACGGCTTCGCCATGACGTAAATTCCTATGGGGTCAATACGCCTGAGTGTATCCGGTTCCTCGACATCGACCTATGCGCCCGCGCACGTTGCACGGCTGCATGCACGATTTGTACATGCCGATCGGCGGATTTTGGCTCAATTCCCGTTCAGGTCGTATATTCTCTAAGATCTTCGATAACCTTTCCATCCCTTGGAAGGGTCCCCGGCTCAACCAAAGAGAGTCGCCCCGACACTTTCAATGTATCGGCGACCGACGATTCGAAGACGTCCGGCGTGCAGGCTGTTGTTTCCATACGTACCTCCATGGCGTCTTGATCATTCTCACGCGTCACCACAACGCGCACGCGCTGAACTTCGGGATGGCGCGCAACCAACACGGCAACCTGCTCGGGGCGCACGAACATGCCCTTGATCTTGGTGGTTTGGTCGGCACGGCCCATCCATCCCTTGATCCGCATGTTTGTTCGCCCACACGGGCTTTGTCCCGGCAAAACCGCGCTCAGATCGCCGGTCGCAAAGCGGATAAGCGGGTAATCCGGGTTCAACGAAGTGACGACCACTTCACCGACCTCTCCGTCAGGTACAACATCACCAGTACCAGGAGTGACGATTTCCACTATGACGCCCTCGTCGACGATCATTCCGTCCATCGCGGCACTTTCATAGGCGATGTTGCCCAATTCCGCCGTCGCATAACATTGCAGGCATACGATTCCCCGCGCCGCATACGCCTCTCGCAAGGCAGGAAACAACGCACCGCCCGAAACAGCCGCCTTGGTGATGCCAAGCGAAACGCCCATCTCGTCTGCTTTCTCAAGAATGACCTTCAGATAGTCTGGCGTGCCCGCATAAGCCGTGGTCCCCAAATGTGCGGCGGCCTGAACCTGTAACTCTGTCTGGCCCGTTCCTGCCGGAATGACTGTTGCCCCTACAGCTCTCGCACCGTTTTCAAAGATGTGCCCCGCAGGCGTCAGATGATACCCGAAACAGTTCTGAACCACATCTCCGCGACCGATGCCGCAAGCATGAAGAAAGCGCCCCAACCGCCACCAATCCTCGCTGGTCTGGCCCGGCTCGTAAATTGGGCCCGGCGACTGAAACAGCAGATCATAGGCCCCTGCCCCGCGCGCAGACAATCCACCAAGCGGTGCCTGCGGTGTCTGCAAGGAAACCAGTTCAGATTTCCGAAGAACCGGCACACTGGCAAGCGCCGCGCGCCCGGTGATGGATGCCGGGTCAATATCGGCAAGACGTGCCGCATTCCCTTGCAACGATTGTGCGTTACGGATCAATTCGGGCAGGCAATCGGACAGGGATGCATCACGTTCCTGGGTACTTCTGCGCTCCCAATCATCAAAAGGCTTCATGGTTTTTCCTCGAAAGTTTCGTTGCCGCGCAAGGCATGCAACGCGTGCAGCCCGGCCTTGCGTATTGCTCTGTTGTGCATCTGCAGAAAGACGCGGTATCAATTGGCCATCGCAGGGGTGGTTACACCCCTCCGGGTTGATCGATGCGGACCTCCTCCTCCCTGGGTCCATTCGATTTCGCGGCAGCGCCAAAACTCCTCCCTCAATGGTGCTGCCGCCAAACTCGTCCCCCCGATAAGCCCGTTGTTCAACCTCAGCTCAGCCAGCGTTTTCGGCGGCGATAGCTGCGCGTGTCGCGAAATGATCTGCGCCCTTCATCTGACATTCCAAGATAGAATTCTTTCACATCAGGGTTCTCACGAAGCGCTTGCGCAGTCCCCTCCATCACCACCCGACCCGATTCCAAGATGTAACCGTCATGGGCAAATCGCAGGGCGACATTGGTGTTTTGCTCTGCCAACAGAAAACTGACGCCCTCCTGTTCATTGAGATCGCGCACGATTGTGAAAATCTCTTCGACCAGTTGCGGCGCAAGCCCCATTGAGGGTTCGTCCAACAAGATCATCTCGGGTGCAGCCATCAAGGCCCGCCCGATGGCACACATTTGTTGCTCGCCGCCACTGGTGTACCCGGCCTGACTGCTGCGCCGTTCCTTCAGGCGGGGAAAATACGCATAGACTTTCTCAAGATCAGCCGCGATGGCAGCGCGGCCGTCGCGGCGCGTATAGGCGCCAGTCAACAGGTTCTCTTCAATCGTGAGGTGCTCAAAGCAATGGCGCCCTTCCATCACCTGCACGACCCCGCGCTTGACCAGATCTGCCGGTGCCAGATCCTGTATCCGGTCACCGTGATACAAGATCGACCCCTTGGTGACCGAGCCTCGTTCACTCTGCAGCAAGTTCGATACCGCCTTTAGTGTGGTCGTCTTTCCCGCACCGTTGCCGCCCAACAAGGCCGTAATCCCGCCAGACCGAACCTTAAGACTGACGCCCTTCAAAACCAGAATGACGTGATTGTAGATCACTTCAATATTGTTGATCTCAAGAAGGGTTTTCGTCTGCGCCTCGGGCGCCTCTGCCTGCATGCTCATTTCCATGTCCCTTCATCCGCGGCTGGGCCAGTATCAGGACGACACGGCGCATATAAGTTTTTCTGCGTGGGGACGAAAATTACTGACTGGCTCTCAACGGCCCTGCCTGCGATTGGGCCAGAAACGCTCTTATCCGCCGGTATCCTCATGCAAACTCTTTCCCGTGAACGTGTCGTCTTCATCATCAAATGGGCCGCATCCATCATTCAAATCCTCGGCTACGCAACCACCGCCTTTGGCCTTGACCCATGGAACATCTATTTGTTCCTCGTTGGGCTGGTCGGATGGCTGGCCGTCGGCGTGCTTTGGAATGACCGCGCCATAATGTTAATCCATCTGATTGCGCTTGCGGCCATGACCGCTGGCCTCGTCAGCAGCGGGGCATGAACCTCTGGCCAGCGCGCGGCGGCAAAAGCAGCGTGGGAAAGCGATCTTCCCCACGCTGTTACTGACTTAACCGTCGCAGCTCGGCGTGATGCCGTTCTCTGCTGCAAAGGCTTCGCTATCGGCTTTGATCAAAGGATCAATAATCTCATTGTCCGGCTCAATGAAGTCGGTCAGCGGATTCCAAACCTTAGCTGTCGCATCCCACTGCTGAACAAGGCCAAGACCCGACCCACCGTGGTTTTCACAACTCACCGAAAATTCCGGCCCAATGCCCGGAACGCCAAGGGCTTCCATCTTGGCCGCCGTCATCTCCAGCGCCTCCATACCGTCACGCATCATGGATGCATCGATATCGGCAACACCGTGAATTTCCTGCGCGGTCTTCGCCGCTTCCACCGCCAGCATCGCCGCATACATCCCGCGCGTGTACAGCACCGACCCGATATTGCTCCCGTCGCCCGCCGCATTTCCAGCATCGGCAACCAAGCTGCGAATTTCGGCAAAGACAGGATAGTCGACCACCTTGTTCATGTTCAGCGACTTGTACCCATTCGCTGCATCACCTGCCGGCGTCACATCATGCTCGGCTCCGGCCCACCAGTTGCCGATGAAATTCTCCATGGGAAAGCGAATGTTCGCGGCTTCCTGAATGGCGACCTGGTTCATGACCCCCCAGCCCCACATGATGACGTAATCCGGCCGTTCGCGGCGAATGCGCAACCACTGGCTACCTTGCTCTTGCCCCGGATGGTCCACGGCAATCGTGGTCAGTTCGTACCCGTGCTTTGCGGCAAGCTCCTCAAGCGTGCGGATCGGCTCCTTGCCATAGGCGGAATTGTGGTACAGCAGCGTGATTTTCTTGCCAGTCAGATCACCACCGTTCTCGTCGGACAAATAACTGATGGCGACGCTCGCCGCGTCCCAATAGTTTGCGGGATAGTTGAACACATTGCTGAACACCGCGCCATTGGCAGCGCTCGTGCGCCCATAGCCCATTGTGTGCAGGGGAATGCCATCTGCCTGCACCTTGGGAATCAGCTGATAGGTGATCCCGGTGGACAGCGGCTGATAAACCAGCGCGCCTTCGCCCTTGGTCGCCTCATAGCACTCAACACCTTTTTCAGTGTTATAGGCCGTCTCGCATTCAATCACACGGGCCATAACACCGCCGATCCCGCCGTCACGGGCGTTCACCAGCGAGAAATAGTCCTGATACCCGTCGGAAAAGGGGATACCCCCCGCTGCATAAGGCCCGGTGCGATAGCTCAGATCAGGAAAAACCAGATCCGCAAACGCGGGGCCCGCTGCCAGAGCCGCCCCAAGCGCAAGTGTTGTTACTTTCTTCATGTCGTTCCTCCCATAAGATGCCGGGATCTCGCCCGGTCGTTGTCGAGGGCAGGGTTCACCCCGCCGCAGTTTTTCGTTGTTCAGTGCGGGAACGGCCAAAGCCGCAACTTCTCCTTCGTCAGTTCCCAAAGCCGTGCCAAGCCGTGCGGCTCGACAATCAAGAAAAAGATGATCAGCCCGCCCACGAGGACAAGTTCGAAATGGGCGGCAAGCGCCGTATCCCAGCCAAGTCCGCCGACCAGCACGTTCTTCAAGAATACCGGCAACAGCACCATGAAGGCGGCGCCAGCAAGACTGCCAAAAATAGAACCAAGCCCGCCGATGATCACCATGAACAGCACCAAAAAGGATTTATTGATCCCAAAGGCTTCACCCACTTCAACCGCGCCAAGATAGACGGAAAAGAACAGCGCCCCCGCGATTCCAACCAGAAAGGACGACGCGGCAAAGGCCGTCAACTTGGCACGCAACGGGTTCACGCCGATGATCTCGGCCGCGATATCCATGTCTCGAATTGCCATCCAGGACCGGCCCACCGCCCCTCGTGTCAGATTGCGCGCAAGCCAAGCGACCGCGATCAAGAACGTCAAACAGAAGAGATAGCTGGCCCAAGCCTGCGCATTCGCGCCCGTCACAGCCGCGCCAAAAACCGTACGCTCTGGTGCACTGATCTGGCCGCTCGCGGAATAGTTGTAGAACCACGGCACCCGGTTGAACAACCAAACAAGAAAGAACTGCGCCGCGAGCGTCGCCACGGCCAGATAAAATCCCTTGATTCGAAGGCTGGGCAATCCGAACAGCACGCCGACGCCTGCTGTCACCCCGCCAGATAAAAGCACCACAAAGACAATATTCAGTCCGGGAAATGCAGTCATCAGTTTGTAGCAGGCAAATGCACCAACAGCCATGAAGCCGCCCGTCCCAAGACTGACCTGCCCGCAATACCCTGTCAGAATATTCAAACCGATCGCGGCAATGGACCAGATCAGGAATGGGAGCAGAACCGCATTGGCCCAATAGTCATCCACAATGAAGGGCACCACCCCGATCGCAAAGACCAGCAGCGCATAATACCGGTAGCGGTCGAACGCGATGGGAAAGGTCTGACTATCCGACCGATAGCTCGACTTGAAATCACCCGCTTCACGATAAAACATCGCGGTTCCTTTCCAATACTGATGGACCCTGACAGGCGACGACAATCGACGCGGCACAATGGCGGCGCACTGCGGCGGAAACCACACACAAAGCACTGGCTTTTATTGGTTTTATTTCACGAACAGGGGATAGAGTCAGGCGAGCCGCCCGCGGTGAACGCAAAGAAATCATATCCCAGAATGCGACAAGGGGCCTCCGACCTAGGTCGAAAGCCCCCTGACATTGATGAGATAGGTTGGCAGCAGTTTGCCCGCACCCACGTGATTTCACATGACCCTTGTCGCGCGCTCCTCCCCGCGCGTCAAAGGTCAGCCCAAGCTGTCCGAAAACTCCTCTTCCAGCCGTGCCCGCGCCGCCGCGCGTCGTCCACTCATGCGGGGGGCATGTCGCATGACCTGCACCCAGCCCATCAATCCGGCCCCGAGTCCCAGAAGGCACAGCACGAAAGTCATGCCGTGCGTCGTTCTGTCCCCCATGACGCCTGAGAGCGCGATAAAGCCATACGTCCAGAATGCGGTAAATCCGACGACACAGACGATAGCCCAAAGCTTCTTCATGCGTATTTTCCCCAGCCGACTGTGCCGCCAATTCACAAAATCGCGACACCAGTGCCTTTTGCCCGACTCGCCCGGCATGCGTCAAGTGCATATCTGCATTGCACTTTTGCTGCGCTGCAGCATTCTTTGCGGGATTGTTGTGCATCGCGGATATCATTATACGCGCTCGATGATCTTTTCGCCGAACAACCCTTGCGGACGGAACACAAGGAACAGCAACGCCAAGACATAGGCGAACCAGTTTTCCGTCGCGCCGCCCACCAGTGGCCCGACCAAAAACTCGAACAGTTTTTCCCCCATCCCGATAATCAATCCGCCGACGATAGCCCCCGGAATTGATGTGAACCCGCCGAGCATCAGAACCGGCAATGCCTTGAGCGCGATCAGGCTCAGGGAAAACTGCACGCCAGATTTTGCCCCCCACATGATCCCGGCAACCAGCGCCACAAATCCCGCGATGGACCACACTAATACCCAGATAAACCGCAGGCTGATCCCCACAGACAAAGCAGCTTGATGATCGTCAGCCACAGCGCGCAGCGCCCGGCCTTCGCGGGTGTATTGCGAGAACACTATAAGTGCCGCAACCAGAAGCGCCGCAATGATGCTGGCGGCAATATCCAACCGGTCGATAAAGAACCCATAGCCAAACCACTCATAGGTGGTTTGATCGATCACATCCGAAATGCCCTGCGGCAGCCCGACATCCATGACCTTGATGTCAGAGCCCCACATCAAATCGCCCACGCCCTCTAGAAAATAGGCCAGCCCGATGGTCGCCATGAACAGGATGATGGGTTCTTGATTGACCAAGTGCTTCAGCACGATCCGTTCGATCAGCACCGCCAATCCAATCATAACCAAGACCGTCAGCAAAATCGCCAACACGGCAGGGACCTCCCAACCGAAATGATGCAGGTCGGTCCCGAATATGGCGTTGATCAGATGTGCGAATGGCACCTGCCCCTGCTGGATACCCACCAGCGTCAGTGCCGCGAACAGAGCCATCACGCCCTGCGCATAGTTGAAAATGCCCGACGCCTTGAAAATCAACACAAACCCCAAGGCAACCAAGGCGTACATAACACCGACCATAAGGCCGTTCACCATGACTTCGGCGGCGAAGAAAAACTGCTCAGGCATGTGCGCTCCCCTCCGACAGGACTCCTACAGGACTCCTACAGGTGTCATACGCGGGTTTGTGGGCCGGATCAGTCATGCGACACTCCCAAATAGGCATCGATCACATCCTGATTTCCGCGGACTTCATCCGGGGTGCCATCGCCAATCTTGCGGCCATAGTCCATCACGACCACCCGGTCAGACAAGTCCATCACCACGCCCATGTCATGTTCGATCAGCGCTACTGTCGTTCCAAATTCGTCATTAACATCAAGGATATAGCGGGACATATCTTCCTTTTCCTCGACATTCATGCCTGCCATCGGTTCGTCCAACAGCAACAGCTTTGGCTCTGCCGCCAGCGCACGGGCGAGCTCCACGCGCTTTTTCAGCCCGTAGGGCAATCGCCCGACCGGCGTCTTTCGAATCCGCTGAATCTCAAGAAAATCAATGATTTCCTCGACTTTTTCGCGGTGCGCGATCTCTTCTCTTTGGGCCTTGCCCCACCAGATCGCCTGATCAAGAATCCCCGATTTGGTGTGCGTCAACCGACCCGTCATGATGTTGTCCAACACGGACATCCCATCAAACAGCGCGATATTCTGGAACGTTCGCGCGATCCCAAGTCGCGCCACTTGGTAGGGGCGCATCGGTCCCCGCTTATCACCACGGAACCAAACCTCGCCCTCCTGCGGATTATAAAAGCCGCTGATAACATTCAGCATACTGGACTTCCCGGCACCGTTGGGGCCGATGATTGCGCGAATTTCACCCTCGCGGATATCAAAGGAAATGTCCTTGATTGCTGTCACGCCGCCAAACCGCAGCGTGATATTGCGCATGTCCATCAGCGTGCCGCCAAGGGTCCGTCCGTCGGGGGTTATCTCAGCCACGCTCATTGCGCCGCGATCCTGTCTTCGGGCGACACAATAACGTCGCGGATCTCAAGTGTCGCTTTGATCGCGCCTTTGCGACCATCCTCATAGGTCACTTCGGTCACTGTCGAAACGCGCTCCGATCCGTCATAAAGCGCCGTTATCAAATCTGAAAACTTGTCTTCGATGATACGGCGGCGCACCTTGCGGGTCCGGGTCAACTCGCCGTCGTCCGCGTCCAGTTCTTTGTGCAGCACCAGAAAACGATGGATGCGACACCCAGACAACATTTCATCGCCGATGATGCTGTCGTTCACCGCGGCAACGTGTTCGGCAATGGTGTCCAGCACCTTAGGATGCTGGCTAAGCTCTTGGTAACTGGAATATGCAATGTTGTTCCGCTCGGCCCAATTGCCAACCGCCGTCAGATCGATATTGATGAAAGCGCAGCACCTGTTCCGACCATTGCCAAAGACCACAGCCTCAAGAATGTCAGGATAGAATTTCAGTTTGTTTTCAACAAACTTTGGCGCGAATAGACTGCCGTCAGCCATCGCGCCCACATCTTTCGCGCGGTCAATGATGCGCAGATGGCCTGTACCTTGTTCGATAAACCCGGCATCGCCAGTGGCCACCCAACCCTCGGCATCCTTGGTCGATTTGGTGCTTTCATCGTTCTTGAAATATCGAACAAATACGCCGGGAGATCGGTAAAACACCTCGCGGTTCTCATCAATCCTCAGCTCGACACCCGGCGTCGGCGTACCAACCGTGTCAGATCGCACTTCGCCGTCGCGCTGTTGAGTGATGAAGACGCTGGCCTCGGTTTGACCATACAACTGCTTCAGGTTGATCCCAAGAGAACGATAGAAATCAAATATTTCCGGGCCAATCGCTTCCCCAGCCGTGTACCCCACGCGCACACGACTGAACCCAAGAGTATTCTTGAGAGGACCATAGACAAGCACATCCCCCATTAGGTACTTCAACCGATCCCCCAAGCTTACAGGCGCCCCATCAAGGATCGACCCGCCGACGCGATGCGCCACGGCCATGAAGCGATCAAACAACCATTTCTTGAACTTTCCCGCATCTTCCATGCGGATCATGACCGACGTGAGCTGGCTTTCGAAAACGCGCGGCGGCGCAAAATAATAGGTTGGGCCGATCTCGCGCAGATCACTCATCATGGTGTCTTCGCTTTCGGGGCAGTTCACACAGAAACCACACCACATCGCCTGCCCGATGGAAAAAATGAAATCCCCAACCCATGCCATCGGAAGGTAAGCCAGAACCTCTTCTTCGCGGCTAAGTTTATCAAATTCGACCGAATTTTTTGCCGTTTCGATAATGTTGCGGTTGGACAGCACGACACCCTTGGGCTTGCCTGTCGTGCCACTGGTATAGAGCATGACGCAGATGTCATCGGCGCCCAACCCGTCGGTCCGCCGACGCAGCTCGGGAAGCAAATCATCCTGTGCCGTACGTCCTGCATCTTGCAATTTGGCATAGGCGGTCACGTGGGTGTGATCGTATTTCCTGAGGCCACGTGGATCGAGATAGACAATATGCTCCAGTTTCGGGAGCTGTTCTTTCACATCGATCAGCTTGTCCACCTGCTCCTGATCCCCGGCGACAACAAAACGCGCCTCGCAGTGATCCAGAACATAAGCAATTTCTTCGGCAACACTGTCTTGATACAGGGGAACTGGGATGGCCCCAACCCGCTGCGCCGCAACAATGGCCCAATAAAGCGCGGGGCGATTGCGTCCCAGAATAGCAATCGTGTCACCTGGCTGCGCACCAAGGGTCAAAAACCCAAGCGCCAAAGCCTCTATTTCGGCAGCGGTTTCGGCCCAGGTCCAGACCTGCCAGATCCCAAGATCCTTCTCACGGAAAGCTGGCGCAGACCCAAATTCTTCAACATTCCGGGCCAATAGGCGCGGAATGGACATGCGTGCGCCATCCTGCACAAATGCAGTTGCCACCGGCTCCTCCCTTTACCCGCTCGTTTCGTGGCGGGCCATTGCGCCAGCCTCATGGCTGAACACATTCATATAACAACTGGAAGTGAGCGAACGTCAAACGATTGTTTTGCGACCATTTCGCCGCCTAGTGCAGGCCGTCAGATAACGTCCTGTTCGGCATCACCTGGCGAAATGCCAAGCGCCTCTAACCCGCTTTCAAGATAATCGGCCAGCATTGGCATCCCGCTGAGATAGTCCTCAGTCGGATTGGTCGCTTCCTGACGCGCCGTTTCATAGGCTTCGCTATACTCGTCCGCAGTAAAGCTATCGCGGCCGATCCACGTCACAGCGACAAGGCTGTATTGCTCTTCTTCGGTCAAATTCGCAATGAAACCGCGCAGTTCGTTCGATGCCTGCGATCCAGACCCCGCATGCCGTATTCCATCACGGGCCCCAATCGCCGTGGCCTCGCCAACTTCGCGCGCGAGCAAGATGACCTGCGCAATCGCCGCCGCATGAATTTCAGGCATAGGGATCCTCCGTTTTTCGATTGTATCGTGCAAGATCAAGATGCGTCCGTCCTTGACATGGCGCAAGCCAACCTCGCACAGGCGCCATCAAGTCTTTGCTCCGAAGAGCTTTATATACAGCCCCTCAGGAAGGAACCGGCTTAGCCGGAAAACCGTGGAAAAGAGCCAAGGGAAATCGCCCGAAAACTTCTCGCTAGAGATATGCTTGAACATGTGGCGGGCGGCCTCGTCGGGCTCCATCAAAAATGGCATTTTGAAATCGTTCTTGTCGGTCAATCGCGTCTTGATGAAGCCCGGATTGGCAAGCTGCACGTCGATCCCGGTATCGTGCAAATCGCAGTGCATGCTTTCTGCAAGCGACATGATCGCCGCTTTGCTGGCACCATACCCTATTGCGCCGGGCAAGCCGCGATAGGCCGACAGGCTACCTGTCAGAACGATATGTCCGCCACCACGAGACAGCATTTGCGGCAGAACTACTCCTATACTCCGGATTGCACCGTTTACGTTAACATCAATCATGCGGGCGGCGTTTTCGCTATCCCACTCTGTCGCCTTCATGGGCCAGTAAACACCGGCCATGAAGATCATACCGTCAACTCGGTTCAACTGTTTCGCAGCGCGCGAGACCGAGTCTGGATCAGAGACATCCATCGGCAAAATGGCCGATTTGCCCGGCAGCGCATCTGACAGGGTTTGTAACGTGTCCTCGTTCCGGGCAGACAGAATCACATATGCCCCTGTCTCGCTCAGGCGATGGGCAAGTGCTGCGCCCAATCCTTCGGATGCGCCCACAAGCCAATACGTCTTTCCAACCCAATCACGCATCATTCAGCCGCCAACTGATCGGTATCAGGGGCCACTTGGGTTTCATCGCGCACCATCGGGCGCATCGTCGCCACCAATTCAGCAACGCGAAAGCCGAACTTTCGGAACTCGCTTCGGTTTATGATCGTGCCGTTTTCCATCAGGTACATCCAATCGGTCACATCCAGCAAATGCCCGCCAGACGCTTTGGGCAAGCGGATACGATACCGCAGCATTACGCCAGCCCCTTTTTGACGACCAACACCGGTCCCTGCAAGGTCTTCTGCTTCGGCGCGGATGGTGCCGTCGTCATCCAGTGTCAGGGACCAGCGGCGATCCTGCACCGTGCCACTGTCGTACTGGAAATGTTCGGTCATTTCACCCCGCGCGCCATCCCAGCGCGCATGCATTTCTGCAACGAAACGCGCAGAGACACGGCCAGTTGGGCCGTAAATCACGCCTTCGCAGGCCATCGGCCCATTCAGATGACGCCGAATATCAAACTCGGGAGTTTGACCTGCATAGTCTTCAGGGGTTTGGGCCTGAAAGCTCCAAAACCGACGAAAAAGGGCAAGTATGGCCAGCGTCAACACGGCGCCAAGCCCCACGAATAGCAATGCTGTCATGATCTAACTCTCCTCCAGCGGGGTGGCGATCAAAAGACCGATCGCAACCAGTTTCAAAATGCAGGGCACCAGCGCGTACAGCAGCGTCAACCGCCACAGCGCGCCCGCCCCATTGTCGGCACCTGCGGTAAAACCGCCGGCTTCAAGCAACGGCAGCAAGGTCGCCGCCGCCAGTGCAAGAGTGAACTTGGACACAAGAGACCACAGGCCGAAGCCCTGCCCGCCATTCGGAGCGATCGCAGCCATCCGCCGTGCAAATAGCGCCGGCAAAAGCGTAAGATCCGCCCCGATGGTTGCGCCTGACGCGATGCACACAACGGCAAAGATCGCAATGTCGCCCTCGCCAAGGCCAAGAACCGTCGCGAACGACAAGATAGCCAGCCCCATGGCGCAAAGAAGCGCCCGCTTGGTCCCGATGCGGCCCGCAAGCCAACCCCACGCAGGGGACGACACCGCAGCGGACAAGAAGAAGAGCACCAGCAACGGACCTTCCCAGCCCGGCGCCCCCAACCTGCTTTCCACATAAAACAAGAACAACGTCGAGCTGACCGCCAAAGGCGCCGCATTGACCAAAGCCAAAAGCAACAGTCGGCGCGCCAGCCGATCTTGCAGGATCGTGCCGAGCGGCGTGGGCGCTTCTGTCTTTGCCGCAGCGCTCCACTCCGGTATCATTCCCAGTGTTGCCACCATCACCGTCGCTGCAAAAACCCAGCCGAAAACGGCAAATGGCTGATCGCTTACTCCTGCCAAGAGCGTCGGCGCGACCGCAGCCAGACACACCCCGAGCAGAGCGCCGCTTTCCCGCCATGTCGCAAGTTGGACGTGCCCGCCCGGTAGACGCGCTGCTTTGCTTACCCCTTGGGCGTAGAAATTTATCGTCAAAAAACTGAACGCCGTGAACAAGCCCGTTACGGTCAAGGCGAACCACACGACCGGGCTGAATGGCGGAACCATTGCGAACAGGCCAAGCATGGACACAGCCAAAAGGGCGGCGCCGATTGCAACGGCAATCCCCCTTGCTCGCCCAAGACGTTCTGCCACCCAGCCAAGAGCCGGATCTTGCACAACATCAAACAGCCGCAAGCCGAACAACACGGCACCAAGGAGCGACAGACTCACCCCATAGGTGTCCGCGAAATACTTGGGCGCATAGATGTAAATGGGCAAACCCGCCCCAGACAGTATCGCACCAAACAGTGCAAATGCGGGCAAGCGCGCGCCGGGAGGAGGCAAGGATGCAGCCGTCACCGCGACACGTCTTCGGTCGGCGGTTCTGGCCGTGCGTGCCAACGGGCCCCCTTCCACCACAGGACCAGTGCCTGCCAATGAATAAGCCCAAGTACCCGGCGCGACCCCAGAGGGCGACGCAGCGCGGCCCATAGGATTGCCCGGTTGGTCAGCGGCTTACGCCGCCCGGTCAGCGTTGCATACAGACGTTCTTCCCCGCTTCGGAAGTCGATCCAGACGCCCACACGGTCAGCCCGCAGGTCGAACCGGAATGTGTAATCCCCCTCGACGGGTTGAAAGGGCGAGACGTGGAAAATCTTGCGGGACGAAAGCCGTTCGTGACGCGTGATAGGCCGCTGGTCGACGTGGTGGCACAAATAGGAATGACGATCCCCAAAGGTGTTGGACACCTCGGCAATCACCGCGCGCAGGCTTTCGTCTTTGCCGTGGCATAGCCAGAAGCTAACTGGATTGAACACATGGCCCAACACACGCGGCTGCGCGAGAAGAAGGATCGGGCCATCACATTTGTCCAACTGGTGCGCGTCAAGAACCTCGCGCACCCAAGCACTTCCGCGCCCTTGCCCCGGCGCGCCACCATGATCGGTGTCGTGCAAAGACGTTAAGTTCCGCGTGTTGCGCGAAAAAAGACTGGGACCGCGGGCTGTTTCGGGATCCAGCAGGCAATAGTCCACACTGTAGCGAAAGGCGTTTTCAATGCCCCCTTCGCGACCATGAAAGGTCTGGCCGACAATATGATCGACTCTCGTGTCCATCATGCAACCAAGGCTGGCGCACGGTCAGCAATGCCCTGAACAACATCCATCGCTGTGGCAAGGCCGTCTTCGTGAAACCCGTTGCGCATCCACGCGCCGCAGAACCATGTGTTTCGTTGACCGTTCAAGGCGGCCACATCGTGCTGCGATGTCATCATGCTCTGCGTGTACATGGGGTGACTGAATTCGGTTCGGTCGAAAACCTTGGCCGGATCTATGTCGCGGGTTGGATTAAGCGTGACAAACAGCGGGTCATCCATGGGAATCGGCTGCAAGGAATTCATCCAATACGTCAACCCGATTGCATCCCGACCGCCTGCGGCTTCGGTGTAATTCCACGATGCCCAACAACGGCGACGGCGCGGCATCAGGCTGGCATCACAGTGTAAAACGGCTGTGTTGGGCTGATAGCGCACGCCCGAGAGCGCCTTTTGTTCGGCCGCATCCGCATCGCCGAGCAATCGCAGGCTATCGTCGCCATGAGTTGCGAAAATGACCTCGTCATAGCTTTCCCAATCGCCCCCTTGGGGTTTGATCCGAACACCCGCATCCCCGCGTTCAACCCGATCAATCGGGCAGCCAGTCCGGATCTCGACGCCCACGCGCAACATGGCCGCTTCGAGCCGCTTCACATATTCAATGGACCCGCCCTCGACAGTGTACCATTGGTGCTGACCGGTGACCCCAAGCAACGCGTGATTGCGGAAAAAACGCACCAAGGCCGCCGCGGGAAAATCAAGAATGTCGCGGGCAGGCGTTGACCAGATCGCGCCCGAGAACGGCAACAGGTAGTGATCCCGAAACCGCGCGCCCGTTCCCAACCGATCCAGAAGCTGACCGATTGTCATCGTTTCATCTGCTGCCAAAGCCTCGGCCCGGCTGTTAAAGCGCAGGATATCCCGAAGCATGCCCATAAAAGCAGGGCTAACCGAGTTTCGGCGCTGACCGAATAGTGAGTTGAGAGTGCTCAGCGCGTATTCGATTTTCCCATCGTCGATAGAGGCGGCGAATGTCATGTTGCTTTCAGCAATCGGCACATCCAGTTCCGCAAACAAAGCCGTCAGATACGGGTACGTCGCGTTGTTGAAAACGATAAACCCGGTATCGACAGGCTGATCACCGCGTTTGCCTGCAAGAACAGTTCGCGCATGACCGCCCAAACGCGTCTGCGATTCAAACAGCGTCACGGCATGACCAGACCCCAGCCTATAGGCTGCACCCATCCCGGAAATGCCCGCTCCGATGATTGCGATGCGCTTGGGCGCACCGCCTGTTGTGTCATATGGCATAAGCCCGCCCCATCCGTCGTTTTTTCATTCCATGTTCAAGAGGTATACGCCGCCCGATTGCAACCGGATGACTCGCAGCGCACCGCAGGCGAAATCAGGGCTGTGCCAACATGCCACGCGACGCAACCGTCTTTCCCGTGTCAAATATTTCGGCAAAAAAGAGTGATCCATTTGCGCGCTGGAAGACTATTTCTGTCAAATGTTGGTGACATGGGGTGGGCCTTTTCGATGTGGCACCGTTAATGGACCTTATAACAGGGCCAAAGGGTGCGACGAAAACTTGGGACCGAACGTGGCGATCCAACAAGAAAAGGAGCTGGAATGGGCTGCTTGCATGGCGCGGATACGCGACGCGCAAGATGAAGCAGCGTTTATCTCATTGTTCCAGCACTATGCCCCGCGCGTGAAGGGGTTTTTGATAAAATCCGGTGCCACTGAGGCACTGGCAGATGAATGTACACAGGAGGTCATGTCGACGGTTTGGCAAAAAGCACATCTGTTCGATCCGGCCCGCGCGAGCGTGTCCACTTGGGTGTTCACAATCGCGCGCAACCGCAAGATCGACATGTTGCGCAAGCAACGTCGCCCGGAACCCGAAGATCTTTTTTGGGGACCGGACGAAGAACCAGACCAGGCAGACGTGATTTCCCTGCAACAAGAGAGTGAAAGACTGATCCGTGCGATGGAAAATTTACCCGAGAAACAGCGCAAACTCGTAGAGAGCGCTTATTTCGGGGATCTGTCACACAGCGAAATCGCCGCAGAAACGGGATTACCGCTGGGCACGATCAAGTCGCGTATTAGGTTGGCGTTAGAGAGACTGCGCCACGAGATGAGATAGAGTGTAAAGATGGGTGTGAAGCATCATATAGCGGATGAATTCCTGATGGCGTATTCGGCGGGCAACCTGCCGGAAGCCTTCAACGTTGTTGTCGCCGCACATGTGTCACTGTCGGATGACAGCAGAGCGCGTCTTGGGGCTTATGAAACTGTGGGCGGGGCTGTCCTTGAAACTGTTGAGCCTGCGGCGCTGGCTGACGACACATTGGCGGCAACGCTTGCGCGCATCAAAGGCAGCGCACCTGTAGACCGATCAGCTGCCAAACGGCCTGCCCCCGGCATCCTTCCCAAGCCGGTACAGGATTACGTTGGCGGCGATCTTAATGCCGTAGCATGGCGCAAAATCGGCGGCGGCGTGAAGCAAGCCATTCTTCCGACACATGACGACGCAAAGGTGCGGCTGCTCTACATCCCGTCGGGCATGGCGATGCCTGACCACAGCCACGGCGGAACAGAAATGACCTTGGTTCTTCAAGGCGCCTATCGTGACGACGACGGCGAATTTCATCGTGGCGATATCGAGGTGGCCGACGAAGACGTGCACCATACACCAGTGGCGTTTGGCCCGATGGACTGCATCTGCTTAACCGCAACGGATGCACGGTTGCGTTTCACGTCGATTTTGCCGCGTCTTGCGCAGCCCTTCCTTCGGATCTAGCGTCACCCTGCTTCGTCGATGCGGTCAGGGTCGTCATCCTGCGCAAAGTCAAAACCATCCAATCTCTGAGCACGTCTGCCCGCCTTTTGCGCTGATATCTTGATTTCGGCCACGTCTTTTTGTGCCTGCCCGAAATGCCGGTCGAGGTTCTCAACACGGCCTGCCAGCCTGTCCAAATCGCCGTTCAAAAGGTGCAATTCACGCCTGATAAGCCCTGCCTGTTCTCGCATGCGCACATCTTTCAAGATAGATCGCAGCGTGTTCAGTGTTGCCATGCAGGTGGTGGGGGACACCAGCCATACACGTGCCTCGAATCCTTCACGCACAAGATCGGTATAGCGCGCATGCAGTTCGGAATAGACCGCCTCGGACGGCACGAACATCAATGCACCGTCAGCGGTTTCCCCTTCGATGATGTACTTCTCGGAAATGGCGCGGATGTGCCGCCGGACAGCCATGCGCAGATCGCGGGACGCTTGCGTACGCTCAAGGTCGGTTTCCGCAGCAACCAGCGCTTCATAGGGTTCCAACGGGAACTTGCTATCGATCACGAGAGGCCCCGGCGGTTGTGGCAGGTGGATCAGGCAGTCCGCCCGTTTGCCGTTACTCAGCGTGGCTTGCATCGTGAAACTATCAGGCGGCAGCGCCTTGCCGACAATGTCGTTGAGTTGAATTTCGCCGAATGCTCCGCGCGCTTGCTTGTTCGACAAGATATCTTGCAAACCCAGAACATTACCTGACAGTTTTTCGATATTGGCCTGTGCACGGTCGATGGTTTCAAGGCGTTGTTGAAGCGCCCCAAGACTTTGTGCAGTGCGCGTCGCGGAACCTTCGAGGCTTGCACCCATGGCTTGGCTCACATCCGCCAGACGCGCCTCAAGCGTCGCCATCGTGGCTTGCTGGCTGCGCAGTTGCGCGTCGGTGACTTGGCTCAGCCCCCCTGCCAATCGTTGTTGGGCCTGACCCAGCGCACCAAGTTGTTGGGCCAATGGCGCCAACAAGCGCGCTTGCCGCCGTTGCGCCCGCAGTGCCGCAACCAGCAATAGGACCACCAGCAGCAGCGCGGCCCCTGCCGCAAGAAAGATCTGCGTCGCAGGGTCGCTCAAATCAACCGGGACGCTGCCCACATTGATCATGTTCGCCCAAAAAGCCGTTCGATGTCAGAGAGTTTAAGCTCCACATAGGTGGGGCGGCCATGGTTGCACTGCCCCGACAGCGGCGTGGCTTCCATTTCACGCAACAGCGCGTTCATCTCATCGGCCTGCATCCTGCGACCCGACCGAATTGATCCATGACAGGCCATGCGCGACAACACCGCGTCGATCCGCGCAGGGAGCGCGGCACTGTCCCCCAGATCGGCCAACTCATCTGAAATGTCCCGCAGCAATCGTTGCGCATCGACAACGCCAAGAACTGCCGGGGTTTCCCGCACTGCAATTGCGCCGGCACCAAAGGGTTCAATGGTCAAACCAAGCGCGGCAAAATCCTCTGCGTGATCCAGCAGGCGGGCGGCATCTTCGCCCAAATCGACGATTTCCGGAATCAACAGAGCCTGCGCTGCCACGCCATTTGCCGCGCGCTGCGCTTTCAGCCGCTCATAGACCAGCCGTTCATGGGCGGCATGTTGATCGACGATGACCATGCCATCCTCGGTCTGCGCAACGATATAGTTTTCGTGGACCTGCGCACGGGCCGCACCAAGCGGGCGGTGTGTCTGCACCTCGGGATCCGTTGCTTCGGGCACCGGTTCCATGCGGGCTGAGGGCGCAGCCGTTTCGGCAAAGCCCATAGAAGCGGGTGCCTGCGCTGAATAGCTGTATGCACGCGTCGGCCCGCTTGGGCGATCCATCTGATAGACCCGCCCCTCTAGCGGCATCGCTTCCGGGCGCATGGCCCCCAGAGTCGCGCCTGCAACTGTTGACGACGCGCGATGCCCCGCCTCGGCCAACGCGTGGCGCAACGCAGATACGATCAGCCCGCGAACGAGACCGGGGTCACGGAAACGAACCTCTGCCTTTGCCGGATGTACGTTCACATCCACCAACAAGGGGTCACATTCCACAAACAGCGCGGCGGCAGGATGCCGGTCGCGACTGAGCACATCGGCATATGCCCCCCGCAGCGCGCCAATCAGCAGTTTGTCCCGCACCGGGCGGCCATTGACGAACAGATATTGCGTGACGGCCGACCCCCGCGAATAGGTCGGCAAAGCGGCCAAACCTGTCAGATGCACGCCTTCTCGTTCCGCATCGATTCGGATCGCATTTTCCACGAAGTCCCGCCCGATAATCCGGCCAAGCCGCCCTTCCAACGCGCCCCAAAGATCGCCGCTTTCCGGGTCTGTGCGCAGAACAACACGACCCTCGCCGCCATCGGACACGTCGCGAAGCGTTATTCCGACAAAGGGTTCTGCCATAGCGAGACGGCGTACCACGTCGGAAATCGCCTGCGCTTCGGCCCGGTCCGTGCGCAAGAATTTCAGTCGCGCTGGGGTCGCATGAAAGAGATCGCGCAATTCAACAACTGTACCCCCGCGCAATGCCGCAGGGCGCACAGCCTGCGGCACGCCGCCGGAAACAGCGATGACAGCCCCATCATGCCCCGCATGGCGGCTGGTCACCGTCAGCCTGCCCACCGCCCCAAGAGAGGCGAGGGCTTCGCCGCGGAACCCGAAACTGTGGATGTTCAAAAGGTCCGAGCCGTCGATTTTCGACGTCGCGTGCCGCGCCAAGGCCAATGGCAGGTCTTCGGGCCGCATCCCGTGCCCATCATCGGTAACCCGCAGCAGCGTCTTGCCACCATCGGCATAGGCAACTTCGACACGCCGCGCCCCGGCATCGATTGCGTTCTCGACCAACTCCTTGACGGCTGAGGCAGGGCGTTCAACGACTTCGCCCGCCGCGATACGGTTGATAGCCGCATCGCTAAGCTGCGCAATTCTTGGGGGTTCTGCTGTCATGTTGGGGTCACGGACATTCATGGTACTAGACCTAGCATGAAAAAGGGTGATTCACTAGGCCCGGATCATGCCAGCCTTGCGAACCACCCCATCAATGCTTGCCGTTTTCTCAGTTTCCCGGCGCAAGGCCCTCTGGCTGCCCGACGACGATGAAGGTCAACTCATCGGGGTCCAAAAGCTCGGCTGCAACGCGCTTCACATCGTCCAGCGTCACCGCTGCTACCCGGTCGTTTCGCGTTTCAAGGTACTCTGGCGTCAGGTCGTCCAACTGCATGCCAACAAGAATATTGGCAATTGACGCATTGCTGTCAAAACGAAGCGGGTAGCCGCCTATCAGATAGGTCTTGGCCGCATCCAGTTCGGCTTGAGTTGGCCCCTCTTCGGCCATACGAGCCCATTCGGCACGGACAACCTCAATTGTTTCAGCGGCGCGGGCGTTTGCTGTCGAAGCGCCACCAACATAGAGATCAGCCAGATCCTTGTTCGCAAGATACGAATAGATTCCATATGTCAGACCGCGTTTGACGCGCACCTCTTCAGTCAGCCGCGATCCAAAGCCGCCACCACCAAGAATTTGGTTCAGCACATAGGCAGCGAAAAAGTCATCATCGTCGCGCGCAATACCCGGCTGGCCAAAGCTGATCACAGATTGCGGGGTCGGGAAATCGATCACCGTCGTGCTGCCATCAAAACTGATCGTCGCAGGGCCGGGAAGCGCCGTCCCGGTTTCCGGCAGATCCGCAAGCAGAGAGTCCAACAAGGATGAAAGCGCCTCTGGTGAGATATCGCCTGCCGCTGCAATGGTCACACGGTCCCGCGCGATCGCACCCTTGAACGCCGCCATCAAATCATCGCGCGTCAACGCAGCAACCGTATCCGGGGTTCCGTCACCGGCTCGCGCATAGGGGTGATCGCCAAAAACAGCCTCTGCAAAGGTGCGCCCGGCAATGGCGTTGGGATCTTCGGCATCCGACCGCAAGCCCGATAAAACCTGTGCCCGGACGCGTTCCACCGCATCCGCATCAAAGCGCGGTTCGGTCAAGGCGCTGTGTAGCAGGTCCATGGCCTCATCGGTTGTATCAACAAGGAAACGCGCTGAAACAGAAACTGAATCGTCACTCGCCGAGAAACGGAAGCTCGCCGCCAGGTCATCGCGGGCGGCAGCAAAGGCCCGCGCATCCAAATCACCTGCACCCTCTTCGATCAGAGCGGTCATCAGGTTCACGGCGCCCAGTTTTTCGGGCGCATCCAGCGATGTTCCCCCTTTGAAAACAATCTCCAGCGCGACGAATGGGATGGTCGGCTCTTCGACCAACCAAGCCGTCAGACCGCCGGGCGTTTCAACCTCAGCGATGTCGACGCTCGCGAACGACGGCAAGGCGGCTGTGACCGTCAGAACAAGCGACAGGGCGGCTGGCTTTGCAAAACGGATCATTGGATCACCTCGGATGCAACGGCTTGTGGCGCGCGGAGCCAGCCCGTCACGGATGTTTGGGGCACAAGAACTTCGCGCGCGGCGGCCAGAATGTCGTCTTCGGTCACGGATTGCAGAACCTCGGGCCAAGCCTGCACGTCTTCAACTGTCAGGCCGCTGGTCAAGGCCACACCGTACTTTCGCGCGCGCCCCTGCGTGCTGTCCATTTCATAGATCGATTGGGCTGCATATTGCCGCTTCAACCTGTCCAATTTTTCCATATCGATGCCGCCCTCCATGAACTCTGCCAAAGCTGCATCAAGCGCCGCTTCCCCGTCTTCAAGGGACACCCCTTCAGCCGGTACCACCGTGATGTTGAACGTCGTTGGATCAAGCGAGGTGCCGCCATACCAAACCCCGGTATAAAGCGCGGTCTTGGCATCAAATTCCAACCGGCGGGACAAAAAGCCATCCGGGCCATCGCCAAGAAGCGCAGACAACAGAGTCAACGCCGCCGCGCGGTCCTGATCTCCAGGGTTGCGCTCTGGGGCCAGATAGCTGCGGGCAACATAGGGTTGCGCAACGCGCTGATCTTCGAACACAACACGGCGCGCAGCCGTTTGCGGCGGTTCAGCCACCCGCTCGCGCCGCTTGAGTTCAGGGTTTGCGGGGATGGGTGCGTAATACTCTTCGGCCAAGCTGCGCACTTCAGCTTCAGTCACATCCCCAGCCACGATCAGAATTGCGTTATTGGGGGCATAATATTCGCGATAGAACTCAAGCGCGTCATCCGTGCTAAGCTCTTCCATCTCGTGACGCCAACCGATGATGGGCCGCCCGTAGGGATGGTTTAAATACTGTATCGCAAGGGCTTGCTCGCGAAACTGAGCACCCGGATCGCTGTCCACCCGCTGCGATCGTTCTTCCAGAATAACAGATCGTTCGGGAAGGGCCACGTCGTCAGTCAGGATCAGCCCGGTCATACGGTCCGCTTCCATTTCCATCATCTGCGGCAGCAAATCGGCGGCAACTCGTTGAAAATACCCGGTGTAATCCCACGATGTAAACGCATTGTCGCTGCCGCCATTGGCGCGAACAACTTCCGAAAACTCGCCTGCGGCCATGTTTTCGGTCCCCTTGAACATCAGATGCTCTAGATAATGGGCGATCCCCGATGTTCCCAACGGTTCATCCGCTGCACCGACACGGTACCAAACCATATGCACGACGGCCGGAGATCGGTGATCTTCAATCACCAGAACGTCCATACCGTTTTCCAACGTAAACTGGCTGATGCCGTCTTCAGACGCGTGCGCGCCCCCTGCGATGAACGCAAACGCGGCCACTGGTGCGCAAAGCCGATTCAATAGTCCCATGGGCAGTCCTCCGTCTTTTATGACAGATACGCCCCCGCGCGCCGCTTGCAAGCGTGCACGCGTATTCGTGACCGTTTAGTCGGGCTTCAACGCGACCGGCGGGGCACTGGATGTGGGCACACCAAGGGCGCGCAGACGTTCATTTTCGGTCTGCTGATCAAGGGATTGCCCGTCATACGCGTCGAAATATCGGTTTACGCTGAACACACGCTCAAGAATCCGCCCCTGATTGCGCTTACGATATGCAGCGTCTTCTTCACTCAAGCTGTCGCGCACTGCGGGGTCGCGCCCATAGCGCGAGGCGTAATTCACCAGCCCGCCATCGCTTGACGGAATCGGACCATCCGCCTTGAGCGCAGCAGCGGACCCTCCGAGTGCGGTCACCGCGTCTTCCAACGGGGTGGCGTCTGCGCGGTTGGCCACGCCCGGCGTGGGAACCGGCAATGCAGAACTTTCAGGCGGCGTTTCCAATGGCTTGGCTGGCACCACAAGAAATTCATTGGGAGTCCGGGTGGTCTTGAAATTCATCAAGCTGGGCTGGCCGCTTCCGCAAGCTGCAAGAAGGGCTGGCGCCAGAAGGGCCAAAAGGAACGCGCGCGGTTTCACAGCAATGGGTCCTCGGACGAAGGCAGTTTGATGGTCATATCGAACCCGCTTCTATCGCAGGCGCAAGGCGGCGTCACCGGGTCTTTTTACTCGGGGTTTCCGGGTTGGCCCAGATCACCAACGCAATGGCCCCGCCGAACACGCCAACATCAGCGATGTTAAAGGCGAATGGGTTATTGATGCCACAGCAGGACATGTTGAGGAAATCCGCCACAGCGCCATAGATCAGCCGGTCAAACACATTGCCAAGCGCGCCGCCCACCAACACACCGGCAGCCAGCATCATGCGCGGCCGACCGTCGGCTTTTGCAAACCATGTCACCCAGACGCAAATCCCAAGCGCCACAGCGATCAGCAACCAACGTGCTGCGACCGGGTGCCCCGACAGCAAGCCAAAGTTGATGCCATCGTTCCAGCCCATGCGGAAATTCAACAGGGGCGGAACAACATCAATCGCCAACCGGTGCTTCAGCCCCAGCCAATGGACCACGGCGACCTTGCTGCCCTGATCAAGGGCGAACATGACAAAAGCAGCAAGAGCGAAGAGCCGCATAAGATCAGTGCCTGAAGTGGCGCATGCCGGTAAAGACCATGGCAAGCCCAGCCTCGTCAGCGGCGGCGATGACTTCTTCGTCGCGCATGGACCCGCCGGGCTGAATGATCGCCGTCGCGCCGGCTTCTGCAGCCGTGACAAGCCCGTCTGCAAACGGGAAGAACGCATCGGACGCGACGACCGACCCTTGGGTCAGCGGCGCGGGCAGGCCCATGGCTTCGGCCATGTCCTGCGCTTTGCGCGCGGCGATGCGGGTGCTGTCCACGCGGCTCATTTGACCTGCGCCAACACCGACGGTCGCACCGTCCTTTACATACACGATGGCGTTGGATTTGACGTGCTTGGCCACGCGCCACGCGAACAGCAGATCCGCCAGTTCGGCATCGGATGGGGCGCGTTTTGTGACAACTTTCAAATCGTCAAGCGTGATACGTCCGGTGTCTTTGTCCTGCACCAGATACCCGCCCGACACCTGCCGCCAGGTTGTACCCGCGACAGTGGGGTCGGGAAGCTCGGCCGTGGTCAAAAGGCGCAGGTTCTTCTTCTTTGCAAAAATGCTCTTGGCGGCCTCGTCCGCACCCGGCGCGATCACCACTTCGGAAAAGATGCCTGTAATCGCCTCTGCGGTGGGGCCATCAACCGGCTGGTTCAACGCGATGATCCCGCCAAAGGCCGATGTCCGATCGCAGTCAAAGGCGCGGCCATAAGCTTCGGTGAGCGTTGCACCGCGGGCAACACCACAAGGGTTGGCGTGTTTGACGATGACGCAGGCCGGGCCGTCTTCGGGTGCAAATTCCGCCACCAGTTCGAACGCTGCATCGGTGTCGTTGATGTTGTTATAGGACAGCGCCTTGCCCTGATGCTGCTGCGCCGTCGCCACGCCGGGCCGGGCACTGCCGTCGGTATAGAAGGCAGCCGCCTGATGCGGGTTCTCACCATAACGCATGGGCTGCGCCAAGGTGCCCGCCACAGCACGGCGGCGCGGGGTCGGCTCGTCAATCGCGCCAGCCATCCAAGTAGAGACTGCTGCGTCATAGGCTGCGGTGCGGGCATAGGCGATTTGTGCCAACCGTTGACGGAAAGCGAGCGTTGTGCCCGCGCCACCGTCCAGTTCCGCTAGCACGCCAGCGTAATCTTCAGGGTCCGTCACAACAGCCACATGCGCGTGGTTCTTGGCCGCCGCACGGATCATCGCGGGGCCGCCAATGTCGATATTCTCAATGCAAGTATCGTAATCCGCGCCAGCGGCAACCGTGCTTTCGAAGGGGTAAAGGTTCACCACCAACAGGTCGATTGCACCGATGCCATGCGCCTGCATGGCGGCCACGTGCTCTGGGTTGTCACGCAGTGCCAAAAGTCCGCCATGCACAGCCGGGTGCAATGTCTTGACCCGGCCATCCATCATCTCGGGGAATCCTGTCACGTCGGCCACGTCCGTGACCTCCAGCCCGGCATCGCGCAGCGCCTTTGCCGTGCCGCCGGTGGACAAGAGCTTGACCCCTTTTGCAGCAAGGTCTGCCGCAAAGCCGGTCAGCCCGGTCTTGTCGGATACGGAAATCAGTGCTGTTCCCAGCGGGGCACGATCGGTCATTCGGGCGGTCCTTTGGTCAGTGTCTCAGGTGTCGCGCGTCTCTGCCGGGGCAAAGGCGGGCGTTTCGCGGTCTCGGGTCAGCCGCCAGCGCACAGAAGTGACCAGCGTTGCCGCCCGGCCCAGCAACACGATTTGTCGGCTACTGGCGGGTTCGGGGCGGGTTTTCTCCAGATAGACGCTGGGGTCAAGCCGGATCGTGCAGCCCGCATCATGGGTAAAATGCCACAGATCCCGATTGGGAAGCCGCAGAGCCACCGTTCCGGTCTTGGCATCAAGGTGCGCGTCGACGTCAGGATGCAGATGAAAACGCAGCGCAAAGCTGACACCGTCCGCCTCGCTGGCCCGCGCATGAAAGCGCCGCTTCTCGGCTTCGGACACCGCGCTCAAAATATCTTCGCCTTCAAGCACGTCTCCGGCCAGAGATAGATTTAGCCGACGGGCATGGATCAACCCGAAAGATGCCGAATAGCCATTATGCGCGCCGACAACATGCATGTCCGGCTCGTCAGGATGCAGATCCGCCTGCACGTTTCCCGGAGCCTCAGTCAAAACCATGGCACCGCCGCGCGCCCTCTCCAACAGCGAAGAGGACTGCCCGGCAAGCACTAGTGTGCTGTGGGATGCGGTCTCGCGGGCGGCTTCTTGCCAGTCAGGCCCAAAGGGTGCACCGGCGCCGCAGCTCACGACCAGCGGGCAAGCGCCTGCCGTCACCTCGAACGCCAGCGTGCTCGCATGAGCTGTTCCCGCTGCTTCGCGGGCGCTGTCCGGGGCGGCCATATCCGCGATCACGGT
>NZ_SMZO01000045.1 GCF_004358675.1 Meridianimarinicoccus aquatilis | reverse complement strand
GGGACTGTTGCGTTAATTTGCGCGTGTTGAGCTTTCCCTGATGGCACAGGTGGTTACGTGGCGGTTTTGAAGAGGCTGGCGATGAATTCAATCTCGCCTCTGACGCCGGGTTGTTTGTGGTGGATATGGCCGCGTTTGATGGTCCGAATCGTTTCGACTCCGCTGAGGGTCGCTTTGGCGGATCGGAGCGAGCGGAAACTCTGGCGATAGCCAAGGAGCCGTTTCATTGCGGCGTGGTCGCTCTCGATCAGGTTGTTTCGCCATTTCCGGTCAATGTGACGGATGCTGTCGAAGTGCGGGTCATATCGGTGGTTGATCTCGCGGATGACGCGCCGGTAGGCGTGTGCCTTGTCGGTGCAGATTGTTACCGGCCGGTGGAGCCGCACGCGCTCGATCGCCTTGCAAAGAAAGGCTTTCGCGGCCTTCGCATCGCGTCTTGCGGTCAGCCGAAAGTCAACCATCTGCCCGTTGGCATCGATCGCGCGCCAGAGGTAGCGCCACTTGCCGCCGACGCGGATATACGTTTCGTCCACATGCCAATCAACGCTGCCGCGGCGCAGATGCCGTTCGGTGCGCCGCGTCAGCTCCGGGCCAAACTTCTGGACCCAGCGATACACGGTCGACCGATCGACGTTGACGCCGCGCTCCGCCAGAAGATCCACAACATCTTGGTAGGACAGCGGGAAGCGCAGATACCAGCGTACGGCGCACAGGATGATCTCACGTGGAAAACGATGGTGCTTGAACGGTGATTTATGCGGCATCGAGAACCTCCAAAGCCACATCGTCGCTACGAAACGAAGCTAATGCAACAGTCCCAACGTAACACGTATATAACACATATTTAACACTAGAAAGCGCCCCAAACAGCAACGAAGCGACCGATCACAACTACCATGTTCGGCTTCGCCTTACACGCAGCTGCCTGCCTTCGGCAGGATGGGGCTGAACCTCCTCGCTGCGATTATCATTTACTGAAACATCAACCAGAAATGGCGAAACAACCTGATCGAGAGCGACCACGCAGCAATGAAACGGATCCTTGGCTATCGCCAAAGCTTTAGATCCTTACGATCGGCCAAGGCAACCCTGAGCGGGATAGAGACGATCCGGAAAATCAAGCGGGGCCACGCCCATCACAAGCGACCCAGCGTCAGAGGCGAAATTCGGTTCATCACCCAGCTTTTCGAAGCCGCGTGATCAAGTGCTCTTACACGGCCCCACACTAGGCAGAGCAAATTAATGCAACAGTCCCGTTTCAGGAGATGCTGCGCCCGATCTAATGGCTGGAAAGAGCCCAAAGTACTTGATGCTGCGCTTCGCATGAATGGACTTGAACCGCACTTTGCCGCCATTTGCCATCGCAAGGACGGCCCGGAGCCGACCTAAAATGAGCCTCGACTGCGCCGCAGTGCAGCACTTCAGACCGGCCTTCGCTGCAGGCGCAAATTCGCCGCGTGAGGATCGCGATGGCAACAGCGAGACCCAACTGACCGCGATGCAACCCAGCCTCCAGGCCGGAAGTTGTGGCGACGATCACGGAGCAGACGGCCCGCCAAATTTGCGTTGCGCTGTTTGAGCAATGATGTTGCTGAATGAATGCCCCGCTCTAGAACTCTACCCAAGCGGTGCCGGCCTCCGCAGACGCTATGCAGGCCGAAATGAACCGGACGCCATCAAGTCCTTCAACAATTCCGGGCAGGAGTTTTGGACCCCCTGCGTGTTCTGCCGAGATCAGATCTGCAGCCTCGCGATAGAGCGTCGCGAAGCCTTCGAGATAGCCTTCGGGATGACCCGCCGGAATTCTGGTGACCGCCATGGCGGCCTCTGTCGCTCCGGCGCCGCCCCGGGTGATTATCTGGCGCGGTTGGCCGAAGCGGGTAAAGGCCATCCGGTTCGGATCTTCCTGGCTCCATTCAAGCCCGGCCTTGTCCCCATAGACCCGGAGCCGCAGCCCGTTCTCATTGCCGACCGCCACCTGGCTGGCCCAGAGCATGGCGCGCGCACCACCGCCATAACGCAGCAAAATGTGGGCATTGTCATCGACCGGCCGCCCAGGCACGAATGCCGAGAGGTCGGCTGCAAGATGGCTGGGCGTCAGGCCAGTCACGAAATTCGCCAGGTTGAAGGCATGCGTGCCAATGTCGCCGATTGCGCCGCCCCTGCCAGACCGTTGCGGGTCGGCCCGCCAGGCCGCCTGCTTGCCGTCGGAGGGTTCCGTCAGCCAGTCCTGCGCATATTCCACCTGTACGATGCGGATTGCCCCCAGTTTGCCCGAGGCGATCAAGCCGCGTGCCTGCCGGATCAACGGGTAGCCGGTGTAGTTGTGGGTCAGGATGAAATGCTTACCCGAACGGTGTACCGCTGCCGCAATGGCTTGGGCGTCCTCTTCGGTGCCGGCCAGCGGCTTGTCGCAGATCACGTGGATCCCGGCGTCGAGAAAGGCAATCGCAGGCGCGGCGTGCACGTGGTTCGGCGTGACGATAGCCACCGCGTCGATTCCGTCTTCGCGTGCCGCTTCGGCCTGCGCCATTGTCGCGAAATCTGTGTAGCTGCGGGCCGGGTCGAGACCGAGGTTTTCTGCCGATGCCGACGCGCGCGCGGGATCCGAGCTGAGCGCACCGGCCACAAGGTCCCAGCGACCGTCGAGACGCGCGGCAAAGCGGTGCACTCCGCCGATGAACGCGCCTTGGCCGCCACCGACCATGCCCAATCTCAACCGTTTCATGATGCCACCCCAAGCATTTTCCGGATCGTCGCGGTGTCGGTATTGCCCCCGGCAAAGTCGTCGAACGCTTTTTCGGTGGCTTCAATGATGTGACGGCGGATGAAGGGCGCGCCTTCGGCGGCGCCTTGATCGGACGATTTCAGGCAGCATTCCCATTCCAGCACCGCGAAGCCATCATAGCCGTATTGACACAACCGCGAGAAAATTCCGGCGAAATCAACCTGACCATCTCCCAGCGATCGGAAGCGCGCGGCGCGGTCGGTCCAGTCGGCATATCCCGAATAGACACCCTGCCGGGCGGTCGGATTGAACTCGGCGTCCTTGACGTGGAACGCGCAAATGCGATCGTGGTAGAGGTCGATGAAGCCCAGGTAGTCAAGCTGTTGCAGCAGGAAATGCGAGGGGTCGTAGTTGATCCGTGCGCGTTCATGATTGCCCGTTGCCGCGACAAAGCGCTCATACGTGGCGCCGTCGAACAGATCCTCGCCGGGGTGGATTTCAAATCCGATGTCAACGCTCTGGTCCTCATATGCGTCGAGGATCGGCCGCCACCGACGGGCGAGTTCGGCAAAAGCCTCGTCGATCAGCCCCGACGGACGCTGCGGCCAGGGATAGAGGTAGGGAAACGCTAGCGAGCCGGAAAAGCTGACGGTGGTGTCGAGGCCAAGGTTGCGCGCGGCCCTGGCGGCTTTGAACATCTGGTCCACCGCCCAGTCTTGCCGTGCGGCGGGTTTGCCGCGCAGAGCGGCCGGCGCAAAAGCGTCGAAGGCAAGGTCATAAGCCGGATGAACCGCGACCAGTTGGCCCTGTAGGTGGGTCGACAGTTCACTGATCGTCACACCTGCATCGGCGCAGATGCCCTTGACCTCGTCGCAATAGGTTTGGCTTGTCGCGGCCTTGTCGAGGTCAAAAAGCCTGGTGTCGAAGGTCGGTATCTGGACTGCATCATACCCCAGCCCGGCAGCCCAGGCGGCAATGCCCCTCAGGGTGTCAAACGGGGCCGCATTGCCGGCGAACTGGGCAAGGAAGACCCCCGTACCTTTCATCGTACTGGCCATCGTCTGGCTCCTTTGTCTGTGCCCGTCAGGACGCGAAGTCGCTGAGCATCGTCAGGTGCCGGATCTCGACCGGACGGGCGAGCAACTCGCCCTGCCGGTCGAACAGCGGCTTCAGATGCGGCTTGGTCAGGTGTTCGTCGAGATCCTGCTGGGTGCGCCAGTTTTCATAGAAAACGAATACGCAAGGATCGCGGGCATCGGCGTGGAAGTCGTAGTTCAGACATCCCGCCTCGGCCCGTGTCGGGACTACCTGCGCGGCAAGGATCTCCTGCAGTTCCGCGCGGGTTTCAGGTTTGGCGACAACGGTGCCGATGATGGTGCATCCGGGGATCATGGCTCAGCTCCTTTTCTGGCTGAGGGCCACGGCCAGAATGATGATCCCGCCACGTGCGATAAGCTGTTGGCTGAATTCGAGACCCATCAGGATCAGCCCGTTGTTGATCAGCCCGATCATCAGCGCGCCGACAATGGTGCCGATCACCGTACCGTAACCGCCGAACAGGCTGGTGCCGCCGAGGACCGCCGCCGCGATGACGCTCAGCTCGTCGCCTTCGCCAAGCTGGAACCGGCCTGATTGCAGCCGCCCTGCATAGAGCATGCCGGCCAGTGCCGCCGCCATCGACGACACGATCAGCACCCGAAACTTGATCGAGCTGGTGTCGATGCCCGAATACCGCGCCGCTGTTTCTCCGCCACCGGTTGCCAGCACACGGCGCCCGAAGCTGGTGCGTTTCAGCACGAAGTGACCGATCACACCCAGCACCACCATCCAGATCAACAGCACCGGAATGATCCCGATCGAGCCGCCGCCGAAGAGCCAGGAATAGGCCGGTTCGATGATCGGAACCGCCGAGGTGTCGCTGACCCACATGGCGACGCCCTTGGCGATGCCCATCATGGCCAGCGTCGTCAGGAATGACGGAATGCCGATGCGGGTGGTCAGAAGACCGTTGAACACGCCCACGGCAATGCCGGTGGCCAGCCCGGCGGCGACGCCGAAGAACAGGCCGCCAACGTCGATCGCCATCGCGGTTGTGACCGAGGCCAACCCGGCAACCGCGCCGACCGACAGGTCGATCTCACCGGCGCTGAGCACGAAGGTCATGGCAATCGCCATCACCGCGATCATCGCCGTCTGGCGCACGATGTTGAGCAGGTTGTTGGGGTTCAGGAACCCCTTGTCATTCAGCGTCAGCGCGAAGATCAGAAAGATCACCGCAAAGCCGATATAGATGATGTTCTGGCGCCAGTTGGCCAGACCGAAGCGGGCCACGATGCCCGTCCCGGAGCTGAGGTTTTCACTGGTGGACATGGGCGTGTCCCTGATGCTTCAGGGCCTCCTGGATATGGAATTGCAGTTTCTGTTCCGCCGCCTGCAACTGGTGCATGGTGTCATCGGCAGGCAGGTTGGGGTCGTCGAGGTCGTGGCGCGGATAAGTGCCCGCGGCGCGGCCTTCGCTCATCACCACGATGCGGTCGCAGGCGGTGAGAAGCTCGCTCAGTTCGGACGAAATCATCAGCACCGCCTTGCCCGATTTCGCAAGGTCGCGGACCAGCCGGATAATCTCGGACTTCGATCCGATGTCGATGCCGGCCGTCGGCTCGTCGAGGATCAGGATATCCGGATCCGCCGCCAGCCATTTGCCGATCACCACCTTCTGCTGGTTGCCGCCCGACAGGGTGGATACCGCATGATCGCGCGAGGCGGTCTTGATGCTGAGATGCTTGATCTGGTGATCCGCCGTCTCACGCACTGCCTGGGTGTTCATGACCGACCGGTTTGACAGGTGATCCAGCACCGCCATCGAGATGTTGGAGGCCACCGAATGCGCGCCGATGATGCCCTGCGTCGCGCGGGCCTCGGGAACCAGCGCGATGCGCGCGTCGATGGCGTCCTTTGGCTTGTTGATCTGAACCGGTGTGCCGGCCACGCGGATCTCGCCCGAGGCCACCGGATCGATGCCGGCAATTACCCGCGCCAGCGACGACCGGCCCGAGCCGAGGAGCCCCGCCAACCCAACCACTTCGCCGCGATGCACAGTCAGGCTGATGTCCTGAGGCTTGTGGGCGCCCGAGACATTCACCAATTCCAGCAGCGCCTCGCCCAGCTCAGCGGATTCGCGCGCCACATCGCTCAGCCCCTTGGACCGCTTGCCGACGATATGTTCGATCATGGTGTCGATCGGTAATTCCGACAGTGGCGCCGTGATCACGTGGCGGCCATCGCGCAGGATGGTGGCACGGTCTGCGATACGCGCGATTTCGTCCATCCGGTGGCTGACATAGATGATCGCGACGCCCTGAGACTTCAACTTTCGCAAGAAGACAAACAGCCGCTCGACATCGGACACCGACAGCGCCGTCGACGGCTCGTCTAGCACCAGCACGCGGGCATCCTGGCTGATCGCCTTGACGATTTCGGTCAATTGCTTCTGCCCGGCCCCGAGATCGCCAACCAGCGCCCTGGGGTCCACGTCGACTTCGAGCATGTCGAACAGCTCCTTGGCCTTGCGCTCCGCCACGCGGTCGTCGATCAGCCCCGCGCCGGTCTTGGCCTCGCGGGTCAGATAGACGTTCTGGGCCACGGAAAGCGTCGGGATCAGGCTCATCTCCTGAAATATCATCGCGACCCCGGCGTCGCGCGATGCCTCGGGCGACATCGCGATGATTTTGGTGCCGCAGATCTCGATGGTGCCTTCGTCGGGAACATGGACCCCGTTCAACACCTTCAGGATCGTCGACTTGCCAGCGCCATTGCCGCCCAGCAAAGCGTGGATCTCGCCTGCTTCAACCTGGAAATCCACGCCTTGCAGGGCCTTCACGCCGCCGAAATGCTTGACGATGCCCCGCATGTCGACGGCATGGGTGGTGCCGGTCATGCCGGCACCGCGGTCCTTTTGTCCGCTGCTGTCAGGGATTGCACCTTGACCCATTGTTCTGTCTCCCCCGAAGTGATCAATGCATCGGCCACCAGTTCGGTCAGGTATCCGTCGGCAAAACTCGGCGACGGCTGCTCACCGCTGGCAATGGCATTGAAGAAATCATAGCACTCGATGATCTTGGTTTCCGAATACCCGATGCCCAGCGCCGGGATCGGCCAGAGACCTTCGCCATAAGGATGTGCCGGGCCGGTATAGACCGTGCGGAAGCCGCGCGCGTCGGCCGGATCGTCGGCAAACATCACCTGAAGCTCATCGCGGCGTTCGTAGTTGAACAGAATCGACCCCTTGGTGCCGTGTATCTCCAGCGTGATGAAGTTGTTGCGGCCATAACCGTTGCGCGTGGCTTCGAGCGAGCCGATGGCGCCGCATTCGAACTTCAGCATCGACACGACCTCGTCGTCGACATCGACCTCGCCGCGCGGCGCACCCGAGTTCTTTTCGCTGGCGCCAAGCTTGTCGACACCGCCCGACTGCAGGGGCCGACTTTTGATATAGGTCGGCGTCAGGGCGCTGACCGCTGAAATCGGGCCGACCAGGTAATGCGCCAGATCGACGACATGGGTGCCGATGTCACCGATTGTGCCCGATCCGGCGATCTTCTTCTGGAAACGCCAGGACAGTGGCCCGTCGGGATCGGCAGACCAGTCCTGCAGATAGGTGCCGCGGAAGTTCAGGATCTCTCCGATACGGCCTTCATCGATGTATTTCTTGGCCAGCGCCACGGCGGGTGTGCGGCGGTAGTTGAAGGCGACCATATGGATCACGCCGGCTTTCTCGACCGCGTCGAGCATGGCTTTGGCCTCTTCGCCGCCCCGAGCCAGCGGTTTTTCGCAGATGATGTGCTTGCCCGCCTTCGCCGCGGCAATGGCAATCTCGGCATGCACATTGTTGGGCGTGCAGATGTCGATCACGTCGATATCGTCGCGGGCGATGACTTCGCGCCAGTCGGACGAGGCTTCGTCGAAGCCAAAACGCTGACGGGCGGCTTCGGCCAGTTCGTCTGTCACATCCACAACGACCTTGCGGTGCGGAATGGCGGGGGCGGGCCAGAAGAACATCGGCATCGACGCATAGGCCATGGCATGTGCCTTGCCCATGAAACCGCCACCGATCATCGCGATATTGAGTGTCTTGGTCATTTTCCATTCTCCAGAAATGGGGCGTCAGGGAGGTCGCGCCTGTGGCGCCGCCGGGCCGCGGAACTTGTTCGGAAAAGGTGGCCGATCCCTGTCGCGCAGGGTCGGCCCCGCTTGTGCTACTTCATGCTCTTCTGGATGTTGCGGGTGGCGTCTGCGCGGTACACGGTTTGCCAGGCGTCCAGCAGGTTGCTCTTTTCGACCGGCAGAGCAGGCAGGGCGACAAAGGCCGGTGCCTCCTTGTCCAGCAGCGCATAGCCCGCCAGCGTGGCTTCTGCGACGCCCTGGTCGAACGGACGCTGCGCGCCCAGGCCCTTGACGAAACCGCCCTGGGCCATGTTGATCGCGACGTTCTCGCCGAGGTCGATGGTAGTGATGATCAGGTCATCGCGCCCGGCCACACGTGCGGCCGAGATTACACCCTCGGCGGGCACGTCCCAGACCGCCCAGATCCCATCGAGATTGGGGTTCGAGGTCAGCATCGCCGAGGCGACCTTGTCGGCGTCGCCGGTGAAGTCCGGGCCGCCGATACCTTGTTCGGCCACGATCTCGATGTTCGGGTAGTCCGAGCCGATGGTCGCCTTGAACGCGTCGTAGCGCTGGCGGGTCACGAAAAAGTCGGCCGCATGGTAGACCAGACCGATCTTGCCTTCCTCGCCCAGGGCCTTGGCCATCAAATGCGCGGCGGCAACGCCATTGCCGTAGTTGTCGGCCGAAACCACTGAGACGTAGTCCTTGCCCGCGGTCATGCCCGGGGGGGTGTTTTCCATGAATACGATCTTGACGCCCGCTTCGGCGGCCGCCTTGTAGGCGGCGGCGGTGGCGGCCGGGTCGGTCGGCACCGACACGATGATATCGGGCTGCTGCGCCATCACGGTTTCGATGTCGGCTACCTGCTTTTCCGGCTTGAAGCCCGCGTCGGTGACGGCGATCACCTCGATGCCCAGTTCGGCAAAGCGGTTCTGAAGACCGTCGACCTGCGCCCGACTCCAGTCATTTCCGCCGTAATGCATGATGATGGCGGCGGTGGCGTTCATCGCCTTGATCTGATCGATCTCAGCTGCCGAGAGCACGAGGTCCGCAGCAGGGCTGGGATCTTCGCCATTGGGACCTTTCGACAGAACGGTGGATTGCAGCGCGGCAAGCGCCGCGTCGGGATCGGCGAAGGCCGGGGTCGTCAGTGTGGCGGTCGCCAGGAGCGCGGCAATGGCCGTGCCTTTCAGGGTTGTCATCAGTTTCATTGGGTTTCTCCTCCAGAAAAGTCCGGACCTCTGGTCCGTGTTGTCGTGTGATTGCAGTGGTGTTGTGTCAGGCGGGCTCGAAGCTTTTTTCGAGATAGGCCATGCTCAGCTCCGCTCCGGCGCGCGGGTCGTCCCAGGCGTCAAGCTCGACAGCCACCCAGCCGTCGAATTCGGTGTCACGCAGTGCCGCGATGATCGGCGCGCTGTCCAGATCGCCCCGGTCCAGCGGGGTGAAGGCGAAGGGCTCTTTCTGCCAGCCCTTCAGATGGACATAGGAAATCCGGTCGCGGTGCTCGCGGATCATCGCCGCCGGATCGCCGCCGCCTGCCGCGAGATGCGCGGTGTCGGGGCAGAAGTGGATCGACGTCTGCGAGAAGATCTTGCACACCTGCTCGGGGCTTTCGCCGATCGTGGTCAGGTGCGGATGATAGTGACCCTGCAGGCCGCGCTCGGCGGCGATGCCCGCCACTTTCTCGAGTGCGGCCGAAAGCTTGCCGTAATCGCCCTCGCGGATACCGTCGAAGCGCTTTGCCCCGCCGCCGACCACGAAATGCGGTGCGCCAAGCTCGGCGGTTTGGTCCACGGCGCGGCGAATGCGATCTAGTTCCTCGGGCAGGATTTCATCGTAGATGAAGTTGCCGCCAGAGTATGCCGCGACAAGGCTCAGCCCGGTGTCGTCCAGCAATGCCCTGAAATCCCTTGCGGAATAGTCCAGCAGGTTGCCGTCGAACAGTTCGACCCCCTGATAGCCCGCGGCGGCGATATCGCGGAAGGCGACGGCCATGTCCGCGAAGGTCCGATAGGTCAGTTCGGTGATCGACGTGACGCCGACCGCATTGCCGCCCAGCGGCCCCCAACAGTTCGCCTGATAGGCCAGTTTCCATTCTTGCATGGGTTCACCCTCTCGCGCCCCGTCGGGGCTGACTTGCGTTTGCGGCCGGCCAGTCCGGCCTGCTGGGCTACAGGATTAAGCTCTAAATCACACTTTGGTCAACATTTAATCTGCCTATGTACGTTATCTTTTGCAGATTTTATGCAAAAGTATAGAGTTGCACGACCGAAGGAGGGCGGTTATTTGTGGTTCATGAGATGGACGCCGTTCGAAATAGGCGTGGAAAACCGCCGGAGCAGCCGTCGATTCGCAGAATCAGGGCTGGTGGAGCCTGCTCGCCGCAACGCCGCTGCAGGCACACCGGACAAGTGCCGATGAGCCGCGCCGCTGAAACCAACGGATCGGTCCGGGGCACCAAAGGACGTCCACGAAACAGCGACGGGGCGGCCCCTAGCCTGACAAAAATCCTCAATCTCGTCCGGACCGGGCAGGCGACGACACGGCAAGAGATCGAGCGGACAAGCGAACTTGGCCGCGCTATCGTGACCGATCGGCTGACCACCCTGACCGCGCTGGACCTGGTGGACGAAAGCGAACTTGGCGTTGCAACGGGGGGCCGCGCGCCACGGCTGGTGCGGTTCAACGCCAATGCCGGTCTGGTGCTGGTCGCCACGCTTGATCAGACGGCGCTGGGTGTGGCGCTCTCCGACCTCTCGGGCAAATTGTTGACGGAGCATCACGAGGCGCTCGACCTGAATGCGCCCGCCGAAGATACCATGAGCCGTTTGGAATCCCTGTTCGAGTGGATCCTCGAAAAGAGCGCGCGGACGCAAAAGGTCTGGGGCATCGGGATCTCGGTGCCTGCACCCGTACAGACGCCGTCCGGCGGGCTTCTGTCCACCTCGCCGCCGATCCTGCCCGCTTGGGATGGCACCGCCTATGTCGAACGCCTAATCCAGACTTTCAAGGCGCCGGTCTGGCTGCGAAGCAGTGTCGGAACGATGGCGATGGGCGAGCTGCACGACGGCGAGGTGCCGCCGGATTCGACCATGCTGTTCGTCAAGATTGGCAAACGTATCGGCGCAGGGCTTGTCGTGGATGGCAAGCTCTATCGCGGCGCACAAGGCGCCGCCGGCCTGATCGGTCAGTTGCCGGTTGCCTCGGACGGGCTGACCGGACCGCTGGAATTGCTCGCCGGCAGCGATACGATTGCCCAAGCGGGGCGGTCCGCCGCGAAAGAGGGGGAGAGCCCCTATCTGGCGGAAATTCTGGCCCGGGGCGGCGAGATCACCTCGATTGATGTCGGCCAGGCGGCGCAGGCCGGTGACGTCACCGCGATGGAGGTCATGTCACGCAGCGGGAGGCTCATCGGTCATGTGGTGGCCGCGCTGGCCAATATGCTGAACCCCAGCCATATCGTCCTCAGCGGCTCAGTTGCCCAGACGAACGACATCCTGCTCGCCGCGGTGCGCGAGGTCGTCTATGGGGAGTCGCACCCGCTGGTTACCCGTGACCTGCGCATCACCGCTTCGCGGCTTGGCAGCTCTGCGGGCCTTATCGGCGGGGCGGCGGTTGTGGTGGACGCGCTGTTCGCCACCGAGTTCCTGCGCAGTTGGATCACCAAAGGCTCGCCTCTCGGCGCGCCCAAGTTCGAAAAGGTCATAGAGGTCACCCGGGCGGCGCTGGCCCACCCCGAAGCCGATACTCCCGATATCCCGTCGCCGCCCCGAAAGACTGATCTTAGAAGCAAGGGCAACGACGCATGACCAGTGCATCCGACAAGACCGTTTCCGGGTTGGGCCCTCACGGCGAACGCGCGGCGGCCCCCAGCCGGATCACGCTTCTGGATCACGATATCGCCGCGGCCCGCGAAAGTGGCTTTTCGGTTGCCATCGTGATCCATACGCTCCACAGCGACTGGTCGCAGCAGTCGATGGCTGGGATTGTCAAAACGTTGGACCAGTGCGGCGCCACCGTCAGCGAGGTGGTGAATTGCGAGTTCGACGCGGACGCCCAGATCGCCGCGCTGGACCGGCTGAGCGGCGAGCCGGTCGACGCGGTCGTTTCCATCCCGGTTGGCAATGCCGCCGTGGCCGAGGCGCATCGCAGAGTCGCCAAGGCGGGCAAACGCCTTATCCTGCTTGACAACGTACCCACCGGAATGCTGCCGGGCCGGGATTATACCTCGCTGGTCTCGGCGGATAACTTTGGCCTCGGGCTGATCGGCGCAGAACTCTTGTCGCCCCATGTTCCAGAAAACCGGCAGGTAGGGATCCTGACCTACGGCGTCGATTTCTTTGCCACCAACGAGCGCGAAATCGCATTTGCCCGCTGGATCAAGGCAAATCGGCCCGATCTTACGGTGCACACAAGACGCTTTGCCTCGCTTGAGACAACCGGGCAGACCACAGAGTCCCTTATCGAGGAGTTTCCCGAACTGGGTGGCCTTTTCGTCGTCTGGGATATCCCGGCGATGGAGGCTATCCGGGCCCTGGATTGCAGGGGCGTCTACGTGCCGGTCACGACGGTCGATCTTGGACGCGAGGTCGCCATCGACCTGGCAGGCGAAGGCAGAACCGTCGGGATCGCCGCGCAGCAACCGCACGCCCAGGGTGTGGCCGCCGTTAAGACAGCCATTCTGTCCTTGCTCGGGTTGCCGGTTCCCGGCTGGACCGCACTTCCTGGCGTGCCTGTAACAGCGTCCAACATCGTCGAAAGCTATCAAGCGGTCTGGAGTACTGACGCACCTGCGGAAGTTCTGAAACTCAAGGGCGGATCGTCTTAAGTGTGCAACTCTGAACCCATTTCGTCCTCGAACGTGGGCTACGCAAGTATTTCGTATGTTTGACATGCCTTGATACTGGCACTGAAGGGATCCATCCCGAGTCAAATCATCGAGCCGCGCGTGTTCCGCGAGCGGAATACGCATGTTAATAGTACGGGCTTGACGCGTAAATTGAACTGATAACGGGCAAGCATCGTCCACCTGCTTTACATTGCGGCTGTTCACGGCGCCAATTTTTCGCCAGTTGTTGTGCTGTGCGGCTTTGATCATTCAAGCGGCGGCGCAGAAAGATTTCCGGCATCAAGAATGTCAGAATGTGCTTCTGACACCGGGGCGTGGCGCGCTCGCAACTGCAGCAGATGACTGCTTCTGCAACTGTGCCATCGTCACTTTGCGGTTGCAGCGAATTCACACTTCCCGCCCGACCTGCTGGAATGCAATGTCGTTAAGCGCAGGCAGCGGACGTTGATGGTTCGGGCGGCGAAAGCTCACTTCGTCCGCACACCGGACAGGCAAGACGACGCGTATGCTGCAAAAGCATAGCTGTGATCCCGGCAGTGCGCCGGTCTCGCTTCGAGCGATAGACAGGGCAGGGCATCGACGGGCTGACGCCCGCTCACCCCAACCCTGACAGTTTCCAAATTCTATTGATCCGCCTGCCATCCCGGCAGGTCCGGGAAAACCGGCAAGCGCCGCCCGAGGGCGTCGGTTCCGGTCGAGAATCCCGGTTCCTCCCACGCGCAGGCGCGCGGTTCCCTCCCAAATTCACGCCCTCCACCCGGTTGTCACGGCCCCGTCAGGCCGCAGGACGGGCTTTGCCCTTACCTGCTCTGCCCTTCGGAATGCATGGGCATTCCAAAGATCAGAACAGGAAGGCCCGCCCATCGGCGGAAAGGGAAAGAGACCCGGCCCGCGTCACGCGAAGGAGGGTCACAAATGACCGCAGAGAAGTTTGACGTTTATTCCCATGTCACAAATCAGATCATCGCGCAGATCGAGGCCGGAACGCCGCCGTGGCGCAAGCCGTGGACCGGAGGCGGGGTTTCGGTCAGCTTGCCAGAACGGTTCAACGGGGAAGCCTATCGGGGCATCAATATCCTGATGCTTTGGGCGGCGGCGATGGCGAAGGACTACAGCTCAGCCCGCTGGATGACGTTCAATCAGGCGAAGCAACTGGGGGGCCATGTCCGCAAGGGCGAGAAGTCCGCTACGGTCGTGAAATACGGCACTGTCGAGCGCGAGGACGAGAACGGCGAGGACCGTCAGATTCCCTATGCCCGTGCTTATCGTGTGTTCAACGCAGACCAGATCGAGGGCTTGCCCGCTGAATTCTACATCCTGCCCGATCCGCCCCGTGATCTTGGCACCGTGGCCGATCCCGAGCTGGAGGCATTCTTTGCCGCGACCGGCGCGCAGATCGACGTGACCGAGGAGCCGCGCGCGTATTACAACATCAAGACCGACCGCATTCACATGCCGCCGATTGGCACGTTTTATCGGGCGGCGGGGTATTTTGGCACCTTGGCCCATGAGACAATTCACTGGACAGGCGCGACAAAGCGGCTGGACCGCTTGGGCCGGTTCAACGACCGCAAGGCCTATGCGTTCGAAGAGTTAGTCGCGGAAATCGGAAATTGCATGCTTTGCGCGCAGATCGGCGTGGAGCCTGAATTCGACCAGAGCGCCGCGTATGTTGAGGGCTGGCTGGACGCAATGAAGGAAAACAGCCGCGCGATTTTCCGCGCCGCCTCAGAGGCGCAGAAGGCCGTGGATTATATCATGGAGCGCACCGCGCAGGCCGACCGGATGGCCGCCGAGTAACGGCAAGCGCGGGCAAATGATCGGAGCCCCCGTCAGCAGACGGGGGCTTTATTGCGTGGCGGTTCAATTACGATAATGGGGCGTTTTCAGGGTCGGCGCTTCGTGCGACAAATCAAAGCCTTTTTTGCTCAAACCGGCTTCAGACTATGATCTGGACTAGCATGACGATGGCCATGCCCATCATCATCAGGTTTTCGGTGAGGCTCACGAACCCGAGCGGCACGTTCGAGTTGCCGCCCACGCAGGCGCATTTCAGTTCCCGCTTGTCGATATAGACGGCCTTGATCACGCTTGCGGCACCCACTGTGGCGATAAAAAGCGCCGCAGGAGCGGCAAGCGGGGTCAGCAGCATGCCCGTCATCAGGATACCTGCCCCCGTCTCAACCCACGGATAGACATAGGCATAGGGCACCCACTTCCGCGCGAGCAGGTCGTAGTTGAGGAACATCGTCGTGAAGCCTTCGATGTCGCGCAATTTCTGCATACCCAGCAGGATCATCGAGACGGAGATGAACCAACCGAGCGTCTGCCACGAGATCGTGCCGAGAAAGCTGATGGACAGCGCGAGCGCCGTCGCGGCGGCGACCGCGAAGAGGTAGATCACCGGCGTGTAGGTCGTCGCGTCGGGATCGTAATCGGTGAGCTTCTGGCGCAGGGCATCATAGCCACCGACGCGCTTACCTTCGATCCACACTTGCGGGGTCGTAGGGACGCCATATTCCTCTTTGAACGCATCCACTTCGGGGCGCTCGCGGAACAGTCGATCATCGACATCATAGCCTTTGGACTTCAGAAGCCAGCGCGCTTTCTGCCCTGCCGGACACAGATGGTTCGGCAGTGCCATGCGGTAGAGAACGGCAGTCTTTCCGGTCGCGGCGGTGACAGGGTCGGTCGTTACGTTTGCAACGTCGCGAGTATCCTTTGGCATGATTGGCTTCCTTTGTCTCAGGGTTCTGTTCGAGATGTGCCGGGGGCCGCATCCCCATTTTCTTCAATGTCTGCGATGTATCGCTGCATTTCCGCGATCTCGCTGCGCTGTGCCTCGATGATTGCATCGGCCAGCTCGCGTACCCGAGGGTCGGAAATATTGGCTCGTTCGCTGGTCAGGATCGCGATGGAATGGTGCGGGATCATCGCTTTCATCCACGCCACGTCGCCCACCGTGTCCTGCGACCGAACGAGGTAAATCCCGGCGGCAAAGGCGATGGCTGCGCCTGCAAAGATCGCGATGTTGGTTTTCCGGTTGGAATACATGCCCAGCATGAAAGCGAGCATGATGATCGCCATCATCCCGCCCATGTAGAGCGCCATCCACATTCGCGTCTGCGAGAAGAAGACGTGATCGAGGGCATATGTGTTGAGATACATCAGGCCATACATCACCACTGTCGACGCGCCGATCATTGCAAAGAACCGGCCATAGCCACTGCCTTTGCCGGTTTTGCTATCATGATGCGCGTTGTGCGAAACCATTGTAGTGTCGTCCTGATGTGCCATTGTCTGCCTCTTCAATATACCCATATGGGGTATACAACGAAAATGTCAGCCAAAGGTTCCAAAAAAGGGAGCGCCGCCGCATGAAGGCCAACAAGGATAAAACGCTGGACCGTCTGTCACGGCTCGAAGGACAGGTGCGTGGGGTCGCCAAAATGGTCGAAAGCGACCGTTACTGCATGGACATTCTGGCGCAGACGGCGGCGATCCGGTCTGCGGTTCTTGGGGTCGAAAAGCTGATCCTCGAACAACACGCGGAGCACTGCGTCGAGGCTGCGATCGAAAGCGGCGACCCGGAAGAACAGCGCGCCAAGTTCGATGAGCTGATCGGGCTTTTACAAAAGGCGTCACGGTAAATTTTTAGTCGAGCGCTCGTCTTTGGCAGAACATCATTGAGACGGCCAGCGTGCCAGGCGTCACTGTCTGTTCGCCAATGCGTCGTGATGGTCGCGGATGTCCTGCGGCCATGTTGACTTGATGTAGCTGAGGACAGCGATGATCTCTTCATCCGTCAGGACGCCTTCATAGATCGGCATATTGGATTGGTAGTCAGGATCGCCGATCAAAGCCCCGGTCCCGTATTTGGTCAGCTGAAACAGCGTGTCGCCGTCATGGTGCCACGTATGCCCGGTTTCATCATGCGGCGGTGCAGGGAGCCGCCCGTCCGGGCCGGGCGACCGCCAGTTCGGCTGACCGTCGAGGTTCGCACCGTGGCACGAGGCGCAGTTCTCGACGTAGACCGCCTGTCCCAGTGCCACCACGTCCGGGTCGGACGGCATCAGCACGGTCTGGGCCGGTGCCGAGGTGCCCCACCCGAAGGCGAGGGCAGCGGCTCCCGCAAGAACCGCTGCCCCCAAACCGAGCGCTACAATCCGATTCACAGACCGGCCTGATAGAAGACCTCGCCCTCACCTGCGTCGCCACCGAAGGCCAGCACATCGTACCGCGCGGTATGATCGTTCCCCATGCCGGGGGAGCCACCGGGCATTCCTGGAACCGCGATACCGGCAATCTCGGGACGTTCTTCCAGCAGTTTCGCTAGTGCCGCGAACGGCACATGGCCTTCGACCACATAGCCGTCGATCATCGCGGTATGGCAGGACCACATCGTGCCTGGCACATCGTTTTCCAGCTTCACGCTGGTGACATCGCGGGTGTCCGTGACCTCAATGTCAAAGCCTTCCTCGCGCGCCAAGGCGACCCAGGCACCGCAACAGCCACAGGTGGGGCTTTTGGTCACGTGCATCGTGCCGTGATCGGCCAAGCCGGAATGATTATCAGCGTGGGCCATACCAGCTGCGCCAAATGAGGCGAGACTAAGCGCAAGTGCGGCGGCGGGCGTGAAGGCGAGTAGTGTCTTGATCGGTTTCATGTCTTTTCCTCTCGATAGGATTACGCACGGGCAAAGCCCGTTCTGGTGTGATTGCAGATTTGGATGCTGCATCCCGATGGACGCAGAAGGGCATCACACCACGCGGGGTGGATCAAGAGGGCCGGAAGGCTCAATACCTGTCAGCAGCAGGCCAGCACCGAAGAATACATCCTCGCAAGTAGCGGGACCGGCATCATGGTCGTCTGTACCAGGAACCAACGCAGGCAGGACATGGCAGGTTTGGGAGCGCTCAGAGCTTTCCGAACAGCAAACCGGTTTATCGTTGGCCATTTCTGCGGATGCGTGGCCATGCTCCACAATAGCCGCATGGCCTGCGTCCATCACTCCAGAAACCGAAGCGGACAGCGTTGCTATGACGACGAGAAGAAGTCGGATCAAACCCATGCCGAATACCTACATGGGGTATATGGATATTTGCAAGCTGCAAGCTGCGATACATTCCGTCGCGGCCATCAATGTGCGTGTTTTCGACCATCAGCCTCACCCACCGTTTTTCCCTTACGCTTCATGCGCGCCGATACAGAGCCGGTGATCCCCCAGAACCTCAATGACGCGGCACTCCCCCGCCCGCCCTGGATCGTCTGCCTCAGCCATCCGTGCGAGTTCTTGGCGAAGCTGCGCGAGAATAGTCAGGCGTCGGTCTACCGCCGCGAGTTGTTTGCGCGCGATCTCATGGGCGGGGGCACAGTCTTCGGCAGGCGCTTCGGCCAAAGCCATCAGATCGGCAATATCTTCGAGACCAAAGCCCAGTTCCCGTGCGTGGCGCAGGAAGGCGAGCCGTTCGAGCGCCGCCTCATCGTAGCGCCTCTGCCCGCCTGTCGTGCGCGCTGGCGACGGGATCAACCCCCGGCTTTCGTAATAGCGGATCGTCGTCACCTTTACGCCCGTCCGGCGAGACATCTGCCCGATAGAATATTCCTTCATGTTACCCCTTGAACCTACAGTCGCTGTAGATCGTATCTATCTGGAACCAAGACGAATCGAAAGGGTTTTGCAACATGGGGCACGGTCACCATCACCACGTCGATCCTGAAGCAGGCGACCGCCGGGTCGTCGCCGCCATCGCTGTCAACATTGGCCTGACGGTCGCGCAGATCGTCGGCGGTATCTTGTCCGGCTCGCTCGCGTTGATTGCAGATGCGCTGCACAACTTCTCAGACGCGATATCGCTCATCATTGCGTTCGGCGCGCGCAAGATCGCGCGGCGGCCACGAGACGCGGAGATGACCTTTGGCTATGGCCGGGTTGAGGTCGTGGCCGCGCTCATTAATTACACCACGCTGATCGTGATCGGACTCTACCTGCTCTATGAAGCGGCGATGCGCTTTGCCGACCCGCAACCCGTCGAGGGCTGGCTCATCGTCATCATCGCGGGCATTGCGCTGATCGTGGACGCAGCGACCGCCGCGTTGACCTACGCCATGTCGAAATCCAGCGTGAACATCCGCGCGGCGTTCCTGCATAACGTGGCCGACGCGCTCGGCTCAGTCGCCGTTATCGTTGCGGGCACCTTGATCCTACTCTTTGACTGGCGGCTGATCGACCCGCTCGTGACCGTGCTGATTGCGGGCTACATCCTCTGGCAATCTTTCCGCGAGATCGGCCCCGTGATCCGTATCCTGATGTTGGGTTCGCCGCCCGAATTAGAGACAAAGGCCGTCCTCGATACCGTGCGCGGCATTGACGGCGTGACCGGGATTCACCATGCGCACTTCTGGCAGATGGACGAACACCGCGCCGCGCTGGACGCCCATATCGTCATCGCCGAGGGTCGCTGGAGCGAAGCCGACGCGTTGAAGGACCGGATCAAAACCGCACTGGCCGACCGCTTTGACATCGAGCACACGACGCTGGAGCTGGAATGCGCGCGCCACGCCTGCGATGACCCGTCCGAGTTCGGCGGGCGCGGGCATGGCGAGGAGCGGCACGGATGAGCGACTATTCTGTGTAGCGCTCGCAGGTGTCGATCCCGGCCCCCGTCGCAGCAAGAAGCCGATCCGCATCGTGGATCAGGCTGGCGACCCGCCTGTCTGCCAGGCGATACCGAACAAATCGACCTTCGGTGCGGCGGCTGACCAGCCCGCAGTCGAGCAGGCATCGCAGATGGTTCGAGACATTGGGCTGCCCCAAGCCCGAGTGAGCGACGATTTCCTGTACGCTGCGTTCGCCCGATACCAGCGCATTAAGGATGGCAAGGCGGCTTGGATCACTTAAGCCCCGGAAGAGCTTTGCCCTCAGCTCCAGGGCGTTGGATGCCGAAAGATCGTCTTGAATGTCTCTCGCCGTCATATCATTATCCACTGATACGTTATTGGCGACATCTTTCGCCCGTTAACTTGAAGAGAATTACACATGAACCAGGCCGAGAACAGCACATTTCCAACAGCATCCTCGCCGATCCGGATGCGGGTGCAGGGCATGGACTGCGCCAAGGACGCCGCCGAGATCGAACGCGCGGCCCGGTCGGCGGGTGTGGCCGAAGGCGATGTGAAAGTATCGGCTGCCACCCATGTCATGACATTGCGGATCGCGGAGGCCGACCTGCCGAAAGTGCAGCCCGCCCTCGACGCCACCGGCTACGGTTTCGAGAAGATGGAGGACGGTGATACATCGTCCGATCCGGCCTACAAGGACCCAAGCTATCGCCGCGCGCTCTGGATCGTGGTCCTGCTCAATCTCGGCTACGGCGTAGTCGAGATGTTCGGTGGGTTCCTGTCCGGATCGCAGGCACTGAAAGCGGATGCGCTCGATTTCCTCGGGGACGGTGCGATCACCTTCTTGGGCCTGCTCGCCATCGGCTGGAGCCTGACATGGCGGGCACGATCCGCGATGATCCAGGGCGTGTTTTTGGGGCTTCTGGGGCTTGGCGTTGTCGGCAGCACGTTTTGGCGCGTTCTCAACCAGACGACGCCCGAAGCCGGGTTGATGGGAGCCTTCGCTGTAGGGGCGCTGATCGTGAACATTCTCGCGGTGCTGCCGCTGCTGAAGCACCGCAAGGGGGATGCCAATATGCGGGCCGTCTGGCTTTTTTCGCGCAACGACGCCATCGGCAATCTCGCCGTAGTAATCGCCGCTGGGCTGGTCGCTTGGCTCGGCAGCGCCTGGCCCGACCTGATTGTTGCTTTCGCCATTGCAGGGCTGTTCCTGCATTCGTCGTGGATGATTATCCGCGATGCGCGGAGTGATTTGGCGGAAGAATAGGAGAGGCAGACACAATTTATGATGTCGAAAACGGTCCATTTTGACTGCTCCAACCGCACATCGGCAATTCAACGGTTTGGCCAAGTCAAAACCCCATGGCAAAACCCGCGTTGTTCTGACAGGTTTTTGGCGGCGAGGGATGAGGGAGTTTAGGTCAATATTTGTGACCTATAATGTTCATTATGGTAATGCTAAATAAAAAACCTTGCGGGTATTTCCCCTTCACTCGTTTCTATATCCAACAAATTTCTTCATCACGGAATTCACTTCTATCAAAAAACAACGAAGCATGTCGCGAATCAAAAAATCCCGGAGACAGAGCCCAAGTACTCAGTAGTCGAGTCCCTTCAAGGCCGCTCTCGAATGAAAGAACCTCGTCAAGTTTTTTCGCGATCAGGTTTGGCCTACAAGACTCACAAAAGCATTTTGCTTTATCGTCATATCTATTGCAGAAGTAATCCAGATCAACATCGAGGATGACACCCCGGCTTTCAAAATCGACTTGATTCAGAAAGTCTGCCGATTTGCATCTAGTTACGCTAATTGACGCGATTTCGTTAACGAATTCACTTTTACTAGGATTATCACTCCACTCAGAAGTCAATACAATTGGGTCTCCAGTAATAGTCTCATCAACTCTATGCCCAATATGTAACCTGCTTCTGCAGGGCTGACTCCCATGGTACTGGCTGATCCATATAATCTCGCTAATCCACCCCATCAACACCGCCGGGATAATGAAGCTTCCTATCGTAACGCATCCATCCGACACAGCGTCCAAACAATCTGTAGGGCAGTTAAAATCATAAATCTTTCCCAATATATGCGACTTAAAGTGACCCTGCCCCAAATATTCTAGACGTGGAGCTCCTAGATCACTATGCGAATCGAAATGAACTAACTTGGCTTTTTCACTTGGCGAACAAAAATTGCTCCACGCAAACAAAGCTATGCTATGATTCACACAGAGTATAGAGTTTTCGAGTTCTGCAAAATTACCAGACACTCGAAGTGGAAGGTCAGCCGATCTGAGCCCCAAACTACTATAATTATCTCTCAACCCAGGGTCGCGGTATTTCTCATATTCTGTTCTGTTTTTAATAAATAGTGTCTTGCTATTATCGATATGTTGGATAGCGCCAACGGAGTGATCAGAAAATGTAGACGCCACCAGCTCAAGAGTTCCGGTTGCGGACTTGGGCGCCAAATTTTTTGATACTAAAACGTGTGCTCTGTAAGATTTTTCGATGAACTGATCGAGGTCCCAGTCAAGAAGCTTTGCCGCTAGCCTTACATAGAAAACAGTAGAATAACTTATTGGAAATCTAGAAATCTGCTCTACTTCGTTCGCAACATCCAAGCGAAGAAGGTCTAAATCTAGCGTTGACAACGTGAATTTTGAGTTAACGGACAAAGCAGACTTAATAACGCGATCTCTAAAACATTTTTTATCTAATGTAGAGTAGTCAGCAATTAAACTTTCAACATCATTTCCGACTGCCTTGGCAAGAGATTTTCTAGCATTTTTCTCATAATCCAAGTGCAAATCACATGTGCCAAGCGCAGAATGAAAAAGCCCTGCTGATTGAATAATTTCGTCGTCGGTATACCGGCGCAGAACCTCATAGGTTCCGACAAGATGTGGTATCAGTGAAGGGAGTCGCTCGGTCTCACGTGTAGGCAGAACTTCAACCAAAGTTCTAATCTGTGACGAAAAAGATTTACCTTTGGACGTTCTATTTACTAGTGCAGTTCCCATGTTTTGCTCTAAGATATTTTCCTCTATAGATTTTGCACTCTTCGACCAAAGAGAAATAACAAGCGTGTATCGAACTTGATGTTGAAGTGGAGTTACCGCATGAAAGCTAGTGGGTCCAAGCGGGAGAAAAACTGCCGCTCCGTCGCTCAATTTATAGGCCGTGGGCAAATTCTCTACAGAAATATCACTGGTATTATTTAACAAGAAAAGACCGTCGTCTTCAGGCGACGAATTACTCAATCCGACAATAAAGCGGTGCGTTTCGTAGTCCTTTATTGGGTTGTCGGTGTGAAAATCTATCCTTTGCCCCGGAACCAGGCGGTTCACCGAAATCTTGATCCTGGATAAAAACGAGACACCCGAAAAATGGCTCGCCAGCTCAGAAATTTTCTTTTCAAGGGAAAATAATTTAGATACAGGGCTTGCTTCTCGGCGATCTATTTTTGCATTAAATTGATCATAGAACGTGGAGGTATTTCGTGACCAGTATGCTGTGTCGTCCAGCCAAGAAATAATGAGTTTGCGGTAACTATCTGTTATAAAATCCTCGCAAATAAAATGACTTACTGGATGAGATTGCTCTATCCACCGGGAATGATCTAGATCAATTTGATTCATCTAATACACCAATGATTTCTTGAATTCCAAGACGACAAACAAGATAGTCCCATATATGATGATTTAGTTGAATTAGACTTTCGCAGTACACTGATTCCCGGTCAAACCTATTCAAGTTATTCCATCTACTAGAAATATGGCCGCCGCCACATGAATTGGAAAAGCAACATTCTCCACATTTATCAGGCAAGTGAGTGCTTGCATAAAGCAATTCAAGCCACAATGGGTCTGTGGTGATATCTTGAATCTCGTTAGTCATGACGTTTATTGTGGATCGAGTAGAGCCTGTGCCGGTTATTCTAACCACATCGAGGGCTTCGATCGCTCCATCGGTAAGAAGTGTGCAGGTTGATATTGGACCAAATCCAATAGATTCCGTGGCAGTCGGCGCTCCGAGCAATCCTCGCACAATATTCTTGTATAATCTCCTGCCTGAGGCATTACCAAGTTGCCTTTGATTCAAATAGTCAAATAGCATCACGAAATAGTCACCAATTGGCTGAGGGTCGTCGTCATGACATGCGTCAGGAATTAAAATATCAAAAGAAGTTACATTTAGATCATCAACAAAATGATCGACTACCAGTCGTGGACTCGAACTGGGGTCTGCAACGGCAAGTAGGCCAAAGTCCATCTTAGCTGCTTGCAGAAGCCGAATGCCATTTAGGGTTCGAGTGTAGCTTCCTTGGCCTTTCAGGTCGGGCCGTCGATGGTCGTTCAGTTGGGGTGGGCCGTCGAGGCTTACAGTTATATTTACTCTATAATGCCGAAAAATGCTTAGCCAATCCTCGTCAAGAAGAACAGCGTTGGTCGTAATGGAGTAATGAAAAAAACAATCTAGATCTTTAGACAACCCGTCTAAATCCGCCATCAATGTATGGAATCGGCTCGTGCCAAACAGTAGAGGCTCGCCGCCGTGGAATAGAAACTTGAAGCTTTTTAATCTGTACTTAAGAATGTGACGTCTTAAGGATGTTAGCCAAAAATGCTGCGCTTCCTCCGTAAGCTTAGGTGGTTTTTGGTAGACATCTTCATCTCGAAACCAATAGCAATAGTTGCAGGACAGGTTACACCTTGTTGCCAGCTTTACTAACATATAGTCGATCGGTCTGTGCTGATGTGCGTACTGTAACCTGTCGCCTAGCGCGCTCAAATAGTTCTGGCGCCCCATTTAGCGCGAAACAGTACGATCAAAGTCGCGATCGTATCCTTCACGCCCGCGGTCAAAATCCCGATCAAAATCTGCTGGCTTTGCAGCGGCAACGTCTGCGTATTCGCTCAATGATTGCAGAAGGTCGTCTTCGGATATTCCATCGACAATCCCATTCGATTGAACGTCCAATTTGACTTGTCCGGATAGGATCAGTTCTCGCATCTTGTTGGGGTCTACCTTAAAGCGCATGATATTAGTCCTTCTTGTACTAGACTCATTGTAAGGTAGTGGAGAATGTTAGCATAGAAAAAAATTTTCCTGCAAACTTGGTTGCGCCAACGGGACCCGACCCGCTACGGCGCTGAAGAGCAACGATTTAGTGGTGCCAAAACGCCGAGGCAGAACCTTCGGCGTTTTGGCACGTTTCTGACCGGCTACTCGTAGCCGCGCTTTGCCTTCTCCATGTGCAGCTCATGGCGGGCGTCCTTTGCTTCTGCTTCAGTATCGAACCAGTCGGTCCGCAGCTGACCGGAACTCCCAATGCGCCCCCAGTTACGCACGAGGCCCCAGTCGCCAAAGAGACCGGGCACGATCTGCATGTGATAGAACCTGTGCATATTGGCGTCTGGTTCTGACTTTGTCAGATGCTTACCCCTACCCCCACATCCTGGCTGCGATGTCTTGTTCTTCCTTGCCCACAGCGTCGGCGTAGATTGCCGTGGTGCTGAGCTGGGCATGTCCCATCCACTTCTGGAGCATGTGCAGTGGAATGCCGTTCACCGTGGCGTTGATGCCGAACCCATGGCGCAAACCCTTGGGGCTCCGGTGCGGGGCATCCGGGAGGCCCGCCTCGATCATGATCCGCTTGACGATCTGCCAGACCCGTACCCGGCTGAGCGGCCAGATGGGTGCACCCGCCTGTTTGCGTGACTTCTGAGCCTCACGAATGCCATGGGCGGTGTTTAGGGTGTCCAGGTAGTCGGGCGGCACTGGAACGCTCCTGTAGACGATTTTGGCGGTGCCCGATGCGTCCTTGCGCTTCTTGAGGCTGCGAATGGCAATCGTACCCCCTGATAGATCAACGCGAGCTGGCGTGATCTCCAGAAGCTCGGAAGGCCGACAGCCGGTATAGTGCAGCGTCTCGCAGAGGGTGCGGTCGCGGGCAGGCTGCCGCCGTGCCATGGCCAGGAAGGCTGCCCGCTCTTCGGCATTGAGATAGAGGCGGTTTCCAGCACTGTCATAGAGGGTCATTTCGCTCATATTTAACAGTTTACCCGAAAACCGTTAAGCGACGAAGCGAAATCCTCGCGTTGTCGCCCACTCTTGCGGGTGATTGGCGCGAGATCCCTTAACACTATTACTAATAGTGTTAAGGGACATTAGTGCGCGATGAAGCGGATCTCTGCCCAAATTGTACTCAATGACTTTTGACAGCCCGAAGCGGAGCCACGGCCAGTGCGCCGCGTTGATCAAATATCTGAAGGTTTTTTATTCAAAGGCAAAGCCCGATCCCGGCGACGTGGTAGGCTGATGTACCCTGATCTACAACACTGTTAGATCAGGGAGCTCTACTGGTTCAAGGCCACGGTTTCGGCCTGATAGCTCCATGGATTGAAGCCATTTTTGCCCCCGCAAACCTCTCCGCTGCTTTTGAGATTGTACTTTGAAAGCGTATCACTATCTAGCTCCCGGACTACCAGCTCTTCGAGCCAAGCGTCTGAGGTACTGGCGGCTTCTTCACGGTATCTCCAGATGAACTCCATCGTTCGCCCATTGACCACCGCCAATGAGCCAAAGTCATTCCCAAATTCTTCATAGTCATAGAGGTTCCCATTGTAACAGCCAAACCCGTGACCGTTTAGAAAACCGCGGTCCTTGGCAAGCAACAGGCGGATCAGGCTGCCCGGTGCAACTTCCACTTTGACACCAGGCGACCCGAAGAAAAGGCCATCAGCATCTAAGACCGAGACTTCTTCAGCCATTTTGTCTGCAACTTGCCCGCTCACGTCGTCTGCGAATTCAGACGCTAATCCGCCTCTGAGCCACGTTGTCAACTTTTCAGGCAAGGCTTTCTGTGCCTCGAAACTCAGTTCCGTTTTTGTTACCGGAGCTTGGGCCGCCCTAGTGGGATCAACCATTTTGTAGCCTTCCGCCATAAAAGTGAACCCATCCGCGCCATAACAGTCGGTGGCATCCCAGCCGGACTGAAATGCTGCGCGTTCAGTCGCGACCAATGCAGATGTCGCCACATATACATCCCGCGCGATCAGTTTGCTGCGAAGCGCAGCGCCCATGCTGCGGCACAAGGCCCCCAAATCCCGATCGGGATTATATCGAGCGCCCCATTGATCGCGCGACTCCAAATGGTTCACCAGGAAGTTATTGAGACTGTAAAGCGTCGTGCCGCTGAAATGAATTTTCTTGGCCACGATATCGCCAAAAGCGTAGCTTTTGTCGGCAGCAAGTAGGGATTCTTGATAGTCCAGATAGACTTTGAGCTTGATCCGCCCGGCTTTCACGCCTGCCAAGGGATCCTTGTAGACAATACCGGGGGCAAAAAAGTCAAATAATGCAGAGTCATACTCGCCGCCGATTTTCGACAGCTGAAATTGCTGGCTCAGATCGCTCTTTGCTTCAAACTCTCCCAGAAAAGTGTCGATTTGATCAAGTAGTCCATCCACAGACGTGGTGAGGGTACCATCAACTAGGCTGGCGACACCGCCGGAAGAGGCATTCGCAAAGGGCTCTGCAACGGCCTGGGCCAGTCCGAAGAGCTTCTTCAACTCCTCCGTTGTCACCGTTGTAGACTTGGCCTGACGCACGTTGATCTCGACAGATAATTTTTCGTCGCTCTTGCGAGGGAAGCCAATTTGTCCGTTGTAGTTGATATCCACCTCGTTGTTCGAGGTCTTAAAGCTTTCTCCGTTTATCACTGAAAAAATTGGGGTATGTGCAACCAGCCGTTGCCCATCCGCTTCGGTCTGATCAGGGACATAGACGTCAACCGAGACCAGATAGGTGGAGTTTTCTGCCACGAAGATCCGCTTCATCCAGTCCAGAAGGGACCGTTCCGCAAAATTCGCCTCTTTTCTGCTTAGCTGAACAGCATTGACGCCGGACTGTTCCAGCAACCGGTACCGCAATGTCGAATAACCCAGTTTTGGCGTCTTTTCAACTTCGGCCAGAGAAAACTCCGTCAGGTTCCGCGTAGCCAAACCCGCATCGCGGACGGAGACATCGCCTTGAAGCCTCTCGTAAGCCTGAATGGTAGATTTGCTGCAATCTTTCCAATTGAAAGCCTGTGCGACCCTGTTCGGGCATGATTGGGCAAAGCCAGGAAATGCTAAGAATATGAGGGAAAACAGTGAAGAAAAAAGAATAGAATTTCGCATTGGATCCTCCAGCAAACCACTTGTACGCGATTATTGGTCCGATGGGCCTATCGGGTGACGTTAAGATCACGTTTATTCGATGGATGAGCAAGTTTTTTCCGGCATCGGCGGAGAGCTGCCCCACCTGAGTTTTTTCGTCGGCAACACGGGCGGCTCAAGTGTTTTACACTATGACCCATTCTGTAAAACGGGCCTTGGCGAGTCGCACCAGACTTGCGCACCACCCTACCCTATTGATCTCACTGAAGTGACCCGCGTGGTCGCAGACCCATGACTTACGCACCATACCGCAAGTCTATACTCTATCCAGCATGGCAAATTGAAACTGATCAGCGATCAGCATCAGGAGTGAAGCTGTAAAGTCGACATGATCCTGCATGTCTAATTCTGTCAGGTCTGGAGAGTCACCGTGAGCGACAGCATGACGCCAACCAACTAGTTCCTTATCCAGTCGGTTGCGCATCCTTTGCATTTGGGAGAGGTCAAAATTGAGAAGTCCATAGTTTTCCGATAGGCGCGAAAAATCTAGATTTGAACGAGCCTCGACTGTTTTCGGGTTTATCACCTCAAAGCCGCAATCAATCTTTGAGCGGAGGTTTTGGACAAACGAGAACCGTGCTTCAGGAGAGTGGTTTCGATCACGCATGCTCTCAAAATCTGCGTGAAATGCACTTACGAGAAGCATCCAGTCTCGGTCTTTGACCTTTCCACCACGCTCGACAAGGAAACTGAGATACGCGCGAACACATTCATTATAGAACCCCTCCCAGTTTGCATAAGCAAGGACAACGGTTGCCTTTGAAGCAACTCCGAGCGCGTCGTCTTCAGAAATCCGTTCAAATGATCTCTTAACTTCGGAAAGTTCCTTAACTCGTCGGATTCGAGCTGCATCTATCTCATCAAAATAGTCGTCAAGCTCACGCATTGGGTGTAAACCATTGCGCTCCAAACGGAATGGTGCGCTGAAGTCTTACTGTTCCACGAAGTCCGGAGGCACTCATCTCAGGTACCTCGGGCTGGTGCCAAAACGCTTCAATTTGGTCCGAAACGAACTGCTTTGGAGCAGCTAGAGTCTCAATGCTTCCTTTGTTCCGAGCAATCCCGACGGCTATTGCTTCCAAAGCTCGAAGAGAAAATCTGCCTGCAATACCATCTGGCGCATCATCAGACGGGATGAGAGCCTTTTCGCCACAAGCCTCATTCAAGATATCTATTGCCCATGAGACGGTCTCGATAACATGATCCTGATCCTGATTGCTCAGAACGCTGACAATGGCTGAGTCCAAAAACTCTTGAACGTCCAAGCTTGTATCATACTCGACAAATGTATGCGCAATCAGGCGAACGACGTACTCAACATCGCGCTGTTTCTCTTTTTGAGATGCTGATATCTGGAAAACTGATGTTGCGCTTGCACTTTGTGCCAGTTGGCGGATCGCTTTCGTAAATTTCTTATTTGCGAGCACCATAGAACAGGACCGAACCTCCTGTTCGTTGGCATATGCCCCACCGCGGTTAAGGCGTTGGAAAAGATCGAACTTAGTTTTAGTATCGCTTGGGTGTTTGAGCATCTGAAATTCAATTCTTGCCCGTCTAAAGAAAAGCTGCAGCGACTTCTCAAACTGGACTTCTCCATCTTCTTTCTTTTCCCAGACGCTATCTTGCAATGACGGCAAATACTTTGTCTTTTGAAGTCGCGAACGTAGACATTCGCCAGTGTCCACGTCCTTCAAGACACCCATAAACTCCAATACTGTTGAAATTCGCTGCAAGCCGTCAACTAGCTCCCAAGTACCGTCCTCATTTTCATAGACAAACACCGGGGGGATTGGGATGCCGATTAGGATGGATTCTATGAAGTTTGACTTCCTGTCATTTGTCCAACGAAATAGTCGTTGAAAATCAGGGAGGATGTTCAGCTCTTCCGAGCTGTACATATTGCTGACCTCGCCGAGTGTTATTCGCACTGTGTCGGTGTTAACTGTCCGCTTTGCAACTTCGATCTCTGATTTTAGCATGTCTGCCCCAAGTATGATTTCCGATCACACTACTTGGTTGTGCTCAGGTTCGGAAGGTTCGAGACGGTTGTGAACGGAATAGGCGCATAAGCCCTTCTATGTTAAGTGGTAGCGCTTGGATTGAACGGCATCCCTGCCCCGACTGTGTGATAACGCGTTGTCTGGAAGATCAGGGATGCTTGGCTTGAGCACCAAGAGCATGGCCCGCTTTTACACAAACCCACATTAGCACATTTTCGCATCTGTTTTGAGTGATGCACGATGTCATGCAGCCGCTGGCGATCTTGTATGTCCTCGCGACGGTTATTGCAGTTCGAGGCGCAACTTACGGCCAACAATATGGGCGGCACGCGCCAGCAAGCCGAGCGTCACGCTTTCATTATTCGGGTCAAGAATACGATCCAACTGTGACCGGCTGGTTTCGAGCTTCTTTGCCATCGCGACCTTAGTGATGCCTTGCGTCTCCATCGCTTCCGCAAGCTGATAGGCTAGAACGCGCTTCACCGCCTGATCGACTGTCGCTTCATAGGTGCCCTCAGCCTTGAGGAAATCCTCGAAGGAGCTGCCCACCCTGCCCTTTTCTACATCATTGGTCATTTCAAACCTTTCATTCTCTTCTTCGCAAGGTCGAGATCGGCCTTTGGCGTCTTCTGGGTCTTCTTGATGAAACCATGCAAAAGCACCATCTCACCGGGGACTGTTGCGTTAATTTGCGCGTGTTGAGCTTTCCCTGATGGCACAGGTGGTTACGTGGCGGTTTTGAAGAGGCTGGCGATGAATTCAATCTCGCCTCTGACGCCGGGTTGTTTGTGGTGGATATGGCCGCGTTTGATGGTCCGAATCGTTTCGACTCCGCTGAGGGTCGCTTTGGCGGATCGGAGCGAGCGGAAACTCTGGCGATAGCCAAGGAGCCGTTTCATTGCGGCGTGGTCGCTCTCGATCAGGTTGTTTCGCCATTTCCGGTCAATGTGACGGATGCTGTCGAAGTGCGGGTCATATCGGTGGTTGATCTCGCGGATGACGCGCCGGTAGGCGTGTGCCTTGTCGGTGCAGATTGTTACCGGCCGGTGGAGCCGCACGCGCTCGATCGCCTTGCAAAGAAAGGCTTTCGCGGCCTTCGCATCGCGTCTTGCGGTCAGCCGAAAGTCAACCATCTGCCCGTTGGCATCGATCGCGCGCCAGAGGTAGCGCCACTTGCCGCCGACGCGGATATACGTTTCGTCCACATGCCAATCAACGCTGCCGCGGCGCAGATGCCGTTCGGTGCGCCGCGTCAGCTCCGGGCCAAACTTCTGGACCCAGCGATACACGGTCGACCGATCGACGTTGACGCCGCGCTCCGCCAGAAGATCCACAACATCTTGGTAGGACAGCGGGAAGCGCAGATACCAGCGTACGGCGCACAGGATGATCTCACGTGGAAAACGATGGTGCTTGAACGGTGATTTATGCGGCATCGAGAACCTCCAAAGCCACATCGTCGCTACGAAACGAAGCTAATGCAACAGTCCC
>NZ_SMZO01000044.1 GCF_004358675.1 Meridianimarinicoccus aquatilis | reverse complement strand
TGATGTCGAAGACGGGCGGGAGCCTCCCTTGCCTTGCGCTCTACCCCATGCGTTCGCTGGCGTAGCTTCCCGGACTGGCGGGGAAGACCACCGTCTTGTTTCCGTTCAACAGCACTCGCTTGTGGATATGCGCATGCACCGCACGGGCAAGCACCTGGCTTTCCACGTCCCGTCCAAGGCTCACGTAATCCTCTGCGCTTTGCGCGTGGGTCACCCGCACCGTGTCCTGCTCGATGATCGGGCCCTCATCCAGATCGCTGGTCACGTAATGCGACGTCGCCCCGATCAGCTTGACCCCCCGCTCATAGGCCTGCTTGTACGGGTTCGCCCCCTTGAAGCTGGGCAGGAACGAGTGGTGAATATTGATGATCCGCCCCGACATCTTGCGGCACATCGCATCGCTGAGGATCTGCATGTACCGCGCCAGCACGATCAGGTCCGCCCCCGTCTCTTCCACCACATCCATCATGCGCGCCTCTGCCTGGGGCTTGTTCTCTTTCGTGACCTTGATGCAGTGGAACGGGATATCATGGTTCACCACCACTTTCTGGTAATCCATGTGGTTGGAGATCACCGCAACGATATCAATCGGAAGCGCCCCGATCCGCCAGCGATACAGCAGATCGTTCAGGCAGTGCCCGAACCGCGACACCATGATGATCACCTTCATCCGCGCCGCTTCGTCGTGAAACGCGTAGTCCATCCCGAACGGCTCCGCCACCGCGGCAAACCCCTCGGCCAGCGCGCCAAGCTCTGCCCCCGTCTCGGCAGAAAAGCTCATCCGCATGAAAAAGGTACCGCTTTCAAGATCATCGAACTGCGCACTGTCGGTGATGTTGCAGCCATGCTCGGACAGGTATCCAGCGATAGCAGCCACAAGGCCGCGCGTGGATCGGGATTGGATCGTCAGGGCAAATTTGGACACGGCAGGAGTACTTTCTGTTCAGGATGGAAAATCAGGCTCAGGTCAGCCCGTCCGGCACAGGCTGCCCATGGGCGCGCGCCGCGGCGACCACCGTGTTGGCCAGAAGGCAGGCAATGGTCATCGGACCGACCCCACCCGGCACCGGCGTGATCGCCCCGGCCACCGCCGCGCAACTGTCAAAGTCGCAATCACCAACAAGCCGCGTCGTAAAAGCAGTGCGATCGGTTTGCCCACAATGTTGGACCGGCCAATCACACAGACCAGACGAAAAACCTTTGCCATCGATGATCATTCCAGACATCAGGCCAGCCCTCTTGCCACGCAACTCAACGCCTCAAACAGCGAGAGTGCCGAAGACCTTGCGCCGAGCACGCGATAGCATGCACCGGGCGCATCGCAGATCACGAAACAACTCATGTGTTCAATTCCCGTTCGGTCCGCCATGCCCGCCTCCATCCTTGCGATGTCCAGCGCACAGAGCCGTTCCAGAAGTGCGGCCGTTCCAGACCCTTCCACCGCAAAGCAGGCCCAGCCATCGGTTTGCTCGGTCACCGATGCGGCTCCGCGCAGCCGCGCGGCAAGATCGTCGGCCAAAACCTGCCTTCCGTCCAGTGGTGCAAGCACAAACCACTGCTCAGGGCCGGTCCACATAAACTGCATCGAACCGGCACTGCCGGCCACACGGCGCGGACCGGGTACGTCGGTTCCGGTCAAAACGCGCGCGCACTCGGTCAACGCGCTGGCCCCGCCTGCCCGCTTGGCGACAGAGGCAATCGCAATGTCCGGCACTTCGGTGATGGTGACATTACCCAAAACGATCGAGCGCGGCGCGGGACCGCCTGTGGCGCATAGCGGCGCCAGCCGGAATTCAGTCACGCTGCCGTCCTCCTTCAGGATCCACAAAATGCGGCGAGACAACCCGCACAGGAATATCGAGCCCGTCGACCGGGCTGACCGCGCGCAAGGTCTGGCCCTTCCGAGCATCGGCAAGCGTTACGAACCCAAGCGCGATGGGGCTGTTCAGGGTCGGCGAAAACGCCGCTGAACTTATCCAACCAAGAGTATTCTCCGCGATTTGGCGCGCGCCTTCGCGCATAAGATGCGCCCCCCCTGGAATTGGAGTGACACCATCCACCGGAACAAAACCCGTCAGGCGGTGGGTGTCTTCGGCCAGCCCTGCACGACGCGACAAAACGGCACCGATACTGTCCTTGGCCGTCGACACCATGCGCCCAAGGCCCAGCATCGCCGCCGTGGTACGCCCGTTCAATTCATTTCCCGCCGCGTGGCCCTTTTCGATCCGCAAAACGCCAAGCGCTTCGGTGCCATAGGGCGTCGCGCCCAAATCCTGACCCTGCGCCATCATCTCGTGCATCAGCGCATCGCCATATCGGGCCGGAACGGCAATTTCATAAGCAAGCTCCCCCGAAAACGAAATCCGGAACAGACGCGCACGAAGCCCGCCACACACGGTGACAGGCGCGCAGGCCATGAAGGGAAATGCCCCGTTGGACAGATCATGTGCCGGGTCAACAATCCGCTGCAACAACTTGCGGGCCTTTGGCCCGGCGACCGCAATTTGCGCCCACGCATCGGTGGTCGAAATCAACTGCACATCCATATCCGGCCACAGGCATTGGCGCGCGAATTCCATATGGCGGTAAACCGCGCCCGCATTGGCCGTTGTCGTGGTGACCACGAAGTGATCCTCGCCAAGCCGCGCGGCCGTGCCATCATCCATCGCGATGCCATCTTCGCGCAGCATCAGGCCATAGCGAACGCGGCCAACCGGCAGCTTGGCCATGCCATTGCAGTAGATCCGGTTCAGAAAGGCCGCCGCATCCACGCCCTGCACATCGATCTTGCCCAACGTTGTCACATCGCACAGGCCGACGTCATTTCGCACAGCGCGCACTTCGCGGTCGACGCTTTGCCGCCAGTGGGTTTCCCCCGATTGCGTGAACCACTGCGCACGCAGCCATTGACCGACCTCGACAAAGGTCGCGCCATTGGCTTCGGCGAAGGTGTGGGTAGGGGTCCGGCGCGTCGGGCGGAAGTGCTTCCCGCGCGACCGCCCCGCAAAAGCCCCCATAGATACAGGGGTATACGGCGGGCGGAACATCGTCGTGCCCGTCTGTGCGATATCTTGCCCTGTCAGCGCAGCCATCACGCCGATCGCATTGGTGCTTGCCGTCCGGCCTTGATCCGTGGCCATGCCAAGCGTCGTGTACCGCTTTACGTGCTCAACAGACCGAAACCCTTCGGCCTGCGCCAAGGCCACGTCTTTGACAGTAACGTCATTCTGAAAATCCAGCCACGCCCGACGCTTGGTGCCGCTCACATACCAGAACGGCGTAATCCGGGTTGGCGCATCGTCCGCCTTCGGCAGTTTTGAATGTTTCACCTTGATATCCAGATCAGCAAGTGCAGCGCGGGCCGCATTTACCCCACCAGACAGCGCGCCAGCCGTAGAAAAATCGCCTGCCGCTGCTCCGGCCAGCCGCTGGCCGGCGACCGCATCCGGTGCAGGAACGAAGGCGGCGACCGCATCATTCCAAACCGGGCGCGTGCGTTGCTGGGCGCTTAGGTGAAGGTTCGGATTCCAGCCGCCAGACACAGCCAACGCACCGCACGAGATTTGCCGCCGCCCACCGCTGGCCGTGCGCACCATGATATTCTTCAGGCGCAGCCGACCTTCTGATGCGATAACTTGCGCGCCTTTGAAGGTCTCGTTCGCGTCCGTGCAATCAGGCGCATTGGCACGCGTGTCGATTAGCGCGGCAATAGTCAGCCCCTTCGCCGCCAGATCAGCCGCCGTGCGATGCCCGTCATCGTTGTTCGTGAACACAGCGATACGCTGCGCAGGCGCTGCAGCCCATCGATTGACATAAGTCCGTGCAGCCCCCGCCAGCATGATACCGGGCCGGTCATTATCGGGGAAGGCTATGGGCCGCTCTGTTGCACCGGCGCAGACCGTACAGGACTTGCTGTAGATGCGCCACAATGTCTGCCGCGGTGCATGGTCTTTTGCGGTCGGCGCGCCCATCTCAACCGCCCCATAAATGCCGTGATCGAACACGCCAAACACAGTGGTTCGCGACAACGTCCGGACATTGGGCAACGATGCCAGCTCGGCCAGCGCAGTAGCCAGCCAAACGGATGCCGGTGCATCGTCGATAACCAAGGTTTCGGCATTCAACCGCCCACCAAGCGCGAAATCCTCATCGGCGAGGATAACCCGCGCCCCGGCTCGCCCGGCCGTCAGTGCCGCCATCAGCCCAGCCGGGCCCGCCCCAACGACCAGCAAATCGCAATGCAGAAATCCCCGGTCATACAGGTCAGGGTCCGGTGCGGTCGACAGACGACCCAGCCCAGCGGCACGGCGGATCGCCGGTTCATACAGCTTTTCCCAAAATGCGCGGGGCCACATGAATGTTTTGTAGTAAAAGCCCGCCGTCAGGAAGGGCGCCAACACATCATTGACGGCCATGGCATCAAACCGCACAGACGGCCACGCGTTTTGCGGCGCAGCGGTCAGGCCGGCTTCAAGCTCTACCATTGTAGCGCGGGTATTCGGCGTCACCGCCGCGCCGCGACTGAGGGTAACCAGCGCGTTTGGCTCTTCCGACCCGGACGCGATCAATCCGCGCGGACGGTGGTATTTGAAACTCCGGCCAAGCAGCGCCACATCGTTGGCCACCAGCGCCGAGGCCAACGTGTCGCCCGCGAACCCGGTGTAGCTTTCGCCATCAAAGGTGAAGTCGATGGGTTGGCTGCGATCGATGAGCCCCCCGTTCAGGCGTTTTTTCTGAAGCCCGGTCATGCGCCGCACCCCAGCGCCAGTGCCACGTCACGCGCCAATTCCACCTGAGTGATTTCATGGGTGACAGTGTTTCGGGTGACAACCAACCACGACCGATCGCCCTGTTCATGATACCACAATTCGCGGTGCTCCCCGGCAGGGTTGTCGCGCATGTATACGTAGTTGAACAAAGCGTCTTCGGCCCCTTCGGCCGTTCCATCAGGCCGCTGGATCATGGATGCATCGCCAAGATAGGTGAATTCCTGCGCATCGCGGGGGCCAAGAAGCGGGTGTGGGATAATCATCTGCGCGCCTCGTTCAGTGCAGGTTGGGCGTCGCGCCCATCCCTTTTTCGTCAATCATCCGGCCGTTGCGGAACCGGTCCAGCCGATAAGCCGTTGCTGTCTCATGCGGGGTGTCCGTCGCCAGCAGATGCGCAAAGGCAAGACCAGAGGCAGGCGTTGCCTTGAACCCGCCATAGCACCAGCCCCCGTTGAAATAGAGCCCCTCCACCGGGGTCCGGTCGATGATGGGTGAGCCGTCCATGCTCATATCCATGATCCCGCCCCACATGCGCAGCAGGCGCGCCTGCCCCACCATAGGCATTAACGACAGCCCGCCTTCGCACACATCTTCGACCGTGGGCAGGTTGCCGCGCTGCGCGTAGGAGTTATAGCCGTCGATATCCCCGCCAAAAACCAGCCCGCCCTTGTCGGACTGGCTGACGTAAAAGTGCCCGGCCCCATAGGTGATGACACCATCCAGAACAGGTTTAAGCCCCTCGCTGACAAAGGCTTGCAGAACATGACTTTCAATCGGAAGCCGCAAACCGGCCATCGCCATCACACGGCTGGAATTGCCCGCGACGGCAACCCCGACCTTTCCGGCCCCGATAAATCCGCGCGACGTGTCGACCCCAAGCACGCGCCCATCTTCAACCCGCAGACCGGTGACTTCGCAATTCTGGATGATGTCCACGCCTCGGCTGTCTGCCGCGCGAGCATAGCCCCACGCGACAGCGTCATGCCGAACCGTCCCGCCGCGGCGCTGCAACAATCCGCCCTTGATCGGGAACCGCGCATCATCGAAATTCAGAAAAGGGTACATCGCGCGCACCTCGCCCGGCCCCAGCAATTCCGCGTCTGCCCCGTGCAAACGCATGGCATTACCGCGTAAGCGATAGGCATCGCGCTGACCGTCGCTGTGACACAGGTTAAGAATGCCGCGTTGGCTGACCATTGCGTTATAGTTCAGGTCTTGCTCCAACCCTTCCCACAACTTCAATGACATTTCATAAAAAGGTTCGTTTCCATCCAACATGTAATTGGACCGGATGATCGTTGTATTCCGGCCGACATTGCCGCCGCCAATCCAACCTTTTTCGATGACTGCAACACGGGCGGCACCATACCGGCTTGCCAGGTAATGCGCAGTCGCCAGACCGTGCCCGCCGCCCCCAACAATCACGATGTCATAGCTTGGTTGCGGCTCAGGATCGCGCCAAACAGGCACCCAACCTTTGTGACCTGTCACCGCTTCGCGGATGACTCTGAACCCTGAATAGCGCACGCGCTGTTCCTTTCGTATCAAGCAAGTGTCCCATGCCATACCAACCCATGACGTGACGTTCTAAAAATGCCGCTTTCTTGTCTTTTTGTGCCATATCTCTATTATTCGACTTCAGGGGGATCTTTCTATGACTCAACGGATGGGGTTCTTACTACTCGATGATTTCGCGCTGATGTCATGTGCCGCCGCAATAGAACCTTTGCGTGCGGCCAACCTTCTTGCCGGTCAACCCCTGTACGATCTGACTTTCCTGTCGGTAAAAGGGGGACCTGCCGCAGCCTCGGTTGGAGCCGTCTTTGATACAGTGTCCATTGATGCCGAGACGGTCCCGTTTGACATCGTGTTCGTCGTGGCGGGCGGCAACCCAATGGCGTCGAAATACCCCGAGGCCGCCCGCTTTCTGAGGCAGCTGGACAGGCGCGGCGTGGCACTTGGCGGGATATCCGGCGGCGGTGTGATCTTGGCGCAATCCGGGCTGATGCTAGGCCGCCGCTTTACCGTGCATTGGCAACATTTTGACGCTTTGCGAGAAGTGTCACCCGGACATCTGATGGAACGGCGGTTGTACGTTATCGACCGGGACAGGTTCACCTGCGCCGGCGGGTCAGCCCCACTCGATATGATGCATGCGCTGATCACGGCGCAGCACGGAATCGCTTTGGCCCAGAAGGTGGCCGATTGGTTCATCCACACCCGAATCCGCGAAGCAGGAGACCCCCAAAAATCCGGCACTGCCGAACGGTATCAACTGCATCACCCAGTTTTGGTGACCACCGTGGACATGATGGAAACTCATATCGCCGACCCATTGACGGTTGAACAACTTGCCACTCTGGCCGACATGAGCCCGCGCCATTTGCAGCGCCTGTTCCGCGATCGAATGGGACTGAGCCTGATACGGTTTTACCGCGACCTGCGACTGGACAAGGCAAGGGACTTGCTCAGCCAGACCGGGTTGCCCATCCTGGAAGTCGCATTGGCCACGGGGTTCGCCAATGGTGCCCATTTTGCACGTGCATTTCGAGACAAGTTTGGAACGCGGCCCAGCACGTTGCGCCCGACTGGCATCGCGGATCAGGCTGGAAGCACGGAAAATTCCGGCCTAACATCAACTTAGACAAGCAATTGTGGGCAACAGCCCGGACAGGAGCGGCATGGCCGAAACGGTATTCAAGCAAGATCCCCACAAGGTCCGCGACAAACGGGAAAAGAACCTTGAGGTCGCGATCGGGCGAGAGGTCAGATCCTTTCGGCATCAACGGGATATGACCGTTGCCGAACTGTCGGAGAAAACAGGCTTGTCTATGGGAATGCTGTCAAAAATCGAGAACGGAAACATTTCGCCATCGCTGAACACGCTTCAGATGCTCGCGAGCGCGTTGAGTGTTCCGCTTACGTCGTTCTTCCGACGGTTTGAAGAGAAACGCGACGCAGTGCACGTTAAAAACGGTGAAGCCGTCGAAATCAGTCGTGCGGGCACACGCGCCGGGCACCAGTACAACCTGCTCGGCCATATCGGGTCGAACAACAGTGGCGTGGTCATGGAACCCTACCTGATTACGCTGAGCGAAACATCTGACGTGTTCCCGACCTTCCAGCACGAAGGGATCGAATTGCTTTATATTCTCGAAGGTGAAGTGCGGTATCGCCATGGCGACACGCTTTATGATCTCAAGCCCGGCGACAGCTTTTTCTTTGACGCCGATGCGCCCCACGGGCCGGAAGAGCTCATCGAACTGCCAACGAAATTTCTGTCGATCATCACCTATCCACAATCGTCATAGTCCTTTGATCCCGCGCCGGTCCGGCGTCGGCATCATGGGATGTTGATGGTTGTCGGATGCCGCTTGGCCCAGTTGACGAGCTAAAAATACCTGCACCGATCTTACTTTTTAAGAAAGAAACTTTCTCTTCGGTACATTATCAGCGATGATGAACGTACCATTCACGAAAGGGAATCAATCATGTGTGGCATTGTTGGGCTGTTTCTGAAGGACAGCACGCTGGAGCCCGATTTGGGTGCGATGCTGACCGCCATGCTGGTCACAATGACGGACCGTGGCCCGGACAGTGCCGGGATAGCCATTTATAGCGAAGACAGCGCAAAACCCTTTAAGATCACTGTGCAATCGCTGGACCCGGCGACGGATTTCCCTGCGTTGTCGGACCGGATCGCAAAGCTGACCGGCGCCCCTGCGCAATTGCTGGAGAAGGGGTCTCACGCCGTAATCGCGCTGGCAAAGAGCGCCGCTGACACCGTTTTGACCATGATCCGCAGCGACTTTCCTGAGCTTCGAATCATGAGTCAGGGCAACCGGATCGAAATTTTCAAGGAAACCGGACTGCCCGAAAAGGTGGCAGCCGAGTTCAGCGTCGCAGCGATGCACGGCACCCATGGGATCGGACATACCCGAATGGCCACTGAATCGGCGGTCACGACTCTGGGCGCGCACCCATTTTCGACCGGGTCTGACCAGTGCCTTGTGCATAACGGATCGCTGTCGAACCACAACTCGCTGCGGCGCAAACTGGTGCGCGACGGAATGCATTTCGAAACCGAGAACGACAGCGAAGTGGCAGCGGCCTATCTTACGCGCCGGATGCAGGGCGGCGATAACCTTGGCGGCGCATTGCAGGCCGGGCTTGACGATCTTGATGGCTTCTACACGTTCGTGGTCGGAACCGAGACCGGCTTTGGGGTCTTGCGCGACCCGATCGCGTGCAAACCCGCCGTCATGGCGGAAACCGACCGTTTTGTGGCCTTCGGGTCGGAATACCGGGCATTGGTGGACCTTCCGGGCATTAAAGATGCGCGCGTCTGGGAACCGCAGCCTGCAAAAGTCTATTTCTGGGAGCGCTAAGCATGACGATACTGGATCTGAGTGAACAGGCGCTGCGCAGCGTCAATGCAGAACTACAAAGCCTGAACGGCACCCAGTCAAACGCAGAATACGAGATCATCAATCCACGAGGCAGCCACGCGCTTGCTGTGGGTCTGAATGCACCGATCGCTGTCAAGATCGCTGGGTCAACGGGCTATTATTGCGCCGGCATGAACAAACACGCAACGGTTCAGGTTGCCGGATCGGTTGGCCCTGGCGTCGCCGAAAACATGATGTCGGGTATGGTCGTTGTCGATGGGGATGCCAGCCAGTACGCGGGCGCGACCGGCCATGGCGGGCTCTTGGTGGTCCGCGGAAATGCCTCGTCGCGCTGCGGTATCTCGATGAAAGGGATCGACATCGTCGTGCAAGGCGACATCGGCCACATGTCGGCCTTCATGGCCCAAAAAGGCAATCTGGTTGTTCTTGGCGATGCTGGAGATGCTCTTGGCGACAGCCTCTACGAAGCGCGCCTTTTCGTGCGCGGGTCAGTGGCGTCGCTGGGCACAGACTGCATCGAAAAGGAAATGCGGCAAGAGCACATCGACTTGCTGAACGATTTGTTGGCCCGCGCAGGCGTCGATGCCGACCCGGCCGAATTCCGCCGCTATGGATCCGCCCGCCAGCTGTACAATTTCCACATCGACAACGCGCAGGCGTATTGAGGAACACGGGAATGAAAGATCACGACACGGGCACGCCCCGCACTGAACCACGCCAAAGCGCGACGTTCTCGAATGACATCAACGCCGAAATCCGCCGCGCGGCAGCCACCGGCATCTACGATATTCGGGGTGGCGGGGCCAAACGGAAAGTCCCGCATTTCGATGACCTGCTGTTTTTGGGCGCCTCAATCTCGCGCTATCCGCTCGAAGGGTACCGCGAGAAATGCGAAACTGCGGTCACGCTGGGCACGCGCTTTGCGTCAAAGCCAATTGAACTGGCAATTCCAATCACCATCGCCGGCATGAGCTTTGGCTCGTTGTCCGGCCCCGCCAAAGAGGCGTTGGGGCGCGGCGCATCGATGGCAGGCACATCCACCACAACCGGCGATGGTGGCATGACTGAAGAAGAACGCGGCCATTCTGATAAACTGGTCTATCAATATCTGCCGTCGCGCTATGGCATGAACCCCGACGATCTGCGTCGGGCAGACGCCATTGAAATTGTGGTCGGCCAGGGCGCAAAGCCCGGCGGGGGCGGCATGTTGTTGGGGCAAAAGATCACCGAACGCGTGGCCGGCATGCGCGATTTGCCGGTCGGGATCGACCAGCGCTCGGCCTGCCGTCACCCCGACTGGACCGGGCCGGATGATCTTGAAATCAAGATCCTTGAACTGCGTGAAATCACGGGCTGGGAAAAGCCGATTTACATCAAGATCGGTGGCGCGCGCCCCTATTATGACACCACGCTGGCGGTGAAAGCCGGAGCGGATGTGGTTGTGCTCGATGGGATGCAGGGCGGCACCGCAGCCACGCAGGATGTCTTTATCGAACATGTGGGTCAGCCGACACTTGCCTGTATCAGACCTGCGGTGAAGGCACTTCAGGACATGGGCATGCACCGCGAAGTGCAACTGGTCGTGTCAGGCGGTATTCGCACTGGCGCGGATGTGGCCAAGGCGCTGGCCCTTGGGGCGGATGCCGTCTCCATCGGCAGTGCGGCTTTGATCGCGCTGGGGGACAACGACCCGAAATGGGAAAAGGAATACAACGCGCTTGGCACCACTGCGGGGGCTTATGACGATTGGCACGAAGGCCGCGACCCGGCCGGTATCACCACACAAGACCCTGAACTCATGGCGCGACTTGACCCGATTGCTGCGGGCCGGCGGCTGCGCAACTACCTGAACGTCCTGACGCTTGAAGCGCAAACCATCGCACGCGCCTGCGGCAAAAGCCACGTCCACAATCTGGAGCCAGAGGATCTTTGCGCACTTACTGTTGAAGCTGCCGCGATGGCGGGCGTGCCACTAGCCGGAACTGACTGGATCCCCGGTCGCGGCGGGTATTGAGGAGATAACGATGACACAAGATCTTGCCGATTTTGCCCGCGAAAAGGGCATCAAGTATTTCATGATTTCGTTCACAGATCTGGCCGGTGGACAACGGGCGAAACTGGTCCCCGCCCAAGCCATCGCCGAGATGCAAGAAGACGGGGCCGGCTTTGCCGGTTTCGCCACCTGGCTGGATCTGACCCCCGCCCATCCCGACATGCTGGCCGTGCCAGACCCGGCGGCGGTGATCCAACTGCCATGGAAACCCGATGTCGCTTGGGTGCCCGCCGACCCGATCATGGAAGGGGTGCCTGTTGATCAGGCCCCGCGCAACGTGCTGCGCCGTCAGGTCGCGATGGCGGCAGAGGCAGGCTTACGCGTCAAAACCGGTGTTGAAGCAGAGTTCTTTTTGCTGGAGCCGGACGGGCGCGCTATTTCCGATCCTCAGGACATCGCGGAAAAGCCCTGCTACGACCAGCAGGCCGTGATGCGCCGCTATGATGTTGTCGCCGAGATTTGCGATTACATGCTGGAATTGGGCTGGAACCCGTACCAGAACGACCACGAAGACGCGAACGGCCAATTTGAAATGAACTGGGATTTCGCCGATGCGCTTGTCACGGCTGACCGGCACAGCTTTTTCAAATTCATGGTCAAATCGGTTGCTGAAAAGCACGGCTTGCGCGCAACCTTCATGCCCAAACCCATCGAAGGGCTGACGGGCAATGGCTGCCACGCACATATCTCGGTCTGGGACATGGACGGGACCACCAACGCCTTTGCCGACCCCAGTGCCGATATGGGGTTGTCGGAACAGGGGCGTCATTTCCTTGGCGGGATCATGACCCACGCCACAGCCATGTGCGCGATCACCAATCCAACGGTGAATAGTTATAAACGACTGAATGCGCCACGCACGACATCCGGGGCGACGTGGGCGCCAAACACCGTCACTTGGACCGGCAACAACCGCACCCACATGGTCCGCGTTCCCGGTCCGGGCCGGTTTGAACTCCGTCTGCCCGATGGGGCGGCAAACCCCTATCTGCTTCAGGCCGCGATTATCGCCGCTGGGATGGATGGGCTGACCCAGAAGGCAGATCCCGGCCCGCGGTGCGATTTGGATATGTATGCCGAAGGGCACCTTGTGACGGATGCAATCACCCTTCCCTTGAACCTTCTTGATGCGCTGCGCGCGTTCGATGCGAATGACGGCTTCAAGGCTGCGATGGGCGAAGAATTTTCCGCTGCGTTCCAAAAGATCAAGCACATCGAATGGCGATCCTACACCGCGCATTTCTCGGAATGGGAAAGGCTGAATACGCTCGACGTATAATCTGCTTTTCCATCGCCTCCCCTGCCCGTCCGCTACTCAGTGGGCGGGAAGTTTCTGAAGTTCTTCGTAATTTCGTTTAACTGAAATTTGGGCAGAGGCATATCCAGGCCGATCACATTGCCGACCCGGTTCAACGCGCGATAAGAGCCGTTTGGTCAGATTCCGCCGAGGATCTGGACCGGGCGTTCCCATTGGATCAGCACGGTGCATCCCACGTCTGATTGCACCGAATGCTGCGTGCCCGGCGGGTTGAGAACAAGCGCACCGGTTTCGTGACGGCCGTTTTCATCTGTTTGCGCCCCCTCCAGAACCAGCACGACCTCTAGCCCCGGATGACTGTGCAACGGCACGCTCGCGCCCGGCGCATAGCGTAAAAGCGCAACTTCGGGTGAACCTTCTGCCAGTCTACAAATCTCGACGCCATCTCGGAACGGGCCGAAATCCATATTCCGCCATCCACCCGACAAGAGATTGGGAAAGCTGTATGCTTCAGTCATGCGCAATTCCTATTCCGGTCAGGATATCGTCCACAGTGGCTGTCCAACCGGCAATGGCGCCTTGCGCGCGGATCATCTCAAGCGTGGCTTGCTTAAACGCCGGGAAATAGCTTTCCGTGGCATCCTCGGCGAGCACACATTCAAAGCCTCGGTCATTCGCCTCGCGCAGGGTGGATTGCACACAGACCTCGGTTGTGACGCCTGCAAAGACCAACTGGCGCAACCCAAGATCAGCCAAAATGTCCCCAAGCGGCGTGGCATAAAACGCGCCCTTGCCGGGCTTGTCGATCACCGCCTCACCTGCCAGCGGGGCCAGTTCAGGTATAATTTCCGCCCCCGGCTCACCCGCGATCAGAATGCGGCCCATGGGCCCCGGATCCCCTATGGTTGGGCTGGCCCCGCCCCTTCCACGCTTGGCGGGCGGGCAGTCTGACAGATCGGCGCGGTGACATTCGCGGGTGTGGATGACCGGCAGCCCCGCCGCACGAAAGCCCGCGATCAAGCGCGCTGTGGTGGGCACAATGGCCTGAAGCGGTGTGACATCGTTGCCCAGCGACGCGCCAAAGCCGCCCGGTTCGATGAAGTCACGCTGCATGTCGATCACGATCAGCCCCAACGCGCCAGACTGCAATGGGAAGTCAAAAGGCGCTGCTGTTATAACGCTCATGCATGGCCCCCCATATGCCGGCCCAGCGTTGCCGGGTCCGATGCCGCGGCGGTTGTCTCGTGCACGATGCGCCCTTCGGACATGACCAGAACCCGGTCGGACAGTTCCAGAATTTCATCCAGATCTTCGGACATCAGCAAAACCCCTGCCCCCGCGTTCCGGGCCGCCATGATCCGCGCGCGAATTTCCGAAACGGCGGACACGTCCAGACCGAAGCATGGATTGGATATGACGAGCACGTCCACATCACCTGTCAACTCGCGCGCCAGAACTGCACGCTGCACATTTCCGCCCGACAGCGCCGCAATTGGCGCATCCAATGACGCAGTCTTGACCTTGAACGACGCCACCAGGTCCGCCGCCAGTTTGCGCATTTCGCGCCCTGACAGCCAGAACCGCGTGCCGCTGCCGTTCAGATCGAAGCTGCGAAACCCGATGTTTTCAGCCACCGACATGCGCGGCGCACAGGCGTTATGCAGCGGCTCTTCGGGCAGATAGCGCACCGCACGCTCTCGCGCTTCGGCGCGGCTCGCCGTGTAGGGTGTGCCCTTGACTGTAATTGCGCCAGACTCCAGCGGCCGCTGCCCGGTGAGGATCTCCATCAACTCCATCTGGCCATTGCCGGATATTCCGGCAATCCCGACGATTTCACCTGCCCGCACCTGAAGCGCGTCTATCGCAATGTCCTTCAAGCCGGATCGATCCCGCGCCCGCGCCTGCGACAGCGACAAGACGATGCCACCGGCTGTGCCCGTGCGCGGGGCCGGTTCGGCAATCGCCGCATCGCCCATCATCATCGCGGCCATGTCCGAATGGCTCAGGTCCGCAACGCGCCCGGCACCAACCAACCGCCCGCGCCGCAGCACCGACACCTCATCGGCAAAGGCAGTCACTTCACGAAACTTGTGGGTGATCATCAGCACCGTGATCTCGCCCGCTTCGCACAGCGCGCGCACATGGCCCAGCACTTCGTCCGCTTCGGACGGAGTAAGCACAGAGGTCGGTTCATCCAGGATCAGAAACCGCCGCCCAAGATAGAGCTGCTTGAGGATTTCCAGCTTCTGCTTTTCCCCCGCCGCCAACGCGCGCACCGGCTGATCCAGTGGCACCTGAAACGGCATGCGCGCCATGAACGCATCCAGCGCCGCCCGTTCGGCCCGCCAGTCGATGATACGCGGCGCATCGGGGCGACTGATGACAAGGTTTTCCGCTGCCGTGAGTGACGGGACCAGCGTAAAATGCTGATAAACCATTCCAAGCCCCAGCCCATGCGCCGCCCGCGGATCCGGCACCCGCGCCTCGCGTCCGGCGACTAGCATCTCGCCAGCGGTGGCGTGGTAGAAGCCCATCATGCATTTGACCAACGTGGATTTGCCTGCGCCGTTTTCACCAAGCAACGCATGAAAACTGCCCGGCGCGATCCGGATCGACACATCGTCCAGCGCCGTGAAGCCCCCAAAGCGCATCGTCATATGCAGGGTTTCGACACCAATGGCACCTTCGGGCAATTCAGGTGTCATGGCAGGGCCGCGATCAGGGTTGTGCTGTCGCTGACCGCGCCAAACACGCCGCCCTGCATGGTCACCATCTTGAGCGCGGCGTCGTGGTTGCCCGCATCGGTCGCGCCACAGCAATCGGACAGCACGAGGCATTCAAAGCCCCGGTCGTTGGCTTCGCGCATGGTGGTGGACACGCATACATCAGTTGTGATCCCAGTGAGGATCAGATTGTCTATCCGACGCGTGCGCAGCAACAGTTCCAGATCGGTCGCGCAGAAGCTTCCCTTGCCGGGTTTGTCGATGATCGGCTCACCGTCCAGCGGGTAAAGCTCTGGGATGATGTCCCACCCCGGCTCGCCCCGTACAAGGATCTTGCCGCATGGCCCGACATCGCCGATGCCCGCGCCAATCTGCTGCGACCGCCAGCGTTTGTTTGGCGGCAAATCCGCCAGATCGGGCCGGTGCCCTTCGCGGGTATGGATGATATGGTAGCCCCCGGCGCGCATCGCCGACAGCACCGCCTTGATCGGTTCAATCGGCGCACGGGTCAGCGACAGATCGTATCCCATCTTGTCCACATACCCGCCTTCGCCGCAGAAATCTGTCTGCATGTCGATGATGACGAGTGCGGTGTTTTCCGGGCGCAGATCACCGTTCCACGGCCATGCGTAGGGGTTGGCGGCAACGGTCTGTGTGGCGGCGTCTTTCATTCGGCGGCCTCTTTGCGCGCGCTTGGGGCGTAACTGCGTGTGGGGGCCTCGAACCCGCAGGACGTGCCGTCAGTGACCTTGACCTCATCCTCCCACGGCAGGCGATACTGGCCCGCCGCCAGATCGGTCATGTACGTATAAGGGCAGTCCCCTGCCCCGCCCTGCACGGCGACATACCCCCGATGCCCAAGCTGGTAGATGTTGTTTTCCACCCCCCAGTGCACCCGCGCCTCGCGGACAAGATCGGGGCGGACTTCGGCGGTGATGATTTCGTCCACCCGGCCGGTGGTGCCGTGGGCAATGGTGCTGCCATCGAAGTTGCAGATCATCCCTTCGCCCATACTGTCAAATGTGCCGTCAGACCCGCACATGCAGACATTCGCGGTGACCATCAGGTTGCAGAAAGCGTTCGACTGGTTGGTGAAACGCCAGCTTTCGCGGATGGGCGCGGTATACCCCGCCGTGCGCAACATGATCTCGGCGCCCTTGTACGCCGCTTCGCGTGACATTTCAGGGAACATACCGTCATGGCAGATGATCAGCGACAGCTTGCAGCCTTTTGGACCGTCGATCACCGGAATGCCCAGATCGCCCGGCTCCCACGGTTCGACAGGCACCCATGGGTGCAGCTTGCGATAGTAAAGCTGCATCTCGCCCGTGTTGTCGATGATGATCCCGGAATTGAACGGGTTGCCACCAGGATTCGCTTCCATGATCGAAAAGCAGCCCCAGATGTCGTGCTCGATGCAGGCAGCTTTCAGGGCGGCCACTTCTGGCCCATCCAGATCGCACATGATCTCTGGGTTGGTATCCATCGACAGGCCGTGCAGCATGTATTCGGGAAACACCACCAGATCCATGCCGGCATTGTTGCGCCGCGCCTTGCCGAGAAGCTCAACCACGCGGGCGGTTTGCGCCGTCAGGTCCGCCTTGGTTTTCACGTCAGGAAGTTTCAGTTGTACCAATCCGATGACAACACCGTTTGGGGATTTGTTCAGACCTCCAAGCCCGTTCATGGCTCTCTCCTTACTTGGTGATGGATAGCTCGCCGGGCGCGCCCGTCATCGCCTGCCGGGGCGACGAGGTGGCGATCAAGACGCCTAGCGTCAGCACATAAGGTGCTGCGTAATACAGGTAGTACCCTTCGGATACGCCGACCGATTGCAGCGCGGGACCAAGCGCCCCTGCCCCGCCAAACAGCAGCGCAGCGCCAAAGCAGGCAATCGGGTTCCAGCGCGCAAAGATCACCAGCGCGACGGCCATAAGCCCCTGCCCGGATGACAGGCCTTCGTTCCAGCTGCCTGGGTAATACAGCGACAGGTAGGCCCCACCGACCCCGGCAAACGCCCCGCCCGCCGCTGTGGCAAGTGTACGGATAAGCGCCGGACGCAAGCCCATGGCACGCGCTGCGTCGGTACTGTCGCCCACGACCCGGATAATCAGGCCCACGCGGGTGGCCCGGAACATCCACCACAGGGCAAAGGCGGCAACCCCGCCGATCAGGAACAGCACATTGACCTGAAGCGCGGCACGCACTTGTGGAAGGTCAGACCACCAGCCAAAGGAAATCGCAGGAAGGTCCGGCGCGACCGGTTGCACGAAGGGTTTGCCGAAATAGAACGCCAGACCCATTCCGAGGATCATCATGGCAATGCCGATGGCAATGTCGTTCACGCGCGGCAGCGAACAGATCAACCCGTGGATCAGCCCGAAGAATGCGCCGGCAGCGGCAGCGGCCAGCACCCCCGCCCAAGGCGATCCGGTGAGAAACGCAATGGCGTAGCCCGACATCGCGCCGAAGACCAGAGTGCCTTCCAAGCCAAGGTTGATGCGGCCCGACCGCTCGGTCAGCACTTCACCAAGGCTGACGAACAGAAACGGTGTAGAGACACGGATCGCGCCGCCAAGAATAGCCAGAGGAACCGCCCAGATACCCAGATCGCTCATGGTTTGCTCCATCTTTCCGGCGCGAATATGCGGAAGCGGCCATAGAATGTGTCGCTGATCAGGATTGCCACAAAGACGATGCCCTGAAGCACCAGCGTGGTCGCATCGGGCAGATCCATGCGCCGTTGCACCAGACCCGAAGACGCTTCGAACCCGGCCAGCAGAATGGCCACGGGGATAATCGCCAGCGGATTGTGGCGCGCCAGAAACGCGATGAGAATGCCGGTATAGCCATAGCCTGACGCAAGCGACGCATTGGCCGACCCGTGCACGGCCGTTACTTCAAAGAACCCGGCAAGACCGGCAAACGCGCCGCCAAGGGCCGTGAAACCAAGGATCAGCCGCCCGACCGGCAAGCCCTGCACCTGCGCTGCGCCCACATTGCCGCCTGCGATCCGCGCGGCAAATCCCCAAGTGGTCCGATCGATCAAGGCCCAAGAAAAGACACAGGCCACAACACCAACCAACAGGCCCCAATGCACATCCCAACCGGGAATATCACCAACCCGGAGCGCGTCGGTCAGCGGGGCTGTGGAGGGCTTGTTCAGGCTAGCCGGGTCGCGAAACGGCCCTTCTACCAAGTGGTTCATAAGGGCAATGGCAATGTAGGCCATCAACAGGCTGGCGATGGTTTCGTTCACGCCGCGAAAGTACCGCAACGCGCCAACTGTGCCGATCCAAAGCCCACCGATCACCGCTGCACCCGCCACCATAACCGGCAGCGCAAGTGCGGCGGGAAGCCCCGCAAGGGCCACGCCCAGCACACCGGCTGTCAATCCGCCAAGTACAATCGCGCCTTCGCCGCCGATCACCACCAATCCCAACCGGGCTGGCAAAGCGACGCACAGGGCCGCGAACAATAAGGGCGCGGTGCGCGAGAGCGTGTTTTGCCACGAAAACGCCGTGCCAAACCCGGCCTTGTAGACCAACCCGAAAAACTCTGCCGGGGATTTGCCCTGAACAACCAAGAACAGGCTGAACACGGCAAATCCCACAAGCAACGCCATTAGCGGAAGCACCACCGCCTCGGCCCGGCGCGCCACAGGGGCGAGCCAAGCCTGAAACGGCGCAGAATGGACCCCGCCTGTGATGCCGTGATCGGTCATCGTCGAACCATCAAGACGTGGACCCAATGACGCCCTCGACCAGATAGTCCATGCTTTCCAGCGTGACATCCGTTTCGGCGAAGGCCTGACCTTCGGCGGCGATCACGTTGCCTGCATTGTCCTTGAGCGGGCCCTTTATGACGGCAAAGCCACCTTTCATGATCTCTGCCTTGGTCGCTTCGAACTGTGCACGGGATGCGTCGGACACGGCCGGCCCAAGCGGCGACATCTTGATGAAGCCATCGGCCAACCCGCCCCGGACAAAGTTGTCGATGGGCTCGCCAGCGAGAGTTTTGTTGATCATGTCCGTATAGACCTGCGCCCAGTTCCATTCAGCGCCGGTCAGGTACATGTCGGGCGCGAGTGGCGATTGGTCCGCATGGTAGCCGCACAGGAACGCACCGCGCGAGGCTGCTGTTTCCATGACGACCTTGGGTCCGTCCACGTGGCAGGTGATGACATCTGCACCGCCATCGGCCAGCGCGTTTGTGGCTTCGGCTTCGCGCACAGCCATGGACCATTCGCCGGTGAAGATCACTTGGCAGGTGATGGATGGATCGACCGACCGGGCCCCAAGAAGGAATGAGTTGATGTTCAGCAGAACCTGCGGGATCGGCTTTGCAGCCACGAAACCGATCTTCTTGGTCTTGGTCGCATGACCCGCGGCGACACCGTTCAGATACTGACCCATGCCGATATAGCCAAAGTAGCTGCCGACATTTGATGGGTGCTTGTCTGCTGACCACAAACCGCCGCTGTGCTCAAAGCGCACGTCAGGATACTTGGGAGCGACTTCCAGAATATGGGGGTCGAAATAACCGAACGACGTTGGGAACAGCAAAGATGCCCCGTCGAAGTTGATCATCGACTCCATCGTCTTTTGAACATCGGTCGTTTCGGCGACGTTCTCTTCTTCCACAACCGTGATACCTTCGATCGCCTTTATGGCGGCGGCACCTTCGGCATGGGCCTGGTTGTAGCCGAAGTCATCTTTGGGACCGACATAAATGAAACCGACGGTCAGGTCACCGGCCGCCGCAGCGGGGCGCATCGAAAGCGGCGATACCGCAGCCGCGCCGGCGAGCGCGGCGCCTGAACGAAGGAATCCGCGACGGGTGAAAGGATGCATGGGCATTGAGAAGCAACTCCTAAACGTTGAGCCGCCCGGCTGCGCGGGGAAATGCACTGCCGGGCGACAAGGATGTTTTAACCATGGGCCGTTGATGCGCTGACGTCTCCTGCTATGTTTGCAGCAAACCGATGCAAAAAATGCAGCAGTCAGGATTGAAATGCGCTATCTCACATCGCTTGGGTATATCGACGCAATTGCCCGAGCTGGATCCATCCGCAAAGCAGCCGAACAACTGTCCATCACCTCCTCCGCGTTGAACCGGCGGCTTTTGGCGATGGAAGAAGAATTGGGCGCGCCCGTCTTTGAACGGTTGCCGCGCGGTGTGCGCCTTTCCCCGGCTGGCGAGTTGCTGATCCAACTCATTCGCACGCAAGTGTCCGATGTCGAAAAGCTGAAAAGCCAAATCGCGGACCTTGTCGGGGAACGGCGTGGTCATGTGGCCGTCGCGTGTAGCCAAGCTTTGTTGCCCTATGTGCTGCCAGAGCAAATTGCCCGATACCGGCGCGACCACCCCGCCGTGACCTTTGGGGTGCATTTGCGCGACCGGGCCGCGGCAGAGCAGGCTTTGGTCGATCACTCAGCGGATATTGCCGTCGTGTTCGAACCCATCCGGCTGAGCGAAGTGCAAGTGCTGTCCAGTGTGCCGCAAACGGTTTGTGCGGTTCTGCCTGTGGATCATCCTTTGGCCGCAAAGCAAACCTTGCGGCTGCGCGATCTGTCCGGCTATCCCATCGGGCTGCCGACAACGCCTTACGGCGTGCGGCACCTGATCGACATTGCGCGCCAGAGGTCCACTGTCGAGCTATCGATCACGGTTGAGTCAGACAGCTTTGAATTTCTGCGTCACTATCCCTCGCAAGAGCCATTGGTCACATTTCAGATCCCGGCCGGCCTGCCATCGAAAGACGGTGTTGATGGGATCATCAGCAGGCCTCTGGATGTGCGCGATGTCCCAACAGGCAATCTGTACTTGTGTCAGCTCCGCGGGCGCACGCTTCCGGTGGCTGCGGCGAAGTTCGCGATGCAGTTGGAAAAATCGTTGCTGGAACCCTGAATTCTAGCGTTCGCCGCGGCGATAGGGCTTCATCAGCGCCTGAGGCACCCGCGCTCGGCGCGACATCACCACCAACGCGACAATCGACAGGATATAGGGCAACATCAGGAACAATTGATAGGGCACTGCGCTGCCGAACACCGTTTGCAGCCTGAGTTGGTAGGCATCGAAAAGCGCAAACAACAGTGCGCCGAACAACGCCCGGCCAGGTCGCCATGTCGAAAAGACCACCAACGCGATGCAGACCCAGCCGCGCCCTTGGATCATGGTGGGGAAAAAGCTGTTGAAGGCAGCCAGCGTCAGGAACGCCCCCCCCATCGCCATAAGCGCAGAGCCTGCGATGACAGCGCCATAGCGGATGTGGATCGGGTTCAGGCCCTGCGCCTCGGCGGCATGAGGGTTTTCGCCGGTCATGCGCACGGCAAGTCCAAGCGGCGTGCGGAACAGGACATAGGCCAGCACCCCGGCCAGCGCGATGGCGAGATAGGTAGGCGCGGTTTGCGTAAAAAGCGCGGGCCCGATCAACGGCAAGTCGGAGAGACCGGGAACAGACAAGGGCGCAAAAGGTTCGATGGTCGGCGGCGTGCCTTGCACGTCAACGGCCAGACGAAAGATGTAATAGGACAAGGACGAGGCGAGCAGCGTAATCCCCAGACCCGTCACATGCTGCGACAGTCCCAGCGTCACGGTCAGCGCGGCATGAACCAGCCCAAAGGCCGCCCCGGTCAGCGCAGCGACCAGAATTCCCGTCCACAGATCGGCCCCCATGAAAACAGCAAGCCATCCCGCCATCGCGCCAAAGGTCATGATCCCTTCGATGCCAAGGTTCAGCACCCCTGCCCTTTCACACAGCAGCGCGCCAAGCGTGCCGAAAATCAGCGGTGTTGCAATACGCAGGACAGAAGACCAAAGCCCAACAGTAAAAAGGATGTCGATCAGATCGGTCATTTACGCACCCGCCAGCTGGTGAAGAACAGCGCAATCAGCATCGTAAGCAGCGACAAAGAGACGGTTACATCGGCGATGAAACTGGGGACATCAAGCGTTCGGCTCATGCCATCAGCTCCGACAAACATCGCCGCCACGAAGAGCGCGGCCAGCACGACTCCCAGCGGGTTCAACCCTGCCAACATGGCGACCACGATGCCCGAATACCCAAAACCGGGCGACAGGTCGGTGGTGACGTAGCCTTTGACCCCAAGCACTTCGATCGCGCCAGCAAGCCCTGCAAGCCCCCCAGACAGACAAGCGACCCGGATCAACGTGCCGGAAATCGGTACTCCGGCAAATCTTGCCGCCGCCGGGTTCAGGCCCGCAGCACGCGACTGCATCCCGAACACAGTATAGCGAAGGACAAGGAACACCAGCACCGCCAGACCGCAGGCAATCGGCAAGCCCAAGTGCAGGCGGGACCTGTCCACGATACGCGGCAGGCTGGCCTCCATCACGACGGGAACCGATTGCGGCCATCCGAAGGCCAAGGGGTCTTTCAAGAACCCTTCGACCGCGAGGGACACGAACAGAAGGACGATGAAATTGCCCAGCAGCGTGGTCACGACTTCGTCCACGCCAAAGCGCAACCGCAGCATGACAGGCACCACAAGCAGCACCATACCGGCAATCGCCCCCGCCACCATCAGAACAACGATCAGCGCGGCGGGCGGCAAGCCCAGCGGATTGGCCGCGCCAAGGGCGGCAACGGCAAGCGCACCCGCGTAAAGCTGCCCCTCTGCGCCGATGTTCCAGACCTGCGCGCGAAAGGCGACCGCTGCAGCCAGCCCCGTCAGGATCAGCGGTGTCGCCCATGTCAGCGTTTCGGTTATCGCCAGCTTCGACCCGAAGGCCCCAATCGCGATGCGGCCATACGCTTCGAGCACCGGCGCACCGGCCAGAGCGATGAGCACGCCCGACATGGCCAAGGCAACAGCCACTGCGATCAGGGGCGCTGCGATACCAAGCAGGGCAGACGTCTTTTCCCGACGTTCAAACCGCATCGGCCATACCCTCCCATACGCCGGCCATCATCAACCCAAGCCGCTGGGCATCCAGATCCTCGGCGGCAACGGGTGGTGACAAGCGGCCATTCACAATCGCCTGCGCGCGATCCGCCAGTGCGATAACTTCATCCAAGTCTTCGGAAATCAGGACAACCCCTGTTCCGCCCTTGGCAGCGGCAAGCAACTCTGCATGCATGGCAGCGATTGCCCCTTCGTCCAGACCCCGCGTCGGCTGTGCAGCGATCAGGATGCGAGGGGCATCAGCAAGGTTTCGACCAAGGATCAGCTTTTGCATGTTCCCACCCGAAAGCTGCCGTGTTTCCGTCTCGGGCCCGCCCCCGCGCAAATCAAACCGGGTGGCAATATCGGCGCAAAATCGCCGCGCGGCCCCACCCCGAACGACGCCAAACCGCGAGAACCGAACATCTGACAGACGTTCCAGCACAGCGTTTTGCCACAATGGGAAACTGCCCACCGCCCCTTCGGTGTTGCGATCTTCAGGGATGCGGCCAACGCCCATAGCTGCCATCTTTGCCGCGCTCAAGACCCGCGCGTCCTGGCCAAGTATCAGCACCTCGCCGTTCGACGGACGCGCCAAACCAGACAACAGATGCGCCAAGGTTGTTTGCCCATTCCCGGACACGCCGATGATGCCAAGGATTTCTGCGCCGCGCAGGCTGAAATCAACTGACCTGAGCGGCGTACCACCGGGCATTGGAACGTCGGCCTTGCGCGCTTCGATCAGTAGGGGCCCGACCGGATTGGCCTGCCGGACCGGGCGTTCAACACGGCGGCCGACCATAAGCTCTGCCAGTTCAGCTTGACTGGTCGCGCCTGTTTTCCGTTCTGCGGTGACGCGCCCGCCGCGAAGCACAACCACCCTGTCTGCTCCGGCCATGACTTCGTGCAGCTTGTGGGAAATAAAGATAATCGACAGCCCCTGCTGCGCCATATCGCGTAAAGTCGCAAAGAGGTGCTCGGCCTCTGGGCGGGTCAGAACCGCCGTTGGTTCATCCAGAATCAGTATGCGTGCATCGTTATAGAGGGCCTTGAGGATCTCGACTCGTTGTTGCTGGCCAACCGACAAGGCACTGACATGGGCGTCGGGATCTACCGCCAGACCAAAGCGATCCGCCAGCCCCGCAAGTTTGGCGCGCGCGGCCGCCCTGCCCGACCTGAACGATACAAGCGGTTCGGTCCCGCACATCACGTTCTCAAGTACCGTCAGGTTCGGGGCCAGTGTGAAATGCTGGTGGACCATGCCAACCCCGGCAGCGATGGCATCGCGCGGAACGCCAAGGCGCAACGCCTGTCCCCCCACCGTGACCGTCCCCGCATCCGGCATGTAGTGGCCGAACAGGATGTTCATCAGCGTGGTCTTGCCAGCCCCATTTTCGCCAAGCAGCGCAAGCACCTCACCCGGAGCAAGCGCAATGGTCACATCCTCGTTTGCGGTGATTGCACCGAACCGTTTGGTGATCCCGTCAAGCCGAAGGATCGGCTCTTGAGTCATACGCCCGTCACCGTCATGCGACTTCTCCTGGCAAAGTTGGCTGGCGTGCCCTGCCCTCGTGTGAACGAAAGCAGGGCGTCGGCTCAGGTCGGTTCAGACATATCCACGGGCACCTCGAGTTCGCCCGCCTTGATTGCCGCGCGCGCCTCTTCCATGGCCGGAATGGCGTCTGCAGGAACCATACCTTCCGAAAACACAATGTCGTTCCCGCCTTCTTTCATCAGGCAGAAAGGCGTGTAGTCGTTTGCATTCGGTCCGCCCGCCTGCTTGTCAGCAATGGCCGCATCTAGCAAAGGCCGGAAATACCACATCGCGTTTGCAAACACGGTTTCGGGGTAGCGCGGGGTATAGTCGATCAGCGAGCCAATTGCCTTGATCCCACGTTCCTTCGCGGCATCGGCGGTACCGATCCGTTCCCCGAACAGAATGTCAGCGCCAGCATCGATCTGGGCCAGACCGGCTTCGCGCGCCTTGGGGGGATCAAAGAACGTTCCGATGAAACCGATCAGGTGTTCGGCATCGGGACGAACAGCATCTACGCCAGCGCGGAAGCCATTAATCAACAGGTTCACTTCCGGGATCGGAATTGCGCCAACCGCACCGAACTTCCCTGTTTCACTCATCTTGCCTGCGAGCATCCCGGCCAGATATGCCCCTTCGTGGTTCCACGTACCGAATGTTCCGAAATTGTCGCCGGAAGGTTGACCGCTAGACCCCATCAAAAAGGCCACATCGGGGTAGTCGCCAGCTATCTCGCGGATCTCACGTTCAACCGCGTAGGCTTCGCCGACGATCAGATCAACGCCGCTTTCAGCATACTCGCGCGCAGCACGACCATAGTCTGTGGCAGCGACACCTTCGGAGAAGACGTATTCAATTGCCCCGTCAGAGGCGGCTTCGACCATCGCGCCGTGCAGGCGCGAGTTCCACGCATTTTCAACTGGCGATGCGTGCAGGCCGGCCACTTTGAATTTCGCCTGCCCCAAGACCGGCGGCGCAGCCAGTACCAGCGTGCTGGCGGCAGCGCCTTTCAGGATGGTGCGGCGGTTCGGGCGGATCAGTGATGCCATTTGGTGTCTCTCCTGTTGATCTATGGTTATTATTGGTGTGCCGGGGCGTAGCTTGCCGGGTTCACGGAAGCCGGGCGTCCGGGTAAGTTCAGCGTCGCAACTTGCGGTGGGTTTTCAGCGATGATCCGCCCGCCGCGAATAACATGCAGACGGTTTGCGCGCAGGCGGATCGCCTCGATTGGATCAGCTGCTTGCAGAACGACCATATCGGCGCGCTTGCCAACTTCGATCCCGTAGTCGGTCAGGCCAATGGCGCGCGCTGCATTCACCGTGACCGCGTCGAAACACTGCCGCATCGCGTCGCGCGATGTCATTTGCGCAACATGCAGACCCATGGAGGCGACTTCGAGCATGTCGCCGGAGCCCATGGAATACCAAGGGTCCATCACGCAATCATGGCCGAATGCCACGTTAAGCCCGCCTGCCATCAATTCAGGGACCCGAGTCTGGCCCCGGCGTTTGGGGTAGGTGTCATGGCGACCTTGCAAGGTGATGTTGATAAGCGGGTTCGCAATGACCTGCAGATCAGCTTCGGCCATAAGCGGGATGAGTTTCGATACGTAGTAATTATCCATGGAGTGCATGGAGGTCAGATGCGAGCCTGCCACCCTGCCCTGCAGGCCATGGCGCATTGATTGTTCAACCAGCGTTTCCACATGGCGCGACTGTGGATCGTCACTTTCGTCGCAATGCATATCCACCGGCAAACCGCGATCCGCCGCGATCCGGCACAGGGCTTCGACAGATGCCTTGCCGTCGGCCATCGTTCTTTCGAAATGCGGGATACCGCCCACTACATCGAGCCCCATATCAAGAGCGCGCCTTAAAAGCTCGACTGCGCCGGGCGCACGAAAATACCCATCTTGCGGAAAAGCGACCAGTTGCAGGTCGATATAGGGTTTGACCTGTTCGCGCACCGCAATCATCGCTTCAGCGGTCAACAAGCGTGGGTCGGAAACATCCACATGACTGCGTATTGCCAGCAACCCTTTCGAAACCGCCAGGTCACAATAGCGCAATGCACGCTCAACAAGCCCATCGAATGTGAGGATCGGTTTAAGTTCACCCCAGAGGCCGATGCCTTCCAACAGCGTTCCCGACACGTTCATTCGCGGCATTCCAAGGGACAGCGTTGCGTCCATGTGGAAATGAGCATCCACAAATGGTGGACAGACCAAACACCCTTTCGCCGAAACACGGCGAAGGGCATCCGCCGCGATATTCGGTTCAATCGCTAAGATGCGGCCATCCTTCACCGCTATGTCGACCACGCTGTCCCCGCTTGCAAGCGTCGCGTTTTCAACGATTAGATCGAACATCCCGGCCTCATCCCATTGGTCCGGCCGAGTTCAACCGCCCTTGCGCCAGTTTGCAACCCTCCGCGTGGCCAGCGGCGCTTAATTTGCAATCAGCGCCCAAAAATTCGGCACCCCCGTGCACGTTATTGGGGGAACATGAGCAGATGTCGGATTTCCAGACAGGAACGTTCATCTATGGGCTTTTATTTGTTTCTTTTCATATGCTTACGCTGTTCAATCAAAGCTATACCTGATCCAACCCCTGCAAGAACCGCGCCACGGCGTCCTCTAACCGTTTACGCTCCAAGGCAGAAAAGTCCGCATCGCCGCGCAATTCCAAACGCCCTTGCGACGCCGTGCATTTGATGGGTCCAAGGCGGCTTTGAACCTGAAACGTCGTTCGTGCCGGTCGTGGCTTTGATTTCGGAGCACTGGAGTTCCCCGCGGGGAACGGCTGAGTTGGCTCTTCCCCACCTTCGCAAAACTGGCGCAGCACTTCCAATTCATCTTCGGCCTTTCGCCCGGCATGTGCCGACAAGCTCGCCTCTAGCTCAGCTCGACTTTCCGGCACATCTTCCAGTTTCTTGCGAAGCGACAGACCAAGCGCGCGTGGGATCGCGTTTGGGTGCTCCAGCCGTGGACCAATAAGATCAAGCATTTTCGCGAATGCGCGAATATAGCTTCGCTTCTGCTTGCCCGCCGACCCGTAGAGCGACTGGACCGCTTCATCCACGGTGGATGCACTTGTGTCAGGGTCGTCTGAATATGCCTGCGCCAAGGCCGCCATTTCAGCGAAACTAATGTCGGAGCGGATCAGGTTTTCGTCGACCATGCGCCGGTAAAGCGTGTCAAGGGTTTCGCCCTGCTCGGTCACGACAGCGGGGATTTCAGCATATGTTCCATCAGGCGTTTCAGCGTCCAAAAGCCGAAATGCTGACAAGCGCCGAAGACCCTGCACCAATTCGAATTTGTCTCCACAGCGTTCCACTTGAATTGGGTTAGAGAGACCTATTGCTCGGATGCTGTCACACAATTCTCGAAGGTCGTCGCGATCAACCTCTCGACGGTCGCGGGTCAACTTTCCCGTCAGAACAAGATCCAACGCAACCCGCTGAATCACCAGACCCTGCCCCTTCATACGAACATATTCATGGGCCAACGCATCATTCTCGTCGCGGATTGCCTTTTCAGCCTCCGCTCGCTCACGCAAGGAATCGGCGTTCTCGCGCACCGCACTGGCCATCGGACCGCGCCGTGCCTCGCCAGGCAAAACCTCTTGGGGAGCCTCGGGTTCATCCGGCATGTCAATGTTGAACATTCTACGCTTCCGGCTCATGCCTTGTCCTCCATCTCGTCCCACGCAGTGATCAGCGTATCGCGAAATTCGCCATAAGCTCGATCAAACGTCGCGCGCGCGCGTCGCCAAGTTTCGCGGGTCATGTTCCTGTAGTCTATTTCATACACTGAACTCAGAAAACGGCCCGACTGCTCTACCGCGCGAGTCAATTCAATTGGGTGTTCAGCCAATCGATCGCCGAACACTTTGCCAAAAGCTTCATACATCGCTCGATGCAATTCGTTTCCCGGCTCAAACCGTGTCAGTAGAAACCGAACATCCAAAAATGCCTTCGGGGACCCTGCGTTCCCCGCGGGGAACGACACCTGACTGAACCCTGCATCAAGGTCTTCAAGTGCCTCGCTAAGCTGACCAATGAAGCTGGTCGTGCTGTCGTATTCCCAATACCCAGGCCCCGACGGAACATAAAGAACATCTGCCGCAAACACTGCGTTCATCGACTGATACCCAATGGCCGGTGGGCAATCAAAAATGATCAGATCATAACTATCATCCGGTATCTGATCGAGGTAGCGGGCCACCGCCGCAAAGAAAGACCAGTCCGGGTTCAAATGCCGGTACTGGGCAGACGCAAACTCGACAAAGGCCGCGTTCGCACAGGATGGGACAATATCGATGGTCGGCCAGCTCGTCGGCTGGATGAAATCTGACACACGCAGATCCTCAAGGCCCATATCCCGAACCGATGATGGCAACCGGCGTTGGGGCAGGGTAGCGCCACTTGCGGCGCCGGTCGCCGCATTGTTCATACGATCAGTTTCGCGGATCAGATCACGCGCCATTATACCCCAAACAGTGTGGTCTTCGCTGACGTCGCTCAACCCCATTGAATGGCTCAAAGTAGCCTGCGGATCGAAGTCGACACACAGCACACGATAGCCGTCCAACGCCGCCGCATGAGCGAAATGCAATGCAACGGTCGACTTCCCGGCGCCACCTTTGAAGTTGGCAATAGCTGCCCGGATTGCGCGTTTGTTTTGCGGACGCGGCGGCATCAACGTCTTGCGATTGATCTTCATGCGTCGCCGTAGCTCGTTTATCTCTTCCAACGAGAACCAGCGCTGCCGACCATCCTCTTCTACTTCGCCAGCAGGCAGGCTCGGATCGGCGGCCAAACGTCCGCGAAATGTCGATTGATTGACCTTGAAGATCAGCTCTGACACCTCCCAAGACGAAAAACGCCGGAGCGTCTTTTCCAGTTCAGGCGAATAGGTTTGACGGCGGATCCAGCCCTGAAGCTTGAGAGACTGGGCCTGAAGTGCCTGCAAGTCTTGATAGGTGTACATTGTACCTCACTAGACGTTAATTGTGCTCTCTTCCTGAAATACGCTTGTTTTCCAGAATTGGCAAAAGGGATTTTTGTTGTTAAGTGTATTATAACAAGATCAGCGTATTCTCGCAGGATCTATGCCCTTAGGGCGAATCAGTCACCGCCATAGATTGGTTCACCGCATGGTGTATTTTGCCAAATTCGGGGGACAAAATATGACACCCTCGCCCAAATGAGGGGACAAGAATTGCCCTATGGGGGACACCCTGAGCGTCCCCCATTACCTTTAATACCCATATTCTTTTAAATTTCAGATCAAGCGCACGTTTCATGTCAGCCTATTCTTGACTCACTGTGCGTTTGGACGTTAAATCGGATCACAATCTGAAAAGCGTCCACTCATTCAAGAAGCGGGCAGGGGAAGCACCCCGAGGCAAAGCAGGAGCAGGCCCATGTTGGCCAAGCGACCCATGGGGCAGGGGGCTGCCTCGAAGAAATATGATGTGCTTACCGCATTGGGAGCGCACGCTTGTGGCGGAAGCAAATTCGAGCAACGTCTCGTGCTTCGTTTCATGACCGCGATCACAGCCCGGTACAATTGGCAGCGTGATGAACTGACAATGGGCCGGGCTGAACTGGCCCGTTTGTGGCAAGTTGACGAACGAACAGTGAAGCGTGAACTCGCAAAACTGAAAACCGCAGGGTGGGTGTACATCAAGCGACCAGCAGCACGGGGCAGGGTGACGACCTATGCTATCGATTGGGAGCGCGTACTATACGACACAAGGTCTTCGTGGAAAAGTGTTGGTCCAGATTTTGAACTCCGACTGGCGTCGATGGGCAAACATCACGATTTAACTCCTGAAACCAACCATAAGGTTGTTGCATTTCCCACCCCTAAACAGACCGAAGGCGGGACGGAATGGGACCAAGCGCTCTCGCTACTCTACCGCGACGATCCAGTGTTTCATGGGAACTGGCTGGTTCAAGTCAAGCGTTCCGGCCTGAGGCATGGTATTCTTGAGTTGGAAGCACCTTCTGGATTTCATGCCAATTATCTCAACACTCATGCCATTGCCCGTATGACGCGCGCAGTACAAGAATTCGCACCTGAGGTGCACCGCGTTTTCATAAGCTCTTCATGATAATCCAAGTTGCGCGCAAAAAGTTCATATTTTGCGCACCTAGATTTGAAGTGGGTCTGCAACAATATAAACTCAGTGCGTGTGTGACTGGGATACTTGATTGAGCGGGATGATCCGAAGTCTCGCGGCAAACCGCGCGTCGATGGATGATTTTCACGTTTTAAGCGGGATTATCTTCATCAATCGTACCGGGTTAAGGTGGCGCGATGCTCCCGAAGCCTATGGCCCGTACTAGACGCTTTACAGCGGTTGGAAGCGCTGGAGCGAGAAGGGCATCTTCGCGCGCATGATGGTGGGGTGGCCGCCGATCACGACGTACAGATGACAGTGATGATCGACGCGACTGACCTTAAGGCACATCGAACAGCGACCAGCATGGCCGCAAAAAAGGCGGCCGCGGACGCCTGATCGGTCGAACGAAAGGCGGCAGACATCAAGCCCCACGCGATATGTGACAGCCGGGGACGTGCTCTTAATCTGTTCGTCACAGTGAAACAAGTCGGAGATTACACCGGCCCCGCGCCCCCAAAAAAAACACCGCCCGTGTTGACAGAGAAAAAGCTGACGCGATAGCTTTTCGTCATAAGACGTGACGTATTTTCCCCGTTGTCAAACAAGCACAGGACGCAAGTTTTGATTAGCAAATTCAAGTGCGGCGTAAGCCTTTTTACCCTTATGTGCGCAATCCCAAGCGCAGCAATTTCAAGCGGTTCAATTACAATAAACGGTTTCGCATTCACAGGGGAAGGTGACTTCGCCACTTGCGAGAATTGGAACTACGGGTTGGGATGCGGGTTCATCCCCGGGCCGATCGACAATCCGGGCATTCAAGCCTTCATCGGTCCACAAGCGATTTATGTGAACAACTTTTTCACCGGTGAGTTCCAGTTTCCTGAGGGCACTCTATTCCTCGATCAGGATCACACGCGAGACGATTTCTCAATGCAGGCCTGGGACGGCCCGTCCATTTTCGAACTCCGCAGCGGCACTTTCACCGTCGGCAGTGCAACCATAGGCAAATCCATCCAGAGCAACGAATACCGCGCGCTCGGATTTGGGGCGATCGCTCCGGCGACCGTGAAGTTCTTGGGCGGCAAGTTTGCTGGCAACTGGAACTTCGTGCCCTATTCGGGCGACGAGCCAGAAAAAGCCGCGTCCAGGTTCGAACTGCATAAGGATTTCACATGGGATAGGTCCGTCTTCTCGGGTATTCCGGGTGAACTTGCGCTCGCCTCATCGGCCGTCACCTTGACCGTCGGCCCGTTGATGGAAGTCACGGGCTTGATCGAGAATCCCGGCACGATCACCTTTGCGGAAGGTGACGTCGGCACGACGCAGATCCTTG
>NZ_SMZO01000043.1 GCF_004358675.1 Meridianimarinicoccus aquatilis | reverse complement strand
ACGACCCTCGCCGGCGCCCGCCGCCTGGAACGGAACCTGTCCCGCTCGTCGGCCGATCTGCGCAGCCGCCGCTCGGCCGCGCTGCCAGATGTGCCCGGCACACTTGAAATCACCAACGTGACCTTTAAGCCCCGCGAACTCAGCCTGCCCGTGTTCACCCGTCTGTCCTTTGACGTCCAACCCGGCGAAGCGCTGGCGATCGTCGGGCGCAGCGGCGTGGGCAAATCCGCTCTTGTGCGTCTGCTGACCGGTGGCAATGCGGCCACCATGGGCAGAGTAACCCTGAGCGGCTTTCCATTGTATGAACTGTCCGAGAGCGCCCTGGCAAAGCACATCGGGTTGTTGCCGCAATTTCTCACCTTCTTTGATGGCACCGTGGCCGAGAATATCGCCCGCTATGACCCTGACATGGTGCTTGCCGATGTGGTCGCCGCCGCGGAATTGGTGCATGTCATGGACAAGATCGAACTCCTCCCCAAGGGTTTGCAAACCGACATGCACTGGGCCAAGAAAATCCTGTCGGCTGGCACGTTGCAGCGGATCGCTTTGGCCCGGGCCGTTTACAGCAAGCCGAACATCCTGATCATGGACGAGCCGAACGCAGGTCTCGACCAGGAAGCCGGCGCGCTTGTGAGCCGCCTGATCAAGGCCCAGACCGCGGCTGGAAAATCGGCCATTGTCATCACGCACAGCCCCAACCTGCTGCATGCCTGTGACAAGATCCTGATCCTGGAGAACGGCACACAAAAGGCTTTCGGACCCCGCGACGAAATCCTGGCAAAACTCGCCGCAGCCTCCGCCACAAACACCAAAACAGCCCCCCACAGCGATCCAACAGCTGCACACCCAAAGGGACAAGACCGCAGTGAAACAGGGAAATCCCCGTTAGGCTTGATAAAAAGTTGATCAGGGTCCGGAATGCAAACTCTTTGCAGCTATGTACGAAAACGCCCTAAACTAAGTGCAAGGTGCGACCGGACCGCGACTCCGTCTCAGCCTTAGTGATGAAAACCGCACCCATCGTCAGACCCAAGCGGTGTTTGCGCCGGGTGCTTTTCGAGGTGTGCCAAAGCATCGCGAATATCCGCAAGCAAAAGCTCGGCCAAATCGCGGCTCACTCCATTCCGGACCAAGATGCGCTGCACCGGCACGGCGGTGCAATTCGCCGGCAAGGCATAGGCCGGAACCTGCCAGCCGCGAATACGCAGCCGATCTGCAAGATCGAACAGCGAAAATCCGGGATCCGCACCGGGCTTGATCTTCCAGCACACACACGGGATTCCCTGTTCGGGGGTGCCGTCATAAACAATCTCAAATGGTCCAAGCTGGGCAATTTCATCTGCCAAGAAACTGGCGGTCGTGTAGCACGTCCCGTGAACTGACGCGTACCCGCTGCGGCCCAGACGCAGAAAGTTGTAGTACTGGCTGACCACCTGCCCGCCGGGACGCGAGAAGTTCAACGCGATATCGCGCATATTCCCCCCAAGATAGTTCACGTAAAAAACCATTTCTTCGGGCAGGTCGTCTTCAGTGCGCCAGAGTATCCATCCGACACCCAAGGGCGCCAGCCCGAATTTATGGCCGGATGCATTGATGGACCGGACCCTTGGCAAGCTGAAATCCCATTGCAGATCCGGGGCACAAAACGGGGCCAGAAACCCGCCACTTGCACCATCGACATGAATCGGAATGTCCAACCCTGTGTCACATTCATATTGATCAAGCGCGTCTGACACTGCCTTAACGGGCTCGTACTCGCCCGTGAAGGTCACGCCGAGTGTCGGGACGACACCAATGGTGTTTTCATCGCACCGCTTGATGACCTCTTCGGCTGTCATGAGAAGTCGGCCATCTTCCATCGGAATTTCGCGATGCTCAATGTCCCAATAGCGAGTAAATTTGTGCCAGCAAATCTGAACCGGGCCGGTCACAATATTGGGCTTGCCGGTGGGTTTGCCGGCAGCACGCTGGCGCGCTTCCCAACGGCGTTTCATGGCAAGGCCGCCCAACATCGCCGCCTCTGAGGAGCCGGTGGTGGAACTTCCCACACCAGCCTTTGGGTTTGGTGCGTTCCATAGATCTGCAAGCATCTGCACGCAGCGTTTTTCGATCTCGGCTGTCTGGGGGTATTCGTCCTTGTCGACCATGTTCTTGTCGATGCAATCATCCATCAACTGGTGAAGCTCTGGTTCCTCCCAAGTCTGGCAAAACGTGGCAAGATTCTGCCGGGCATTTCCATCAAGAAGCAACTCGTCCCGGATACCGGCATAGGCGACACGCGGGGCGCTGCCAGCCCTTGGAAATTCAGATTTCGGAAGCGGGCCAAGTGCGCTTTGAGACACATAAAGTTCGTCTTCATCGGTCCCAAGTGTCGGTGTTGGCATGATATCCTCGCGTGTACAAATCAGCCCGCTGAACTTGGCACGAAAGAGGCCGGCAACCAAGGTGCCCGATGTGAAGGGTCACAAATTGCGCACAAGTCGCCGACTAGAGTACGGCACGGGTCTTGGCTCTCGCGGGTTTCAGGTGCCTTTGCTCTGAACGGTGATCACGAGCCGCAGTTAGTCTGACACCGCATGCGCATTACCCTGATCTAGGCGTCGAGAAGCCAGCGCAAATGTCCGCTGCAACCTGCCTAGGCGGCGAGCCGCTGGTTAACGCTACACGCACTGCTTCGGAACGAAATTCCGGGGTTGGTTGATGTGCCATATCGTTTCGCCTTTGCGGCAAAGTACCAATTCAAAGGAGCGGAATAAATCCGGGGCAGCCCAAGACTGTCAAAGGCATCTGCCCAGTGATGCTATGGGTAAAGACCTGCAGAGCGGGCCCGCAACTGGACCAAGGCCAAAACAGCGTCAAGCGTCGGTGTCGCGGTGCCCGTCAGCACCCCCAGCTCTTTGACAGCCCCAACAAGCGCATCTATTTCCATGGGGCGCCCTGCATCGAGGTCTTGCAGCATCGACGTCCGGTGCGCACCGACTGCGGCACCGCCATCCAGGCGGCGGTCAACGTCGATCGGAAACTTGACGCCCAGTTTTTCGGCAATTGTCTGCGCCTCGACCATCATCGCGCGGGCCACGGGGCGGGTGCCGACATCGGTGCACAAAACGTCCAGCGTGGCATCTGTCAGCACAGAAATCGGATTGAAAGACAAATTGCCCCACAGCTTGACCCAAATTTCATCACGCAATTTCGGGCGCACCGGCGCCTTGAGCCCTGCTGTAATCAGCAATTTCGACAAGGCCAGGGCACGGTCGGATTTCGTGCCATCAGGCTCGCCCAAAGAAAACCGATTGCCTTCTAAGTGTCGCACGGTGCCGGGTTCGCTGACTTCGGCGGCAGGGTAAACAACGCAGCCCAACACGTTGTCTGGACCTATCCCATCCCATTGTGCATTTCCCGGATCGACCGTTGCCAACCGCGTGCCTTCAAACGGGCCGCCAATCTTGTGAAAATACCACCACGGCACGCCGTTGACCCCGCTTACAAGCGTGCTGTTTGGTCCGAGAAGCTGTTTCAACAAAGGAACAACAGGCGGAACGGAATGCGCTTTCAGCGTAACGATAACATAGTCTTGGACCCCCAGTTTTGCGGGGTCTTCACTGGCCTTTACCGGCACGGTCACGGGCTCTGATCCATGCTCTAAAAGAGTGAGCCCCTTGTCCTGCATCGCGGCAAGGTGCGGGCCGCGCGCAACAAGGCTGACATCTGCCCCCGCCTGCGCCAGTTTGGCGCCCATATAGCCACCGATCGCCCCGGCGCCGAAAATACAGACCTTCATCGCGCGCCAAGTCCCAGTTTTTCGGCCAAACCAATGCGCTGCATCTTCCCTGTGGCCCCTTTTGGGATTTCGTCCAGTATGACCACGTGGCGCGGCACTTTGAAATCAGCCAAACGTTCAGCGGCAAAGGCGCGGATCTCTTGGTCGGTGGCGACTTGGCCTTCGACCAAGACGACGGCCGCTGCGACCTCTTCGCCCAACTTGGTGTGTGGGACTGCGAAGGTCACAACTTGGGTCACCGCCGGATGATCCAGCAAGATGCCATCAACCTCAAGGGGGCTGATCTTTTCGCCGCCCCGGTTGATGATCTCTTTCAGGCGTCCGGTCAGGCGTAGATACCCGGCGTCGTCGATCGCCCCCTGATCCCCAGTGCGAAACCAGCGCAGACCATCCGCCTCAAAGAAGTTGGCGGCGTTTGCGTCAGGGTTGCTTTCATATCCCAGTGTGACATTCGGCCCCGAAATTACGACCTCACCGGTTCCCGCGATAATTTTGTTTTCAGCTTCGTGGGCAATGCGCACCAATGGCCCCGCAGCCACGCCCACAGAACCGGGGATTTGTGCGCCTTCGGCAAGGGGGTTGCTCGTCATCTGATGGGTGGCTTCGGTCATCCCATAAGCTTCTATGACTGGAGCGCCAAACGTGTCGGTCAGCGCGGTCATCACCTGGGCTGGAAGCGACGCTGACGACGATCGCAGGAACCGCAATGGCGATTTTGCGATAACATCCGCATTGCGTGCGGCACGTGAAAGTATCGCCTGATGCATCGTTGGGACAGCCGTATACCAAGACGGCTTGGCGACTTTCATCCAGCCAAAGAACTTCAGCGCGTCAAAGCCAGGGGCACACCAGACCGAGGCACCCGCGGCCAGCGATGCCGATACCGCAGCAATCAATCCATGGATGTGGAACAATGGCATCACATTCAAGCACCGGTCCGCCGATGTCAAAGCAAGAGACGCTTCAATGTTTCGGGCTGAGGCGACCAGATTTGACTGAAGCAGCGGCACGATCTTGGGCCGCGATGTTGTGCCGGACGTGTGGAGGATCAACGCCGTGCTATCGGGTCCGGGTGGTCCTGAACTTGGCGACTCCCCCACATCCCCGTCTGGCGAAAGGCTAAAGACGCCCGCCGGATCAGACGGATCAACGTGAAGCCGTAAAATACCCACCCCGCATTGCTGCGCCGCTTGGACCGCTGGTCCTTGATCATCCGCCAGAACGACAAGTGCCTTGGCCTTCAGGTCTTCGAGATAGAATGCATATTCATCCAACCGATAGGCTGGGTTCAGCGGGGCGGTGATTGCCGCCTGTGCGATGGTCACAAAAGCGGCTGCCATTTCTGGGCCGTTCGGCAATACGATCGCGACACGGTCATCGCTGCCGATCCCGGCATCGTGCAGTTGGCGCGCGACCTGATCGCTCAGCTCCCGCAGTTTTCCATAGGTCAACCAATCACGGTCCGGGGCACCGATGGCGACAAGGTCTGGGTCATGCGGCGCGAGAAGAGATTGCAGAGTCACGGACATGCTCGAAGCCTACTTTTTTTAAATTTATGAACGGTTTGCGGCATAGTAGGACACTCTCCGTTCTAAATATCCCAAGAACTCGGAGATCGAGAACGCGAGAGCGAACAGCACGATAAGAACCGCCCAGAAATGCGACATCAGAAAGTTCGATGCATAGAGTTCGAAGAGCGCGCCAAAGCCAACGATCGATATTAAAAGCTGACCGATGATGACGCCCTTTACGGCACGGATGACACCAATCCGCACGCCGCCAAGAATTTCTGGCAAGGCAGCCCAGAAATAGACCTTGGTAAATGCATCGAACTGCGATGCGCCGAAGCTTCTGGACATCTCGATCAAGGATCGGTTGATCTGACGCACGCCCGCACGCGTGTTTAGAATGATGATCCAAATGCCGAACAGCGTTGTCGTAATGATGATAGATTTCATTCCGAAGCCGAACAACACCATCAGAACAGGCACCAATGCAGTCAGCGGCGCGCTGACGAAAATATTGACCCACGGCAGCAGCAACTCGTCCAACAATCGACTGCGACCCATGAAAATCCCTACTGGAATTCCGATGGCGATGGCAAAAAAGACCCCGGCCAGGAACGCCTGCGCAGTTTCGGTCAACGCTTTGACGAAAGCAGGCGTGCCGATGATCTTGAACAACGTCACGAACACTTCTGACAAAGGCGGAACGAAGAATGTCAAACCCGTCTGGCCGATTATTTCCCACAAAAGCCCCCAAATCAGAAGCGAAGACATATTGGGGAGCTTGTAACCCATGATCACCATGATCGGCCCCTATTCCACATAGGCGCGCAAAGACGCCCAAATTTGATCAACGATATCAAGATATTCAGGCTCGCGGGGAATGTTGTCGACGCCCTTGGAGCGATCAATCTGAGGGCGTATCATTTCGTGCACACGACTTGGTCGGGGCAGCAATAGCGCGATCTGATCCGAACAATAGACCGCTTCTTCGATAGAATGCGTGACGAAGATGAAAGTCTTCTTTTCATTTGCGACAAGCGACAGAAGATCTTCCTGAAACTTGCGTCGCGTCTGTTCATCAACGGCCGAGAACGGTTCATCAAGCAGCAAAACGTTGGCATCGACCGAGAGGGCACGAGCCAAACCAACGCGCTGGCGCATGCCGCCGGAAAGTTCGTGGGGGTACGCATTCTCAAACCCCGCCAACCCGACGCCTTTGATATACTTTTCCGCCTTATCCTCGCGTTCTGATCGGGGTACGCCCCGCAGTTCCAGACCGAAGGCTACGTTCCGCATCACAGTTGCCCAAGGCAGAAGCGCGAAGTCCTGAAAGACGAACGCCCGGTTGGGGCCAGGGCCTGTCACGTTCTTGCCGTTAACAATAATTTCGCCTGAATCGTGTTTCAGCAACCCAGCGATGATCTTGAGCAAGGTCGTTTTCCCGCAGCCGGATGGCCCAAGGAGCGAGGTGAGTTGGCCGCGCGGAAAATCCAGCGACATGTCCTTAAGAGCTTCGACCGCCCCATAATTCTTTGAAACGCCGCGGATTGAAACGGCGATGTCTTGCTCTGTCGGGTGTGCGTTGGCGAAAGCCGATTCAGTCTGTGACATAACCACGATCGTTTCCTTTGAAGAGATAATTTTCTGTCTTTTCCAGCAGGTTCAGGAACAGAACTGCGAGCACGATGATTGAGAAAATCGCGGCATACATACTGGGATAGTCAGCGATAGACCGGCTGTAGGATATGATATCACCGACACCTGTTGGAGTGATTTTGAGTTCTGACAAGATGGCGCCGATGAAGCCCGCAGAGACGCCAAGGCGCAGACCTGAAAAGATCATTGGGCTGGCAGCAGGGATGATGATCTTCAGAAGTATCTCGTAATCTTTGGCCAGAAATGACTTTGCCATTTCTTTCATTGACGCCGGTGTGTTGCGAACTGCGCTGCTGGTGCTGAGAACGATGACCGGCATCGACATGATGCAGACAACGAAGACTTTGGATGTCAGTCCGATCCCATAGGCCATCACCAACAGCGGGATCAAAGCGGCCAATGGCGCGGCTTGCATAACGATAAAGATGGGCGAAAACAGCCAGTCGAAACGCGCGCTGAGGCCGATCCAAAGCCCAAAGCCAATCCCGAGAAAAGTTGAGATCGCAACGCCAACGACCAGCGGTTTCAGGGTTTCGGCATAGGCGACGAAGATGCTTCCGTCAAAGGTCATTCTGGCGAGCGCCGCCATCGATTCAAGAAACGTCGGAAAGGCATAGCTGACGGGAATCCGGCCAGCAATTTCCCACGCGCCAAAGACCAAAAGTGCCGAAAGTACCTTTAGATAAAGGGCTCTATTTTGCATGACGCCTCAGTATGTTGCAGAAATAAGTAGGGGGCTGTCACCGGCCTTGCTCGTGGCCAGCGACAGCGGTCCGTTTACTTCGTTGCGGCGTCGAGTGGTGCCATATACCAAAAGTCGTCGATATTCAGTTCAGACGGATCGCCGTCCAACTGACCCGATGCAGCATACCATTCAAGATCAGCCATTGCTGCGGTGCGCCCCCCGCCATTGGGGTCATACAATCCGCCAGCGACCGCTTCCGTGTAAAAGCCGTCAAGCTGTGCCAGAATCTCAGCCGGAAGTTGCCCGATCGGGCCGTCCGGATTGGTTTCACGGCTTACAATGGTTGGATCCTTAGCCACGTCCTGCCACACGCTTACCAGCGCTGCGACCAGAATATTGACCTGATCTTCGTTCTCTTGAATCCAGTCGAGATTGGCAAAAAGCGCTTCATCACTTGCATCCACGTCGAACATGGGCAGCACGTTGAAACGGTCACCTGCCTCGGCTATAATTTTGTTCTTGTTGGACAAATCAAGAATGGTTGCTTCTGCCTGACCTGCCAGCATCGCAACAACACGGTTGGATGAGCCGGGCACATAAGACCGTTCCCCAAGTTCGATTCCCATGCGATCTTCGATAACGTTGGCGATTGAGTCCGTCCCGCCACCGCGCGAGTGCAGCATGATCGGCTTGCCATCAAGTTGGCTAAGATCGGTGTATTCTTTTACTGCGACGGGAAAAAACTTCAATTTCGACAGTTGGAAAATGATGCGGATCGGCGCGCGGCTGCGCTGCATTGCGGAATAGGGCGTTCCGAAACCAATATCCATCTGGCCGCTGAGAATGGCTTGAATGGCGAGTTCTTCATCGGAAAACGCGGTCCATTCATAATCCAGCCCGTTTGCCTTGGCCCGATCGAGTGCAACAAAAAATGCCGCAAGCTCGTCAGATGGTGTTTCCGCCAAAGCAATTCGAAGCGTTTCTGCTTGCGCACCCGAAAATGACACAGCCAATGCCAATGGCGCGGCCAAGGCTGTTTGTGCGATCGTCTTTACGAAATTTCTCATGGTTCTCCTCCCAGTGAACTCTGATTTTGTTATTTTTGCCGAGGCGACACTTATATGTGCTTGTCCCCGATCATTTTTTTGGACTTACGACTCTCCGAAAAGCCTCCCCGATACGGAATGCAGGTGACTGCGCATCGCCTCATATGCAGCGTCCTTGTCGCGCGCGGTGAGCGCCGCAAAGATCGCCTCATGTTCTGCGAAACTGGTGTGATCGGATGACGGCCGCACGCTATCCCTAACGACACTGCCCCACGAAACTGCCCGGCGCACAAGATTGAGCTGCTCGAACAGTGAAACCAGCAGCAGGTTGTCGCTTGCCGTCGCGATTTGGTGATGAAGCAGATCGTCGTGCTGTTCATATTCGGCCCAAGTTGTCGCGTTCCGGGTCCGAACCATTGCGCGCTCTATCAGGCGCAGGCTTTCCGCCGATGCATTGATCGCGGCCTCGCGTGCAATCGCCGGCTCGATAACCAGACGTGCGCGGACCATTCGAAAGGGTGTCAGTTTCCTGCTGATGTCTAGTATCGAGCTTGATACATCCGACTCGGAGTCACGATCAGCGACAAAGGTCCCTTTGCCAACATGGCGCCAGACCGCCCCTTCGCGCTCCAACGCGTCCAAAGCTTTGCGCAGTTCAGTACGCGACAAAGCCAGACGTTCGGTCAACTCCCGCTCTGCAGGCAGTCGATCTCCTGACGAATATCCCCCTTCAGAAATGAAGTTCCTCAGCCGGTCGACTGTTGGGTCCGCTTTGATTGCCTTGTTGTGCTGGATCACGAAACCCTCATTTGGTTGACCAATTTCGGCAAGCCGCCTGCTAAACAAGACTCACCATTGCCGATCAAATCAAAAGTATCAATGATTATTTAGATTGGTTGGGATTGATCCACCCTGCCTAAGCCGCTATCCAAGGGGTCTAATTGCTTGAACCGGGAGCCCCTAAATGTCTGAATTTGTTATACCAGCACCGACTGCTGCAACGATTCCTGTCGCTGGCGGCGGGGTATTTCCTGTGCGCAGGGTCTATTGTATTGGTCGCAATTACGCGGCCCATGCGGTAGAGATGGGGCATGATCCAGACCGCGAACCACCTTTCTTCTTTCAGAAGAACCCTGATAACCTTGATGCCTCTGGTAGCTTTCCATATCCGACACAAAGCAGCGACGTGCATCACGAAGTAGAAATGCTCGTGGCACTGAAATCCGGTGGAACAAACATCAAATTGGAAGACGCGCTGGATCACGTATGGGGCTATGCGCCGTCGCTGGATATGACGCAGCGCGACTTGCAGGGTGTCGCGAAAAAGATGGGGCGGCCTTGGGAAATAGGCAAAGCGTTCGAACGCTCTGGCCCGGTGGGCCCTTTGCAGGCGGTCGCGGATGTTGGACATCTAGACAGCGGCAAGATTGAACTTACCGTCAATGGCGAGGTTCGCCAGACGGGCGATTTGAACCAGATGATCTGGAAGGTGCCAGAGATGATCTCGTACCTGTCTGACTTTTTCGAACTCGCCGCTGGGGACGTGATAATGTCTGGCACGCCATCTGGAGTCGGGCCGGTTGTTGCCGGCGACACAATGGTCGTGACCATCGAAGGTTTAAACGATCTGACCGTTAAGGTTGTCTAATCCGCATGGCTGCATCGACCCCCGATGCAGCCATGCTTTATGCGCCGGAGTGAGTCTGACTTTGAATTGGGCCACCAATCCGGCACCTGCCCCCTCCCGGCTAAAGCAAAGATTTCTTGACCGGCCCGCGCTTATCTCGTTGGCTTGGGTAACGCGAGCAATGGGTGGAGGAAACGACGTGCGAATTGCAATCTTGGCTGCGGCTTTGTCCGGTCTGACCATGGCAGGGCAACCGGGCCTTGCGCAAGACGGCCGGTTGACCGTGGAATTGAACAAGTTCGAAGATAGCGACGGGACTGGCTGCCGCGCGTTTTTCCTGTTCCGCAACCAGACGGGCATGGCCTTGGAAGGTTTTGAAGTGTCGCTTGCGATTTTGGATCAAGACGGGGTTATAGATCGCCTTTTGACGATCGACGCCGCCCCCCTGCCTGCCTCTCGCACGACACTCAAACTGTTTGAAATTCCGGAAACCGGATGCGGCGATATTTCAGAAATTCTGCTGCATGATGTGACAAGTTGCAAACCGCAGAACGAAGACGAAACTGACTGCTTCGCCCTTATGGATCTCGTCAGCCGGGCTCCGGCGGCGCTTGTAAAATAATCCATGGCCGGACTTTTGGAAGTTATGGTCGCCGGCGGACCGATCGTGATGATCCTTGCGGTTTTGTCGCTTGTGTCACTGACGGTTATTGCAGCAAAGGTTCTGCAACTCAGCGGCGTCCTGGCTGGCGATACCATCCGGGAAAAGGCGTTAGCGCATTGGTCGCAAGGCGACAAAACTGCGGCTATGGCCGAGTTGGAGCCAGGCAAGTCGGCAGTTGATCGACTGTTGCACCAAGCGATGACTGGCCTTCGTTCCGGGCTTCCGCGCACATTGCTTGATGCCGATCTTGAATGGCGCGGAAATGCCGAAATCGCTATCTTGAACAAGAACATCCGATTTCTTGAACTGACGGCGATGGTCAGCCCGCTGATGGGGCTTCTAGGAACTGTCTTGGGCATGATCCAATCGTTTCAGGAACTCGCCCTTGCCGAAGGCGCAGCAAATGCGTCGCTTTTGGCGTCTGGGATATGGCAGGCGTTGCTGACCACTGCTGTCGGACTGGTCGTCGCGATCCCCGCAGCGATTGCTGCAACACTGTTGGCGGCACGCGTGGAAACCGTTGCAAACCGGATCGAAGCCTCCATCGGGCGGCTTTACGCGATCGAAGATCGGTTGTCCTGACACCTCTTCTGTCGGCTGCTGAGAAAGGAGCTTGAAGCGATGCAGATCACCCGCACGAAACGTCACGGCGTGGTGGTCTCGCTCGTGGCTATGGTCGACGTGCTGATGATCATGCTTGTCTTTTTTATGGTGACATCGACTTACCTTGATCTGGACATGATCCCTGTCGCTGAGACTGGCGAAGATACGTCGCCACAGACAGCAACCGATGCCGAAGCTACACGCCCCATTATGCTGCGGATCGGCGCAGATGGGCGCAGCTATCTTGGCGGGCGTGCGGTGTCTGTTGCGGGCCTGTCAGAGCAATTGTCAGACATTGTAAGGCACAATCCCGCGGTCGAAGTTCTGGTGCTACCCTCTGGCCAGGCTGATGTTCAGGCGCTTGTGTCCGTGATGGACAGCATCACGCAATCGGGCGTAACAAGAATGCGGATCATCAGGTTAGAGGCGCGCCCATGAAGTTGGCCCGCCCGCCCAAGCGCGCTGCGCCAGAAACCATCGTGGCGCTGATCGACGTGGTGTTCTTTCTTCTGGTCTTTTTCCTTTTGGTTGGCCGGATGGATGCGACAGCTCCGTTCGACGTCACCCCGCCAATTGCATTTGAAGGCACCGATATGCCCGGCGGCGGCGCAACACTTGCAGTGTCAGCAGACGGTCAACTGGCCCTCGACGGGACTGAGCGCACGCGCGACGGTGTCATCGAAATGCTTGGAGAACGGTTAGCTGCAGATCCCGGCTTGCGAATTCGTATCAATGCGCACGCAGGCGCGGCGCTGAATACTGTTCTTCCACTCGCCGCAGAGATCGAGGGCATGGGGGCGCAGGATGTGGTTCTTGTCGTCACCCCCGGAGCACCCTGATGCGCTGGCTTCTCGCCATTACCGTTTCCGCTCTGGCGCATATAGGGCTGCTGATCATCATTGCGGTAGCTGTGGCACCGGATCCTGTCCCACAACAGCCAGCGGCTCAATCCCGGCTCGATATTTCCGCCTATGCGGTGGATCAGACCGACGCCGTCGCAACTGCACCCGAAGGCGAACGCACAGCCGAGCAAAAGCAAATTGGCGCAGCGATTGGCGGTGCGGTCGTACCAGTGTCACGGGCAGAACCTGCTGCCTCACCTTCATCGCCTGCGGTCGCGACGGATCAATCCGGTGTTACAATTATGGCTGTAGACATAACTGCGCAGTCGGCTGACGTCAGCGATGCGGTGCGGCCTGATGAAGGACTGGTTGCTGCAACTGTTGAACCCACGACAGCCACAGCCGTTTTGGCCCCAACGCCAAGCCCCCTTACGTCAACCCCAACCGCTTCACTTGGCTCTGATCAAGTCAAGGGCCTGCTGCTGCAATCGAGTACCGCAGTATCGACCCCGCCCGATACAACCACGATTGACGCCAGCACCCCAAGCGGGTCCAGATCCGCGCCCGCTTTGGCCGCCCCCGGCATCGTGGCATCGCCCCAAAAGGCTCCCGCAACGGCGACGGCCGCTGCACGGCAAGCGCCGACCGTGCTCGCAGACATTTCCCTTTTGGGCGCAGCAAAACCCGCCGGGGTTGCCCAGTTGCCAACAGCGATGATCGTTGTCGGGGACCTTGGTGAAGAGACTGGTGCGGTTGTGACAACATTGCCGCCTGCAAACACCCAATTGCAAGAAGTGCAGCCAGCCTTTGCCAGCATCAAGCCAGATCAGGACGTGCAAACCGCCGTTGTGACCTCAGTGCAGGAAAACACTCCACAATTGGTCGGAATGTCCCTGCCTGCCACAGTTACAGCCAGTTCGGGACCGTCGGCGCAGGAAGTGGTTGGAGCATCGTTGCAAGATGAAACACGCCCTGCGCAAACGGCTGTGCCCGAGGCGGCGCATATGACTGCCGCGCTTGTGTGGAGCGGTGACGGAAACGGCCAAGTAGACCCAACATCTTTGGCCGCAATCCAGTCGTTCATGCAGCCGGGCGATCTGGCGCAAAGCGGGGTGAATTCTGGTACGGCTCGGGACGGGATTGCGCAGCTTCTCTCGTCTGTTCCCTGTGCGCGGCTGCAAACCACGTTCGTTCCGCCGACAGGTCATTTGGAACTGCGCGGCCATATTCCGGAAGACGGCTTGCGGGCTCCGATCCTTGCCGCACTGCAAAATCAGATTGGAAGCTCCATTCCCGTCTCTGACAATACGCTGATCCTGCCGCGCCCGACGTGTGGCGCACTTGCCGGGATTGCCAATGTCGGCTTGCCACAGTCGACTGAACAAGACAAAAATCCGCGCGTTGTTGGACCCGACACACATGCGCGTGTCTACAGGTTCAAGGAAAATGATCGATTGGCGTTTGACCTGGTTGGGCCGGACTATCCGGCATACTTCTATATCGACTATTTTGACGCGAATGGCATGGTTGTGCATCTTCAGCCGAATGAAATTGTCTCGCTTGCTGAAATAGAAGCGAAACAATCCTTGGTTATCGGGCGCGACGCCCAAGGACAGGCGGCGCTGGACATTCGTGTAAGTCCCCCGTTCGGCCAAGAGATCATGGTCGCGTTCGCGGCATCAACGCCGCTTTACGAAGGGGTGCGCCCCTTACAAGAGTTGGCAGCGCCATATCTTGAGTTCTTGCGCGATCGAGTTTCTTGGACGCGTGCAAACACGCCAGATTTTAAGGGCGAGTGGGTCTATTTCTTTGTCGAGACAAGCAGTCGCTGATAAGAAAGCCTCTTACTGACATCCGTCCTGCGCCCAGTACTTCAAGTTGTGTTTAAACCCGCCACCAAGGGGATGGGTCTTTGCAAGCGCGGGCGCCTCTGCGGCCAGGTAAGTCTGCGCTTGCGTACAAAGGGCCTCGCGGGTCCATTGATGGCACGTTGAACATGTCGCGTCCTTCCAGACGCTCTCTGGCAATCCCTCAATCGGTGGGTATGTTGGCGAACCGGTTATCAATGATTCAAGACTGTTCCCTACAATCCCGGCCCCCCCGGTCTCAAGGGGACCGTTGTATGTGATCACTGACGTGGGTGGAACCATGCCGGGAACTTCAGGTACAACGACCTGCAACGCTCGGTCGCCGCTTGGAAGAGCCGCCATGGTAGTCCCGCCCTCCTTTTCCTTTAACAGTGCTAGCTCAAACGCTGCCAGTTCCGCGTAAGCGCCGGATGGGTACGCATCGACATAAGCTTGATAGTCGCTCGCCTTGCCAGATTTACGCGCCGTTTCAATGAGCGCACGCTCGGTATCTGTCACCTCTGCCGCGATTTGCGTCGATCCACTGAGCGTGACCGAGGTTGGTGCCGCAGGTTCCTTGTCAGGAACTATCGCGGCTTGTTCCGATGGTGAGGGCGGCGACAACTCAGACACCATAAGCGCGTTGAGCATTTCACGGGCTGGGCCTGCAAATTGACTGTCGGGGTAGGCGCGCAAAAAGAGCAAAATCTGAAGCGGGTCTTTGGTGTCCCGCACGGCTTCCCAAGTCATACCCGCATTGGTCATCGGCGCGGGAGCGGGCACCGGCGCGGCCTCAACAAAATTGAAATTGCCGGTCAGCGACGAGGCATCCCACGGCACCTGAGCGCCGCCCGTTTCTTTCAGAACTTCGATGCGGACCGCTTTGAACAATTGTTCAATCGGCATGCCGGGTTCGGGGATGTTCTTGAGCAGTGCTTTGGTAAAGGGGCTATTGCCATCGAGACCATCAAGCGCAACCGCCCCCGGCGCTGTGGAATAGGACAGAAACGTGCCGGTCGGGGCATTCATTTCCGCCAGTCCATTGTCATCCATATCAAGGATTGTCTCAAAAGGATTATCCCTGCACGCATCAAGGATCACGATGTTGGTCTTATTCCGAGCCGATTTCATCTGGCGCAAGACGGATTCAGCAGCAATTGCGACGAGGTCCAAGTCAGCGGCGTTCTTGAGGGCGGCATCGACCGGGACCAGATAATTTGTCCCGAACGATTGGACGCCGTGCCCCGCGTAATAGAATAACCCGGTCGCATCGCGGCCAGCATCCCGCAAATCCTTGCCAAATTTTGCAATACTGAAGTTCAGCATGGGCTGGCTTGCGTCGAGCAGCAGCGTCACGTCGAAACCGGCCGCTGTAAGCGTCGCGGCCATGTCATTTGCATCCGTCACCGGATTGTCGAGCTGTGCCACATTCTCATAGGCGCTGTTTCCGATCACCAAAGCAATCCTCGGCTCTGCCGTTGCAAATGTTGCCGCGAATATCGCTATGAGTGCGATTATGGACGCAAATTTTCGTTTCATTATTTCAGCCATCTGCCACTGCAAACTCAATTCTGCGATTCCGCTTCTTGTTTTGGGCACTATCGTTCGGAACCAAAGGCTGGGCCTCGCCATACCCAACGCTGGTAATGCGTCCTGCGCCAACGCCTTGCGAAACAAGGTAGCTTACAACCGATGCGGCGCGCCGTTCAGACAAAGACTGGTTCGCAGAGGCGGCGCCATCGCTATCTGTATGTCCGGCCACAATGATGCGCAGCCCGGGACACCGGCTCACGATATCAGCAATACTGTCGAGCAAGAACGAGCTTTGCGGTTCCAACCGAGCACTGCCAGAACCGAAATTGATATTGTCTGTGCGGGACAAAATTTCAAACCGCCCTTTGCAAGCCGCCAAATCAAAATTACCTTGCGGCTCGATGGCAGCTTTGGTTGGTTCGGCGATCACGGGTGCCGCAGCGACCAAAGGCGCAGTTCGTGTTGTACGCGAAAAAATGAAGTCAAAGCTTACCGTCGCCGAAGGCAAGATGCTTACACTGGCCGCTTCTTCCAGTTTCGCCACGCCGCTATCGAGATCGAACAATGAGGTCGCCACCGAAACCGGCGCGCTTGACGCGACTGACACAAGGTCAGACGTGATCAGCGTCACAGCCACCTCTGTTGTTGCTTCTTGCGTAATACCGTGCAGGGACAAGGTGTAGGTCAGGGGCACGATCTTACGCCGCAGTTGCGGCAAATCCGCAAGCATTTCGGGGTCTAGCTGCGCGGTGATAACGGCCTCAGGGTACTGAAAGGTTTCAAAAAGCAGAAACCGCATGCGCACATTGCGTAAATCAACCTTTGTGTCGATCGAGTCCAATAAGATGTTGATCGTCGCCAGACCATCTTCGGAAATCTCGCCGTTAAATGTGGCGAATGTGCTGGATTCGACCTTTGTTTCGTTCTTCACCGATTGGAATCTTAACACAGACGCATCGGGTTGAAGCGTCCAGCCCGCGTCAAATGCCCCTTGCGCTTGCACGGCGAGCGGCGCGGCCACCAAGCCCAAAGCGAGGAACGCGGCCAAATGAAAGGCACGCAACTTGGCCCAAATGCTGGTTTGAAACGATGTCAACGGAGCCTCCCTCGGTTGTCTGATCGTTGTCTGGCATACGAACGCCACGACTTTCTTTAACTAACGTTATCCCGTTTTGCGCAAACGTACCACACCGCAAACAAATTGCGATTCCATGAAGCACCGTTACAGTCGTGGAAAGAACTGGGAGTGCGCGCAAGTATGCAGACAGAGAGCGAAACTGAAATCGAGATCGGCAAACTTGAGCACGACGTTGATCGTTTCTATTCCTTGATACGCACAGAATGCACTGAAATAGCCGGAATGCTCTATCGACACTTGGGGCAAAATGGGGCGCGGATCAACGCAAGCCAAAGACGGTTGACGGCACTTTCACGGGACGTAGCCGGTCTGCGGCCGAGGCTCGGTATGATTGAGGCGCGCTTGATGCGTGACGCAGCGCAACAGGCCGAAGCCGAAGGCGGCAGGCCCGTCTTGCCCCAACGCTGGTACGATCTGCGCGTCCGGGCCAACAGGCTGCAATCTGACATGAACCTTTGGCACGAGGTGGGTGCGCTGATTTCACGCCAGATTCCCCCCAAGGCCACGCCGCTATACTACGCTTATGACGGGCGGCCAGAGCCATTGGTCACACAGGCGCATGTCAGCGACGCGCTGTTCACCAGCCTGCACAAACTGCTAAATCCGCTGCAACAATCCGAAGAATCGCAACAACTGGGGTGTTTTGAAGACATCGGGCTCGCCAACAGTGTGTTTCTTGAGCACGCCCATGTGGCCTATCGAGTTTTTCTTGCTCAGCGGCACCGGCACCCTGCGCGATTTCTGGACGTGGGATGCGGCGTGGGGCTGAAAGTCGTCTCTGCCCTCGAGTTTTTTCCCAGCGCGGATGGACTGGAATACGATGCAGGGTATGCCCGGACGTCCAAGGCATTGTTCAAGGCAATGGGCCTCGCACAATGCGGGTCCATTCATGGCGATGCCGTTAGCTTTGACAAATACGCTGACTATGACGTCATTTATTTTTATCGCCCCATGCGCAACGAAGAGGGCTTGAAAAAGATGGAGAACCAAATCGTCGAACACGCGCGGCCCGGAACAATCCTGATCGCGCCCTATCTTAGCTTTGCCGCGCGGCACCAATCCCTGAATTGCGGCCAGATCGGGGGAAGTGTGTTCATCGCCGGACTGTCACAAAAAGAGACGGATGAACTTGCCCGCGCGGCGGAGTTCATTGGCCCACACGTCAAAAGACGCGAGACCCGCGTACCAAGCATATGGGAACCAGTTCTCGCGGCGAGCCACGCCAATGGCCATGGCATCCCACGCGCCACCCGCATCACGGTGTAGTCAGACACCGTCGAACAAGCCGGAAGGGGGCGATATCGCCCCCAACGTCAGAATTGGTAGCCGAAGTTTATGCGGCCGCCCTGAAAATCGTTGTTGCCGACTGTGTAGGTAAAGCCGATCCGGATGGCGTCCCATGTCAGCCCGTTGCGCGATTGCTTGGTTCCGAACGACACGGCCATATCCGTGTAGTTGTCAATATAGACAGCATCGCCAAAGATCTGGGTGTTCACGACAGATGCTTCCCAGGTCGTCTCGGCGCCGAACAGCTTATAACTGAGTGGACCAGAAAAGCCGACGCCATTTCGCGAAACGGTGTTCTGCAGATCATAATCCACCTGATAGTCATCAATCGCATCGCTGACATCTGTGGTCGAAATGTACGACAACATGTTGCCAATATTGATCTCGGTCTGCCCCCAGTTGAACTTGTAAGAGGACGAGAGGCTGCCCGAATAAAGCGCCGCCAATGACCCAAGGTCCACCGAACCAGTTGCCCCTGCCCGCAGCATTGGTGTCAGCGTCCAGCGCGTGGTGATCGGAACGCGCATCCCTACGCCCAGCGACGCAGCGACTGTTTCGGACCCGTTCGTATCCACAAAGGTCAGTGGCATGTCGATGATGAGCGCATACCGTGGGTCTTCAAGCGGCCGCACAAATGTCAGCGGAAGATCAATTGTCGTGATGTCGTTGCCATTGACCGAGTACTGCCCCAGACGCGCCCCAATCCCATAGACATTGCGGCGACCCTCGCCGCCGCCATCGCCTGTTGAGGCCTGAGATCCGTTGCCAGGGCCAAGACCCGTCCCCGCTGTGAAATCGCCTGCGATCATCGTGCCCTGCAACGACGCCGGGTTACCTGCGACCGGGTCGGTGCCGGTTTCTGAAACCAGATAATCCAACACCTTGCTAAGCAGACCATCGATGTCATTCTTCAGATAGTCTTCCAGGTCATCCCCGTTTGCTTCACGCGTTGATTGCGCGTTGAAAGCTCTCGTGAACCCAAGTTCAGGAATGGAATAAATAAGTCCCGGCCCACTGTCGGGAAAGGTAACAACCATCGGAAGGCCACGAAAATTCAGATCGGCAGTCGCCACTGACGTGTCGGTGTAGGCAGCGTTTACACTGTCCAACCCGCTTGATTTCAGGCCAAGGTCGGCAAATTCTTCAATCGTCTTCGCGGTCGCAGACCCGGTCGTGCCATTCGTTGTCACTCGGATGGTAAAGTTATCTGCGGCGTCCGCAGCGATTGGAAAAATAAAACTTGCGGTCAGCGCGGTTGCTGCAAGAAGGCTTGTCCGGCCCGTCGCCATTTTGTCGAGTGTATTTGTCTTGGTCATTCTAAAATCCCGTGCCTGATCAGGTGATCCCGCGCCGCACCGAAAAGAAAATCCGTGCATACGCTTCGCAATGTCCCTGCGTCATCTAGAATCATGATTAATGGGTCGTCAAATATTAGCAAGCTGGTTCGAAAGTTTCCGCGCATCTGCGACTGCTTTGCGATAGTTTTCCAAACGTGCTGCATCCGTTGAGCCACTCGGCGATGCTGCCAGAGTTGCACGAACATCTGCATCAAGGCTGGCAGGGATCGGCTTGCCTGCCGCCGCGGCCTGAGATCGTTGGGCAATGATCTGGCGCTGCAACTCTGCGTACTCCGCTTCGAGGCCAGACAGTTCCGCTGTCAATTGCGCCTGCCGCTGCCGCTCCGTTTCCACCGCCGCCGTTTTTTCGTCGATACGTTGGTCATACGTTCCGCTCGAAAGCCCGGACACACCCGAAATGAACCCGCCGTCAGCCGGGTTTTCAGAAACCGAACAGGCCGCGAGCAATAAGATCAGGCCACCGGGAAGCGCGTAATTTCGAACAGTGATGGTCAGTCCTCCTCCAGAAAATCGGTCAGCCACGCATACGACCCCGAGGGCGCGCGAGACATGATATCGAGCTGCCGCAGAAACGTCTGGGCATCGTCCAAAACGCGGCTTGGAACTTCGGTGCCGCCCCGCGTTGCGCCGTGGCGCGGGACCAGATCCATAGAGATCACGTCCATGAAGCTCGCCTCGGTCGTGTTTATCAGGTCGTGATAATAGCTGCGGCTTTCATCAAGCCGCGCCGCGACCTCGTCCCGCTGTACGCGCATTGCAGCAACATTCGTAGCAATTTCCGCCAAGACTGGCTGCGCTGCGGGATCATTCCCAAAATCAGTCTGAGCGCGGCTCAGATCTTGTTCGGCAAGCTTCAAATTTTCCTCCAGCGCCAAAAACGCCTGTAGATCCTTGCGCAGCACACCGGCGGTGTATGTGCCCAGGAACACAGCCATCTGCGCGCCTTCATCCACCAGCCGGTCAACTGTTCCGGCTCCTGCCCGCTTGGTGGCTTGCCAGTCTGCGAAGGCCTGCGCCAGATATGTTCCCGCCGCATCGCCCGCATTTCGCGTCGCGGACGCATACCCCAATAACTCCAACGAGGCTGCAACGGCAGGCGAAGCATCGAGCGCGGCGAACACTTCGTCCTGAGGTTCGGGGCCAGTGCCGTTCAGCGCCTCTATCCGGCTTTGGGCAATCTGTGAGAACAGGCCTTCGGGATACTGGTCCAGATAACCCGACAGCGCATCCGAACTGCCTGCACGCTCTGCCTTTTGCCAAGCCTGCACTTCGTCATCCACGTAACTTGGTCGGCTACCGGGAACGAGGTAATGCTCGCCCAGTACCGACTCTTCCACCCAAGGGATCTGAAGCCCGCGCGTTTCGCGCACAACGGCCTGACGCACCCGGCCAAACATAATGCGCACATCAATGCCCGGCGTTGCAAGATGATCAAGCATCGCCTCGGTAAAGGTGCTGTTGGTTCCAGCACCATCCAAAGCCACATTTCCGGGGTCGGTAGAATAGGCAATCAACGTGCCGACAGTCCCTCGGGATTGGGCCAGTCCTTCCTTTGCGACACCGGTTTCGACGAGCGGATTGTTGCGGCAAGCATCCAGAATAATGATCGAAAGGTCAGCGCGCGCGGCATCCACGGCGGCCCTGATTTCGTTCAAGGTCACGCTGGATTGGGTCACAGCCTGGGTGGTTAACTCCTGAAGTTCGACGCCGATAAGATAGTTGTCCGATGCAAACTGCACACCGTGTCCTGCGTAGAACACGATCGCCATCTCGGCCCCCTGCGATTCGATGCTGAAACGGTCCAGCGCGGCGAGCATTTCTCGTCGGGTCGAGTCGCGGCTCACAATCACGTCGAACCCGATCCGCATTAAGCTTGCCGAGAGAGCATCCACATCGTTGATTGGATTCGCCAGCGCGAGCTCCGGCTTGTTGTACTCCGCGTTGCCGATCAAAAGCGCGACCCGATCCGCAGCTGAAACCGGCGTCGCCAACCCGGCGCAGTACGCAATGAAAAGTAAGATACCGCGCATGACGTGTCTGCCTCTGCAACCTGACGTGAAAAGTGGTTTATGGACACAGTGTTGCATCTTCGCTAGCGTGCTGCCTAGTAATTTCGGCGCGGCGCGCGTGCAATTACGATCAGTTTGGCAGGATCGGGAGACGAGCCCATGACACAGCGACGGATGCGGCGGATCTCTTTTGTGGTGATGGCGTCCCTCGCCGTTTCGGCCTGCGGTGACGAGTTTGTCACATATACACCTGAAACTCCGGCAGAACGCGAGGTGCGCGAAAGCCGCGAGAACCTGCAAAAGACAGTCGGCGAAGGTGGGCTTGCAGGTGCCGGCGCAGGTGCGCTGCTCGGCGCGGCAGCGGGCGGTGTTCAGGGCGCGTTTTCCGGCGCTCAAATCGGGCGACTGGGCGGCGCGGCGGCCGGTGGATACGTTAAGCAACTGCAAGAACAATACAGCAGTCAGGAACAGGTTCTGAATGCTGTGGCGCGGGATTTGAGGACCACAAACGCGCGCATGGATGCCAGCATAAGCGCCATGAGATCTGCGCTGCTCGAGCGCGCTGATGCGGCAGAGCCGTCCAAGGTACGTGACGAGCGCCTGAAGCTTGAGGTAGACGACAGTTTGGCGGCTGCTCGCCAGCAAGAAGAGTTTTTTGCAAGCACTCGGTCGTTGCTGATCAGTGATGGCATGGGCACCAGCAATACAATCGACCCGGAACTTGCGCGCCTTCGTGACCGCGTGTCCAGCATGCAGACGATTGCGAACTCATTGGCCGACATTTGATCAGCCGGTCATTTCGGGTCAGATTTTTCCGTCTTCGCGCCACTGCTCAAGAAGCTCGCGGCTGACTTCGAAATGCATGGAATCTTCGCGCGTGAAGCCGGCCCCCCAAATCCAGCCCTCTTCCCGGAAGAAATCGGCAAGAATGGTCAGACCAAGCTGCGTCTTTCCATCACCTAGCGTATCCAGTTGGCCGTCAATGTTAAGGTCAACGGCAAGCCCAAAGGAATGGCTGGAAACACGCCCGACCGTGCCCCGAATTTGCCGTACACACAAAGACCCGGCAGTGTTGATCCGGTCATACAGATCCTGATCCGCCGCCCGCACATTCTCAAGCACGCGCCCAAGACTGTCGAGCGCGGGTTGAAGCATCTGAACCCGCACTGGTCCGACCTGTTCGACCTTCAACATGGGCTTCAGGTCCGGGTTGGTCATTGGTTGGCAAGTATCGTTCAAAGTTTCGCGCGGCCTGCCAAGAAAGCCCTCAAGGAACGTCGGTGTGGCGACCTGCATGCCTTCGTTGATGCTGCGCCTTTGGGCGATCAGAACAACTTGAGCATAGGTATCAATGATCGCGTTCGGTCCGAAATTAATGGCCGGATTGTTCCCCGGCGTTTGAGCTTGCGGCACTGGCTGGGATGCGAGGCTGCGAACCTGATCGCTGAGCGAACGCACTTCGTCTTGAAGCACTTCGATCTGTTTACGCAGCACTTCGATGTCGATCCGTGCTGCGCTATCGACGGCGGCACCGCCTTGGCGCCCGGCAGCCGTCGTCGGCCCGTCCCCCGGCGGGATCGATTGTATCACAAACCAAATCAGCCCGGCGGCCAAAAGGGCGATAGCAACGATAATTATCCCGATAATGACGCGCAAGCCCCGAACTCCGGTAACGACGTGGAAGCAATATCGTGCTTTGATGCATAGACTAAGTCAATCCTAGCGGGCGTGCCCCAAGGCACAGAAGCTTGCTAGTGTATTGTGATGATTAGGGGCATCTTGTAGGCTATACTTTAAGATGCCGGGAAAGGGTGAACCACCATGAAACGCATTTCTGTTCTTCTCTTATGTCTGTGTTCCGTCATGGGCGCCGCACACGCACAAGGCATCGATGGTGCCGAAATGACGGAAGAGCAGATCCTCGAACGCTTCAACAAGCAAAAGACGCGCGGTCTTTCCATCGCCCCGGTGTCGAGCGGTCCAGAAGTTTCGGCAGCGCCTGAAGCCCCGGTTGCTCCCGCGACGACCGTAACGGCGAATGCCGAACCCCCGGTCGGGTTCCAAACGTTGCCAGCCGAAGAGCAGGTGAACATAAACATTTCCTTCGACTTTGACAGTGCCGCATTACGCGAAGACCAGAAGCCCAAGCTGGCAACGCTCTGCAACGTGATGGCACAAATCGATGTCAACGTTTTCCGCATTCTTGGACACACCGACTCTGCAGGGTCTGAGGACTATAACGAACGTCTTTCCAAACTTCGCGCAGAAGAAGTAAAGCGCTTCCTCGTTTCTGACTGCGGGATTGCGCCAGAGCGCCTTGAAGCAGTCGGTGTTGGCGAACGCGCTCCGATCTTGCCCGATGATCCGCGGGCAGATGCAAACCGCCGGGTTGAATTTCAGGTCCTTGGCTGAACGTGAGACAGCCCGTCTTAATTTGCGGACACTCCGCGCATAAAAATCGTGAGGATCGCCCGACATGAGCGGCGCAACGTTCAAGGTCGGCGACCTTTTGAATAATACATACCGCATCGAAGCCACATTGGGTCGCGGCGGTACGTCTGAAGTATATCAAGCCCGGAGTGAAATTTCGGGGAACCGCGTCGCTCTCAAGGTTCTGCGGGCTGAATTCTCGCAGGACGAAGGGTTTCTCAACCTCATGACCCGCGAAGAGGATATTCGCGAAATCAGGCACGACGCCATCGTCCGCTACTACCACAACCAGCGAAACGACAATGGCGACGTTTTTCTGGTCATGGACTTCGTCGACGGGCCCGGGCTGGATAAAAAACTGAAGCAAGGGGGCATGAACGCGACCGATCTTTTGATTGTCGCTGAACGTGTGGCCGAAGGTCTGAAAGCCGCCCATTCGAAATTGATCGTCCACCGTGATCTGTCGCCGGACAATATTATTCTGCGTAACGGCAACCCTGCGGAAGCCGTCATAATCGACTTCGGGATCGCAAAGGATACGAACCCCGGCGCTGAAACAATTGTCGGGAACGAGTTCGCTGGAAAATACGCATACGCTGCCCCCGAACAACTGAGCGGCAACAGCGATGCACGGTCTGATATCTATTCTTTGGGAGCTTTGCTGCTTGCAACGTTCAGAGGCAAAGCCCCGGATATGGGGAATAACCCGCTCGAAGTGATCGAGAAAAAGGGAACGCCCCTCGATACAGATGGTGTTCCCGAGCCGCTGAAAACACTGATCGACAGGATGACGGTCGTTGATCCGCAAATGAGATTGCAGAACATCGACGCGGTTCTGGATCTCATTCGCAACACCGTCACCGAAGATCCGATGGAAGAGGCCACGGTCATTGCGCCGCGTCCGGCGACACCGGCCGCAAAAGTCGCTCCACCTTCCCGCCCTGCACCAACCCCGACATCACCGCCCACGTCCAAAAAGGGGCGCGGCGGCTTGGTGGCAGCAGCTTCGGTTGTTGTTCTGGCAGCAGCGGGGGCCGGCGCATATTTTAGCGGGGCTTTGGACACGTTGCTTGGCCCATCGCTACCTCTTGCCGAGCCCTATAAACTGGTTATCGAACACCCGGTAACTGGCAATATCCACGGCGAAGGGTCGGTCCCGTCCGAAGACGTTTCCAATACTCTGGCCCAGATGGTTTTAGAGTTGAACGGAAGCAGCAACTTCACACTTGCCCGCGGCAACATTACCGAGAATTGGGGCAATGCTGTCATCGATATTCTGGACTCCGTCGACACACTTCCAGAATGGCGCATCGAAGTTGTGAACAACGATGTCCGGGTCGAGGCTTTGACGTTTGACCGCAATGAATATGAGCAACTGAACCGTGAGCTCAGTCTTGTCGCCAATTCATCCGGGCTTCAGATGGATGCAGCAGTAGAACTTGGCCCTCGGGTTCTTGCTGCGTCTGTTCTCGATCCTATTCTGAAAGCGTATGAAGACTGCGGCCCATTGCACCTGATCGATGCGCCACAGCTTGGATACACCAACGCGGATCTCATTCGTGTAGGTGGCAGAATTGCGTCAGAAGGCGCGCGCGACGGTCTGGTGGATGCAATCCAACGAATTTCAGGCCACCGGGAAGTGGATGTAAAGGCAGACGTGCTCAACCAAACCCTATGCATGTTCGATTCTGTTTTGCCAGACGCGCCCTCGGGGGACTTCAAGGTTCTGTTCAGCTTTGGCGACACAGGAGCGCCAAATGACGGCGGGACATTCTTTGTCGGTCAGAACCCAGTAATTGACCTTGTCATTCCCGCGGATGTTACGGACGGTTTCGTCTTTGTCTCGGCTCTGGATGTGTCCGGAAAAGTGTTTCACCTGATGCCAAATGTGAACCGCACAGAAAACAGCATCGAAGCGCTGCGCGAAGGGCAAACTGGCCCGGTAACCATACGCCTTGCCCACACCCTTGCCGAAGCTGCAGAGTCCGGTGGTAAGAAGCTGGCATTTGTGGTCGATGAAACCGCGCTTGGCAAAACACAGGTGCTGGTGATCCGGTCTGGTGCACAGTTTCTCGATGGCATGCGCCCGACAACGGAATCCGCTTTCGGGTATGCCGACGCATTGGGTGAACGACGGGATCGGGTGGTGTCGCTGGATTCGCGCATTTTGACGACCCTGAAACCCTGATCGAAAACCGCTTCAGGAAACATCCACAACTATCACCGAAATATTGTCCTTGCCCCCACCATCAAGGGCGATTTGGAGCAGTGTTTCGGTGGCAGTCTCAATCGGGGCGCTTTCGAGAACCCCGCGCAGGGTTTCAAACCCTGCGTACTTGTTCAGCCCATCAGAGCATAGCAAGAACCGGTCGCCGGGGCGGACAACCCCACGAATTTTCTCAAGACCGGGTGCGTCGCCGACGCCAACAGCATGAGTAATCGCATTTGAATGCGGGTGCATTTCGGCTTCGTCCCACGTCATTTGACCTGACTTAACCAACTCGGCCACGACAGAATGATCCGACGTCAGCAAATCAATCACCCCATCTCGGTAAAGATACAGACGGCTATCGCCTGACCAGAACGCCACGAAATGACCATCGGCAATCATGAGTGCAACAACCGCAGCGCCAATCGTGACGCCCCCTTTTCTTTCCGCCTCGATCTGGATCGCGTCATGCGCTTTCTGGATGGCACCGCGGAGTCCCCGCATCCGGTCAGCGGGCTCAAGATTATGCGGCAGCGCCGCTACGGTTTCGACGACGGTTTGTGATGCAAAATCACCCGCCGCATGCCCGCCCATACCGTCAGCCACGACCCAAATTCCCTGATCCGGCAGCGCCAGAATACTGTCTTCATTGATTTTTCGGACGCGCCCCACATGGGTGACTGCATTGTACCTTAAACCACTCATGACAGGATCCTTTCACTCGCAGGAATGTCGCGCCAAACATCCGCGCCCAGATCAAACAGACCACGCATCCGGCGTGGGCCGGGCAACCCTTCCGCCAGCATCACTCTGTCAGCGCCAGAAAGAGCCGCACTCCAGATCGAAGGTGCCTTGAACCGGTGTCCCGCCTCATGGGCTGCAATCGTGTGGGACACGTCTGTTCCATCGGATACGCTGATCGCCAATAGACCCGGCGACACTGCGCACTCGGGCAAACCGGGCAAAACCGGCAATCGTACGCCGCGCACCCGTTCTGTCAGGCGCGGCAGCGTCATCACATCCCCAAGCGCATCAAGCGCAATGGTTTCCAACGCTTCAAAGGTCCGGGTCGCGCCAAGGTGGCCAAGAACGGCTGATCTGCCGGCCGGTATGGGCGCAGCCAGCGTCAGCGGGAATTGCCGACCGACCCGATCTATTGACGGCATAACGATACCCTGCGCCCCAAATGACCCGGCAAGCCCTGCCGTTAACGTAAACCGCCAGATCGGTGCGGACGTATAGCATTCGGCCCAACGCGCCCCAAGATCGGCGCGCACCTGAACCAGCCCCCTTTGCAGCCAACGGTCCCAAGCAACAACGAAATCCTGCGGCAGGTCGAACCGGAAAAAGTCACCCAAAGTGGGCATCTTCCCAAAGGCACCGAAGCCAGCCACCGTCAGAAAGTTTCTGGGCAGCTGAACGCTGACAAAGCTGGCAGCGCGAAGGGGTTTAGAACCGACCCAGCCTGCATTTCAAAAATTGCAATCCGCCCGCCGATACTAAAGATCACCCTCTTGCGGTCTGAAGCGCTGGTATCACGTATTTCGGCGGCATCAAGCAAACGGAACCACCCCCACGGACCATCACGGTTCAACGCACTTTCAGAGTCGCGCGTTGGCGGCAGGAAGGTGACCCGCGCCAGCCCGACACTTCCGGGCCATGACACAGATGACGGGCGTGGCTGGCTACCGCTGCTTTGATAGGAAATCGTTTGCCCATCAATCTCAAGGATGATCGCCTCTGCATTTGGATCGAGCGAATATGGCGTGATCTGAAACTGCACGCCCGCGACCGGCCCAGCCGCGAAAAACGCGTCTCGGATCTCAGATGCATACTGAAACTGCTGCAAGACCGATTGCGAAATACCCAGATCACCGCCGCCGCCAGATTTCCAAGTCCAGGGCCGGGTGCGAATGTCGACATATTCCGCAAGGTTTTGGGTGAAGAAACTGTCGATCAACCCACCCGGCGAAAACAGTCGCGTAAAATCCGCCATAGAAATATCGGCTGCGGCACGCCGGTCAAATGGGTATGCGCTGGATGTCGCTTGGTTACACATAGGCAGCACGCTGGCTTGCCATTGGGCATTCAACCCTGCACGCGTGCTGTCAGCCGTAATCCCGGACGAGCCAACAGCAATCTGTTGCGCCCAGCGTTGCATCGGACCTTCCAGGCGGGCCGCGTCTGCCTGAAACTGCGCAAGGGCCGACACTTGCGTATCCGGCGTACCAAGTCCGCCTGCAAAATTCAGCTTGTTGAGTTCCTGATAGACCAGCGTCAGCGATTGAATCATCAAGTCAAGCTGCGAGGGTTGACCGTCAGGGGCGCTGACAAGGTCCTGCAACCATTGGAACCGATCCTCGACATACTGGCCGGGTTGGTCAGGGATCTCGCCTGTTCCGCCCTGCGATGTATTCAGCGTCTTCAACAGCTTCGCAGCAGCCGGGCTCAGCTTCGGGACCTTCACCTTCAAAGCTTTGCCAGCAACTTTTCCTGCTGCGGCCGCCTGATCGCCGGAAGCGCCGCCTTCGTCTTCTTCTGGCTCGGGCGCGCGCGTCAGTTCCGTTTCCTGCGCAACTGCGTTGAGCACGTTCACAATGGGTGAGGTTGGCCCAGACAGCACATTTGTCACTTCGACCGCATGACTAAGGGACACCAGCGGTATGATATCCAGCTCTGCCAACATCTTGTCATACTGTGCGATGAAGTCGTTGTAATACAGGTCAAGAACATCCCGGCTGAGCGCAGACAGAGACGCATCGCTTTGCTCTACGGCATAGTCTTCGCCCAGAACCCAAGCATCGCGCTGTATGCGTTCCGCAACGCCGAGGGCCTCACCCAAGAAAACGCCGTTGAAGCCATCATAGGTGTAAATGCCGGGAATTCCCTCGCTTAGCGGAACATTGCTGGACCTGACGAAGGCCCGCGCGAGAGAAGGGCCGCCAACGTCCGTGAGCCGCCATTGCGGAAGCTGCGTCGCAGCTGAACTGTTGATAATTCCGTTATAGACTCGCTGCGCCTGAGGCATCCGGGCCAACACGCCTTGAACCTGAGTTACCAGATCGTTGTTCAGCGTGATCTGATCCATTGGTTGGTTCAACATGGCCTGCAAGTGCAGGCCCAGGTCATCGCGCAATTCCGCCCGCTGCGGACCAGGGTAAGCCAACAGCCAATCTACTTGCATCCACTCAGTGATTTGATCCGCATTCATCGGGCCGATCAAACCCAGCATCAGATATATTTTTAGGGCTTCATAGAGCAGATCAGAGTTGTTGATGTTGCTCTGCATCTGTTCTTCCAGCCGCAACAACAGGCGCGGCAACAAGTGTTCGTTCAGCGCGGCCCGGTAGGCCTGCTGCGCTTGTGTGCCGACAATGTCACCTTGATACAGCCCCCATCCCAAACCTTCGGGAATTTCGGCCTCACCCGTCGCTGGATTTACAGGCATGTCCCTGAGAATATTCAATGCCGGCACAACGGCAGGCAGGTCCGTATCGCCCACGGGGCTTGGCGGAATCAGCTTTTCCGCCTCGTCATATTGTGCGGTTTGCGCCGACAAATCCGCAACAAGCTGAGTGTTGCCCAAATAACTTCTGGTCCAAACCGTGCCCATGCCGGCGGCCACCAGCAGCGTCGCAGCCAATGCAGCCCGTTTTGACCAACGATAACGCCGCTCCACCTTGTCATCGGCAGAAACGAGCCCGGATTCAGGGAACATCACCCGTTCAAACAAATGCGTCAGGAAATACGACCGTCCCGTCCCGCTGCCGCTGCCAATCGCTTGGCGACCGATGCCAAAGGTGCGCGCCATTCCCATCATCAAACGGTCAATGGGCGAGCCTTCTTGCGTGCCCGACGTGAAATACACGCCGCGAAGCAAGGGCGCATATTCGAACCGATTGTCTTGGAACAATTCTGAAAGGAAATCTTTGGCGACTTGGCGAACCGATGACACCTGCGCTGGAAATCCCGCGATCAAGCTTCGTTTCTGCGTGTCGCTTTCCGCCTGCATACGGTCCAGTGACTGTGCATTCAGCCGGTCCACAAGTGCACCGTATTCAGCGTCAAATGCTCCGAGCGGCCCGGCACCGTCTTTGGGCTTGCCCAATGGCAAGGTGAATCCCCAGACTTGCCCGCGCGCCTCTTTGCCAAGGGGGTCGAAGAATTCGATGAATCCAGCCAGCAAATCAGCCTTGGTGAACAAGACATAGACCGGGAACCGGACGCCAAGTTTTTCGCGCAACTCGCTCAGACGGCGGCGGATCGCAGCAGCGTGGTTCTTTTGAGTCTGTTCATCCTGCATAGACAGATCAGACAAACTGATGGCCACAATTGCCCCGTTGATCGGCTGACGCTTGCGATACTTTTTGAGAATTCCAAGGAACCCAAGCCACGCCGCATTGTCGGCGTCACTATCGCTTTCATGAGTGGTATAGCGCCCGGCAGTATCCACAAGCACCGCGTTGTCGGTAAACCACCAATCGCAGTTGCGCGTGCCGCCGACACCCCCGATGGCGGTTTTTCCCATGTCGTCGGCCAAGGGGAATTGCAGCCCGGAATTGACGATGGCGGTCGTTTTGCCTGCGCCGGGAGGGCCAATAATGACATACCAAGGCAGATCATAAAGATGCCCGCGTCCCAACTTGGACTTGCGTAATTTGCCAAGCGCCGTGCGCAGTTTGCCGCGCATCTCGTCAAGTTCCGCCCGAACAATTCCGTCATCATTGGTCGCGGTATCCGCTGCCGTGACGATCTCTTCGGTCATCTCGGCGTCGCGCTTTCGGCCGGTCAGCAGGAAAAGCAGCACCAAAACCAGCGCGATAATCCACAAGACACCCAGCCCGACAATCCGGCCCACAACGCTTTCCAATGGGCGCGCATCGCCGATCCCAAGGAATCCGCCCAGAAACCAGATACACAGGGACAAGGACAAAGCCACGATGATCGTGATGCCAATGGCAGACCCCAACGCTCGTAAGATCTTGCCCATTACTGAATGTCCTTCCGCACGAGAACGATCTCAATCCGCCGGTTCGTCGCGCGGCCTTCGGCTGTGTCATTCGACATAATCGGTTCCTTATCGGCGCGGCCCTCCGCCTTGAGGCGGCTTGGATCGTTTATTTTTCCCGACAAAAAGTCTTTGACCGACTCCGCGCGCGCCAGCGACAAGGCAAGGTTGTTTGGAAAACGCGCGGACCTGATCGGCACGTTGTCAGAATGCCCGGCGATGATCACCGGCCCCGTGGTGTCGTTCAGGGCATCTGCCACACGTGACAGCGGTGTTTCAAATGCCGGTTGCAAACTGTCCGAAGCGGATTTGAACATGCCCGCCCCGGTCAGCCGGACGGTAATCGTATTGGCGTTCTGAAATACCTTCACGATCCCATCGTTGATTTCAACGTCCAGAAAGCCAGCAACCCGCTTGAGTTGCGCTTCTTCATCGACCGTCGGCACAGCGATAACCGGCGGCGCACGACGTTCAAGCGCGGCAACACCAACGCGGTCAATTCCTGCCAACCGGTCAGTCAGGTCCGCCGTGCCGGTCGATAACGCATAAGTCAGCCCGATAAATCCTGTGCCCAGCAGGGCACCAACAGCCGCGACCGCGATCCAGACAGGGCGCCAAGCCGAGAGCCGCTTGTGACGCTTTTCGACCCCTTGCCAATGCGGGGAAAGATCCTGCTCCACTGCGCCGCGATGCGCGCGAATAATCCGCGCCAGCCCGTCACGTACCTGCGCATGCTTGTCCCGCCCCCCTTGTTCAACGCGCAGCCGTCCTTCAAAGCCCAGCGACAGGCACATGAAGAGAAACTCCAGCAGGTCAATGTTCGTGGCCGGATCCTTTTCAAGCCGCGAAAGCAGGTCATAAAAGCGATCACCGCCGACCGTTTCACGGTGAAAAGTGCCGACCATTGATTGCGTCGACCAAGCCGATGCTTCACCCCAAGGCGTGTTCAGAACCACGTCATCCAACGTCGCGCAAATCGCGTAGCGCGCAACTTTGACCGAACGTTCATCGATGCGGGCCTGCATCGCGCGGCTTTCAAACGCCCGAATTTCGGCGACGACCGACCGGCGCAGGGCATCCGGGTCCGGGTGCTGCGCCCTGTTGCGGATTCGGCTGACAAGCGCAAACAATGTCGATGCGCTGGCGTTGAGCGGATTCATACCCGTCATGCCGCTTGCTATCGCGTCTTCGCCGCTGCCAGCCGCGGT
>NZ_SMZO01000042.1 GCF_004358675.1 Meridianimarinicoccus aquatilis | reverse complement strand
GCGGCAAGGGCGGCAGAGCCGGGATCGATACCATCGGCAGAAAACACGCCCGCCGCAGTGCGGAACCCGACCGCTGCGACAGTGGGACTTGCGGCAAGATCTTCGAAGCTGCCGCTGCCTCGGCGCCCCCGGAACAGGCGGCCATGCGCCTTGGTGAGCGACTCGGGCGTATCAAGGCGACCGCGCAGGACGCGCCAGTGGCTGTCGATCCCATCAGTCTTTGCCCCGTCAACGATCAAAAGGCCGTCCGGGCCAAGCAGCTTGGCCGCGCGCGCGATCCAGTCTTGCGCCCGTGCTCTGGCGCGCGGGATCGCTATGATCGCCAAATCGAAGGGGGCCGTTCCAGGCGCTGGGACATCCGGCAGCACCTCGCGCCCCATCGCAACCAGTTTGTCGTAATCGGGCTGAATCGGTTGGACGAAAACGGCTGTGTCGAAATCACGGGCCAGCGCGCTGCTGGCGCCCGCGCCGACGACAAGGGTGCGCACACCTTCTGGCGCAGGGATCAGCCCCTGCGACAGGGCCGCGTCAAGGCGAACATCTGACATAATCTGGGTACACCGGCGCGGCCGACTATTCCTTTTCCATGGTGCATTGGAGCGGGTGCTGGTGCCTGCGTGCAAAGTCCATCACCTGCCCCACCTTGGTTTCCGCAACTTCAAAGGAAAACACGCCAACAACGGCGACGCCTTTCTTGTGCACGGTGAGCATCAATTCAAACGACTGCGCATGGGTCATCCCGAAGAACCGTTCCAGAACGTGCACCACAAACTCCATCGGAGTGTAGTCATCATTCAGGATGAGAACCTTGTAGAGCGGTGGCCGTTGCGAGCGGGTACGGGTCTTGGTGACGAACCCCACATCATCATCAGGATCGTTTGGCGCATCTGCGGCAAGGGTCGGCGGAAAAGCTTGCAATTCCATACTCCACGGTTTTCACATCACCGGACTGACGTCACCATATAATCGACGGTGCCCGCCTGAAAAGGGGCGAGACGCCAGTTGCAGCCGAACATGTTCGCCGAAGGGCAAACCCATGATACACGAGATTACCACCATCGGGTTCGATGCCGACGACACACTTTGGCACAACGAACACTATTTTCGTCTTACCGAAAAGCGATTCGCCGATCTTCTGAAGGACCATGCAGAGCAAGATCACCTGACTGAGCGGTTGCTCGAGGCTGAGCGCCGCAATCTTGGTCACTATGGCTATGGGGTCAAAGGGTTTGTTCTGTCGATGATCGAAACGGCCATCGAGGTGACAGAGGACAAAGTGCCCGCGCGCGTCATTCGCGAGATCATTGAGGCAGGGCAAGACATGTTGGCCCACCCGATCGATTTGCTGCCACATGCCCAAGAGGCCGTCGAAGCAGCGGCACAGACGCACCGCATTGTGTTGATTACCAAGGGCGATCTTTTGGATCAGGAACGGAAACTCGCCCAATCGGGTCTTGGTGATCTGTTTTCCGGGGTCGAGATCGTTTCAGAGAAGACGCCGCCAGTCTATGCCCGGATTTTTGCCGATCACGGCGACGGGCCTGAAAAAGCGATGATGGTGGGAAATTCGATGAAATCGGATGTGCGCCCCAGCATCGATGCCGGTGGCTGGGGGGTCTATGTGCCCCACGGATTGAGCTGGGAATTGGAACATGCCGAGCCGCCAACTGGGCACCCACGCTATCGCGAAATCGCAGATCTGGGCGCGCTCGTTGCGCTTTTGCAACAGGACTGACCCCAATCCATTGGGGGTTGCCCCTTGGGCACCGCGACATGTGCGCCTTACAGCCACGAGTTCCGATCAGTCAGAAAAATTTCAGTTTCAGCCACGTCATCCAAAGGAATCTGGTGCGTGATCAAACATTTCTGTGCTAGCGTTAATGTACAGGCAACTATGTTGACCGAAAAATCGGCAGCAGGCAGACACATAGGCAGGTGACACATGCAGCGTATAACGCGACTCGTCCGGGGCTGGGCGATGGTATCGTGTGTAGTAATGGCGGCTAGTGCCGCAGCGGCAGCGCCCTATGCCGCGATGGTAATCGACGCCCGGTCGGGCAAAGTCCTTCACTCTCGCAACGCAGACACGCGGCTTCACCCCGCGTCGCTGACAAAGATGATGACGCTTTATGTGGTGTTCGACGCGGTGGAACGGGGCGAAATTTCGCTCGATTCTCCGGTCCGCGTGTCGCGCAATGCAGCGTCAAAACCACCCTCGAAGCTGTACCTGAAAGAAGGCCAGCGGATTCAACTGCGCTATCTCATTCGCGCGTCTGCCGTGAAATCGGCCAATGATGCCGCGGCGGCACTGGCCGAAGCGATTTCCGGATCGGAATCGGCTTTTTCCACGCGCATGACACGCACAGCACGCGCTTTGGGGATGAACGACACCACGTTCAAGAACGCTCACGGGCTGACCCAGTCGGGACACCTCTCCACGGCGCGGGACATGACGACACTGGGCCGGGCGCTGTTCTATCACTTCCCCGACTACTATCACCTTTTCTCACGTCGGTCGGCGGACGCGAATGGCAAGACGGTTTACAACACCAACCGCAAGCTTCTGAACGCCTATAAAGGGGCCGACGGAATCAAAACTGGGTATACGCGCGCCGCTGGCTTCAACCTTGTCGCGTCGGCAGAACGTGGCAACAAGCGGATCATCGCCACCATGTTTGGCGGAAGCTCTGGTGCATCGCGCAATGCACGTGTGGCAGAACTTCTCGACATGGGCTTCAGCCGTGCGCCCAACCGGGTTGCCGAAGTCCGCCCTGTGCGGCCAAACCTGACCCAGATCGCCCGCAGTTCGCCCAAGTCCAATGCCGTTGCGACCTCGGTTCGGCTGGCTGTTGCGACCAGCGACCGTCCGACCCCGCGCCCGATCCGGGTGGACGCGGTGATTGCCGCAGTCACGGAAACTGTAAGCGAACAAATTCAGGACCTTGGCGCAGCTCAAGCAGCCTCAACGGCTGGTGTGACAGACGACATTGTTGCAACGGCACTGCTGCCGGGCACGACGCCCGGAAGTCTGCCCGCAAGCATCGCAGTGGCCGAGGCATCAGGAACGCCTGACACTGCGTCGGTAGAAATCGCGTCGGCATCTGCAACCACATCGGCGTTTGCAACCGCTGTGTCCCCCGCACCGCCGCCGCGCCCGGCTGTCATCACGTTCTCATCCAAAGGGACCAGCACCCCTGCGCCCGCACCCGAACCAGAAACGGTTCTAGTGGGAAGCGTATCCACGTCGGATGGCGATGTATGGGGGATCAGCGTTGGAACCTATGCCAGCCGTTACGAGGCGGAACGGATATTGCTTCGCACTGCGCTGATCGAGATCGACACGCTTGATTCCGCGCTGCGCAAAGTCGTGAAAAAGCAAACCGGCTTTTCCGCACAGTTCAGCGGGATGGACCAACGAAGCGCCGCGCTAGCTTGCCAGCGGCTGAGTGCCCGGCAGCAAAACTGCGAAACGATGGGGCCGTAATGATCGGCACCTCGGCTCAAGACTGAGACAACCACCGCCAAACTGCCCCGCCATGTTCGCATGGCGGGTTTTTTGATGACCGGGTTCACCTCATCCGGCTCAAAATCTTGGATCGCCGCCTTTCGGACTGCCCACTCGTGGGCGGCTATTGTTGGTTAGGTTTCGTCGGCGTTTCCGACGTGCCCGCCTTATCTTGCAGCTTTGGCGCGTCGTCATAATCATCTGTCAGAATGCGCCGGCTGTCGCCGTCAGGGTCTTCGTACTGATTGCTGCGCAACGTCCAAAAGAACGCCAGCAAGCCAAGCCCACCGAGGCCCAGAGAGACCGGAATAAGAAACCGCAAGACATCCATCAGCCGATCACTCCTGCCGCAGCCTGCACTTGCCCGGCTTGCGCAGCGCGCGCCGGACGGCGCGACTTGCCTTTGCCAGCTATCCGAAGGGCATTCAGCGATACGGTGATTGATGACGCGGACATCGCCAGTGCCGCAATCAAGGGCGTGGCCAGTCCGGCCACAGCCAAAGGCACAGCGACGATGTTGTAAACCGTGGCGATGCGGAAATTCTCGCGGATGCGGCGCGTCGCCTGTACGGCGACCAAACGGGCGTCGGCCAGAACTGCCAAATCCTGACCCAGCAACACGATGTCGGACGCCACACGCGCGGCATCAAGAGCAGACGCAGGCGAAATGGACACGTCGGCCGCCGCAAGGGCCGCCGTGTCGTTCAGACCGTCGCCCACCATCAGGACGCCGCCCTCGATGTCTTTGATCGCCTGTGCCTTTCCGGCAGGTGTTGTTTGCGCTTGCCAATCATCGATGCCAACTTGCGCCGCGACCGCGGCCACGGCACCGGGTGTATCGCCCGAGATCAGCTTGACGCAAAGCCCCTGTCGCTTCAGCCCTGCCACCGCTTCAGCAGCGCCGGGGCGCAACTGGTCCGCAAAGCGAAACGCCACGGGCGCGGCATCGCCGATTTGCAGCCAGGTTGAAAGGGCCGTGTCATTTACATCGAGCTGACCGCCAAGCCAGTCGCTGTGACCGAGCCGAACTATGACCCCGTCCTGCATGGCCTCAATGCCGTAACCGGGCACTTCGCGCAGGCTATCAAGCTCCGGTGCTTCCAACCCCTTGGCCTGTGCCGCCAGAACCAACGCGCGGGCCAATGGGTGTGCGGACCCCTTTCCCAGTGCTGCGGCAAGCGCCAGCGTTTCCGCGTCCATCTGCGGCGCAGGGATCAGGGTTGGTGTTCCGCCAGTCAGAGTGCCGGTCTTGTCGAAGACGACAGTTCCCACAGAGGCCAGCCGTTCGAGGGCTGTGCCTGACTTGATCAGCAGCCCCTGCCGGAACAGACGCCCCGACGCCGCCGTGGTCACGGCCGGCACTGCGAGACCAAGCGCGCAGGGGCATGTGATAATCAGAACGGCGGCCGCGATATTTACAGCCTGCCGCAGATCGCCGGTCGCAATGTACCACCCCGCGAAGGACAAAGCCGACAGGATGTGCACGCCGGGCGCGTAAAGCTTGGCCGCGCGATCCGCTAGAGAATTGTAATTCGTCCGCCCGCTTTCCGCCACGGCCACAAGGTCGGTCAGGGCGTGCAGCGAACTGTCGGGGCCAATCGCCGTGGCGCGCAGCACCAGGGGGCCGGTCAGGTTCAATTCCCCCGCGCTGAGCGCCGTGCCCGGCAAAGCCTGCACAGGCAGCGTTTCGCCCGTCAGCAGGGATCGGTCCAGTTCCGACGCGCCTTCGGTGATGATGCCATCCACCGGAATACGCCCGCCGGGCCGCACCACCACCAGATCGCCAACGCAAAGCGCCGTCAGGGGAACAGTTTCCTCGGTGCCATCGGCTGCGCGGCGAATGGCGCGGGGCACTTCAAGTGCAGCCAGTTCTTCGGCGGCGCTGCGGGCGATGGCACGGGTGCGGTGATCGAGATACCGCCCAGCCAGCAAGAAGAAGGTCAGCATCAGCGCCGCATCGAAATAAGCATGGTGCCCCGACATCGCGGTTTCCCAAAGGGACGTGGCTACAGCCAAAAGTATCGCCAGTGTGATCGGGACGTCCATGTTCAGGCGGCCATGCCGAAGCGCGGCAAACGCATTGCGGAAAAACGGCTGGCCCGCGAACAAGATCGCCGGGAACGTGATCGCGGCGCTGATCCAGTGGAAAAGATCGCGGGTGGCATCCTCTGCCCCGGCCCAGACAGAAATGGACAACAGCATGACGTTCATCGCGGCAAACCCTGCAACCCCGAGCCGCATGAGCAGTTCCCGCCCGGCACGGTCGGTCGTTGTCAGGGCGACGGTTTGTGCGTCAAGCTCGTGTGCGTCATAGCCAATCCGCGCAAGCGTTTCGACAAGTGCCTCTGGCGTGATGTCGGGCTCTGCGGTGACGCTCGCGCGTTTCTGCGTGAGGTTGACGCGCGCCTCGCGCACGCCCGGATGTGCCGCCAGAGCGCGTTCCACCTTGGAAATGCACCCTGCGCAATGCATGCCGGGTAACGACAGCATGATCTTGGCTTCGCGTGCCCGCGCTGCATGACGCGCCAGAACCTGAGCCGATGGTGTCACGGCACAGGCGGGGCACGCTGCCCCGCTTGATGCTTCAGGATAGTCAGTGGCGGTCATGCGGTTTGCCCTGTCAGGGTTTCACGTAAAGCGGCAGACGTTGCCGAAAGGTCGTGCCATCGACAGATGTCGCCGTCAGACGAATGTTCCAGTTGCCCGGCTCAAGGTCTGCCGGGGCACTGAACACCCCATTGAGATAGATGAAGTTGGGTGTGAAGTCATCCCGAACAGAGGTCGCCCACCCCACCAAAGCGGTGAGGTCAGCCACTTCTGCGGGCGTGCCGTCTTCGGCATTGGTAAAGGCGATCTGCAACCGGCCATCCGTGTACTCTGCCGCCACATCCCAACCCAAGGCGAGTTGCGCATCACGAGCCGCATCATAGCCTTGGCTTTCATCATAAGAATTCTGCACTTCGAGGCCAGAGAACGTGTTGACCGCAAACCAGGCCATAACAAGGTTCACGCTTATGATGACTCCGAAGAACCCGATCATACCAAACAGAACTGTCCGGCCTGTGATCTCGCGCATCAGTTTTCCCTTCCGTTGAAGACGGTATCCTTGACAGCCCGCTCACCGCTCACTGTGTCTTCGACCCAAATCTCAAGATCGGTGACTGCGCTGTTTGCAGCAACACTGTTTTGCGGCGCCATGACATACACGCGCTGCAGCTTGGTAGAGTCGGCCGGAACAGTAACCAGACCGGATTCGCTGCCCTCTGCTTCGACCAGCAGAACTGCGTCGGAGGTGATGGTTATCTGATAGGGTCGATCCTCGCCGTACTTGTTGCGCAGTCGCACATCATAGGTGTTGCGAATAGTGCCGTCAGACATCGTGACATAGACCGGGTTACGAACAGGCGCGACGGTGATGGACAGATCCGGGCGGATAAACAGGCCAACAACCAGCCCAACCCCGACCGCGGCCCAAAGGACGGTGTACATGATTGTGCGCACACGGAAGATGTGTTGCCAGATCGGGATCTTCTCTTCGCCCGATCGTTCGTGCTGTTCATCGGTCAGTGCCATATAGGCAATCAGGCCGCGCGGCTTGCCGATCTTGTCCATGATCTCGTCACAGGCGTCGATGCACAACGCGCAGGTGATGCACTCCAACTGCTGACCATCGCGAATGTCGATCCCCATTGGGCAGACGTTCACGCACGCGTTGCAGTCGATACAATCGCCCACATCGACGGCAACACTGGCCTGACCTTCGGCCGTGGCTGTGTGTGTTTCTGCGGCGACCTTTGCGTGAGATTTGCGATGCTTGCCGCGCGGCTCACCGCGCCAATCCCGGTACGCAACGGTGATGGTATCTTCGTCCATCATCGCCGCCTGAATACGCGGCCACGGGCAGGCATAAATGCAGACCTGTTCGCGCATCAGCCCGCCAAACACAAAGGTGGTCGCCGTCAAGAGCGCCACGGTCGTGTAAGCTGCGGGGTGAGCATTGAACGTGAACAAATCCCGCAAAAGGGTCGGTGCATCGGTGAAATAGAAAACCCAAGCCCCGCCTGTCGCCACCGCGATCAGCATCCAGACGGCCCATTTTGTCACGCGCAGGCGTGCCTTGCGAAAGTCCCATTTCTGGCGAAGCAGACGAATGCGCGCGTTGCGATCCCCTTCGATCCATCGCTCAACCAGAATGAACAGGTCAGTCCACACTGTCTGCGGGCAAGTATACCCGCACCAGACCCGGCCAAGTGCCGAGGTGAACAGGAAAAGCCCAAGCCCGGCCATGATCAACAATCCGGCAACGAAGTAGAATTCGTGCGGCCAGATTTCGATGAAAAAGAAGAAAAAGCGCCGGTTGGCGAGATCCACAAGCACGGCCTGATCCGGCAAGGCCGGACCTCGATCCCACCGGAACCACGGCGTTATGTAGTAAATCCCCAACGTCACCAGCATGATGAGCCACTTCAGGTTCCGGAAGCGGCCAGAAACGCGCTTCGGAAAGATCGGCTCGCGTGCGGCGTATAAGTTCGGAGGAGTTTCTTCGGTCGTGCTCATCTCAGGGAATCCATCGCAGTGCTCGGGTTATGCTGTATCTGCCATTATCATTTGATAAGGTAATTGACCTGCATCAAACGTCACCCCGGCGTGACAGCATGTCCACCCCGCGCGCATTGTTTGGCCATACAGGCACCTGTCCTCACGAAGCATAAACACAAAAGGCGCCATTGTGCCGGATAGCGCCCATCAACACGAGCAATCGCGGCGACACGCCACAGCTTTACCGCCTGCGACGGCGCGGGATCAGACCGGCACTGTTGGCCGGGGCCGTATCTGTGCCGCCACGTTCGACAAGCAACCTGAAGCCATCTTGAACACAAAAAAGGGCCGCAGCGGTGCGGCCCCTTTCAAAGTTGTGTTCACTGACCGAGTTATTCGGCTTCGGTAACGCCGCCGCCAAGCCCGTGTACATAGGTTGCCACGGCAGCCACTTCTGCGTCGGTCAGGCGCAAGCCCCAGGCAGGCATGACGCCAAAGCGGCTGTATGTGACGGTTTCGATGATGGTATCGATATCGCCACCATAGAGCCAGATCGCGTCGTTCAGGGCTGGAGCGCCTAGGTCGACATTGCCGCTTCCGTCATCCATGTGGCACGCAGCGCATTCATAGAGGAATGTTTCTTCGCCCGCTGCAGCCAGGTCAGCGTTCAGCGGATCACGGCCACCGATGGTATAGACGTAATGCGCAACCTGTTCGATCTCTTCGCCGGACAGAATCTCACCAAACGCGGGCATTTCGGAATACCGCGCATCGGGGTCATCTTCGTTGCGAATGCCATGCGCGATCGTGTCATGGATGGCATCCACTGTTCCGCCCCAAAGCCACGCGTCATCCAGCAGGTTCGGGAAGCCAACAGCCCCCGCTGCACCGGACCCGTGGCATTGGCTGCAATTGGTACGGAACACCGCCGCGCCCATATTGACCGCGTATTGCTGCAACTGCGGATCCGCGCTGACCTCTGTCAGGGCGACGGACACGAGTTGCTCATTGATGGCCGCGTTCGCAGCTTCGGCAGACTGCAAGTCTTCGGCCAGTGCACCACGTGTCGAATAGCCCAGCAAACCGGATGTGGCCTGGTTGATCATAGGCCATGCCGGATAGGCGATGGTATAGCCGATGCCCCAGACGATGCAGGCATAGAAGGTGTACAGCCACCAACGCGGCATCGGGTTGTCGTATTCTTCGATCCCGTCCCAGCTGTGGCCCGTGGTTGGCACATCATTTTCGTGCTTGTCGTCGGCTTTTTTGCTCATGACCGCGCCTCCTTGCGGCTGTCGCGGTCAGTCTTTTCCTGCCGCTCGCCCGTGGTGTCTGCCGGGCCGTTGTCGTGACGAAAGATGATCTTTGCGGTATCCTGGTAGCTTTCCTTGCGCCCTGTGAGGACCCAAAGAACCGTGGTCACGAAGAAGATGAACATCAGCACAAGGCCAAAGCTGCCCATTACTTCCCGAAGAAAGACGTAGGTTTCCATGCTCGCCCCTCCTATCGGCTTGCGTCGGGCGTGAAGGTCGAGAAATCAACCAGCGTGCCGAGCATTTGAAGGTAGGCAACCAAGGCGTCCATTTCCGAGACACCGGGTTCATCGTCGAAGTTACGGGTCTGCGCGCCGGGATAGCGTTCCAGCAGCCCGTCCCAATCGCCATCGGGATTTGCCTGCACCATGAAATCGGCGCGAGCGCTTTCAATCATTTCGTCAGTGTAGGGAACACCGAGGAACTTATGCGTCGACATCTTGTCGGCCACGTATTCGCCATTGATGGGCGTGTTGGACAAGAACGCATATTTCGGCATGATCGATTCCGGAACGACCGATTGCGGGTCACGCAGGTGTGCCACGTGCCATGCATCCGAGTAGCGACCGCCGACGCGGGCCAAGTCTGGCCCGGTCCGCTTTGATCCCCACTGGAACGGACGGTCATACATCGATTCCGCCGCAAGGCTGTAGTGGCCATAGCGTTCTGTCTCGTCCCGCATGGGGCGGATCATCTGGCTGTGGCACACATAGCACCCTTCGCGAACATAGATGTCGCGCCCTTCAAGTTCGAGCGGGGAGTAGGGGCGCACGCCCTCCACTTCCTCGATCGTGTTCTCAAGGTAGAACAGGGGCGCAATTTCCACGATCCCACCGATCGTCACTACGATGAAACTGAAAACCAGCAGCAGCGTGACGTTCTTTTCGAGGATCTTGTGCTTGTTGAGTATGGACATATCCAGCTTTCCTTATTCTGCCGGCGCCGCAGCGGGGGATTTGGCCGCAGCCTCGCCCCGCGTTGCGGTCATCCAAAGGTTATAGGCCATGATCAGCGAGCCTGCGACGTACATCAGACCGCCGAGTGCACGGACCACATACATCGGGAACTTGGCTGCCACGGTGTCGGCAAAGGAGTTGACCAAGAAGCCGTTCGCATCAACTTCGCGCCACATCAGGCCTTCCATGATGCCGGTCACCCACATGGACGCCGCATAGAGAACGATGCCGATGGTCGCCAGCCAGAAGTGCCAGGACACCAGGCTGAGCGAGTAAAGCCGTTCGCGGTTCCACAAACGCGGCACGAGGAAGTAGAGCGCGCCAAAGGTGATCATGCCGTTCCAGCCAAGTGCGCCGGAGTGAACGTGACCAATGGTCCAGTCAGTGTAGTGGCTGAGCGAGTTCACCGCGCGGATGGACATCATCGGGCCTTCAAAGGTCGACATGCCGTAGAAGCCGATGGACACAACCATCATCCGGATCACGGGATCGGTGCGCAACTTGTCCCAGGCGCCCGAGAGCGTCATCAGACCGTTGATCATACCACCCCAGGACGGCATCCAGAGGATGATCGACATCACCATGCCAAGCGTACCGGCCCAGTCAGGCAACGCGGTATAGTGCAAGTGGTGTGGACCGGCCCAGATGTACAAGAAGATCAGCGCCCAGAAGTGGATGATCGACAGTTTGTAGCTGAACACAGGGCGTTCGGCCTGCTTGGGCACAAAGTAGTACATCATGCCAAGGAAACCCGCGGTCAGGAAGAAGCCCACGGCGTTGTGGCCATACCACCACTGGGTCATTGCACCCTGCACCCCGGCCATCACTTCAACCGATGAAGAGCCAAAGATCGAGATTGGGATCGCCAGGTTGTTGACCACGTGCAGCATGGCAACGGTGACGATGAAGGACAGGTAGAACCAGTTCGCCACATAGATGTGCGGTTCTTTGCGCTTGACCAATGTACCAACGAACACCGCCAGATAGGCGACCCAGACGATGGTCAGCCACAGGTCAATGTACCAGCTTGGTTCTGCGTATTCCTTGGACTGAGTCGCGCCCAAAAGGTACCCGGTCGCGGCCAGAACGATGAACAGGTTGTAACCCCAGAAGACGAACCATGCGAGGTTGCCACCCCACAAACGCGCCGCCGTGGTGCGCTGCACAACATAGAACGACGTCGCAATCAGTGCGTTACCACCAAAGGCGAAAATCACCGCCGAGGTGTGCAACGGACGAAGGCGCCCAAAGTTCATATACGGTTGTGCCCATTCAAAGTTGAGCTGCGGAAACGCCAGTTGCGAGGCGATGAACGTGCCGGCAAGGAAGCCAACAATTCCCCAGACGACAGTCGCGATCACACCATAGCGAACGACCCCGTCCATATAGCCGGATGTATCACCGGCAGCCGCCTTCGGCTCACCAACGCGGCGCAACGTATACAGGAATGCAACGCCCGCGATAATCATGATCAGAAGCATATGAACGTTGTAAGCCAGATCGCGCGCGTAATTCGCGGCGATCGCAGCCGCCAAGGTGATCAACCCCAGCACAACGAGCTTAAAATAGTCGGTCATTTTTGTTCCCTTCTGGTGCCGTGTTCCCGCGTACCCGTGCCATGGGTACTGTTCTCTCGAAAACAAGACAGTCGGTCTGACAGATTGTTTTGATATCTACAGTGCTAACAGCATCAGCCTTGATCCATGTCAAAACCGAGTGTAGCCCGAGAATGTATCGTTGCTAGCAGGACGGAAAGTCGCGGCTTTCACCAAAATGATGGCGAGGACCTCATGAGCTATCGAACATTACTTACAGTCATCCACCAATCAGCGTCATGCAAAGCACAGGTATCTAAAGCATCGCAGCTTGCCCGCAAGCTTGACGCGCATCTCGACATTCTGTGTCTTGGGATCGACGAGGTACAAGTCGGGTACTATTTTGCCGGCGCCGATGCAGTTTTGCAGCAAACCAGCATCGCCATGGCCCGCGAAAAGGCAGAAGCGCTTCAAGCTCTCGCCGAAGAACAGGCGCAAGCCGAAGCCATTCGCTGGAGCGCGACAACATTGGTCACCCAGTTTGGCGTTCTGACAGACGTGGTGGCACGCGCTGCAATGTTTGCCGATCTGGTCGTGCTTCCCCTGCCGCAGGGCGATCATGGCGGCGACGAAGCCGTGGCAATCATCGAAGCCGCCCTGTTTTCGGGCCAGTCAGCCGTTCTGTTGCTGCCAGATGCCGAATTGCCGACCGAATTTCCTCGCCGTGCAGTCATCGGCTGGAACAGCGGCATGGAAGCAATGACAGCCGTGCGCGCCGCGCTTCCTGCCCTCAAGATGGCGGGCAGTGCCAGCGTCGCAATGGTAGAGCCCCCCGCCCGCAGTCTGACCCAAACTGGCCCGGGTGAGGCGCTTTCCACGATGCTGGACCGGCACGGCATCAAGGCCGAGATTTCGCTTTTGGTGAAAACCAAGCCGCGCGTATCGGATGTCTTGATGGAACATGTGCAGGATCAACAAGCCGATCTGCTTGTCGCAGGAGCCTACGGCCATTCGCGCTTCCGCGAGGCGATTCTGGGCGGTGCGACACGCGAGTTGATCGCGAAAGCCAAAGTGCCCTTGTTGATGGCCCACTGACCTTCTTGGCGGCTTTGCATACGGGTGAGGCCACCAAATCGATGCTGCTTTTTGTGAAGGGTCGCTGCGAGCAGCATCGCATGGCACAGACGACAGAAGCAGCGGCAGAATCAGACCGTCTGACCGCACCGCATGACTCAGGTCAGGTCAGAATCCCACCGTCTGAATCATCGCCGGTTTCTTCAAGCAGCCGATCCATATCATGGACGATGATATGACGTTTGCCGCGTAATTCGATGACACCCTCACGCTTAAGCGCAGACACCTGCCGACTCACCGTTTCAAGGGTCAGGCCCAGATAGTCTGCCATTGCCTCACGCGTGAGCGGCAAGTCAAATTCAAGCGGCCCACCATCAGCCTTCAGGTTCAAAGATGCGTCACGGCGGATGATGATGGCAAGCAACGTCGCAATCTTTTCACGCGCGGTCTTGCGGCCCAGAAGCAGCATCCATTCACGCGCCGCATCCAATTCGTCCAGCGTCATTTCCAACAGGCGCTGGCCGATATGCGGTGTCCGCATCATTAATTCTTCAAAGGGTTTTTTGCGGAAACAGCACAATGTCACGTCTGTTGTCGCGGTCACATCATACGCCGCCTGCGCGCGGCCGGGTCGCCCCACAAAATCCGATGGCAACAGCAAACCGACCATCTGGGTCCGGCCGTCTTCCATGGTTTGGGACAGGGTCGCAATGCCGCTGACAATCGACGCCACGAAATCCATTTCGTCGCCGCACCAAACGATCGTCTGCCCAGCCTCAACCGTTCGGTAATACTTCAGCGAATCAAGGCTCGTCAGTTCGTTCGGTTCGCATTTGGAACAGACCGCCCGGTGACGTATTGGGCATTCGCCGCATTTGATGGACGTTGTATCAGACGCCATTAGATAGCTCATTTTTTTGTCCGTTTGATCCTGATCAATGCCATACTAGCGGCGAGGTACAAGACTACGCTCATGGACACGCCAACTCAACTCTCAAAGCTGGGACTTTTTGACAGCCGGGTTCCCCGGTACACCAGCTATCCCACCTCGCCGCAATTCGCAGCCGAGGTCGGGCCCGCCGACATGGAACGCTGGATCAGTACCATACCCCAAGGCAGCGAGATATCCCTTTACGTACATGTCCCCTTTTGTCGACGTTTATGCTGGTTCTGTGCCTGCCGTACGCAAGGAACAAGCAACCTTGCAACCGTCGAAGCATACCTTGCTACACTAAAAGCAGAAATTTCGATGCTGAAAAAGCATCTGGCCCCAGGTGTGCGCTTGTCGCGGCTGCATTGGGGCGGCGGCACGCCAACGCTGTTGTCGCCGGACATGATGCGCGATCTGGCGGATTGCCTGTTCGAAGTGGCTCCTCTTGCCGAGAACGGGGAATTCTCGGTCGAGATTGACCCGAACGAGATTGATACCGATAGAATGGACGCCCTTGTTGCTGCGGGCATGACCCGCGCCAGCGTCGGTGTGCAGGATTTCGATCCAGAAATTCAGGCCACCATCGGCCGCATCCAACCCTACGACATCACGCGCCGCGTCATCGAGCAGCTTCGTGATCGTGGCATTACCAGCCTGAACGCTGACATTCTGTACGGGCTTCCGCACCAGACCAGCGAAAAGATCGCCGACAGCGTGCTGCGGCTTCTGTCGCTCAGCCCGGACCGGGTCGCTCTGTACGGGTATGCACATGTGCCATGGATGGCACGTCGTCAGGCAATGATTCCGTCAGACGCCCTACCAACCCCGCAAGAACGGCTCAAATTGTTCAGCGTTGCGCAGGAACTGTTTGACTGGGATGGATATGAAGCCATCGGTATCGACCATTTCGCCCGCCCCGACGACGGATTGGCGACCGCGCAGCGCGCAGGCCAGTTGCGGCGCAACTTCCAAGGCTACACCGACGATACTGCCGATGTGCTGGTCGGGCTTGGCGCGTCTTCCATTTCGCGTTTCCCGCAAGGGTTCGCGCAAAACGCCGGGTCCACAGGCCAATACACAAAAGCAATCCGCGCGGGAGAGTTCGCATCGGCCCGAGGGCACATCTTCAAGGGCGACGATCTGTTGCGCGCGCGGATGATCGAAGCCCTGATGTGCGACTTCAAAATCGACGCATCCGAAATGGCGCAGCGCTTCGGGCTCAGCGCAGCAGGCTTCGCCGCGCTCTGCCGACCTGTGAAGGACCAATTCGGCGCCTATGTGACGCTGACAGACAAAGGGCTGGCCATTCCCGAAAAGGGGCGCCCCCTGACACGGATGATCGCGCGGGCCTTTGACGCCTATGAAATGGCTGTGACAGGGCACTCTTCAGCCGTCTGATATGCGGCCTTGCGGCGGTGATCCCGGTTTGGGTCACCGCCGCAAGGCACTCGATCAGCTGGCCGATTGAATCGGATCTTGCGGCACAATGTTCAAAGCCGCTGCCAACAGCGCGCGGGTGTATTCCGTCTTGGGCGCCTCGAATATCTCGGCCCCTGTCCCCGCCTCAACGATATCGCCTTGTTTCATTACGATGACCTTATGGGCCATCGCCCGCACGACCCTCAAATCATGACTGATAAAGAGATAGGCCAACCCGTATTTGCGTTGCAGACTACGCAGCAAATCGACGATCTGCACCTGCACGGTCATGTCCAACGCTGAGGTCGGTTCATCCAGCACCACCAACCGGGGCCGCAAAACCATGGCGCGGGCAATCGCGATACGCTGACGCTGGCCACCAGAGAATTCGTGCGGGTAACGGGCCGACATGGCCGGGTCCAGCCCGACTTCGCTCAGAATATCGGCCACCACGCGTTTCGGGTCCTGCCCATCCGGCACGCCGTGAACGCCCAGACCTTCGGCAATGATCTGCCCAATGGTCATGCGCGGGCTCAGCGACCCAAACGGATCCTGGAACACGATCTGCATGTGCTGGCGCACAGGGCGTAACGCCCCGGATTTCACCCCCTGAATATCGCGCCCCTGAAACACGATCGGGCCTTGCGATCCCACCAGCCGCATCAGCGCCAGCGCAAGTGTTGTCTTGCCCGACCCCGACTCGCCCACAATGCCCAGCGTCTCGCCTGACCTGACCGACAGCGACGCGGCGTTGACCGCTTTCACGTGCCCCACCGTGCGGCGCATGATGCCGCGCGTGATCGGGAACCACACCCGCAAATCTTCGCAGTGAATCACCTCTTCGGACGCGTCCGGCACCGCTTCGGGCCGACCGGTTGGCTCGGCCTCCAGCAACATACGGGTATAGGCGTGCTGCGGGTTGGCAAACACCTCATCCGTCGCGCCTTGTTCCACAATTTCACCGTCTTTCATCACACAGACACGGTCAGCAAAGCGGCGCACGATGCCAAGGTCATGAGTGATGAACAAAAGGCTCATGCCCTCTTCATCCTTGAGCCGGCCCAGCAAATCCAGGATCTGCGCCTGAATGGTCACATCCAGCGCGGTGGTAGGCTCGTCAGCCACAAGCAATTCCGGCCCATTGGCCAGTGCCATGGCGATCATCACGCGCTGACGTTGCCCGCCCGACAACTGGTGCGGATAAGCCCCAAGCCGCGATTCAGCCTCGCGGATGCCGACCTTTTCCAGCAGATCGATGATCCTCGCCCGCGCCGCATCTCCGGTCAGACCCTGATGAAGCGCAAGGCTTTCACCGATCTGCTTTTCCAGCGTGTGCAGCGGGTTCAGGCTTGTCATCGGCTCTTGGAAAATAAAGCTGATATCGTTGCCCCGAATGGATCGCAGCCGTGGCTCAGGTGCATCCACCATTTCGCTGTCGCCGAATTTCACTGACCCGCTGACCTGCGCGCTGTCAGGCAGCAAGGACACGGTGCTTAGCGCCGTGACCGATTTGCCAGACCCGGACTCGCCAACCAAAGCGACGGTTTCGCCCGCCCCAACGGTAAAGCTGACCCCGCGCACGGCGTGCACTGTCTTTCCATCCTGCGCGAACCGCACGTTCAGGTTATCGACCGTCAAAACCTGCTTCGTCATTGGAACGTCTTTCGCGGATCGAATGCGTCCCGAACGCCCTCGAAAATGAACACAAGCAGCGACAGCATGATCGCAAAGGTGAAAAACGCGGTAAAGCCAAGCCACGGCGCTTGCAGGTTCTGTTTTGCTTGCAAGGTCAACTCACCCAAACTGGGGGCCGATGACGGCAGACCGAAGCCGAGAAAATCCAGCGCCGCCAAGCTGCCCAGCGTCCCGGTGATGACAAAGGGCAACATGGTGAGCGTCGCAACCATCGCGTTGGGCAGCACGTGGCGGAACATGATGGTGCCGTTACTGACCCCCAAAGCCCGCGCGGCCCGAACATATTCGAAGTTGCGCGCACGCAGAAATTCCGCCCGCACCACACCGACAAGCGCTGTCCAGCCGAATAGCGTCATCAGGAACACCAAAAGCCAGAAATTCATCTGGAAAATCGCCGCGACGATGATGATGATATAAAGGCTCGGTGTCGCACCCCAAAGCTCGATCACCCGCTGAAAGATCAGATCGACCCAGCCACCGAAATAGCCCTGCACAGCCCCTGCCGTTACGCCAATTATCGATGTGAGTGCCGTGACCACCAAGGCAAACAGAACCGACAGCCGGAACCCGTAGATTACCCGCGCCAGCACGTCCCGCGCCGTGTCGTCAGTTCCCAGCAGGTGCGCGCCATCCGGCGCAGATGGGGCCGTTCCGTCAATATCGTTGATCGTGTCATAGCTATAGGGGATCGGCGGCCAGATCAGCCAGCCACGGTTCACATCCGTGCCGTCAAACGCGCCTGTCTCCTGAACCTGTGCGATAACCTCGTCGGGATCGTCCCAGCACTCCTCAAGTCCGCCCGAAATGATCAGGCAGCGCACTTCGACGTCACGGTAAATCGCCTCTGTCGAGAAATCGCCACCAAAGGCCGTTTCGGGATAAAAGTTCAGGATCGGGGTAAAATACTCTCCTTGGTATTGCACAAGGATCGGTTTGTCGTTCGCGATCACCTCGGCAAACAGGGACAAACCGAACAGCACGGAAAACACGATCAGGGACCAAAAGGCACGACCGTTCGCACGAAAATTCCGCCAACGCCGTTGGTTCAGGGGGGACAGCCGGGACCGCCGCGGCGGTTGGGCAATGCCGTCTTTGGGATGGTCAAGAACAGACAACTCAGGTCTCCCGCGTCTCGAAATCAATGCGCGGATCGATCCACACATACATCAGGTCCGACACCAGCCCCATCAACAGGCCGATCAGACCAAAGACGTAAAGCGTTCCGAAAATGACCGGATAATCGCGACTTACCGCCGCCTCGAACCCGAGCCGCCCCAGACCGTCCAGCGAAAAGATCGTTTCGATGATCAGTGAACCGCCAAAGAACACGCTCACAAAAACGGCTGGAAAGCCCGCGATCACGATCAGCATCGCATTGCGAAAGACATGCCCGTAAAGCACGCGGCTTTCTGTCAGGCCCTTGGCCTTGGCCGTCATCACGTATTGCTTTTTGATCTCGTCCAGAAAACTGTTCTTGGTCAACAATGTCAGGGTGGCAAAGGCCGAAATGGTCGATGCCGCAACCGGCAACGCAATGTGCCAGAAGTAATCCAACACCTTGCCAACCGCGCTCAGTTCTTCCCAATTGTCAGATGACAGGCCGCGCAGCGGAAAAATCTGAAAGTAAGACCCGCCCGCAAACAGCACCAACAAAAGGATACCGAACAAAAAGCCCGGAATCGCATAGCCGACAATGATCAAACCGCTGGTCCATGTGTCAAACCGCGATCCGTCGCGCACCGCCTTGCGAATTCCCAGCGGGATGGACACGAGATACGCAATCAACGTGGACCACAGGCCAAGGCTGATCGACACGGGCAGCTTTTCGATCACCAGATCCACAACGGAAATCGACCGGAAATAACTTTCACCAAAATCGAACCGCGCATAGTCCCACAGCATCGTCAGAAATCGTTGCCATGCGGGTTTATCGAACCCGAACTGCGCCTCAAGCTCTGCGATGAATTCGGGGGGCAGCCCGCGTGCGCCGGTGTAACGGTCATTGCCTTCGCTGCCGCCACCGCCGCCGCCCATGCCTGCATCTGCACCGCCACCGACGGTTTCGAACACATCACCCTGCCCGTCCATCTGCGCGATGATCTGTTCAATCGGACCGCCGGGCACGAACTGGATCATGGCGAAGTTGATCAGCATGATCCCGATCAGCGTCGGAATGATCAGCGCTAGTCGTCGGAAGATATAGGCGCCCATTCCTTATAGCGCTCCGGCAGCTTCAAGTGCGGCAGCCTTGTCGGCATCCCACCACCAGAAATCAAGATTGCCCAGTGCATAGGGCGGAAGCTCGGCGGGATAGCCGTACATGTCATAGAACGCCACGGTATGGGTGTTCTTGTTCCATTGCGGCACCCAGAACTTGAGCGACCTGAGCACCCGGTCCAACGCCATGATCGCGGTGTTCAACTCGTCTTCCGTCTTGGCTGCCAGAACGACATCGATCAGGCGATCCACGGCCGGATCGCGCAGACCCATCTTGTTGAACACATCCACATCGGCCGTTTCCGACCCGAAATACTGACGCAATTCTGTCCCCGGAATATAGCTCGTGGAGGCAAAACTTGTCACCATATCAAAGTCATAGGCCGGTGGGCGTTCGCGCGCTTCGGCCTGTGCGTTATCCACCCGAACATGCCGCGCGTCGATGCCAAGCCGCTTGAGGTTCTCAACATACGGGTTGATCACCCGGTCAAAAGTCTGGCTGTCGTTCAGGAATTCCACCGTCAAAAGCTGGCCATCCTTTCGGCGCATCCCGTCATCGCCTACGGCCCAACCTGCCTCATCAAGCAAGGCTGACGCGGACCGAAGGTTGCCACGATCCAACTGGCGCTGTCCGCTGGCCGGAAGGCTGAAGGGCGGGTCCGTAAGCAGGCTTGCGTCAATCAACCCCTCGTCCACAAGCGGTTTGAGAATGGCAATCTCCCCCTCGCTCGGCGCCCCCTCGGGTTCAAGATACGAGTTGTCCCAAAAGCTGTCGACACGGTCATAAATGCCATAAAACAGCGTCTCGTTCGACCATTCGAAATTGAACATCATCCCAATGGCCTCGCGCACGCGCGGGTCTTGAAACTGGGGACGGCGCAGGTTGAACACCCAAGCCTGTCCCGTCGCCTTCGCGCCATTGGGCAATTCCGCCTTGATCACATGCCCCGCATCCAGCGAAGGGAAATCATACCCGGTGGCCCAGATCTTAGAGCTTGCCTCGTTGCGGAAGGTATAGCTACCGCCTTTGAACCCCTCAAACGCCGCGTTGTAATCGGCGTAATATTCAATGCGCAGCTTGTCGAAATTGTACCGCCCGACATTAATCGGCAGATCGGCGCCCCAGTAATCAGGATCGCGATCGTAAACGACCGTCTGACCCACATCCATGCGGCCCAGAACATACGGCCCGGACCCCAAAAGCGGCTCAAGCGAGCTTTGCTCGAAATCCCGGTCATTCTCGTTGTAAAACGCCTTGGAAAAGACAGGCAATCCGCCGACATCCTGAATCAAGTCGCGCGTCGGTATTCCCTCGCTGAAGACATAGCGCACGGTGCGCTCATCCACCGCTTCGGCGCTTTCCACTTTCAGGGACAGTTGCGCCCGGAAACTCGGCAAGCCCTTTTCGCGCAGCAACTCATATGAGAACACGACATCTTCTGCCGTCAACGGGCGACCGTCCGAAAAGGTGATCCCGTCACGCAGAGTGAACACAACCTCGCTGCGGTCTTCGGGATAGGTCATCGTCTCGCACAGCAGGCAATAGGCAGTGCCGATTTCGTCCGATGTGCCGGTCAGCATGGTTTCAAAGAAAATCGACGCAAGGCCCGCCGCGCGCCCTTTGGTCGTATAAGGGTTCATACTGTCGAAGGACCCGAAAGCCCAAACCGACATCTCGCCGCCCTTTGGCGCGTCCGGGTTGACGTACTCAAGCTGCGTGAAGTTCGCCGGGTATTTCAATGCACCGAATGTCGAAATTCCATGTGCCGTGATCATCTCGCCAGTGGCATACGCCGGAGCGGCGAAAAGGCCCCCGACGACCATCGCAGCCGCAAGAACCGGGGTCAGTTGGCGGACAGGGCGGGCGGCGGTGGCGGCATCTTCGGTGTGGCGCGTCATCGGGTCCTCCGGCTGGAACACATTAAGTGGCGAGACATAAGCTATGATCCAAAGCGCCACACATTCAAGGCGCGATTGCGAAAGCGTTACCGGCAAAGAGCCCCCTGAAACGAAGAAAGCCGCCCGCGAACGGACGGCTTTCGAAACTAGGGCCCAGACCCGATTATTCCGCAGGTGCGGCGTCCTCGGCTGGCGCGGCGTCCTCTGCGGGTGCAGCTTCTTCCGCAGCGGCTGGCTCCGGCATGACAAAGTCAGGCGACTTCGAGATCAGGTACGCAACCAGATTTGCACGGTCTTCATCGTCAGCAAGGCCGCGATACGACATTGTCGTGCCCGAAGCGAATTGCGACGGGTTCGCGATCCATGCGTTCATGTTCTCGATCGTCCATACCTCGCCCGCTGGCAACGCCCCGGAATACCCGAAATCACCGATAGACGCGATTTCGCGGCCCATCACGCCGTCCAGATGCGGGCCGACACCGTTGGCGGGCTCATTGATCTTGTGGCATGCGCCGCACTGGCGGAAGATGCGTTCCCCCGACCCAGCGTCTGCTGCGCTGACCAGCGTCAGGAAATCAACAGGGGCTTCCTCTTCGCCGCCGGCATCATCGCCGCCTACGGGAATGGAATAGGCTTGTTCGTGCTCGCCGTGGCCACCATGACCGACGTGGAAAAGCGTTTCGCCCAGCCAACCGCCCATCAAATATACCAGCAGCGCACCACAGAACGCGCCCACAACCTTTGTCAGTGTCATCGTGTCAAGCATTACGCAGCCTCTTGTTCCGAAGTTGAGGTCATCTAGCGGGTTCCCATTACCGGCTTCAAGGTATAATCCCGCGACCAAACGACCACTGCGTGGGCAAAATGCCGCCGACGCGACCAGCAGGATACCCCGAAACATGGCCAAGAGCATCGCATTTCAGGGCGAAGAGGGCGCATATTCGCACGAAGCTTGCGTCAAGGCACGCCCAGATCATACGCCCCTGCCCTGCCGAACTTTCGAAGACGTGATCGAAGCCGTGCGCGATGGAACCGCAGATCTGGCCATGTTACCGGTCGAGAATACCACCTATGGCCGGGTCGCAGATATTCACAGGTTGCTGCCGCACAGCGGTCTGCACATCATCGACGAAGCTTTTGTCCGCGTTCACATAAATTTGCTGGCGGTGCGCGGCACCAAGCTGGCCGATATACGCGAAGCGATGTCGCACACCGTTCTTCTGGGCCAATGTCGCGGATTTCTGCGCGAGCACGGGATCCAGCCCATCACGGGGGCCGACACGGCAGGATCGGCACATCTGGTTGCCGAGGCCGGTGTGCCTGCGCGCGCGGCGCTGGCCTCCGAATTGGCGGGAGATATCTATGATCTGGATGTGCTCGCGCGCCATATCGAAGACCAAAGCAACAACACGACCCGATTCTTGATCATGTCCCAGACGCCGGATCCGACTCCGCGCGGCAATGATGGCATGATGACAAGCTTCGTCTTCCGCGTGCGCAACATTCCCGCCGCGCTTTACAAAGCCATGGGCGGCTTTGCGACCAATGGCGTGAACATGACCAAGCTTGAAAGCTATATGGTTGGTGGATCCTTCACCGCGACGCAGTTTTTCGCCGATATCGAAGGGCATCCGTCAGACCCGGCTGTGGCCCGTGCACTTGAGGAACTGGAATATTTCACATCTATGCTGGAAATTCTCGGCACCTACCCCGCGCACCCGGAACGCCACCGCAACACTTAATCGCCGCGCTCTTCGATCCGTTTCGCAAATGCCGCGAGGCGCGAGGCGAGGCGCGTGTGCAAATGTCCTTGCGTCACGGTCAGGCCCGCCAGCATCACTCTTGACCGCAAGGTATGCGCGGCCAGTGCAAGGCTCACATCCATCGCGCTTGGCCCCGCATCGTCGTCGCTCAAGACACTCACAACCGCGGTCAGTTCCAGCCCGTCCACATGCCCCGTCAGGCAATAGGGCGTGCCGACCTCGCGCGCTGCAAGGTGCAGCGTGCCGTTTCGGGCGTGGTCCTTCAGGTGCAACACAACGGCCCATTGGCCCGGTTCGAGCGGCGTCAGTGACATGCGATCATCGGCCAGTTCCGCGACCAGGCCTTCGATGTTATCCAGTCTGGTAAACACTTGTGCGGGCGGTGCGTCGACGGGCTGTGTAAAGTGCATCTTCATGCGGTCAGGCCCACGCGCCCTTGCCCGGCTCACCGCTCAGCTCATCGGCCAGCCACAACTCAAGAACAAAGCGGGCGACGGCCCCCGGCCGCGCCGCTGTCATGTCGGGATGAGTGCCCTGATGGGCAGCGAGCAGATCTTCGCGGCTGACCCAACGCGCATCTTCGATTTCGACCGGATCAACGGTAATGTCCCGGCTCAACGCCTCCCCTCGACACGCCATCATCAGGCTGGCCGGAAACGGCCAAGGCTGGCTTACAACGTAATCAACCCGGCCCACGGGAATCCCCGCCTCTTCAAAAACCTCGCGGCGCACCGCCGCCTCAAGCGTTTCCCCCGGCTCCACGAAACCGGCAAGCAGTGAATACATCCCTTCAGGCCAACCCGGCGAGCGACCCACCAAAACGGAATTGCCACTGGTGATCAGCATGATCACAACCGGATCGGTGCGTGGGAAATGGTGTGCCTCGCAGGCGGGGCAATTGCGCTGCCATCCGGCTTGCGCTGGCACTGTCGCGACGCCGCACTTTGCACAAAAGCCGTGACGCGCGTGCCAGCTTGTCAGCGCGCGCGCCGTCGCAGCCAGTTCGGCATCCCGCGCGGGCAACCGGGTCATGCACGCGCGCAATTCGGCAAAGCGCGTGCCAACTGGAAAGTCAGGGTGCACCTGCTCGGATTGGTCCAAAAACCCGTCCAGCGGGCCATCGGGCGGCACAGGCGGCTGCCACGCCGACAAATCAACCGCAAACCGCGGGGCGCCATCGTCTTCGAGACCCAGAAAAATGGGCGGAAGCCCTGCGTCGAGGCCGGGGTGGTGCATCGGCAACCAGCCCAAACCATCAACCTGCTCTGCTCCGCTCACAAGCGGCTTGTCGCGCCACAACGGCAATACCCGCGCTGATGGATCGACCAGTGCTTTTGCAAGGCCAGCATCGTCACCGCGTAACGCAGCATGGCGGTTCAAGCCAGACCCCCCGAAGGTCAGACCGGCTGACAAACCAAGGGCCGAAGAACGAAGAGAAGTGTTTGATGTCATGATGTACGCCAAATTGCACAGCCGTGCCTGTGATGCAAACTCTCGCCCCAACGCTCCGCTTGTGCGCCGCCGCAACACACGTGACCAATCCACAGGCCCGTTACAACCTTCGGTTGCCAGTCGGCGGATTTTCGCCGATCACTGCATGAAAGAGCAAAAAGAAGGGCCTGAGAACGTGCGTAACGCATCCAAAAATCCGACGGCACGGATGCATCTCAGAATTTTGTGCACAACGGATCTGCATGGTCACATCTGGCCCTACGATTATCAAACCGACCGACTTGCGCCGGGCCGTGGCATCGCGGCCTTGGCAAAAATGATCGCAGCCGCGCGCAGCGAAACAGCCAATAGCGTGCTGCTTGATTGTGGCGACATTCTGCAAGGAACTGCTTTGGCGGACTGGGCCGTCTCTCCGGCTGCTTCCGGTCAAGACCACCCAATGATCTTGTCGATGAACCACATCGGCTATGATGCCGCGACGCTGGGCAATCATGATTTCAACTATGGCCTTGAGACACTTGCCAAAGCGATGGAAAGCGCCTCGTTTCCCATTGTCAGCGCAAATCTCGTCGCTCAACTCGGTGATCACCCCGCCGACGACACGCCCATCGTGCCGCCCTGGTGCATACTTGAACGGCAGATGACCGACACCAACGGCCAAGACCACACGCTGCGCATTGGCGTGATCGGCACGGCCCCGCCGCAAACAGCGATCTGGGATGCCGCCGTTCTGCGCGGGGCAGTCTCGGCCCGCGACAGCGTCAAAGCCGTGCGCGCCCACCTGCCCTGTCTGCAACAGGCGGGATGTGACATTGTGGTGGCAATCAGCCATAGCGGGCTCGGTGTTCCAGATGCCGCCGATATGAGCGAAGACACAAGTCATGCCATCGCACAGATCGACGGGATCGACGTAATTTTGACCGGGCACAGCCATCGCCGCCTGCCCGGACCAGACTTTGAAGGCACCCCCGGCGTGGATGCCAAGGCGGGGCACATCGAAGGCAAACCTGCCGCAATGGCCGGGGCCTTTGGGTCGGATCTCGCGGTGCTTGATCTGGACCTCGCCTGCGTCGGGGGCAAGTGGCGGCCACAGTCGGGCGGGGCAGAATTGCGTCCCTCAAGTGGCACGTCCCCAGACCCGGCAATCCTTGCCCTGACCGAGACAGCCCATACCGCCACACGGGCGCAACTTTCACAGGTGGTCGCCCATACCCGAACCCGCTTGCACACGGCTTTTGCCATGACAGGCCGGTCGCCTGCACTGGATCTGATGGCGCAAGCGCAACATGCGGCCGCAACGGCCCTGATTGCCGACACGCCCTTGGCCGACCTGCCATTGCTCAGCGCCGTTGCACCCTTCAAACACGGCGGCCCGATGGGCCCGGATGGGTTTATCGACATTCCCCCCGGCCCCTTGCGGCAGCGCCACATGGTAGAATTGTCACCCTTCCCCAATCAACTTTGCGTGCTGGCGCTGACAGGGGCAGACCTGCGCGCTTGGCTCGAAAGGGCCGCCTCCGTCTATGGCGATATCGCTCCGGGTGCGCGGGATGCCGCGCTGTTAAGCCCGTTTGCTCCGGCCTATACATACGACGAAATTCACGGCGTGCGGTACGGCATCGATCTGTCTCAGGCCAGGCGCCATGACCCGAAAACCGGGCGCGCCGTCACGGATGGCCGCGCGCCGGGGCGGATCACCTCAATCACGTATAACGGGCGCACCGTTGGCCCGAATGATCGCTTCGCAGTTGCCACAAACAGCTATCGCGCAAGCGGCGGCGGCGGGTTTGCGATGATTCCCGCCACCACACCGCGGCTGCATTCGCGGGCACCCCTGATTGACGTGTTGACGGACTTTGTCTTGCGTCTTGCAAAAATCGACATAAACACTCCGGCCCCGTGGTATTTTGAACCCTTGGGCGCAACCCTACTCGTTCAAAGCGCGCCCAGCGCCACGGCGGACAGCCACGGCGACCCGGACAGAACGCTGACCCAAATAGGATATGATTCCGAAGGGTATTCCTTGTTCCGACTTCAAATTTAAGCAGCTAGCTGCCCGGATTTTGCACAACATGCGCAAATCTTAGTCGGCTCACATGTTCGCTGCCGTTTTAAGCAAAGCGCACTGCGCTTAGGCATTTCGCCCATCATGCGCATAGTTAGGGTCTGTTTTGATCTGACGCCCAAAACCAAAAGGACCAACATTATGTTCCAGCGTGCCCTGTGCACCTTGGCCATCGCCGCCGCAACTGCGGCCGGTTCGGCCTCCGCCCAGACCAAGATGGATTTCGCCCTCGACTGGAAATTCGAAGGCCCAGCAGCCCCCTATTTTGCCGCGCTCGACAATGGCCACTTTGCCGATGCCGGGCTTGAGGTGACAGTCACTGCCGGGTCAGGCTCGCTTGACGCCATTCCAAAGGTCGCAACCGGCGCTTATCCGGTCGGGTTTGCGGATATCAACAGCCTTGTGAAATTCCTCGATCAGAACCCGGGCGCGCCAGTCATCGCGGTGATGATGACATATGACAAACCGCCCTTCGCCGTTGTCGGCCGCAAGAGCCTTGGCATCGAAGCGCCCAAAGACCTCGAAGGCAAGATCCTTGGCGCACCGCCGCCCGATGGCGCATGGGCGCAGTTTGCCCCCTTCGCTGCGGCCAACGATCTGGACATGAGCAAGATCACCGTGGAGCCTGTCGGCTTCCCCACGCGTGAGCCAATGCTGGCCGAAGGCAAGGTCGATGCCGTGACGGGTTTCAACTTCTCCAGTTACCTGAACCTTGTGCGCCTCGGCGTGCCAGAAGATGACATTTCGACCATCCTGATGGCCGATTACGGTCTCGACCTTTATGGCAACGCCATCATCGTCAACACGGACTTCGCCGCAGAAAACCCCGATGCCGTCAAAGGCTTTGTGGCCGCTGTTGGCCTTGGCTGGAAAGATGCAATCGCGGATCCGGCGGCAGCTGTCGCACAATTGATTGAACGCAACCCTGCCGGCGATGCGGATCTTGAAACACGCCGCCTGCAACTCGCGCTCGAGGCAAACGTGATGACACCGTACGTCATGGAAAATGGCATGGGCACCATCGAGGCCGACCGTTTCGCAAGTGCGCTGGAGCAGATCAAGGAAACCTACGAATTCCAGTCTGAACCCGATGCGGCACTCTACTTCACAGATGCCTACCTGCCAGAGGGCGGTATCGCGCTCGACTAAGGCTGCACTGATCCTGCTTTGGGGCGGCACACCGTGCCGTCCCATGGCGCCGCGGCACACCGCCTACAGGACTCCGACGGGAGTCCTACACATCTCCTACACTGTTTCGGGGCCCTATGACCTATAAGCCAGCGCATATCGAACTGCGCGACATCACCCACGCCTACCAAACCGAGGCGGGCCCCCTGCCGGTCCTCGACCACCTTTCGATCAAGATGGAAGAGGGCAGTTTCACGGCTGTTGTCGGCCCATCGGGGTGCGGCAAGTCCACTCTCACAAGGCTGATCGCAGGCCTGATGCGCCCTGACGAAGGGCAAGTGTGGCTTGGCGGAAAAATGGTCACCTCCCCGCGCCCGACCGTTGGCATGGCCTTCCAGAACCCGGTTCTGCTGGAATGGCGCACGATCCTGCGCAACGTCATGCTTCCACTGGAAATTGTTGGCAAACGCATGTCACGCACCGCACAGGAAGACCGCGCTCGCGAACTGCTGTCCCTCGTCGGGCTGGAAGGCTTCGAAGACAAGCGCCCGTCGGAACTCTCCGGCGGCATGCGCCAGCGCGCATCGCTCTGCCGGGCGATTGTCCACCGGCCCGAAGTGCTGATCCTCGATGAACCGTTCGGCGCGCTTGACGCCTTCACCCGCGAAGACCTGTGGCAAACCATGGCGCGCCTTCGCCTTGAGGAAAAGTTCACCGCCGTGCTGATCACCCATGACCTGCGCGAAAGCGTGTTCCTCGCCGATAACGTCGTGGTCCTGTCCGGCCGCCCCGCCACGTCGCAATTCGTCTTGCCCAACACACTGCCAACCAACCGCACGCTGGAAGACCTGTATTCCCAGCCCGCCACCGACATGCTGGCGATTCTGCGCCACCAGATTCAAGTTGCCCAGGGCCGCGCCCCGGCAGACGACGCAAAGGCCACCGCATGAACACGCTTCGCAAACTCGCGGCACCGATCACTGCGATCATCCTTTTCCTGCTGGGGTGGGAATGGCTGGTCTGGGTCAACGGATGGCCAACCTATAAAATGGCCGCCCCGTCGGACCTGTGGCCCGCCTTCTGGAAATTCCGCTGGCTGTTCCTCGAATATGGCTGGCAGACGCTATGGCGCACCGTGGCCGGACTGGCCATTGCCATTGTCTTCGGTGTCGCGGTCGGCATGGTGATGGGGTTCTCGCGCACAGTCCGCGATGGGCTTTACCCGCTGCTGGTGGGCTTCAACGCAATTCCCAAGGCGACCGTGGTGCCAATCCTCGCGCTGATGTTCGTGGGCCAGCATGACCTGAACACGATCCTCATCGCCTTCATGATCTCGTTCTTCCCCATCGCCGTGTCCGTCTCCATCGGGCTGAGCACGCTTGAACCCGAATACCGCGATATCCTGCGCAGCCTCGGCGCGTCACAACTCACCGTGTTCTGGAAAATCGCACTCCCCAAAACCCTGCCCGAATTCTTCGGCGCGCTGAAAGTCTCGGTCACGCTGGCCTTTATCGGCACGAACCTGATGGAGATCATCTCCCCCCACGGTCGCGGCCTCGGCGCGCTCTTCGACAGTGGCAAGATCAACAGCGACTATCCGCTGATGTTCGCCGTTCTGATCGCGCTCGCGCTGCTGGGGATCGTTCTTTATTACATCGTGGTAGCGCTGGAGAAGACCTTCGCGGGGTGGGCCGAACGAAGCCCGACCTGAAACCGGGGAGGCGCGCGCCGGTACGCTTGACACCCTGCGCCTGCGCCGGTCGCCCGGCACAGGCCCGGCCCATTCGCTTTCAATCGCCCCGGCCCGGTCTGCGTCTTTCGTCATGGCGGCGCGCCGGGGGTATGTCGAATGGTGAGGTGAGAGGGCGGCTGCTGCCGACCGGCTGGGAGATTGAAGCCTTCTCAAGTTGGCAGGCAGCACCGCAGAGCCGACCATGGGTTGCCCATCCGGGTCGAGAGGTTTCGCGCCGCAGGCCGACGTTGCGAAAGCCCCTTCCCCCGAGGTCGGGTATTCAATAGATTAACGTTGATTGAAGTTACTGCTATGGTCCCGAAGGCATTGAGATCGCCAAGAGATTCCACGAGGAAAGAACGCCATGAAAAAAGACGCATTGAAAGCGGTGCTTGCGAGGACTGCGGGAGTGTTGGCGACGCTCTTATGGGCCGCTGGAACGGCCGATGCGGCGACCCTGACGGTTGGGCCGGTCTCGTTCCCGCAGGGCAATCTGGCCGACATTGTGCGCGAAACGAATGGCGTCATTGGCAATCCCGGAAAAGGTGCGATCATTGACGGCTTCCTGGATAGCTCCGCTACGCTGGACGAAGGCGAGACTCACGTTCTCGGAGACGAAGACGCCTTTGCCGTCCAGTTCTCGGCGGGCGCTGTCGTGAACGTCAGCGGCCCGGATATCTACATCTTCCAGTTGTATGGCGCCTCGAACCTCATGATGTCGCTCGGGTCTGGCACGGCGGGCTCGATGGGCACGTTGTTGGGCGTCGCGAACGGTGCCCCGGCCTCCGTCACCAAGTACCCGTTCTTGACTCGCGATATCTTTGTCTTCGGCTACGATCTCGATTCCGTCGGCGGTGCCCGGAGCGTGTCGGGCGAGATTCATTTCAGGTATGTCGGCCCAGACCCGGCATACGTCACCGGGGTCGCCGCGGTGGCGTTGTCGACAACGCCGGCAGCGCCGGTTCCGGTGCCGGCCTCTCTGCCGATGCTGCTGGCCGGGCTTGGCGGGCTTCTCGCGTTTGGGCGCCGAACCCGACTGCACGCAAGAGCAACTCAGACGCCCCGCTGACGTTTGGCGCGCAGATCGCCTTGGCGCTGCTAGGGATCAAGCTCTATTACATCGTGGTCGCGCTGGAGAAGACGTTTGCCGGAAGGGCGGAGCGGGCGCCGGGTGAAGGGCATAGGATGACTTGCGTACGTCCACCGCGCTTGACTTGGATGACCGTTAAGCAAGGCTTTCCGGCCACTGGTCGAGTTTCGGCTCCCAAAGAAGGCGGAAAAAACCGTCGTTTTTGACCCTAATCTCGTGCTGCGACCGTGTCAGAAGCTTAGCTTGGACAATACCCCAAGACAAAACCAGCAAGGTTCCGGCACGTTTGTGGCTTCTCGCATGAGCGGCCGTTCGCTGCACACCGAAGAAGTGTTAGGGAGGGTTCTAGGCTGCTGTCGGAGGGTCGGCGCAAGAAGGTTCACACTGGCGCCCCGTCAAATCGCCAGCGCCCAAAGCAAGCCTGAAAACTACCGCCCCCCACCCCACAGCATCATCCGCTCCATCACCCCGTCCTTCTTCACTTTCCAATGCATCATCGCCGCGCCCACGTGCATGGCGATCAGGCCGACAAGACCGACCGCCACCAGCCCGTGCAGCCAATAGAGCGTCTCTGACAGCCCTTCGTTCTTCCCCAAAATACCCGGCAGACGGGCCGAGAAGAACTCAACCGGAAAGCCGCCCGCGCCCGTGGCCAGCCATCCCAACACCGACATGCCAATCAGCCCGACGTAAAGCAGCCCATGCACCGCCGCCGAGGCAAAGCGCTCGAACCCGGTCAGCGTTGGCACCGGGGCCGGCACGCCCAGACCATACCGCGCCGCCACACGCACCAGCATCAGACCAAGGATCAGCACACCAAGGGTCTTGTGCGCTTTGTAAATGGTGTTCGTCACATCCATGCCAAACGTGTCGCGCAGGCCAGTGAAGCCGAACGTGTACAGCATCGCCCCACCAGCCAACGAGGCCAGAACCAGCCCCGCAATGCCCCAGTGAAGAACGCGTTGGAACAAGGTGTATCTTTCAGAATGTATCACGGCAGATCCTTTCGCTTTGGCGGACATGACCAATCGTGCCGCAACGACAAGTTTAGTCAAGCGCCGCACCGCCCGTGGCGGCGTTGCGCCCCCCTGTAATGCCGCGCGCGCAGGCACCGACGTGATACCGATACGATACCGACGCAATACCGATCCGCCAAAACACTGCCCTGACGGGGTTGCATCGGGCGCACGGGTGTCCTATTTGGGCCTTGAGAGGTTGGCGCGGGCAGGCACCTCGCCAACCCGGTCAGATCCGGAAGGAAGCAGCCGTAACGAGCCTCGCTTGGGTCGTTGTCCAGCCTCTCACCTTTTCCCAATCGCGCATGTTTCGACCGAAAATTTCCGGCCCTTGGGCGCGCGAAGGGCTGCGGCGCTGGACCTCGTGCCCCCCTGCCCCTAGGTTGGCAAAGCAACGATTCAGAAAGGTGCTCCCGCGTGTCGCAGACGACCGGCTATCAGGTCCTCGCCCGGAAATACCGGCCCGAAACCTTCGCCGACCTTGTCGGTCAGGAGGCGATGGTCCGCACCCTGAAAAATGCCTTTGCCGCCAACAGGATAGCGCAGGCTTTCATGATGACCGGCATTCGCGGAACGGGCAAGACAACCACCGCCCGGATCATCGCCAAGGGCATGAACTGCACCGGCCATGACGGCCCCACCACAGAGCCATGTGGCACCTGTGCACAATGCGTGCGCATCGCGGCGGGCACCCATGTGGACGTGATCGAAATGGATGCCGCGTCGAACACTGGCGTGGATAACATTCGCCAGAACGTGATCGACAGCGTCACCTATGCGCCCGCCGAAAGCCGCTTCAAGATCTACATCATCGACGAAGTGCACATGCTGTCCACATCGGCGTTCAACGCGCTTCTCAAGACGCTGGAAGAACCGCCCGCCCATGTGAAATTCATTTTTGCCACCACAGAGATTCGCAAAGTCCCGGTAACAGTTCTGTCGCGTTGTCAAAGGTTTGACCTGCGCCGGATCGAACCCGAAGACATGCTCGCCATGTTGCGCCGGATCGCGGATGCAGAAGGCGCAAAGATCGACGATGCCGCACTGGCGCTGATGATCCGTGCCGCCGAAGGGTCGGCCCGAGACGCGACATCCCTGCTGGATCAGGCGATTAGTCACGGTCAGGGCGAAACGACCGCCGAACAGGTGCGCAGCATGCTGGGCCTTGCCGACCGGGGCCGGGTTCTGGATCTGTTCGACATGGTGATGTCCGGCGATGCGGCTGGCGCGCTCAATGAACTGTCCTCGCAATACGCAGACGGGGCCGATCCGATGTCGGTGCTGCGCGATCTGGCCGAAGTCGCCCATTGGCTATCGGTCACAAAGGTCACCCCCGACGCAGCAGACGACCCGACCCAAGCACCCGACATACGCGAACGGGGCGGGGCGATGGCGCAGAAACTGTCCCAGCGGGTTCTTGGTCGCGCGTGGCAGATGCTTCTGAAAGCACTGGAAGAAGTCGGGACCGCCCCGAACGCGATGATGGCCGCCGAAATGG
>NZ_SMZO01000041.1 GCF_004358675.1 Meridianimarinicoccus aquatilis | reverse complement strand
GGAACCGTCATGCGGCGCAACGGACTGCGCACGCTGACCGTCGCGGCCGATGTGGACGGCCGGATCGGCAATGCCGATGCGATCACTGCGCGGCTGTCCGAGGGCTTTCTGCCCGATCTGACCGCCGCCACCCCCGGCCTCACCTTCGAGATCGGGGGACAGGCCGCCAATTCGGCCGAAACCGTCTCCTCGATCCTACGCGGCTTCCTGATCGGGCTGGTGGGCATCTACCTCGTGCTAAGCTTCCAGTTTCGCAGCTATGTTGAGCCGCTGATCGTGATGATCACCATCCCGCTGGCGTTTCTGGGCGTGATCTGGGGCCATGTATTGATGGGCTACAACATTTCCATGCCGTCGCTGGTAGGGGCGGCGTCGCTCGCGGGCATCGTGGTGAACAACGCTATCCTACTGGTCGGTGTTATCAACGCCCGCCGCGCCGACGGGCTGTCTGCCGCGTTGGCTGCTGGCGAGGCTGTGCGGTCGCGGTTCCGTCCGATCTTCGTCTCGGTCTCGACCACCATCATGGGGATGGCCCCGTTACTCTTGGAGACTTCGACCCAGGCCCAAACGCTCAAGCCACTCGTTATCTCGGTCGTCTTCGGGCTGTTGGCAGCAACGGTTCTGATCCTTTTGGTGTTGCCCGCATTCTATGCAGCGCTCGAGGACATTCGGCCAAGGAAACAGGGCCATGCTGCCGTTACAGGAGGTCACTGACCCCACCCCGCCTCCTCAATAAACAAAAGCAATTGGGACTGGCAGAGGGCTAAGCAAATTGTCGAGCGGACGTTCATTCCGCTTCAGATTTCGGACGAGTTTCGTCCGGACACGAGGTGGACAAATAGCGGCGATCGCGACCCTGGATAACCTACACCTGAAGACACTCGGCTGAAAAGCGCACGACGAACCACAATCGAGTGCGATCAAACAATGAACACATTGTGCACACGCTCTCGCTTAAGCACCTGAAGAAAGTGCAAAATCTTTCCCATCCATCACTGGACGATCCGTTAGACTGTTGCTTTCCAAATCCTATAGCGCCCCTGCCCGGTCACTTCGCGGATCAAACCGCTTGCCTCCATCCACGCCAGATTGCGCTGAACGGCGGCGCGACTGGCTCCGGTCACGGATTCAGCCATTGGGGCGGAGACCAAGGGCCACTGAGAAAAAGTTCTTCGCAAGGCGACCGGCGTGCGGCCAGACAATTGCGCCATGACGTTTTCTGCCCGACCGGTCCACGCTTCAATATCGTCAAGTGTTCGCATCGCCGTCAGCATTGCGCTGCTCATCCCATCCAACCAGCGGGCCAAGCGTTCGGCTGGCGAGCCCGAGACACGCAGCCCCCCTGCCCCGCCCATAGCGAGCGGTGCGAAAATGGCGCCTCTTCCATCGCTTGCCACGATCCTGGACGCGGTGACGGCGGCTTCGATCTGGTCGCCGTGCTGTCCGAGGCCCGCTAGATTCCAGAGATGAAAGCCCATGCAAGCCCGCGTGATTGGATGTAAGTCGCCCGCAGCTGCCATGACATCCAGCCAACCGCCCGCGCGATCTTCAAAACGCTCTGCGCTGTCTTGAATGTTCTCGGGATCGCGGCGATCCAGGAAGGCTGCCAAGTCCGCCTTTGGTCCGGGACCGCCTGTCAGGCGCCGAACAGCCCATCCAACTCTTGCGAGTGCATTTGGGTCATCCTGTGCACCTGACAACCGCATCGATATCCAAAGCGCCAGACGATCAGAACTCACCCGGTCCCCTGCGAACCAGCTGAGGTTTTCTGCCTCGATCAAAGCGAGGCGATGCCGCCAACCTTCCGGGCTGCGCAGCAGCCGGTCATCCAGAGCTCCTAAGCGTCCAGCCACGCGGGCTAGTCGGGCAGCGTGAACGCTTTCTGCCTTTACCCAGTCTTCGATGACAGCAGTGTCTGGCGGTTCCGCCCGCGGCCCAAGAGGCAAATCATCCGGTTCTTCTTCGAATGGCCCAGGCAGGAACCAGAGATCGTCTTCGTGAGCCCCTTCATCCTCCTCGATGGTGATGAGGGGGTCGTCAAAATCATCATTCAATGCAGACGGTTGGGGCTTCATATGTGCAAATTACCAATATTATGCACATTACCCAAGCGGTTTTGTGGCGGTTGCCGACGCTCTTTATATATTACGCCCGCGCGACTGTCGGCGGAACCTCTCAGATCGCGCTTAGCGCAAGGAAACCAACGCATTGTACGCCAGTTCAACGAGAGAACGCCTGCTTGCATTCGTTGTCAAACGGTCGTTTATTTATGACTTATACAATTGCAAACGGTCCGATTTCATGCCCCTGATAGGCTATGCCCGCGTCTCAACCGACGAGCAGACCCCCCTGCCCCAGTCCGAGGCCCTGAAATCTGCGGGATGTGTCGAAATCCTTGAAGAGCACACCTCAGGCGGCAATCGTGCGCGTCTTGTGCTCGCGCGTGCGCTCGAACGCGTCCAGAACGACGATACGCTGGTCGTTGTCCGGATCAACCGGCTTGCGCGGTCTCTGTCGCATCTGCTGGTCGACTTCGACACCTCGTTCCGCCATGATCTCCTCCAAATCGCAATAGAAAACCGCACAACGGACATAGAAAAACACCGCGTCGTCCCGTAGAAGCTTTACGTTAAAGGTAACCAAAGTCTCCTCTTTGTTCTGAGCCGCCAGACGGATCATGTGATCGGCGAACCGAGAAACTTCGCACGACGCCTGAAGGCGCTCAGCTTGTCCAATGCTCCACGAGCACCTCTGCAAAATCTGGAATTCAGAACCAGATCAATCCGATCCACCAGATACGCAGGCCAAGAAACTGAGCAGAATGAAAAATTTCCAACTGGCAATTTTTCCTACAACGGGTTGTTTTCTGAGAACTTTCTGAAGAATGCCAAAAAAGCCTTGTCCGGATCCCTTGGGGCTTCACGTCCGGCTGACCAGTTCCGCCATTCGCTTTCGACGAAATAGATGTCATAGCCCGGATGCCGCAGCTTCGCGGTTTCGTAAGTCTCAGTGCGCAGCGCACTCCCCTGCCCGTCCAGCCACGCCGGACGCGGTTTCAATGAAGCGGCTTCCGGCTCGACATCGCCTGCCACCCGCGCGCGCCGCCCAACCTTTGAAAACGTCACTTCGCGCTCAGCTGCATTGACCCCGTCACGATCCTTGCGCCACCACCGAAATTCCACATGGGTCACGCGGCGCCCGGTCTTTACCGGTTCAATCTGCACAACGTAATCGCTCAAGGCGTTGACCTCGGCCACGGCGGGTTTGATCGCACGCAGGTTCAGGTTCGACCAGCTTGTCAGTTTGCCCTTGGGCACTCCAAGCACACCACGCAGTGCTTCCAGCGTAAATTTCTCAGACGAGCGATACTTCAAGTTGCCGCGTTTTTGCACCATCTCGTAAAGGGTCAGCGCATACTTCGAGGTCAAAGCAAACATTACTTCTCGCTGAAGCCGTGCAAAAACGGAGGACTGTTTGATGATCTTACGCAGCCGCGCGGGTATCTCATACTCGATCAGACCATCACGGCGCAGGGTTTCTATGTTGCCGCCCAGCAGCTGCACCCGCTCAATCGCCTCTTCGCCATCCCAGTTTACTTGAATCTTGACGATGGCCGACATCAGCCGTTCTAAGCTTTCTCCGATGCGATCGTTTGCATTATGCGAGCCACGCAACTCGGCTTTGGCGATCACGTGGGTTACCGGCTTTTCAATACCGTCCCAGGCATTTTCCAAAAGCTGGTTGTAGATCCGCCGATCCGCCAACGTCAGCGGCGTGACCTCGACCAGATCCACCAATTCTCCCGGTTTGACGAGGCTCTCGGCATTCGGTTTGGCATCCAGAGTGCGATAGGAACGATCAGCAACCACGCGCGTTACTCGATTCTATTACGTTTGTAATTTGTTGGATGTAAGCTACCAAGCTAGGTATCGCGGGTAAAGCGTAGGGTTGCTACCAGACTCGCCTAAGCCGATCGTCAGGCCACGCCGAAAATACCGCATCAGCCGAGATGAGCGTATCCCCGCTAAGCGCGGCTGTCGCGCCGATGATCCGGTCGAACGGGTCGCGGTGCGGCCAATCCAGTAAGCTTGCCAGCAAGGCCACATCCGCCGAGAACGGTGCAATCATTCCCCCCTGCCCCCGCAACTGATCCGGCAGGCTGTCCACATGCGGTGCCATTTCCGGCCATTTGCCTACCCGAACCTTTTGGCCAATTTCAAAGAAAGAAATCGGACTGACCCGAACGGTTTCTGCGGCCGTAATTGCCTCTCGCCCAGCGATACTCAGGCGCGGATCGTCAGTCAGTGTCCAAACCCAGGCATGCGTGTCCAGCAAGACACCTGTCATGCCCCGCCTTCCCAAGCGTCCAACTCATCGGCATCCAGCGGTTCGGCAAAGTCCGGCGTCGGGCCGGTAAGATCTTGCGACATGGTGCCAAAGGCAAACTTTCCAGCGACAATCGGCACCAACCTCACCACCGGTTTTGACCCTTTTGCGATCACAACCTCTTCGCCGGCCAAGGCCTCATCAATAAGCTTGGACAACTGGCTTTTTGCGGTGTGGACGGTAAACTGCATCATGGCGCTCCTTGTTAGCTAAGTTAGCTAAGTTAGCTAATCATGATCTTGATTTCAAGCGCCGCCGAACTCTTACACCGACCCTCTAAAATTTGTATGTGTACAGCGCACTCCGACGGTCATTAAATCACCCAATTCGTAAGGCTTACGACTCGGGCGCATGCACCACGACAGTCGGTTTTCGTCGAAGATCAACCAGAAAATGCTTGTTTTGCAAGGGTCTGAACTCACCCGAAACGTAAGCGAATTGCTACACCCAACATGTAAGTCCAGCCAACCCGATAGGTAAGTTTTTTCCATCCCAAATGTAGGGCCTACTCACCCGTAAAGTATGAAATTCCAAAATTTCCGCAATTATCAAAGTGGCTTAGACGTCCTGAACATAGAACAATTAGAATCTAGAATCCCTGCCGGAGCAGGTGTTTTTTTTTGGTTTTTGTGGATAACTGTCCTTGAATAGCCATTACCCTTACGAATCGGGGGCTTTCGACGTACAAGAGCCTGCAATCTTCGATCCTGAAGGCAAAAACCACTGACTTCCGTTCATTGGGGCATTACCCCTCAGGTTCCGCTTTTTATGGCTATATCGGAAAATTATTGCACTTGCAGGGCTGGTCACTGTCCCGCATGATTCCTTTGACGCCATTTTCGAGGATACCATGGACAACCAGGTTCTCCCCCCTGTCTCGCTTTCCGAATTGCAAAATCTGTCGAACCGCGCCGATACGGTCATGAACCGGCTGCGGGATCGTGTGTATGCGCCGGGCAGTGAAAAGAAACTTGAGTTGAGCTTCAACGTACGCTCGGCAGCTGAGATGGTCGGCCGGTCAGAAAAACTGATACGTGACGCCGAGGCGGACGGTCGTTTACCCGAGCCACAGAAAGACCCAGAAACTGGTCGCCGGACCGGGTATTCGCTGGCCGAGGTCAACCGGATGCGAAAGGTTTTTGGCACCCTGCCGCATCGCGCGCCCGGCGATCCGCCGCTGGTGATGGCGGTTCAGAACTTCAAAGGCGGTGTCGGGAAGTCCACGCTGGTGACCCATCTGGCGCAATATTTTGCGCTGAAAGGTTACCGGGTCTGTGTGATCGACTGCGATAGCCAGGCTTCGACTACGGCGGTGTTTGGTCTGAACCCGGATGTAGATGTCGATGAGGATGAGGACACGTTGTATCCGTTTTTCCGCCACGGCGGCCCTGCAACGCTGCACTATGCGTTGCGCGCCACGTACTGGCCTGGGATTGCAATGATCCCTGCCAATCTGGGTCTGTACGATGCTGAGTATGAGTTCGCTGCCCGAATGGCCCGCGATCATACCTTCGTGCTGGACAAGCTGCGCGATGGGGTCGAGTCAATTCAGGATCAGTTCGATATCATCCTTCTGGACCCGCCGCCGGCGCTGGGGATGCTATCGCTGTCGGTGCTGCGCGCGGCCAACGCGCTGCTGATTCCAGCACCGCCCAATAACATCGACTTCGCCTCAACCGCGCATTTTCTCAAAATGATGGCGGCCACATTGGGCGAGATTTCCCAGCACGGCGGGGCGCGGTCCTATTCCTTCGTCAAGATTGTGGCGACCAAGATGGATGATCAGAAATCGGCCCATGTGGCCATCAAGCGGATGATGGACGCGGTCTTTCCGCATGACGTTCTGCAATCGGTGCTCAAGGACAGTGCCGAGATCGATAACGCAACGGCCAACCTGAAGACGGTATACGAATTGACGGGGCCAGCCCGGCGGACTGAAACCCACAAACGCTGCCGCGCTTATCTTGATGCGGTCGGGCGTGAGGTGGAAACGCTGATCCGCAAGACTTGGCCCAGCCACCATTCTGATCTGCGCAAGGAGGGGATCCTGTGAGCAAGAAACACGACGCATTGTTTGACGACATTCTCAGTGGGCTCGACAATCAGCCGGCCAAAACCGAGGCATCCGCAGAGCCTTCGGAGCCGAAAGACCGCGGCGGGGCCCGGTTTCTGAAGCGGTCCACGACTATTGGTGATCGTCTGTCGGGCGAGATCGAAGAGAAGACCCTGAAATGGGTGGACCCGGCCGAGTGCCGCATGTGGGCCCATCACAACCGTGCCTACAACCTGTTGACCGAGGACAGTTGTCGCGACCTGATCGACGGCATCCGGTCACAAGGACGGCAAGAGTTTCCGGCCATCGTGCGGCGTGTCACTAATGGCGGGGCAGAGGCCTATGAAGTGATCTGCGGCGCCCGTCGGCATTTTGCTGTCAGCTGGCTGCGGGCTAACAACTATCCGCAGTTCAAATACCTGATCGACGTGCGCGACCTTTCGGATGAAGAAGCCTTCCGTCTGGCCGACATCGAAAACCGTGACCGGGAAGACATCAGCGACTATGAGCGGGCCCGCGATTATGCCGCCGCGCTGGAGCGCTATTACGGCGGCAAGCAAAAAGCGATGGCGGCGCGGCTGGAAGTCTCGGAAGGCTGGCTGTCGCGTTATCTGCAACTGGCCAAGTTGCCTGATGAAATCGTATCGGCTTATGGCTCGATCAAGGACATCAAAGAGCTGCACGCACGGCAGTTGAAACCACTTTTGGCACGGCCAGACGATCGGGCCAAACTGTGCACGGTGGCCGCCGAGTTGGCAGAAGCCAGAGCGCAAGGCAAGGTCGCGGATGGCGCGCAGGTCCTGGCGGCGCTGAAAGCATCGGTGAAGGCGACGAAACCGAAAGGGCAGGGGGGAACGCTCTATCGGCGCGGTCCTGGTGAAAGCGGCATCACGGTGCGCAAGAAAGGGCGCAGCGTTACGATGGAATTTTCCGAGAGCATGAGCCGGAACGCACTGGAAGAAGCCTTCGCTCAATATATGAATGAACGGTTTGGAAGGTGAAGTTGCCAACTGGCAAGATGCGGATTTGTCTGTTCAATAATAGATAGTTACGGTGAAACCGCCGTGTCGCAAAGTTTCCGCCAGCCAAAGCTAACTTTTCTAGCGGGCACACTTATCCAGCGAGTGCAGCGAGCTGAGTGAAGCCCGAACGTTCTGGCTGATCAAACTGACCGGCATTGCCAAGTTGTTCGGCCATCGCGGTTTGGGTAGAGGTCGTGGCATGAATACGCCATCGACAATGCCACGCCTGAAAGGCTTCCGCTTCCCTCGTGAGATCATTTTATACGCGGTTTGGGCTTACCACCGCTTCGCGCTGAGCACGGCAGATGTCGAGGATCTGCGGGCAGAGCGCGGCGTTATCGTCAGCCGTGAAGCTGTTCGCCTTTGGGTCAATCGGTTTGGCGCGCATTTTGCCCCCTGCATCCGTCGGGATCGGCCGCGCCCAAACGACAAATGGCACCTGGACGAGGTCGTGATCCCCATCAACGGCGTGAAACACTGGCTCTGGCGGGCCGTCGATGCCAATGGCGATGCGCTGGATATACTCGTGCAAACGCGGCGAAATGCAAAGGCTGCCAAGCGTTTTCTGGCAAGGCTGATCGCGCAATTTGGGGTTCTGTCGCATTTTTCGTACCAGGCGAAGGTGAGGGTTCCTCTGGACACAATTATGCTGCGAGTTCGGCAAAGACACGGAAGTGACAATCACCTGCGTTTCCGATCTGGCCCTTGCGGATCATGTGAGCGGTCTCGATACCCGTGAGCGTCGCTTGAGCAGCGTCAAAAGACTTGAACCCGAGCGTAAGGCGGGTGATCCGCTTGATGAAGCGGTGATCCTGCTCGATCAGGTTATTCAAGTATTTCACCTGCAGAATGTTGATCGGCGGAGCTGCAACCGTGATCTTGTGAACCACATTGGTTGCCAGCAACCCGGCCAGATTGGCCCCGCTCTTGTCGATGACGACCTTCTCGGGTGAGCCATTCGTCTCGATGCTGCGCTTGAAGAAGCGGCGGGCTGCGGCGGCATCACGACGCTCGGAGAGCATGAAATCCACCGTATCGCCGCGCTTGTCGACGGCACGGTACAGGTAGCACCAGCGTCCTTTCACCTTGATGTAAGTCTCGTCCATCCGCCACGATCCACGTGTCGGGCGTTTGCGCTTTTGTGCTTTGTGCGCAATCTGCGGGGCGTATTTCACGACCCACCTGTTGAGCGTCGCGTGGTCAACCGGCACCCCGCGCTCGGCCATGATGATCTCGAGTTCCCGATATGTCACCGCAAAGCGCACATAGAAAAACACCGCATACAGGATTACGGATTTCGGGTAATGCGCCCCTTTGAAGGTGATCATCTGTCCGTTTCCTTGCTGCGGTTAATTCCGCAGCGGATACACAGGACAATCAGCCGACCGCAACCGCTGTGGCCCCCGCAGCTTGATCAGGCGCAGATTCTTGCGACAGAACCGAGTTCCTGGCGGGGCGGGACGCTTAGGGGCGCACTGCGAGTAGTGCGCGCACCGTCTCGATTTCCAGCACCCAGTTGCTGGTCGTTTCGTTGCGCCATCTTATGCAGCGGATGATCCGGTCAAAATCATCCTGAAGGGCGCGCGGAAAAACAGGCTCATGGTGTGCGATTCTGTTGCGGAGCCTCCTCACGGCTTCAATGTCAGACCTTAATTCAGATCGGCGCTGGCTGGCAGCGACACCACGAGGCGCGTCCGGAAACACTGCGTAGAAATGATCGTCCCACAGTCTGCCTTGGTGCCTGTTTGTCAGCATCTTCTCCCAAAACACGAACTTCAGTTCGGCGACGACCTTTCCGGCAGTGGGTTGCTGTGCTGCGCAACCTTCGAGGTCTCGTTTGGGGCTGTATGCCGGACCGCGCGGGTTCGGTAACGAACGGATGAAGCCTTGTGTCCAAGGCCATGTTCCTCCATGGACAGCTTCGATTGCTTCCACGATCGCGTTTCGCAGCGCAACTTCCAAAACATGGAGTGGAACCATGAACGCGGCTGATACTTGAAGATTCCAGTGGTATAGGTGGAGAGCTCGCGTCCTATCATTGCCGGTTTCGCGCAGATAGGTCGCAAACCTAGGTGCGGATAGGACGTTCGGAAGGTGGTGTTCTTCATCAGCCGTGAACGGTGGATACATTGACAGTAAAGACTTTCGGTGCCATATAGAGCGTGAGCTTTGAGATTGCGGGCACTATGCCTCCCCTCATTGCACAAAGAAAGCAAAAGCCCGTCGCATTGCGGCGGGTTTTTCAGTTTTCTAATCCAACTCCGAAAAACCGTTTGATTGGCCGGCCGTAGATTGGATGCCTCTTGGTCTGAGCTCATCATCCCGAAAAGCGAAAGAGGGCTTTTTGTCTTTGGAACTCAGACCCTGATCCAAAGGAAACCCCCATGTCCAAGCCCCGCTCAACGCTCCCCAATCCTGTTGAATTCGACGCTAAACTCGCCTCTGCACTGGCACAGATCTGCGCGGAGATCGCCCACCAACCCCTGCGCAGCTCAGCGCTGGCGCGCATCATGCGCGAGACGTTACATGGCAGTGATGCCGGGGGCGCCTGGGACTGGCGCATAGCCTATGACATGATGCAGGCTGCGGCCATCCAGGTGCTGCTGGGTGGGGACGGCGCGGCAGGTGACATCGCCGCTGCAAAGCTCCTTGCCTCACGGCTTCTCACGGAAACGCGCCGGTCAGAGCAGCAGATCCGGCTGCAGCAGTTTTCCACGCCGCTGCCATTCGCGGCGCTGGTCTTGCGGGCCGCGGCGATCCGCAAGGGCGAGACCGTTCTGGAGCCCTCGGCGGGCACCGGCGCCTTGGCCGCTTTCGCCGCCCGGGCCGGTGCCACGCTTTTGCTCAACGAGATCGACCCTTTTCGCCAGCGCCTCCTGCGCGCGGTTTTCGGCGGCGAGGTGACGGGCCATGACGGCGAGCATATCGACGATCTGCTGCAGACGCCGGTTCTACCCGACGTCGTGGTGATGAATCCGCCCTTCGCCTCCTCGGTCGACCGATCCCGCGACAAGCACATCGCTGCCAAACATCTCATTGCGGCTGCAAAGCGCCTGGCACCAGGTGGGCGCCTGGTGGCGATCATGCCGCCGGGGTTCACGCCCGAACGCGATGCCGCGCATTGGTCCCGCGCCTGCGGTCTCCTGACGCCACGATTGGCGCTGACGATGCCGGGGCAGGTCTACCGCAAGCTCGGCACCTCTGTCGAAACCCAGCTCATGGTCTTCGACAAGGTGCAGGAGGGCGGCGAGATGATCCGCGCCACTTTGTGCGATCTGGATGAAGCCCTTCCATTTGTCGATGCCGTGGCCGCAACACGGACCGAGATGAGCCCGGCCCAACGGGTTGAAGCGATCCCTCATGCTCGGCCGACCGTTCGATCATCTGTCCCGCGCAAGACCGCTGCCGGTGTTATCACCGCCCCCACAGCCAGGGCCAATGCCTTCCGTCCGCTCAGCTTCACGAGCCTTCAGACCCCGCGCAACAACATGCCCATCTCGGACATCTATGCGCGCTACCGTCCGCAACGGATCGAGATTGCGGATGCGCAGGAACATCCCACGCCGCTCGTTGAAAGCATCGCCATGGCCTCGGTTGCCCCGCCCATGCCCTCAAATACGGGCCGTGATGACTTGCGCCTGCCCGCACGGTTGATCGAGGAGGGACATCTCTCCGAGGCGCAGCTGGAAACCATCATCATGGCGCATGATGCTCATGGGCGCGACCTGCCCGGTCGGTTTATCATCGATGACGACCAGACCAAGCTGACGCGCGCCGATGATGACCCGGATGCACGTGCCTATCGCCTTGGCTATTTCCTCGGCGACGGCACCGGTTGCGGCAAGGGGCGCGAATGCGCAGGGCTCATTCTCGTGAACTGGCTGGCCGGCCGCAGGAAAGCGATCTGGGTCTCCAAGTCCGCCACGCTCATCGAGGACGCGATCCGCGACTGGACTGATCTCGGCGGCTCGCCCGCCGACATTCAGCCGCTCTCCAAATGGAAACCGGACCAGCCCATCCCGATGGGCGACGGTATCCTCTTCGTCACCTACGCCACGCTGCGGTCCGCGGGCAAATGCGGCACCACGCGGCTCAGCCAGATCCTCGACTGGATGGGCGCGGAGTTCGAAGGCGTGCTGGCTTTTGATGAGGCCCATGCCATGCAGAACGCGGCCGGGTCCGAGCAGGGCAGGGGGGTCAAACCCTCCCAGCAGGGCCTTGCTGGCCTACGGCTGCAACTGGCAGCACCCCGCGCTCGCGTCTTCTATATCTCGGCCACGGGCGCCACGAGCGTGCACAACCTGGCCTATGCTGCGCGGCTGGGGCTCTGGGGGCAGGGCCCCGAATACCCCTTCCCAAGCCGCGAGAGCTTCGTTTCTGCGATGGAAGCCGGCGGTGTCGCTGCCATGGAGGTGGTCGCGCGCGATCTCAAGACGCTCGGGCTCTACACGGCCCGCGCCCTCAGCTTCGACGGGGTGGAGTATGACGTGCTCGAACACGCGCTCACCCCGGCCCAGATCAAGATCTACGATGCATACGCGGGTGCGTTTCGGACGATCCACCACAATCTCGAAGCCGCGCTGACGGCGACCGGCGTCAACGACGCCTCGGGCGAGACCAATGCCTCGGCCGCACGCGCCTCGGCCAAGTCCCGCTTCGAGAGCACGAAGCAGCGCTTCTTCAACCATCTCCTGATGGGCATGAAAGCCCCGACCATCATCCGCGCGATCAAGGACGATCTGGCAGCGGACAAGGCTTGCGTCATCCAGGTTGTCTCTACAGGCGAAAGCCTGTTGAAGCGTCGGCTTGAGACGATGGACCCGGAGGATGAACTCGTCGAGGGTGCCTTGACGCCGCGCGACGTGCTGGGCTACCTCGAACAGGCCTTCCCAATCCATGCTCAAAAGCTCGTGGAGATCGACGGCAATATGGTGGTGGAACCTTTACGGGATGAGACCGGGGCGCTCGTTGTCTCCCGCGAAGCGCTTGCCCTGCGCGATGCGGCCATGATGGAGTTGATGACGCTGGCCCCGATCCCTTCGGCGCTGGATCAGATCCTCTGGGCCTTTGGCGACGATGCCGTTGCCGAAGTGACCGGAAGGTCGATCCGACCTCTGAAGGCGGACGATGGCCACCTCTTCATCGAGAAGCGCGCCGCCAGCAGCAATTTGTCAGAGACCCAAGCCTTCATGAATGGTGAGAAGGATATCCTGATCTTCTCCGATGCGGGCGGGACGGGCCGCTCCTATCATGCGGCGCAAACGGCGAAGAACCAGAAACGGCGGCGGCACTATCTTCTGGAGCCCGGCTGGCGCGCGGATGCGGCCATCCAAGGGCTGGGCCGCACGCATCGCTCTGCCCAGGTCAGCGCGCCCTTCTTCCGGGTCTGCACCTCGGATGTGCATGGCGAAAAGCGTTTCACCTCGACTATAGCTAAGCGCCTCGACCAGCTGGGGGCCTTGACCAAGGGCCAACGCGAGACCGGCTCGCAAGGCATGTTCCGCGAGGAGGACAATCTCGAAAGCCCGACCGCGCGGGCGGCGCTGCGTGGGTATTTCGCCGATCTTGCCGCCGGGCGCGCTGAGGCGATGAGCTACGAGAGCTTCACCGACTGGACGGCCCTGCGGCTGATCGACAAGGACGGGGTGCTGCTCGAAGAGCTTCCCCCGATCCAGCGGTTTCTCAACCGGGTGCTGGCCCTGCCCATCCATATGCAGAACGCGCTCTTTGCCGAGTTCATGCGCCGGATCGCTGATCAGACCGAACGCGCGCGGGCGGCGGGCACACTCGATCTCGGCGTGGAAACTCTGCGTGGCGAAAAGATCGAACAGGTATCCACAGAGGATCTCTGGACCTGCCCGAAATCCGGCGCCGTGACGCGGATCATTGGACTTGAAGTCACCGACCCGGTCCATGTGCTTTCGGCGGATGACGCCCTGTCGCGCAATTTCGATAAGCTGCCGATGGTCAACCGCGCGTCGGGTCGCGCGGCGCTCATCTCGGCGCGGCCAATGCAGATGTATGACGAGGACACTGTCACGCTGATGCGCAAGGTGGTGCGGCCAAACGGGTCGAGCTATCTCGAAGAGGCACGGTTTGAGTCCTCGGCTTGGGAAGAGATCGGCAAGCCTGAGTTCGCATGGCTTTGGGATGCCGAGGCAGCGTCCCTGCCAAAAACCACCACAACCAAGCTCTACCTGCTGACCGGGCTCTTGTTGCCGATCTGGAAGGATATTCCGACCACCAATGAGCGCATCTACCGGGTCACGCCCGATGGGGCGACCGCCATGATCGGGCGCACGCTGAGCGAGGAAGGGGCGGCCGCGCTGCGCGCCCGCTTCCTCGTGTCCAACCCGCAAACACCGCAGGAGATGTTGACCGCCGCCCTCGGCACCACTGCGCCGGTCGATCTGGGCCGGGGTCTTACCCTGACCCGGCGCCGCGTTGCAGGCGAGATGCGCCTTGAGCTGGGCGGTGCGGATCGGGGCATGATTGATGGCCTCAAGGCAATGGGGTGTTTCACTGAGATCATTGCCTTCCAGTTGCGGGTGTTCCTGCCGCATGGGGACGGGATCGACACGGGAAGCATTCTGGCCCGGATCGTGGGGCAGCGAGCCGCTAGAGCGGCAGACCAAGCCGCCTGAAAAGTCAAAGCGAGCTTCCGGTTGGGCGTCGCGGATCGAGATCTTGGCGGTCTGCGCTTTCCGGGCGCGGGTAGACCAATGCCTCGCCCGGCCCCCCCAACTTCAGACAAAAGGACAGACTCATGACCAATCCCCAGATCGACTATGCCGCAATGGCGGCTCAGTGGCGTGCAGAGCGCGAAACCACCTTGAAGGCATCCAGAGTGGAGCTGCTCGCGCAACTACGTGCGCTTGGCATCAGCGAGGTCGCTTTCGAATACGAAGGCTATGGCGACTCCGGCAATGTCGAGGATGTGACGGTGCAGCCTGCAGAGGTCAACCTGCCGGAGCCGCTTGCCACAGAGGTGGGCGACTTCGCCTGGTCGCTCGCCTATCATCATCACCCGGGGTTCGAAAACAACGAGGGCGGCTACGGCACGCTGACCTGGGACATCACCGCCGACAGTATCACCTTGGATCATGCCGACCGCTATGTCGAATGCTCGCACAGCTATGACGAGGGGCTGTGAGATGGCCCATCCGCTTCATCATGCCGAAAGCTCTGCCCGGAAATTCGGCGGGGTGCCGTCTGACTATCAGGCTGTGCACGATTGGTTTGACGCCTCGAAAGAGCATCTCGCGCTCTTCACGCACCGAGCCATGCGCCACCACGCTCAAGGCCTGTTCGAGGCCGAACGTGTCTTCGGCCTGACCCTGACCAATAGCGCAGGTCGAGAGATCCCCGTGCGCTGGATCGGCGAGCAGCATGTCCGCGAAGACTGTCAGGGCCGCATTCCGAGCATGGCGGACTGGCTTCGACGGATCCAGCCCGAGCCATGGATGGCCAATGGCCACATCGACCGGCATTCCGGCGATGAGCCCTGCGGCGACCCAAGGGCCGCCTGGGCATCTGAAGTCGCCGCCGGAAGAACGGTTCTTGGCCTGAAGGATTGGATGGCGGCGCGCGCGACGCAAGCCACGCAAGGTGCCTGACAGCTCTCGGCCGTTTGCCAAACAAATGCTGCATGGAAGCCCGGTTGGACGACCGGGCTTCTTGCGTCGTTTCCCCACCATTCTTCTTGAGGAGGTTCGCATGACACTCGATGAAATCAAGGCCGCTGTCGATGCCGGTCAGACCGTGCATTGGGTCAATACCGGCTACGTTGTCCACAAGGACCGGCTCGGCCAATACCTGATCACCTATGTGCCGAACGGAAGCTGTATCGGCCTGACCGACCGGGGCGGACACCGGTTGAACGGAAAAGAAACGGAGTTCTTCATCGCGCGATCGAAGGACAGCGCGGAAAATCCGGGCAGCCAATCAAGACCAGACGGGCAGGGGAGGGGCGTAGCACCCGGAGGCGCGGGGGCATTCCCACTCGGACGGCAGCTTTGACCCGTGGGCGAGGCTGAAAGGAAAGCAGGCTTTCTGATTTGTGATCCCTCAAGGGGTCGAGAAAGCAATCCCGGATGCGCTGGCAAGAACGTCAGACACCGGCCAATCCAAAAGGAACCATCCCATGTTCGCAGGAACCCTCACCCGCAATGTCGAGACCGCAGCCGCTCAGTACACCGGCATGATCCATTCGACGCGCTTTGACATCGCCATCCAATTGGAGGCGCGGGCCAAGATGTCCGAACGCAGCCCGGATTTTGACGTAACGGCAGTCAACAAATCAGGCCGCAAGGTGCGTATCGGCACGGCCTGGAACGAGACCGGGAATACCAGCGGCAACCCCTACATCTCGATGCAGATCGATGTCGGCCTCGGCCCGTTCCGGGTCAACGCGGTGCAGACGAAAGAGGCGCGCGCGGCCCAGAGCGGCGAATTCGAGATCATCCCGTTGGTCTCGAACGGTCTGATGAAATCCGGCTCGATCTCGGGCGAGCTCACCGCCATGGACGCTGACAACGCCTTCACGGGCTACATCGCCAACATGATGTTCGATCTGGAGTTCATGCTGATCGAGAACAGCTACAAATCCGAGGAGACCCACCCAGATTACCGGATCGAGGTCAGCTCGCCCCGGGGTAAACCAATCCGCGTCGGCTCGGCGTGGATGGCCAAAAGCAGCCGCACGGGCAATGACTACCTGTCGCTGCTGATCAACACGCCTGATGGCGACTTGCGCGTCAACGCCGTGCAGAACGAAGAACAGCGCGGCGGGCAGACCTTCTCGATCATCCCGTTCATCGACAGCGGTGAGCAGCCGCAGGACGCGGGTGTGGGGCTCTCCTTGGTCGCCTAATCGGCGCGCGAGGGGAGACGATCTGAATCGAAAGGGGAGCCGTGGGATCACGGTTCCCCTTTTTCCATGTCCGTTTGCGTAAAGGACGTCACCCGCTTGCGATCTGGTGTAAATGCGATACAATAATATATTAACGCAATATTGAGGGCGGGCGCGTGGCGGCTAGATCAGGGACGGTTCCATGGTTTGAGAGCTTTAATGTTGAGGCAGAGGTTGCAGATCTCCTCGCCCATATCGAGCGCTGCACCGGATTCGCGCTACCCGCCCGAAAGCGCGATGTCATCATGTCATTTGCCAAGTCGAAGTTCGACAAGACCAGGCAGGCGTATCTGGACGCCAAGGCGGCGGGAAAGCCGGTGTCCACCTCGCGGCGTGCGTATCTGACCGACCTGCAGGACACGATCTTCATGGCGATCCCGGAAAAGAACCTCGCGCTTATGCCGCTGAGCGAGCAGGTTCTCAACGACCCGTCATTTTACGCGGACGCAATGCACCGCGCCGCTGCGATCAGCGAGGATGAGCTTTTCATGGCGCTGTCCTCTTCGCTGAAGGACATGACGGTCCAAGACGCCCGGGCCTTCGTCTCGAAGCTTTGGCACGGCACGATCGATGACAATGCCCGCAAATTCGCCGAAGCCCTGAAGCGCCCCGAGCGTGAACCGCAGCCCTTTCGCCCGGGGAACACCGTGTAAGATCGGAGCCATTCTCTTGGCTTGAGCCGTACCGAGGTTGGCCGCCTCGAACCCCCTTTCCTGGAGGTGGCATCCTGTGCAGCGCGCGAAAGCCGTTGAAGGTGCTGTGGTGACGTCTACTGTCGCCAACATGATGAACCGGGATCACATGCGTGCCTTCTTGCGGCGCGCCGCAACGCTTGCCGCTTTTGTCGCGCTGCTCTGGGCGGTTCAGGTCGTCAATTGGATCACCGGCTACGGTTTGAACCCGGCCTTCGGCCTGATCCCCAGGCAGCTCGATGGTTTGGATGGCGTTGTCGCCATGCCGCTGATGCACGGAAGCTTCGCGCATCTGATGGCCAATACGCCGCCTCTCCTGGTGATGGGTGGGCTGCTGGTTGCCACGACCACGCGAGCCTTGCTGCCGGTGAACGCAGTGGTGATCGGCCTCGGCGGCGGACTCGTCTGGCTGTTCGGAAGCTCCGCCATCCATATCGGTGCGTCAGGGTTGGTCTTCGGCTGGTTTGGCTTCCTCGTCGCGCGCGGCTTCGTGGATCGCTCCCCGATCACGCTGGGCGCGGCACTACTGGTCGGTGTCCTCTATAGCTCCATTCTCTGGGGCGTTCTTCCGGGCCAACCCGGCGTCTCGTGGGAGGCGCATCTCTTCGGCGCCATCGCGGGCGCTGTCGCTGCATCCCTTGTCCGGACGCATGTCCATGTGCCGCGCCTCGGCGGTGTCGATTTGGACTGAAGCAGTACACCCTACGTTGTCGGCCCAGGCCGGACATTTGCTGGGCGTGTATTTTGCTGCACTGCGGCTTTCTAGAAGCTGCCGTTCGGGTGCGATTTCATGAGAGCTGTTCATCGATGAGGGCTTTGGTGCCCTTGATGCTTAAAGTTTGGATTTGGCGACTAGCGCGTTCAAGACGCAAGGTTGCATGGTCGGTGTATTTTGTATTGTGCGAGAGATGAAAGATCGCACTTCCATGCAGGTTCAATTGAAACTCAAGTGGGGGGGTGTGGTGTGGTGGCCGCCACTTGAAGGCTTGAATTAATCGTTTTGGACGCCGTTGTTCTGATGCGATTGAGCTGGTGCATTTGGTGACGGGCATGAAGACCAGATTTGCTTGTATTTTCGGTGTCGTGAGTTGGAGCTCCTCAGTGAAGGTATAGTTTTGAACTATACGTATTAGCAACTTTAAAAGTTTGCTGATCGACTGGTCGTCCGATAATCAGTTTTCCAAACAGGGAGAAATATGATGCAGTGGCAATCTGTCTACATTGATGGGAACTGGGTGCGTCCAGAGGGCGAGCAAACGCTGACTATGGTCGCACCGTCAAGCGGGCTTGAAATCGGTGAAATTGCGCGCGGTGGCGCGCCGGAAATTAATGCAGCCGTTTTGGCTGCTCGCAACGCTTATGAGGGTGCTTGGGGCCAAATGGCAGCGGTTGACCGGGGGCGGTTATTGAGCCGCCTGGCCCAGTCGATTCTCGATCACGAAGATGAGCTGACCGAGCTCGAAGCGCTCGACACGGGCAAACCTCTGACGCTTGCGCGCGGCGACGTTCGTGCCTGCGCGCGTTACTTTGAGTTCTACGGCGGTGCTGCGGATAAAATGCACGGCGAGACAATTCCATTCTTGCAGGGCTATCAGGTGATGATCTTGCGGGAGGCGCGCGGCGTGACGGGGCATATCATTCCTTGGAACTACCCTGCGCAGATGTTTGGTCGCGCCCTTGGCGCGGCGCTCGCTGTCGGTAATGCGGCTGTCTTAAAGCCCGCAGAAGAGGCATGTCTGAGCGTGTTGCGCCTAACCGAACTGGCCGAAGAGGTCGGCTTTCCCCCCGGCGCAATCAATGTTGTCACGGGTCTTGGCGAAGAAGCTGGTGCGGCGCTCAGCAAACATCCAGACATTGATTTGCTCTCGTTCACAGGCTCTCCGGAAGTCGGCACGCTCGTGCAAAAATGCGCCGCCGAAAACCATGTTCCATGTGTTCTTGAACTAGGGGGGAAATCGCCTCAAATTGTATTTGCGGATGCAGATCGCGACGCCGCGATCAAGACGATCGTAGCCGCGCTGGTGCAAAACACAGGGCAAACGTGTTCTGCGGGTAGCCGCGTTCTGATCGAACGCAGCATCTACGACGAGTTCCTGTCGGCGCTTGCGAAACAGTTCAAAATGTTGCGGGCGGGGTCGCACGATAAAGACCTCAATTGTGGGCCTGTGATTTCCAAGGTTCAGCAAGGTCGTGTGCTAGGTTTTCTTGAACGCGCAGAGGCTGATGGTATTGAAATTGCTGCGCAGGGTCAGATCGTTACGGATGAGGCCTCTCACGGCGGCTACTACGTTCCGCCGACGCTCTATCGCATGGTGCCACGGGACCATGAACTGGCGCTCGAAGAAGTGTTCGGGCCAGTGCTTGCGGCCATCCCGTTCGATGATGAGGGGGATGCGGTGCGCTTGGCGAATGGAACTGATTACGGTTTGATCGCAGGGATCTGGACAGAGTCGGGTGCGCGTCAGATGCGCATGGCGAAGGCCGTGCGCGCGGGCCAGATTTACATTAACGGCTATGGTGCCGGCGGGGGCATCGAATTACCGTTCGGCGGCTTCAAGAAAAGCGGACATGGGCGGGAAAAGGGATTGGAGGCCCTTAAAGAATTTACCGTCAGCAAAACGGTGGTGTTCAGCCACGGGTAACACAAAAAGCGAAGCGGAGGAGCTTCGCCGATCACTTCTGGGAGGAGAAAAACATGAAATCGAAAACAATGATGATGTCGGCGGCGGTGCTGGCTCTGCTATGCGCGGCACCTGCGGCACAGGCCAAAGAAATGCGTGCGCGTCTTGGCCACGTCTTTGCCACGGGTAGCCCCGTAGACGACTCCAGCCACGCCTTTGCGCAATGTGTGACGGATGAAACGGGCGGTGAGCTGTCGCTGACGGTCTTTCCTGACAGTCAGCTCGGCGGGGATGAAGCGCTTGGTCGTGATCTTGCTCGGGGGGGCTTGGAATTTGCCTTTCTGAACCCCGGGTCTTTGACAGGGCTCGACCCCCTTTTGGACATCCACTACTTGCCCTATATCGTGAGTTCTTTCGACGAAGCGGACAAAGTATTCTATAATCCTGAGGGGGTTTTGCAAACGACCCTGCGCGAGGCAATGGGAAGCCATGGCATGCATGCGATTGGGTTCTTTGAATTGGAGTTTCGGGCGATCACGAACTCTGAGCGCGCAGTGACCTCGGTTGAAGACGTGAACGGAATGCGCTTGCGCGTGCCTGGCTCGATTTCGATCCGCTCTTTCTTCGAAAATGCGGGCGCACAAGCTGTCACGCTTCCGTTCCCCGAATTGTTTGTTGCCTTGCAACAAGGAACGGTAGCAGGTCAAGACAATGGTGCGAGCATCACCTTCAATTCACGTTTGTTTGAAGCTCAGAAATATATGACGCTGTCGAACCACGTGTACGCGATGGGAGCCATTACGGTCGGTCAACGCTTCTGGGATGAGCAGAGCGACGAACGCAAGGCTGTGATTGAGGATTGCGCCACATCGGCGACCGCCGATCAGATCGTCGCGAACCGCGCTCAAAGCGCTGCGTATCTTGACGGTATCCGCGAGGGCGGTGTCGAGGTTCACGAGCTAGCGCCAGAAGAAATGGCAAAGTTTGTGGAGATCGGGCGGAATGTCTGGTCGCGTCTCGAAGAGACTTATGGTGCTGACCGTATCGCGGCGTTGCGCGCCGAGGTCGACGGGCTCAATGACTAGTCCAAACGATAGGGACAGGGTGATCCAGAATAACGGATCACCCTTCGTCCTCTTTCTTAGAGCGTCAAGCAACGTGCTCGGCGCATTTGAGAAGCAGGTCGCAACACTGTCGATGATTGTCATTATGTTTGCCATCGCGGCGACCATCGTGGTGCGACTGTTCAATCTCCCGTTGCCCAGCTTGGGTGAAATCGCAGTGGTGGCGATGTCCCCGCTAACGTTCATTGGCGGGGCGCTGTGTAGTCACCTTCACCAACACATAACCATCGACGTGGTCGAGCTCATGCCCAACTCTGTTTTTAAAACGCTCCTGCGCGGCTTGTCGGCGCTCTCCATGGCGGTTTTTGGCGGCATTTTCTCTTGGTTGGCATGGAACCTGTTTAGCTACGCCTTTGAAACAGGGGAGCGGCTCATCGACTTGGGCACACCCATCTGGATTCCAACTGGATGTATGGTGATTGGGGCGGCGCTTATTTGTATTCATTCGATCATCGACTTCTTGCTTGTGGTGATGATACGCAACCGCGAGGTGTCGATATGATTATCGTTGTCGCATTGCTTTTTGCCTTTTTAATCATAGGCACTCCGATCGCTGCAGCCTTTGCGTTGGTCGTGTTTTTGCAGCCAGATCGGCTAAATGTCTGGCTCGATTCACTCAGCAGTATTCCCTATGATAGCGTCTCAAGCTTCGCGCTCGTCGCTATCCCTCTCTTTATTCTCGTCGGCGAAATCATGAACCGCAGCGGCATGGCCGCCTCATTGGCTTCGTTGGCAGACAAGATGCTCGGCCGCGTACGTGGTGCCTTTGGCTATATCATGATCGTGGCGAGTGCCTTTTTGGGCGCAATTACCGGATCATCGGTGGCAACCGTTGCGGCTATTGGGTCAACTCTTGGTCCAGAAATGGCGAGCCGTGGCTATCCAAAAGGATATGTGGCCTCCTTGAATGCTGCCTCTGGTTTGCTGGGTGTGTTGATCCCACCCTCTATTCCACTAATCATCTACGGGTCCACCGTTGGCGTCTCGATCACAGAGCTTTTTGTCGCCACGCTTGTGCCCGGCGCACTTTTGATGATCGCGTTTGCAACCGTGCATTGGTTCCGTTCGCGTGCCTTACTTGAGGGGGGGCAGGAGATTGTCGCAAGAGCGCCCGTCGCGTCTCAGGACGATGGCGCCGCATCCAAGCGTATGTGGGCAGGGGCATCTACGACCAAAGCCGCGGCGTCACTGTTTCTTCCTGTACTCGTGCTGGGCGGGATTTATGGCGGGTTATTTACTCCGACCGAGGCGGCCGCCGCCGCATGTATCTACGCCATTCTCGTTGTCATTTTCCTACGCTGCTTAAAGCCAAGCGAACTGATGCAAACGGTTTATTCCGCCATTCTGCCCGCGGCCGCAATCTTGTTAATTATTGCGATGACGGGCATCCTCAATCGTGCGCTGATCCTTAATCAGGTGCCTCAAGACCTGGCCGCTTTGGTGGCGGTCCTGTTCGAGCATCCTTACATGTTTTTGCTAGCCGTGAATGTGTTGTTGTTCGCAACGGGCATGTTCATGGAAACCAATGCAGCAGTGCTCTTGATGGGTCCCTTGCTTGCGCCCTCGGCCCAAGCCTTCGGGATTGATCCAGTGCATTTCGCTATCATCGTTGTGACAAACATCGAGATCGGACTCCTCACACCGCCCTTGGCCGCAAACCTCTTTGTGGCCGCGCGAACGAACAACGTTCATTTGGCTGAAATGCTACGCCATTTCGGCTGGTTTATTGGCGCAGCTGTTGTGGCTCTCGCCTTGCTCACATTCATTCCGGGCCTCTCCCTTTGGTACCGATATTTCTAAGACTGGAAACCACATGACAAAGATCCCCGACGTCTCCCGTGCCGCAGTGTTGCGTGAATTTGGTCAGCCGCTGACTATTGAAGAGGTACCAGTTCCAAGCCACCTCGAACCCGGCTCGCTACTCGTCAAGACATCTGCCTGTTCGATCTGCGGCACAGACGTGCATCTCGCGGGCGGCAACCTCGCGCTGAAAGTCGATCTGCCCGTGATCATTGGTCACGAAATGACGGGCCGCATTGTGGCGCGCGGCGCGGATTCCGACAGAGACAGCATTGGTCAGGAATTGAAGATCGGTGACCGTATTCTGTGGACCCATACGTCGTGTGGGTCATGCTACTATTGCACTGTCGCGCGTCAACCAACGCTGTGCGACAACCGCCGCGCTTACATGTATGAAACGATGGCGAAGTATCCTTATCTGCTCGGCGGGTTCTCCGAATACGGCTACGTGATGCCACAATCGGGACGGATCAAAGTACCCGACACGGTTGGCGATGATCTTGCAAGCCTGTGCTCATGTGCCTTCCGTTCGGTGATGAACGCGATGAATAACCTCGGCACCATCGAGGCCCATGACTATGTCGTCATTCAAGGCGTAGGGCCGCTGGGATTGTTAGCGACGGCTGTGGCCGTTGCCCGCGGCGCGCGAAAGGTGATCGCAATCGGCTCTCCGCAAGCGCGGCTGGAGCTTGCGGGCGAGTTGGGCGCGCAAACTCTGCTGTCCATTGAGGGCACCACGCATGAAGAGCGCCTAGAGCAGGTGCAAAGCCTGACGGACGGTCGCGGTGCAGATATTGTGCTGGAGTTCACAGGGCACCCTGCGGCGTTTAGCGAGGGCTTGGACTTGGTTCGCAAAGGCGGGCGCTACTGCGTTGTTGGCCAGCTGGGTGACCATGAGACGCCGATTAAACCCTCAACGCTTGTGAAGAAGAATATCAATGTCATCGGCTCGTTTTCGGGGGATGCGCGCAGCTATTGGCAGGCGCTTGAATTCGCCGCGAAATACGAGTCGCAAATACCGCTGAGTAAAATCCTGAGCAATCGCTACGCGTTGGACGATGTGAACACAGCAATGGCGCGCATGAAATCGTTTGAGGAAATCAAACCTGTAATCGAGTTCAAATGATCATGAGTAAACGTACACAAAAAATATTTGATCCAGACGCAACTGGGCCGCTGCAGGGCGTGCGCGTCGTAGACATGTCGCGCCTCGTCGCCGGAAATATGAGCACGCATGTGCTGGCTGATTATGGCGCGGATGTCATCAAGATAGAGCGGCCCGGCAGCGGCGATGATCTGCGCAATTGGCGGTGTGAAGATATTGAAATATATTGGAAAACCTATTCACGCAATAAGCGGAGTTTTGCTGTCGACTTGAAGTCGGAGGAGGGGCGTCAGAATTTGATCGAGCTGATTTCAACAGCGCAAATCTTGGTCGAAAATTTTGTTCCGGGCACGCTCGAGAAATGGGGGCTTGGTGCCTCCGATCTATATGAAATCAACCCAAAGCTCATTATCTTGCGCATCTCAGGCTGGGGGCAGGACGGTCCCTTTAGCCATCGACCCGGTTTCGGGACTTTGGTCGAGGCAATGTCTGGATGGGCCTATCTCAACGGCCATGCGGACAAACCGCCGACGCTCCCGCCTTTGGCTATGGCCGATATGGTGGCGGGTCTCTACGGTGTTGGCGCGGTCCTGACAGCATTGCGTGTTGTTGAGGTCGAGGGGGGTGATGGGCAAGTGATTGACCTGTCACTTTTCGAACCCATCTTGTCGATTATTGGCTCTGAGGCCGCACAATGTAGCCTGACGGGCAAGGCCACCATGCGTGCGGGCAACCAATCCTCTCATACCGCGCCGCGCAATGTTTATGTGTGCGCGGATGGCGGATATGTGGCGCTGTCTGGGTCGATGCAATCTATGGCGATGCGTATCTTCGATACCATCGGGCACCCCGAACTAAAGTTCGACCCAAAATTCGCAACCAATGATGAGCGGGTCGCACACCGCGATGAATTGGATGAGATCATCGGCGCGTTTATAGTGAAAATGACGTGCGAAGAGGCGTTGACGCTTTTTGAGGCCGAGGGTGTAACCGTTGGACCTGTTTGCTCGATGGCCGAGCTTATGGAGCATTCTTATGTGGTTGGGCGTGAGGTTCTGGTTGATTTGCCTGATGCCGAAATGGGCTCGGTGCCGATGCATAATGTCGTTCCAAGGTTCAGCGGCACGCCGGGTGTCTTCCGCCGACCAGCGCCGGAACTGGGCGAGCATAATGACGAAATCATCCAAGAAATCCGCTCACGCCGTTTGGCAAAAAAGGGAGATGGCGAATGACCCACCCGTTGCCACTTTGGCGTTCGATTCTCTTCGTTCCCGTCTTGAATGATAAGTTTTTACGTGGCGCGCCAAAGCGCCGTGCCGACTGTATCCAACTGGACCTTGAGGATGCTATTCCGCCAGACCAAAAAGATGCCGCTCGCCTAAAAGTTGCTGAGGCCGCCGATACCCTCGTGGAGAACGGATGCGATGTCATCGTGCGGATCAACCGCTCCTTTCGCCTAGCGGTTCCTGATATCGAGGCGTCCGTGCGTGCCTCTGTTTCGGCATTGACGCTGCCCAAGGTCCCAAATGCGGCACATGTCCAAAGTATCGCGGAGATTGTCGAAGAAATTGAGCGTGAGCGCGGCATTGAGATTGGGCATACGCTTTTTGTTGTCATGATCGAGACCGCCGAGGCGTTGGAGCAAATGGTTGAGATCGCTGAAGCATCTCCTCGCGTTGTCGGATTGATTGTCGGGGCCGAAGACCTTGCCGTCTCGATGGGAATGGACCCCACACATCAGGCCTTGCTGGTGCCCAACGTGCGTGCGGTTGCTGCGGCCCGCGCGGCAAGATGCTTGCCGTTGGGGTTTGTCGGCTCGGTTGCCGGCTATTCGGATTTGGATGAATATCGTACACTCATTCGAGAGGCGCGTAGTTTGGGCTTTGCAGGAGCGTTTGCCATCCATCCTGATCAGGTAGATATCTTAAACCAAGAGTTCAGCCCGTCTGAGGCAGACATTGACCATGCGACACGCCTTGTAGCCGCATTCGAGGCGGCATTGGCGCAGGGGCGTGGCGCGGTGAGCTTTGGGGGCAAAATGATTGATCTGCCTGTTGTCGAGCGCGCAAAGTCTGTGCTGGAGGCCCGCAATAGAATTTCTGAGATGGCACACGCGCCACGCGGAGTGGCGCGCTAATGGACCTCAAAGACATGCGGTGCGTCGAGGCGATTGCCGAAACAGGCTCGTTTGTGCGCGCCGCAGAGAAGCTTAACATGTCCCAGCCGTCAGTCAGCGCGCGTGTGCGGTCACTTGAGGCGAAGCTTGGTGCGACGTTGTTTTTGCGCGAACCGCGTGGGGTCGTCTTGACCCCTGAGGGGGCTGAACTGCTGGTACATGCGCGCCGTATTCGGCTTCAGTTCCGCGAGGCGGAAGACGATATGGCGGCATTCCAGCGCTCTCCAGTAGGGCTCGTCCGCCTTGGCCTGCCAACCTCGCTGACAGCGAGTCTTGCCGTTCCGTTGTTGGAACGGTGCCAAGCCGAGCTACCGAACGTCAAACTTCGGATCGTCGAGAGCATGAGCGGCTATCTGGCTCAATGGCTGCGCGAAGAGAAGATAGATTTTGCGCTGACGTTCGGCGCATCTGCACCAGATTTAAACATTCTTCCACTTGCACGCGAGGCGTTGCTGTTGGTCGGGAGTACTGCGGCGGCTGTGGCTGAATTAACCGATGATGACGGGTCTGTGCCAATGCGCCGGTTGGCGAATATTCCCCTTATTTTACCCGGCCCTGAACATGGGTTGCGCAGCTTGATTGAAGACCAAGCTCGCCAACAGGCTGTGCCATTGAACGTCAAAATCGAGATTGATGCTTTGGGTGAAATCCGGCGGCTTGTCGCGCGCGATATGGGCTACACCATCATGTCGTCTGCGGCCTATGCCGATGGAGATTTATATGACCTAGGGGCTGCGTTGATACGCCGGCCGTCTATCTCGCGTGTGATCAATCTCGCAACCTTGGCGGGACGCGCGCAGTCTCGTGCCTTGAAAGCCGTATATCAATTTGTTCAGTTGGCGGTTGAAGATTTGGTGGATCAAAAAGAACATTTCTCAGGAGTTTCAGAATGACGACGCCTCGCAGTTTCCCCGCGCCGCATGACGCCCCTGAGGCGTTTTTGAAGGTGCTCGCACATCACGCCATTGCGGCGGCGCAACCCGATTTCGGTTCGGTCGATTTGCCCGCGCTCCCAGAGGGCAGGGTGATTGTCGTTGGCGCTGGCAAAGCGGCTGCGTCGATGGCGGCGTCCTTTGAGATGCATTGGAACGAGCCTGTTGAGGGGCTCGTCATCACGCGCTACGGGCACACCGCGCCTACCAAATATATCGAAGTTGTCGAAGCGGCCCATCCGATCCCCGATGAAGCCGGCGCCGCCGAGAGTGCGCGGCTCCTTGATCTGGTGCGAAGTGCTGGCCCGCAAGACCTCGTCATTGTCCTCGTGTCCGGTGGCGCCTCGTCTTTGCTGTGTCTGCCGTGCGAGGGGATCGATCTGGCGCAAAAGCAAGATATCTGTCATCAGCTCTTGCGCTCTGGTGCGGATATTACGGAAATCAATACCGTCAGATGTAACCTCTCGGCGCTAAAAGGCGGGCGTCTCGCTGCGGCGACAAATGCATCAGTCGTCACCTATATTATATCCGACGTCGCGGGGGATGACCTGCGCGTGATTGGTTCCGGCCCAACCTTGCCTGCGGTCGCGACCCCGCACCATTCCCTAGACGTTCTGAGCCGCTACAATATTGATGTATCTGCGGACATCCGCGCGGCAATCCTTGCCAATGAAAGCCCAACAATCACAGTGGCTAAGACGGTTTTGATGGGATCTGGGCGCACAGTGCTCAATGCGGCGTCAGACATTGCAAAGGCCAATGGATTAAGCGTTCTTGATCTCGGAGATGCGGTCATTGGCGAAGCACGCGAAGTCGGTCGCGCCGTGTCTGGGATCGCTGTCGCAATTGCTGCGGGGACTCACCCCATTCGCCCGCCTGCTATTATTCTCAGTGGCGGCGAAACATCTGTCACCGTACGCGGTGACGGGCGCGGGGGGCGCAATGCGGAATACTTACTTGGGCTCGCGAGTAGCCTACGTGGCGCTGCAAACATATGGTCGGTTGCGGTGGACACAGACGGCATCGACGGTATGGAAGACAATGCCGGAGCTATTGTCGACCCTGAGATAGTGAGCAGGGCGTCGCTTGCCGAGATGGAGGGGGCCCTATTGAGAAACGATGCTTATGGTTTCTTTGAAAAAGTCGGGGGGCTTTTGTTTACGGGCCCCACCCTCACAAACGCGAATGACTTTCGCGCGACGCTCGTGCTCACTGACTAAGGATTATTCACCCATGAAAATCGTCTTTCTTGATCGTGCTACGATTGCTGATAGTGTGACACTGCGCAAGCCTGAGTTTTCACATGACTGGAAGGATTTCGCAAAATCGACCCCTGAGCAGGCGAAAGAGCGTCTCATGGACGCAGACATAGCTGTGGTGAACAAGGTCAAATTGACGCGCGACACGCTGCGCGCCTTACCGAAGCTGAAAATGATAGCCGTCACCGCAACAGGGACCGACAATGTCGATCTTGAAGCCTGTCGTGAGTTCGGCATCGAGGTCAGGAATGTTGCGGGATATGCCAAGGATACCGTTGCGGAGCACACCTTCGCCCTCATCCTCACGCTACGGCGCGCGATACCGGGATATATCGCGGATGTTGCGCGTGGGGATTGGCAGGCTTCAGGCCAATTCTGCATTCATACACACCCGATCAAAGAGCTGCGGGGGAGCCGAATGGCACTTGTCGGGGGCGGTGCGATTGGTCAAGCCGTGGCAGGCATCGCGCGTGCCTTTGGCATGGAGGTTGCGTTCACGGGGCGCAAGGGCACCACTGAGGTGGCCGATGGTCGGATGCCGTTTGATGAGGCGCTTGGCTGGTGTGATATTCTCTCCCTGCATTGCCCCTTAGAGCAATCGAATGCTGCATTGCTCGGCCTCGCAGAGTTTCAAAAGATGGCGCGCGCCCCAATTGTGATTAACACGGCGCGGGGCGGATTGATTGTTGAGGAGGATCTGGCAACGGCGTTGCGCGAGGGGCTAATCGCGGGCGCGGGTGTCGATGCCGCATCTGTTGAACCGCCGGCCGCCGACCATCCCTTTATGTCTCTGCTCGACATGCCAAATTTCATCCTCACGCCACATGTCGCGTGGGCGGGTGAGGCGGCTATGCAAACGGTCGCCGACAGTGTGATTGCATCCATTGGAGACTTTATCCGCTCTGAGTGAATTACATAGCACCAAGATGAATAAACTATCTCTGTGCTGGTTTCTTTAAGGAGCTTTTGAGGCAATTACCGTTGCGCGGCAAAGATGCCTGAATGTCGGGTTCTGCAGTAGTGGTCTGTTTGTTTCGCACATGCAGCGAACGGCGGCTCTCCGCGTATCACGTCGAATGCCTGGACAAGCAATCCCTATAGTCGGCAGCGTGGTCGCCAGCACATCAACCTTGGGCTAAGCCTTGCGGCCTCCCCAGCTCGGCTTCGCGTGTCGCAGGGGAGAACGGCCCTTCGGTCCGTCGCGCATTCGGCCATGCGGCCTCACCGCGGCGTTGCACCCAGGCCCCCGGTTTGCCCGCCTCGCGAGCACGTCCCTCCCCGGCCGCTCCGCCGGATTGCGCTCTGGTCTGTTTTGCGGAGCAAAACGATCCCGCCGCTCCATCCGTCTCACGCGTCCGGTCTGGCCGTTTGCCTGCTCGGGTCGGGCAAACCTACCGTCAAAACACACACACATGAGCGCGGAAGCATATCCTCCGGATGGCCCCCAAATCAGCCCGCGTCAAGGATCGCAAAACTTTTCGGCGAGGGCGGCGCCCGTGGCGCGGAGCGGTCCCGTGCGTGAGGGCGCGCATGTGTCGGGTGTTGCGCACGGAAAACTTTTGCGCCCGTCAAGCCGGCGGCTGCGCCGTCCCTGACCCGGGCAGATTCGGAAACCAGGCATTCGGCCATGCCCCCACACTCACGTGGTGGCTCCACAACCGACTACTGGAGACCAGACATGGCTTACGACACCGCAAACACCTACGAGACCATCGAGCTTTTCGGGCTGACCGAGAAGGACGCGCAGCTGCCGATCCCGGAGGATCACTTCCTGACCGACCGCATCATCCGCGAGAGCTTCGAGGCTCTGCTTGGCTCGCTGCGCGGGACTGGGCTCGAGGCAGAAATCGAACCGCTCGCCCATGGGCTCGCCACGATCCTGCAGCGGCGCAAGGTGGCGCTCGGCAAGGAGGTCGACCGCACTGCGGACAAGATCGGCGCGCTGGCAAAGTCCCACGACGGGTCGGAGATCACCGAGACCGCACTCGAAGAGGCGCAGGCGCGCTTTCTGCACCTGCGCGAGATTGTCAGCGCCATCGAGGTGATGAGCGAGGCGGCGGCGGAATGCTACGAGATCGAGACGGGTCACGCCTTCATCCCGGCGGCAGGCTCGCGGGCGAGTGTCCGGGCGCAAGAGACTGGGGCGGTCTTCGAGGCCCGGCAGCTGCTCGAACAGCATGATCGCGAAACCGCCGAGAAGTCGAAAGTCGAGGGGGTGCCCCTGATCGTTTCGGGCGCCACCGACTGGACCGATGTCGATGTGATCTTCAACACGCTCGACAAGGTTCGGGAGCGGATCAAGCAGAACCGTAACCAAGAGATATTCCTCTGCCACAAGGGTGGCAAGCACGGGGCGGAGATGATCGCGGCTCGGTGGGCGCGGGCGCGCGGGGTAGCGCAAGCGCGCTTCGATCCGCGCTGGTCCGCACACGGGCGGGCGGCACCGTTCAAGTGCAACGACGAGATGCTAGACGACAAGTTCGCGGCGACGGGGGTTGTGCTCTTCGGCGGCAACGGGGTCGCGCTGAACCTCGGGCAGAAGGCGGAAGCGAAAGGCCTGACGGTCATGCGGGTTGCGGACCCGGCGAAGAAGGCGTCGCAGGATTGAAGAGAGAGGGTCGCCTTCGGGCGGCCCTTACGTCGTTTCTCATGGGTGTGGACGTTCTCCAAATCACTTTGCCTAGCAATTTCCTGTTTTGATAGGTATATGTATGCCAAGCAAAACTTGGAAATGATAGGTATGACCCCACTCAGCAGCATCGCGATGAGCGCCTATACCGACCTGGTGCGTCTTCTTAAGGACGACGCCTTGTCCGGTGTCGAAGGCAAGCCAACACTCAAAGAGCGCGGCGACAAGGCCTATTGGTACGCCGCGCGCCGCGTCGGAACGGAGATGCGGTTCATCTATATCGGCGAGGACAGCGACGAGACGCGCGCACGTATCGACCGGATCGAGGATCTGCGCGCGACCGCCAAGGAGCGGCAGGCGCAACGGTCGCGGCTCGTTCGGCTCTTGCGCGCTGAAGGCATGACCCCCACCGACCGGGCGACCGGGTCCATCCTGTCGGCCATGGCCGCAGTAGGGACATTCCGGTTGGGTGGCACCATCGTCGGAACCAATGCATTTCGCCTCTATGAAGGCGAGCTTGGTATCCGTCTGCCAATTGGCGGTATGGCCAATACTGGCGACATCGACATCGCGCAGTTCGAGAAGCTCAGCGTTGCGTTGCAGGATCAGGTCGACCCGGGTCTTGCCGAGACGTTCTCAGCGCTCAAATTCGATCCTCTGCCATCTCTTGACCAAGGTCGGACATGGCGATGGGCCCAGGGTGGCAGCGGCCAGTTGGTCGAGTTTCTCACACCGGCGTTCGGAGATGAGACCCTCCGTGATCTGCCAGCCTTGGGCGTGAACGCCCAAGGACTGAACTATCTCAACTTCCTGATCGCTGAGCCGATCCACGCGGCGGCGATCTATAGATCCGGCGTTCTGGTGCAGGTGCCCCGCCCGGAGCGTTATGCAGTCCACAAACTGATCATTGCCGACCGGCGCCGCGATGGGGCAGGGAGCCTGAAATCCGCGAAGGACCGCGAGCAGGCGGCTTTCCTTATCGAAGCGATGGCCGAGGACCGGCCCGATGATCTGGCTCGGGCCTATGCCACCGCAATGGAGGTTGGGCCGCGCTGGCGGGAACACATCGGCAACTCGCTGAAGCGAATGCCTGATACCAGGGGGATGCTCGACAGCTTGGGCGCGTGATGGCCATAACGGGGTCGCCTTCGGGCGGTCCTTTCGTCATATCTCATGGCGCGTGCGATCGGTCACACTTGATCTGTATCTCACGGCGTCCAGCACCGTCATCCCTCTACCCAGCCCGTCAGAGTTCGGCCCATCCGCATCGGTACGGGCTGGGGATGGTGCGCACCTCACGCACATCGTCAGCGGGGCAAGATGCGAGGGGTCGAGACGTCGCTTTTGAGGCTGAAGACTTGCGCGTCCCTCGGGTGGTGTTGCGGAACATCGCATCCACGCGGGCGGGCTCCGTCAGCACCCCGGCCAGGCTCGGCGAGACGCGGACGCGGATGGTGGCGGCTGCGTGATGGCAAGGGTCATTTGGGTCTCTCCTTTTTGCTCATAGATGTGGATCGCACGGGGTCGGCCCAATCGTGCCCTCAGCTCACGCTTCGGCAAGCACAAATACGGCTTCCACGGCTGGCCGCGGACCCTCCGCATTTGCGCTTGCGACCGGGCCTCTTGCCCCCGTGCCGGGTGATCCCCATCGCAACAAGGAGTAACCCAAATGACCAACCACTACGTCGCCACCGTCCCCGTCAAGTTCACCGACACCGATGGCCAGGAGCGCACCCGTTTTCAGCGCGTGGGCGCGATGTTCCGCAACACCCGCAACGGGGATGGATCGGAGTTCTTCAGCCTCAAGCTCGACTTCCCGGTCGCGGTCTCGGAGCTGGTGATGTTCCCGCCGAGCGCAAAGGACCCTCAGGACTAAATCCTCTGACGAGGATGGGCCGCCCAGGACGATCTTGGGGCGGCCCTGTCCCCGTTCCAGGGATGCCGTCACCGGCGCGGGTGATCGCCGACAGCGACCTCCCCCTGGTGCCGGGCGCCGTGCGCTCAAAGGACGATCGCCGCTCGCATTAGTCTGGCCGCGACAGACCGGCCAGTCAGCCTCAAGGGGGCCATCCACAAAAACCTATCGGCCAGGGCCTCCCGGTTTTTGCGGCAGAGATTTGGGGGCCCAAATCTGGCCCTCCTTGACCCTGCCTGTCCGCCCTGTCGGTGGGGTTTGCGCCCGCCCGCGGTTCCGTCCGAACACGTGGTGTTCGGCCAGACCCTCGGGCGGGGCTGGTAGACGGGACCCCTAGGACAGGTGGGTCGCCCGGTGGTGAGGGCGGCAGAGCCGCGTCCCTGCGGGCCGCGGCGTGAAGCGGACACCAAGGCTGCCTGAGCCTGAATGCGACGGAAGTATATAATTGACAGCTTGGTATATTATCGTAAGGTAGGGGCAGCCTTGGTGGAAGGTGGCAGGAAATAGGGGGTCTTTCTTCGCATGTCTCGCTCAAAACGCCTCATCGATGCGGAGCGCATGGAGATCGTTCGCGAAGCTGCGGAAGGCGTTTCCACTTCAGTGCTGGCGGAACGGTTTGGCGTGTCGGTGCGGGCGATCCAGTACACGCTCAAAGCCGATGCCGAGCGCCAGACGGATGCCGCGATCCCGGTCTCAGCGGTCAGTGTGAAGGTCACGGCCGCGGAGCTTGCGGCGCTCGACGAGGTGCTG
>NZ_SMZO01000040.1 GCF_004358675.1 Meridianimarinicoccus aquatilis | reverse complement strand
GGGACTGTTGCATTAGCTTCGTTTCGTAGCGACGATGTGGCTTTGGAGGTTCTCGATGCCGCATAAATCACCGTTCAAGCACCATCGTTTTCCACGTGAGATCATCCTGTGCGCCGTACGCTGGTATCTGCGCTTCCCGCTGTCCTACCAAGATGTTGTGGATCTTCTGGCGGAGCGCGGCGTCAACGTCGATCGGTCGACCGTGTATCGCTGGGTCCAGAAGTTTGGCCCGGAGCTGACGCGGCGCACCGAACGGCATCTGCGCCGCGGCAGCGTTGATTGGCATGTGGACGAAACGTATATCCGCGTCGGCGGCAAGTGGCGCTACCTCTGGCGCGCGATCGATGCCAACGGGCAGATGGTTGACTTTCGGCTGACCGCAAGACGCGATGCGAAGGCCGCGAAAGCCTTTCTTTGCAAGGCGATCGAGCGCGTGCGGCTCCACCGGCCGGTAACAATCTGCACCGACAAGGCACACGCCTACCGGCGCGTCATCCGCGAGATCAACCACCGATATGACCCGCACTTCGACAGCATCCGTCACATTGACCGGAAATGGCGAAACAACCTGATCGAGAGCGACCACGCCGCAATGAAACGGCTCCTTGGCTATCGCCAGAGTTTCCGCTCGCTCCGATCCGCCAAAGCGACCCTCAGCGGAGTCGAAACGATTCGGACCATCAAACGCGGCCATATCCACCACAAACAACCCGGCGTCAGAGGCGAGATTGAATTCATCGCCAGCCTCTTCAAAACCGCCACGTAACCACCTGTGCCATCAGGGAAAGCTCAACACGCGCAAATTAACGCAACAGTCCCAGCGTAACACATTATATAACACATATTTAACACTACAAAATTTCCCCTCATTTCAGCAGTAGCTTTCCGAACCTGAACACATGGAGAAGTGCTCGCAACTAAGAATGCGCCCGAAAAGCAGCGAAACGTGCCTCAGTTCAAGGGGTTTTGATCGAATCTTCCACGGTAGGCCTTGCTCTTGAAATACACATTTTGCTTCGCCTTGAGCGGGTTCCGGTTGCCTACCAACAGCAGCAGATCATCCGCCTTCATGCCCGTGATCTGCTCAGCCGTCATGAGCTTCTGTCGCTGCTCCGAGTAGGAAAAGTCCCGGCCCTCGTTCGGGGCCTTGCCCTCTCGAATTTGCTGAGAATAGACAGTGCTTTCCCCGAGGTGGCGGGCAGCCCATTCGGCAGTTTCGATGTCGTTGAGGTTGAAGACGCGCTTGGTGATACAGGAGCCGAAGATCGAGCGGGCATCGTTTGGCCCATAGGCCTTTTCGACCTGACCCGTGTCCTGGGTGACGAAGAGGGCTTCGACACCGGCCCCTGCGGCGACGTTGGCGATGTTCATGATCTGCTCCATGCGGCCCATCCGCACGAATTCGTCGAGAACCAACAGGATCGGAGCCTTGACCTTGCGCCGCCCGTCCTGACGTACGACCGTGCCCAGGACAAGGTTGATGAACAGGCGCATGAAGATCGCTTGCTTGTCCACCTGGTCGAGCGGCACCGCGATGAAGAGATCGACCCGATCATCGAGAAGATCATCCATGCGGAAGCTGGACCCGGCCAGGAAGTGGCGCATGTTGTCGGACTGCATCCACTCAAAAGCTTTCGAGACCGCTGTTTGAATCGACCCTCGTTCTCTGTCACCTGCGCGCAGGATCGTGGCGGCAGTCTGGGCAGGGCGGTGGCCGACAAGGTCGGCGTTTTCGGCCCAGGCCTCAAGCGTGCCGTCGAGGTTTGCTGACAGAAGCAGATCGGCGACGGCGATCAGATTGCGCCGGTTGGGTTCTTCCTGGGTCACGATCACTTCGATCGCCGCCGCGACCAGCTGGCGGGCCATTTCCGAAAAATGTGCCCCGTCGCCTTGTTCCGGTTTGACCAAGCCGTCCGCAACCAGGGCCACGTCGCGCGCCAGCTCGTGGGGCCGGATGTAGTCGAGCGGGTTGAACTGATCCTGTCCATCCTCGACGAGGCCGAAAGGGTTGAGGACGGCCACCTTACGCCCGAGCTCTTCGCGGTGGCGGCGCGTGACGGCGAAATTTTCGCCCTTGATGTCCAGGACGACGACCGGCCCCTGGTGGTCGAGGATCGCCGGGATCACGGCGCTGACGCCCTTGCCGCCGCGTGTGCCGGAGACAACGAGGTGATGCCCGCCGCGCCATCCCTTCGCATCGTTTTTGACGTAGCGCAGGAGCTTGCCCTTGTGCAGGGCGAGGGGCAAGCCGGCCTTGTTGCGCACAAGCTGGGCAATGTCGCGCGGGTCCATCCATCCCGCTTGCCACGGGCCAGTGCGCGATTTGCGGTTGCGGCCAATGCGCGGATTGAAGATCGCCACCAGCGGGGTGCTGACAGCGACAGCCAATCCGAAGGCCCCGAGCGCGAAGGAGATCGCCATGGCCTGTTTCTGCGGATCAGAATACCGCGCCAGCCCCTTGAGTCCTTCCCAAATGGCACGGGGGAGGGGCCAGCCAGCGCCCGTCCATGCCTGGACAGTCGCCAGTATGTCGCTGAGCGGCCCTCTGAGGGGTGTCAGGGCAGTGAGGGCGGCCACGCACAGGCAGACCCATGCGAGGAGCTTCAGGGGTGTCCTGTGGCGCTCAGCGGTGGTCCCGAGGGTATCGAGGATGGTGGCCACGGCGATGATTGGGAAGGCATAGGTGGTCACCGGGTAGATCGCGACCGCTTGCGGAGCGAGGATCAGGGCGACGGCGGCCAGGATCACAGCACCGATCATGATCACCCAGTGGCGGGCTTCCAGAACAAAACTCATGACCGGTCCTCTTGCGCGTCAGGAAACAGAATCTGCCAGAGCCCCCGGTCGCGATCCCGCTGGGTGAGGCGGTCTGGCAGGTCGCGCCGCACGATGCTCTGAAGAGCAGGTTCGGCGCTCAAACGGTCGAAGACCAAAGTGCCCAGAAGCCATTTGATGCGGTCTTCGTCTTTTTTCTGAGAGAGACGCCGCCGGGAATCGAGCGCTGCAATCTGGGCGTCGAGCTGGGCTTTCTTGGCGGCCAGTTCTTTGATCCGGGCGTCAGGATGGCGGCTTTGGGACATGGGGCAACCTCGGGCATAATTGGGGCGAATGTAGTGGCGGATTGATAGGTTGAAAAGATTTAAATGCGCGCTTATACATTGTCTTCGACAACGTGCGCGTCCTCATGGGGGTAAACCCCCGCGCCGGACGGCTTCCCCCCAAGGCGGCGATGCCACCTGAACGAGGGTTTCACCCTCGCGCTCCCGACCAGCGCAACCAGGCGCTGGACCCTGTTTTGAAGAGAGGCGCTCGATCCGTGGCTATCTATCACCTCAGTGCGAAAGTGATCAGCCGGGCAGGGGGCCGGTCATCGGTCGCAGCCGCCGCCTACCGGACGGCTGGGCGGCTGCGGGATGACCGGCAAGGGTTGGAGCATGACTATTCTCGCAAAGGCGGGGTCGTGCATTCCGAGATCATGGCCCCCGAGAATGCGCCCGACTGGATGCGCGATCGCGACCAGCTTTGGAATGCGGTAGAGGCGGTTGAAAAACGGCGCGATGCCCAACTTGCCCGTGAGATCGAAGTGGCGCTGCCGCGTGAGCTCGATCGGGGCGAGAGGTTGGAGTTGTTGCGCGGGTTCGTCCAGCGCGAGTTTGTCGATCGCGGTATGATCGCGGATGTAGCCGTTCACGAGGGCAAGGCCCGTGATGGCCAAGGTCAGCCCCATGCACACGTCATGCTGACCATGCGCGAGCTGACCGGCGAGGGGTTCGGGAAGAAGGATCGCAGCTGGAATGCGCCGGACCTGCTGATGGGCTGGCGCGAAGCCTGGGCGCGGGATGCGAACACAGCTCTTGAGCAGGCAGGGCGGTCGGAGCGGATCGACCACCGGTCCCTTGATGTTCAGCGCGTCGAGGCCGAGCAACAGGTCGAGCGGGCGCGCGGGGGCGGGCAGGAAGAGCTTGCACTGGAACACGAGAAAAAAGTGGTTGAGCTCAGTCGCGAGCCCGAGCCAAAAATCGGCCCATCGGCCAATGCTCAGGAAAAGCGCGGGATCGTCACAGAGCGCGGCGAGGCTTTCCGCGCGGCTCAGGCGCGCAATGCACAGCGCCAGGAGCTGGGCTGGCGGCAGTTGGAATTGCGGCTTGAGCTGATGGAGCGGGGGCGCGCCTTCATTGCCACCGCGCGCGAGCGGCTGGATCAGCTTTGGGGCCGCGCCGAGGCGGCGATGTCACGGATCAAGGAGAGGGTTATGGGCGAGGTTGAGAGGCCGCAGACTGGTGCCGATCGGGGCGACATGGATGCGCGTCGGGCGGCGGTATTGGGGCGCGATGTTGATCGACCCGAGGTTCAAGCACCGGATGTCGGGCGGGAGAGGGTTGCGCCTGACGATCCAGACCGAGATCGTCGGGACGCCATCCTTGGGCGTGTGCGCGATATCGGACAGGAGCGGGATGCAGCGGCGGTAGAACGGGACATTGCCGCTCGCGACGGCGAGGGTCGTGACCAGGGGCGGCGGGATGACATTCTCGGGCGCGGGCGTGATAATGCGTCCGAGCGCGGGCAGGGCCGCGATCGCGACAGAGACAGAGAACGGTGAAAGACGTTTGCAGAGAGGTGGCCAAGATGAAGAAATGGCGCGTTGTTCTGGACGCCGTGAAGGCCCCGACCTGCGGTGACTGGGTTGCCGTGAGCGGGCTTTGCCCGAGCGAGGAAGAAACCGCACGGTTCCTCTTTTTGGACGGGACGGAGGCAGATGGGTTCACGTTCCTCGATGCCCCACAGGAGCAGGTTGGCAACTCTCCCAGTGGCGAGCAGGTTCCGTGGCTGCACTTTCCAGACTGCATGGAGATAGTCGGGGTGGAACGTCAGGACTGGCGTCCGCCGAGCTGGCCGCACGACAAGACGTTGTGGCGTCTGACCCTGGTAAGCCTGCCGTCGAATGTCGAATTCGAGAAACGGCTTTTGGAGGGCCAGGAAAGCAGGCGTGGTGTCCTGAGCCGGTTAGGGTTGAGATAGGCTAGGCACTTGGGTGTTGCGCACCCCAAGGCCTATTTGCAGCGCGGCAGACTAAGGAGGTTATTCGGTTCGGCACCATCCGCTTCGGTTTTCAGGTATTTCTTTCCATTCCGCGTAGCGATGATGACCCAGACCGAGTTGCCATTTACGCTGGTCCAGAAGCGCCAAGTGCCGTCTTCGATACCTTTGATGGCAACATCGAGCTTAATGCACCAAGGACCACCACTCTTTGAACCAGTGGCTCCGCCGATGCTGTCAATACGCCGGTCAGAGTCCGCGCCGTCTGGGATAATGCAGGTGATCTGATGATCCTGTGGCATGAGGTAATATCCTTCTTTTTATGACATTCAAGGATGCCAGGTTGAAACGGACCCGCAGAGGTAGATGCTATCTGCGAGCCCTGATGTTGTAGGGTCATAGGCTTAGCAATCAGGGAGATTGTCCAAGTTGTTGCTCGACGACTTATCGGCGGTCGAACGAAGGTATTTGCCGGTCGTTCCGTTCACCACGGTGATGTCGACACGAGACGTGCCAGCCTGCTGGACGTAGTAGGTATGCGTGCCGTTTTCGATATCGCGGATCGCGTCAGCCTTCATCCGTGGGGACCATGCCTCGCCTGATTTGCAAAGCTTGGTGATGTCGCCGTCCTTGTCTTTTCCCGACGCGGTAACTTTTCTGTCAGCCATCTTTTCGTTCTCCATTTTGGTTTACATAAGTATAGCTAGTGCTACACTTGAGGTCAGATATAGTGATCGCTATACTTCTGTCAACCCGCGAACAGAGAGAATCTTGCATGTCAGAAAAATTTGGCGAAAAGCTCAGAAAAATCCGAACATCCAAGAACATGACGCAGGAGGAGCTGGCGACGGTCCTAGGGTCATCAAAGGCGTATGTCTGGCAGCTCGAAAACAAGAAGAATGCCAAGCCGTCCGCTGAGTTGCTGCTAAAGATCGCAAATCATTTTGGGGCCTCGCCAGAGTTCTTCCTGGACGATACGCAAGACGAGCCTTCTGACCGACAAATCGAGGATGCCTTTTTTAGAAAATTCCATAAGCTGTCTGAGAATGACAAGCGCACGATTGAGAGGATAGTTTCAGGTTTTGACGACGAAGATTAGCAGCCCTCCGATGAAAGAGGCCAACCGTCTTACAAGGCTCTGGCAGGGCCACGGCCCAAACACTTACCCACTGGATATTTCAAAGCTCATTGATGGCGCACTTCAGAACAGCGATTTTGGTGGCGAACTGAAAACCAAGATAGGCAGCTATGACTCCTTCGAAGGGTGTCTTGTTAAAACAAAGAACACCGACAAGTGGACGATTTTGCTGAACTCGGAAATCGAGAACAAGCGGCGTCAACGGTTCACATATGCCCATGAGTTGGGACACTTCATGTGCCATCGGGGCTTGCGGGATCGTTTCGAAGACAGCGATGATACCCTGAACGATTTCAGGGATAAGATAGAAACCGAGGCCAACGTGTTTGCGTCGTGGCTACTTATGCCTGCCAACCTTCTCAGAGATGAGTTTAGCGGGATTGGCTGGAATACGGATTCTCTATGCGAGATAGGAAACCGTTTCGAGTGCTCACTCCAGGCGAGTGCTTTGCGGTTTGTCGGGCTGTCCAGCAAGCCCGTTGCATTTATCGTGTCGCGCGATGGAATGGTTGTTTGGGGCAGCAAAAGCAAATCAGCTCCGTACATATCAGCGTTTTGCTTTGGAGATGAACTACCCAAAGCCTCCCACGCTCTTACAGCCCACCTCAATGGTGAATCCTGCACATTGCCGCAGGATTCCGGCTTTGCTTGGAATGAGTTTCGAAGCGCGAAGGAGAGCCAGTACTTCGATTATTCCGGGCGGGGGTATCAGTACACATGCATTGAGTTTGTTGGATAAGTTGATGAACCCCAATGATAAACAGCCCTAGAAATTGTGTGATCCCGGCAGTGTGCCGGTCTCGCTTTGAGCGATAGACAGGGCAGGGGATCGACGGGCTGACGCCCGCTCACCCCATCCCTGACAGTTTCCAAATCTTATTGATCCGCCTGCCATCCTGGCAGGTCCGAGAAAACCGGCAAGCGCCGCCCGAGGGCGTCGGTTCCGGTCGAGAATTCCGGTTCCTCCCACGCGCAGGCGCGCGGTTCCCTCCCAAATTCACGCCCTCCACCCGGTTGTCACGGCCCCGCCAGGCCGCAGGACGGGCTTTGCCCTTACCTGCTCTGCCCTTCGGAATGCATGGGCATTCCAAACAACAGAACAGGAAGGCCCGCCCATTGGCGGAAAGGGGAAGAGGCCCGGACCGCGTCACTCAAAGGAGGGTCACAAATGACCGCAGAAAAGTTTGACGTTTACACCCATGTCACCAATCAGATCATCGCGCAGATCGAGACGGGAACGCCGCCCTGGCGCAAGCCTTGGACCGGCAGCGGGGCATCGGTTAGCTTGCCGGAACGGTTCAACGGCGAAGCCTATCGGGGCATTAACATCCTGATGCTTTGGGCCACGGCGATGGCCAAGGACTACAGTTCAGCCCGCTGGATGACGTTCAATCAGGCCAAGCAACTGGGGGGCCATGTCCGCAAGGGCGAGAAATCCGCCACGGTCGTGAAATACGGCACCGTCGAGCGCGAGGACGAGAACGGCGAGGAACGCCAGATCCCCTATGCCAAGGCCTACCGCGTGTTCAATGCCGATCAGATCGAGGGCTTACCCGCTGAATTCTACATCCTGCCCGATCCGCCCCGAGACCTTGGCACCGTGGCCGACCCCGAGCTGGAGGCATTTTTTGCCGCGACCGGTGCGCAGATCGACGTGACCGAGAAGCCGCGCGCCTATTACAATATCAAGACGGACCGCATCCACATGCCGCTGATCGCAACCTTTCACAGGGCCGCAGGATATTACGGCACCTTGGCGCATGAGCTGACCCACTGGACAGGCGCGACAAAGCGGCTGGACCGTTTGGGCCGGTTCAATGATCGCAAGGCCTATGCGTTTGAGGAGTTGGTCGCGGAAATCGGAAATTGCATGCTTTGCGCGCAGATCGGGGTGGAGCCTGAATTCGACCAGAGCGCGGCCTATGTCGAAGGATGGCTTGAGGCGATGAAGGAAGACAACCGCGCGATCTTCCGCGCCGCGTCCGAGGCGCAGAAGGCTGTTGATTATATCATGGCCCGCACCGCGCAGGCCGACCGGATGGCCGCCGAGTAACAGCACGCACCGTCGCGATGATCGAGGCCCCCGTCAGCAGGCGGGGGCCTTTTGCGTTCTGGTGTGATCCAGGTGGTGGCGGTTTCAGGGTGACCTGTCGGCGGGCAACCTGAAGGCCACCCGCCGACAGGCCCGGCGCTTCGCGCTGATGGGCATGAAATGCCCGAAAGCGGAAATCCTATTGACCTAAAGTGCTAGACGCCGCGCTAGTGTCGAAGAAGAACGATTAGTGAACAAAGCTTTTCATATTCTGCATGTGATTATATCATGTGACAGAGGCGCGTGCACAATCAATCGTATATGTGCGCCTGACACCCACAATATAAGGGACAACTGATGGGGCAAATTGGACGAAAAGCAGGAACCACCATATTGCATGGCCCGAGGACGGCACGAACCCACGGGCGACCGTTCAATACATTAGTCACAATCCGATTTTGGCAACTCGGCAGCACCGCCGAAACAATTGAAAAGGATTTTCGCTTCTTGAAAGCACGATGGTTTCAACCTTGGTCAAATCGAGGCACTATCCGTAACGGAAAACCCAATCTGCCTGCCAATGGGACTCCAACTTACAGTCACGTCCACGAGAATTCCTCGGGAAAGCCGCATACACATTGGACGCTTCATGTCCGCCCCGAAAACTCCGCGCGGTTTGCTGTGGCCCTTGATCGCCGTCTTCGCCAGCAATTCGGGTTTTCCACTCTTCCCATTGGCGCTTTGGACATTCGAAGCATTACCAACGATGAGGGTGCCAAGCTCTACATGGTAAAGACGCTCGATCCACATTTCGCACGGCTTTGGGGCATCAGGTCAGAAGATGGGGTCGACTCCGGCTGAGTGCAGAATAGGGCGGTAAGGAATTTTCTCCCCTCCGAAAAGCGGAATAGCGGCTCTTCGCTGCACGACGCATGAACTGGTAAGATGCGGACAAAGTTGCCTTTCAACGCTACCCCTTGAAGGTCTACTATCGCAAGATCAACGCCTTAACCAACGGTGCGCTCGATGTCAGAAATCACTCGAAAGGAGATCACCGCGGCGAACCGGGCAGCATGGAACGCTTCGGCGCCTTTGCACGGAGAAGGAGATCAATGGGAGCAGCTTCTTGCACATGCGGCCCAACCCGGCTTTTCGGTGCTCGACCCATTTCTGACTTCCATACTGGGAGGGCTTGGCCTCAAGGGGAAGTCCGCCGTGCAGATCGGCTGCAACAATGCCCGTGAGCTGATTTCCCTTGCCTCGCTAGGTATCCGACCCGAAATGGGTATCGACCAGGCAAGCGGCTTTCTTGCTCAGGCAAAGCAGCTCGCAGATGCAGCCGGCCTCGATATCCAACTGCTTGAGGCAGATGTCTACGACTTGCCTTCTGGCATCGGCCAATTCGACCTCGCTCTTATCACCATCGGCGTCCTCAACTGGATGCCAGATTTACCCGAGTTTTTCCGCATCACCTCCGGACTTCTTGCACCGGGCGGGCGGTTGGTGATCTACGAAACTCATCCGTTTCTCGAGGTTTTCGATCCGGCGAGCGCCACACCCTTCGAACCCGCCTTCAGCTATTTCGAGCGGCGCCCGCAGGAGGTGACGGAAGCGATCACCTATGACGGCAGAGACCATGGCAAAGGCGAGAAAGGTTACTGGTTCATTCACCCGCTCGGCGAAATCGTCACCGCCTGCGCGCGGTCAGGGCTTGGCATCGAAGAACTCAAAGAATTTGCGCACACCATCCGAGAGCCGGAATATGACATCTACGACGGGCGTGCGGCTCAAATCCCGATGAGTTATTGCCTCGTGGCTCAAAAGGCGATGAGCGCATAGGCTACATAGCTGCCATTCGGGCGCTGCGCAGCATCCGACAAAATGGGCTCTCACCAAGCATTCGCCGCATGCTGGATGAATGACCGGTGTTGTCGGCGCGTGAGGTTTCATGGGTTTTCCGCCATCTGCCTCCACCGATATTCACCCGTGAGGATAATATGTGCCCATCCGAGGGGCGAGATATGTGAGAGAAGATATGCGGGTGTATCCAGCCCAGCCTTTTGTCGCGCGGCGACCGCAAAACCGAGTTGCTTGGTATTCCAATAGATGATGATGGCGGTGAGCAGGTTCAGCCCTGCGATGCGGAAATGCTGGCCCTCAGTTGTACGGTCGCGGATTTCGCCTTGGCGACCGATCCGCAGTGCGTTCTTCAGGGCATGATGTGCTTCCCCTTTGTTGAGGCCAATCTGTGCGCGGCGCTGCATATCGGTATCGAGTAGCCAATCAATGATAAACAGCGTCCGCTCGATACGTCCGATTTCGCGAAGGGCAATGGCCAGATCATGTTGCCGTGGCCGTGCTGCCAGTTTCTTCAGAAGCTGGCTAGGTTGCATTCTCCCGGAGAGCATCGTCGCGATGCAGCGCAACACATCCGGCCAGTTGGCGATAATCGTGTTTTCGCGAACGCGGTCACCAACCAGACCTTTTAGTTGGTTCGGGACCCCATGACGATCAAAGACATGCAGCCGCTTTGAAGGTAAGTCCTTAATGCGCGGGATGAACCGGTAGCCGAGCAACGAGGTGGCCGCAAAGACGAGGTCTGTGAAGCCGCCCGTATCTGCGTATTGTTCTTTGATCCGTTTGCCGCTCGGGTTCATCAGCAGACCGTCCAGAATGTACGGTGCCTCGTTCACTGTAGCTGGGATTACCTGTGTGGCGAAGGGGCCATATTGATCTGATACATGGGTATAGGCTTTCAGGCCGGGCTCATGGCCGTACTTCGCATTGATCAGATTCATCGCCTCGCCCTGGCGTGTGGTGCGAAAGAACTGACCGTCACTGGAAGCGGTTTCACCGGCACCCCAGTATTTTGCCATTGGCAACCACGCCTGCGCCTCGATCACCATAGCCAGTGCCCGATTGATGGCCTCACTTTCCACGTGCCAGTTTGAGAGACGGGCCAATTGCGTAAAATTATGGGTACTGCTTGCCCCGGCCATTTTGCTCAGACCCAGATTCAGACCTTCAGCCAGAACGACGTTCAACAATCCAAGCCTGTCTTTACATGGTGCTCCAGTGCGCAGATGTGCAAATGCGTCGGTGAACCCTGTCTCATTGGCTACGTCCATGAGAATGTCTGTGATCCGCGCTTCTGGCAGACGGCGATAAAGATCGAGTATGAGGTTGTCGGCTTCAGCGGGAACGTCAGCTTCAAGGCGTTCGACGCGCAATCGCCCATCCTCGATGATCCCACTTGGGAGGGCGCCGTTCCTGACTGCCTTGGCAAGCCTGTGCAGCCCGTCTTCCAGCCGTTGTTTTCGATCTACAAGCCAGACTTCCGGCTCCAATGGCATCGACAATCCCATAGTCTGCGCGGCCTCGACCGGAACCAGAGCCTGTTTCAGGTCGCTGTAGCGGCGAGAATGAGCAAGCCAGACATCACCAGATCTGAAGGCCTCACGCAGATGGAACAGCACCGCGACAACCCAGAGACGGTCCCGGTTTGTTTCGGGGTCGCGGAGATGCCCTCGCCATTTTGATCGGGGCTGAAGAAATGGCGCAGAGCGGCTTGGAATATCTTGCTTGTCGCGGATCACATCGGCCGCCGCAAGCAAAGGCTGAGCCACACTGGCCCCTGTGATGTCCAATGTTGCCAGCATTCGGGGGGCATAGAGCTTGAACCGATGATACCCCTGCTCGACATAAGCCAGTGCATCCGCCTTGACGGTCTTACTGAGTGACCCTGCTGTTGCAACGAGGTTTTCCAGAGCATCCCAGCCACAAGATGCATCCACGGCACCGGCGACAGCCATCTCATCTCCCTTGGCGATCAACAATGTCGTGCCCAAAGTCTCAAACCCGGCCAGGGTCGCCGCGATCTCCGATTGCGCCGCGGTAACACGGGTATCGCAAACCCTCTTTGCCTCCCGCCAGATTGAGCCAACGATCCGGTCATGTGTTTCGACAACGGTATCTGCGATGGCGGCTGCCCATTCTACGACGCAGGCGGCAAGGATGGCCAGTCGTCGATCACTGGTGATGTAGCGCAATCCATCCGTGAAGTAACGTTCGCCCTGGCGGCGAAGGTGTGCGACCCGATGTGCGGGAATGTCGTCCAGGACTGCTGGTGACAACCCAATACGTTGTAGAAATTCCAGTCGGTCGAGCTGGCGGTTGATATTGGCAGAGTTCTTGCCCACCTCGAATTGTCGCAACCAGATGAAGCGGCTGATCCGGTTATCAGCGTCTTCATTGAGCAAACCGTTAAGTTTGGCTTTCATTTCGGGGTCGAGACGTGCCGCAATGCGAGCCTCGATCCGTTGTTCGGCCGCAACCAATGCATCCGCACAGTATCGTTCTATGACCGACAGGCCGGGCAGGACAATCTGTCGTCCGCGGCATTCCTCCACAAACCCGCGAACCAAACCCTCACTTGATTGAGCCGCCTCGGCTTGCTGGTCCAACCACCTCTGCATTATCTTGGCATGTTTACCTGCAAACATCTTGTAACCGTACATCTTACGCAGTGAGCCGAGATGTTCTCGTCGTGTCTTCTCACGGGCGGCATATTGCAGCAGGTCATCGGATTTCAGTCCAATTTGAGCGGCTATGAACCGGGACACAGGTTCCGGTATGACTTCGCCAGCTTTCAGCAAGCGTCCCGGATATCGGAAAGCGCAGAGTTGCAGCGCAAAGCCGATCTGGTTCTCTGGCCGCCGCCGTGTGCGTATATGTTCAATGTCCTCATCATCCAGAGTGTAATGCCGCAGCAACGCCATCTCGTCTGTAGGGAGATCAAAAAGTGCAGCGCGTTGTCGCGCGGTCAGAACCGCTCGGTGTGCCATCAGATTGTTCTTTCGTTAGGAGGTGTAGTCTTTGAAAGTATACATATTGAGACATCAGGCTTGCCATGTCTTTTTCAATGTCTCAATATGGCTGTCGCATGAACCTTTAATTTATATGAGACCCAATGGCCAAAGTCGGATATGCCCGCGTCAGCTCAGTCGGACAATCTCTGGACGTGCAGCGTGAAAAACTGAGCGACTGTGACAAACTGTTCGAGGAAAAGCGCAGCGGCACCACCGATGCCCGCCCTCAGCTCAAGCAATGTCTGAATTATGTCCGTGAAGGCGACCAGCTGATTGTAACTCGCATCGACCGATTGGCCCGATCCACATTGCATCTATGCCAGGTCGCTGAGATGCTGCGCGAGAAAGGCGTGGATCTTGTTGTCCTCGACCAAAACATCGACACATCCGATGCAACTGGTCGTCTGTTGTTCAACATGCTGGGTGCTATCGGCCAATTCGAGACTGAGATCCGGGCCGAGCGGCAAATGGACGGAATCAAAAAGGCAAAAGATCGCGGCGTTCAGTTCGGCAAACGGCCTGCGCTAACCCATGAACAGATCGCAGAGCTCCGCGAAAAACGCGCTCAAGGTAAGCTGATCAAAGACCTCATGGCTGAATACAGCCTCTCTAAGGCCACCATCTATCGCTATCTCACCGAAAACGCCGCCTGAGCTCGGCTGCAGAAGCCCAATCCGGGCTTAACGCCCTATTCTGCACTCAGCCGGACTCGACCCCAAGATGGGGGGCATATTCAGGGTAGACGAGCTGACAGTAGCCGAAACCTGGGGCCGTCCACGTGGCAGCCGCTGAAAGCGGCGTACAGAGCGGCTATGCGCGCATAAGGGGGTTGCTTGGTGATGAACGGGGGATACCAGCGAACGATCGTTTGCGCGGGATTGGGAACAGCACGTGATCAAGAAAAGTTACGTTATGCGAAAAATTATTGGTTTCTTAACTGAAACACGTTATATGCCGTAGCAGGCTTAGCCTACGAGATCGCCTGTGCGGTCGCCATACCCCGCCCCTTGTGGCGGGGTTTATGCTTTCCGATCAACGCCTTCAAAGCAGCTGTATTTTGTTGCCAGAGTCGCGTGATCAGCATCGTCCAGAATGCATTCGATCAGTTTCCCATCATCCCGAAGGCGGCGATATGGCCTGTTTCCAGCGTTGTAGCCACCCATACAAACGGGCCAAAGGTAGAGGTCTGCAAGCTGGGCCATGGGCGATGATTTGGCCTTGAACCGTAGATCGTAAAGCGTGGTCTTGAGCTGTTCCGTGGTGAGCGGTGCATACTTTCCGGAATTCTTGGTATCGAAGGGCAGGCCATCAGTTCGTAACTCGGCGTAATACGCCTTCAAAGCAGCGTCTTCCGTCTTGTTGCACTTCTCCGGCATCACACGAAGCCGCTGGCCCTGGCCGATTGCAAACTTTGCAGCCCGCTCGACAACGACAGAGAAAGCCGTCTTGCACAGCATCCAGCGGTTTTCGAGGTATTGAGCCGCATACCGGGCGTTATAGCCTGGACGATCAATGACACAGGCAATACCGATCACCGGCGCATCGCGCATGAGACCGTAGAGGTCTTCATAGAACGCGCCTTGTTCGTCTTTCGACTTGCCCCGAAGCCATAGGAAACCTTCATTCTGGGACCGGATTTCAGACGAGTGCAAAGGGGCGGTGACACCCCATTTTTCAACAAAGGCTGCGTGCAGACGGCGAGCTTCCTCTTCGTCCTCTTCACGGACCAGGACACCGCCAAGGGCAAACCAGTCATAGCCATGCGCAGGCTTCTTCCCAGGCTTCCGGCTTGGGTGACGTGTGCCGGAATCGTCCAGATACAAATTTAGGATGGCGGGTTTAATTTTCTGATCTGTCACGTCAAACTGCGCTTTCTAGCAGGGCGATTTCGTCTTCGGTCAGGTCGAACAGGTCATAGACGATGCTGTCGATCTGGGCTTCAGCCTGGGCGATTTCGGCGGTCAGGCGGGCGATCTCGGCGCGGTCGCGGTTGATCCAGTCTTCCCAGTCGGAGCGATCGGTCAGGGGGATGTCGGCCTTGAACACCTTCTTCACCTCGGCGCGGAAAGTGGCGAAGTCGGGCAGGGTCCACCATTCCTGAAGCCGGGTTGTCAGCTTGGGTTCACGTTCAGGCGGGCAGAGATCGGGAATCCGGCGCGTCAGGGCCGTTTGCAGGGCCAGACGTTTATGCGCGGCACTACTGGCGCGCTTGCTTTCAGTGGCGAGCTGCGCGCGCCTTGTGTCATCCCATTTCGGGATTGGCAGCTTTTCAACGTATTGCACCCGCAGCTCATGGTAACCGCCCCGCACTGGCGGGCTCATAGATGATAACATGAACCAGAGCACCTGACTGTTTAGGAGCGCCAGCAAAGCCTGGTCATCGGACGGGATCAGATAGGACTTGTCGTTCGAGAAAGCCCCTTGGGGTTCGAATGAAAAATTTCGCTCGGCGTTGAAGTGCGGATAGCTGATCTTCGGCGCTGCAAAGTGCGGAGCATAGGCCTCCTGCGCCTGTTGGAGCTCGAACCATTCCTGTTTCGTGGCGCGCTTTTCCAGTTTGTCCCTGAAGGGCAGCAGCCATTCCCGGATGGCGGGATAATCGTCAATGTCGATCCGGTTCTTAGGAATGTAGATCAGCCACAGGCCGCGCGGTTCGGCACGCCAGCGTTTCAGGTCTTTGCCTTCGAAGAAGGGCTTCAGCAAATCGGCAGACTTTGGGTCCTGGGCACAGAGGCGTTCTTTGGTAACGTTGTCGATCACAAAGGCTCCGTTCAACCCTGTAACAATCCCCCGGCATGGTGCGCCATATACGCTTTTCAGGGTCTTCCTGCCCTTTTTGATCTTGTCCCGCAGGGCGCGCAGGGCGGGGTTTTCCAGTTCCCATGACCCGGCCCCCAGGGCCGTTTGTGGATACGGGCCGGCAGCGGCTTCCCAAGTGGCGAGGAAGTTGTTTTCCGGCAGAGCATCCACCTTCCAGAAGCGCAGCTCATGCCCCTTGGGCGCGGCACCTCGTTTCATGGTCAGGATGGCCGGATAGGTGGTCACCCCCTCGAAGACTTGCAGGTCGCCAAAATCGACCACGCTTTCTATGGTGGCTTCCTTCAGTAGATATTCGCGCAGGGGCTTGCCTGATCCGGTCTTGAAGAAGGTGTTCGAGGAAATATAGCCCAAGCGCCCGCCCGGTTTCAGCAGGCGCAGGCCACGCTCGTAGAAATAGCAGTAGAGATCGGCCCGATCGGAAACTACCTCATAGCGCTTTTCCAGATAGGGTTTCAGCAGCTTCAGAAATTCCATCCGCACATAGGGCGGGTTGCCCAGGACCACGTCGAAGCCCCCTTCGGCAAAGACGCCGGGGAAGGCGGTTTCCCAGGTGAAGGCGTGATCGAGATAGGCAAAGTTGCTGTCCTCGATCAGGCTGTCGCCGACGCGGATGCTGCCCGACAGGCTGTCGAGAACCTTGCCGCGCCGGGCGGTCTTGATCCAGAGCGACAGCTTGGTGATCTCGATGCTTTCCTCGTTCACGTCCACGCCGAAAAGGTTATCGGTCAGAATTTCGCTGTCGGGGACATAGTCGAGCAGATCGCCAAAATGTTCGGCCTTGGGCAGCAGGTCTTTGATCTTGTCGTTCACGCGGGTCAGTTCGGCCTTCATGAAATCGAAGGCCATGATCAGGAACACACCGGAGCCACAGGCGGGATCAACAATGCGCAAGGATTTCAGGCGATCGCGATAGGCTTGCCAGGCTTCCAGCTCGGCCGATTTTTTTCGCCAGGGGATGTTTTCGTAGTCGGTGACGTCCGCGCCCTTCTTGGCGTGAGCGCGCAAGGTGTCTTCGAAGATTTCCCGCAGATGCGTTCCCAGGGTTTCGGCCACGATGAAGCGCGCGATGTAATCAGGGGTATAAACCACCCCGTCACGCTTGCGCCGTCCGCTTGTGCCGGTGGTTTTCTCAGGCTCTTCCTCTTCACCGCGCGCGATCGCTTGCAGGCGTTCCACGTCCGCGATGGACTGTTCGAAGATATGGCCGAGGACCGTGACGGAGACTTCGGAGGCGAAGTCATACCCGCCCAGAGTCTTGAACCCCTCGCAGATGTCATCGGGTATGGTCAGCCCGTTGATAACCGCGTCTTCGCGGAACAGACCCCCGTTGTATCTCGGGATTTTCAGCTCGTTGTTGCCCTCGTCGATGGCGCGGAACAGGCCCTTGAAATTGTCCCAGACGGGGCGAGGGTTGTAAGGGTCGCGCGCGACGAAGGCGTTTTCCAGCGTGTTGTCTGGCAGCAGGCCGGTGTCTTCGGCAAAGGCGATGAACAGCACTCGATCGAGGACCTTCTGCGCGAGGGCGATCGCATCGAGAGGCGCAATCGCGGCATCGGCCTTCTGGACAGCACTCAGGAGCTTGAGGCGCAGGTCCTTGTAATCCTGATACAGGCTGTCGGTGATGTCTTTGTCTTCGCGGCGGCTTTCTTTCAGCAGATCAGCCGTGCGGCCAGACAGCAGGTTTTCCGCTGACAGGAGCAGCATGAAGCGCGCGTATTCTTCCGGGTCTGTCAGCTGGTCGAGGCGAAATTCCTCATAGGCCGAGGTGCCTTCCCCGAAGCCGTAGAAGCGCAGCTCGATCATGTTCGAGACCAGCACCCATTTCACGCCGCGCGCGTTCATGGCGTATTCCCACGCCTGTTGAACGGGGCTCTTGTTCCTGCCCGGCATGATTGCGTCGAGGTCGCGGGTATCCGCGCCCTTCAGCTCGAACGGTGCCACGATGTCAGGCGTCTTGCCGCCAAAGCGGCCAAGCGCCAGATCGACGCTGCCGCGCAGAATATTTTGTTCGGTTGAGACGTTGTAATCTGCGCCACCAGCCGGGCCGTGGTAGCCGAGAACACCTTCAACAATCTTGGAGGCGAACTGCCCATGCAGGGCGGTTTCCTTCAGGCGTTCAATCCGGCCCGAGCTGATCAACTCTGTCCAGGCTTCCAGCGCAGCCAAACGGTCTGACGGGATTGGATCGGCTTTGATGTGGCGCTTCAGGGTCTTGCGGTTGAACAAATTCATGAACTATCGGTCTTTCTTGCCGCCATCGGTCGGCTTTACGATGCTGTTTTTTTCCGGATGGCGACAAGCCTTGGCTTTATTCGTGCCTGGTCGCAACGGCCCTCATTCGAGGCGTTCTGCGATCCACATCTTGATCAGCGCCTGACGGGTGATGCCGAGCTTCTGAGCCTGCCGGTCCAGACCGGCGACGACCCAGGTCGGGAAATCCACGTTCACCCGCTTTGCCTCGACATTGAGGCGGCGCGCCTTTGTCCAATCGACATGGGCGGACATGTCTTCACCCGCGTCGAAGCGTTCGTCGAATTCAGTCGCCTTCATAGTGGTCAATCTCCTGCTTGCGAGCGCGGCGCACGGAGATGATCCGCACCCGGTCGCTCCGGTGTGTGTAGACAGCCGTCCAGTGTCTGGCCCCGATCATGCCAACCGCCAGAAAGCGTGGCTCATCCGTGACGTTGGCGGGGGCCTCGATCAGATAAGGATCATCCCAGAGAGCCTGAGCCTCATCAAAGTCGATACCGTGCTTTTCGCGGTTCGCGGCGCTCTTGTCGGGGTCATACTCGAACTTCATGAGCGCAACATAAGGTGAAAAAGGTATAATTACTATACTTTTCAGCTTGGCTTGGTAGTGAGATCTTTCAGCTTACAAGCAGCAACGCCGCCCGCATGTCCTTAGGACATGCGGGCGGCGTTGCTGGGCTGTCAAGGTTCATAGCCTGCAACATGGCTGCGCCCAGCCATGTTGCAGGCGCGGTGAAACAGTGCTCTGACTATCGGAATGGAAGCTATCGAAAGGCTCTTACAGCTACCCTATCAAACCCTGGCAATATTGGTTGCCGGGTATCTTTCTTATCGCCTAGCGTACACGGGCCGCGATAGCACGCACCAAACATTGGACACGTTAGCAATTGCTCTCGTCTTTGCCTTCATATCTCAAGCTGCATCTGCTCTTCTACTGGCTATCTACCTGGCGTGGGGTCCCACATCCAGCGATGCTGTCGCACTGCCCCTGTGGGCCGGATATGCTGCCAGTGTTGGGGGCATAGTGGCGGCACTCGTTGTCGCCGCCATCTGGCGTCGAGTGAGCGTCAACAGCCTTCCAGAAATTCTGCGTGGCGCAGGAATATCGTCGTCAGACAGAAATACCGCCGCATGGGAAACTGTTATCAATCGAGAAGACTCCGGGCCGTCGCAGATCACTGTTGTAAAAAAAGACGGGACGACACTGCAATGCGAGCGTCTTGACGACTTCAAGAAAGCGCCCTTCGGCCCAATGATACTCGGGCAAGATGGCTCTATCGCACTCTATGTTACTGACTACCGAGACAAAGAATCCGGTGAGTGGGAAAAAGTTGATCCCGAGCATGGTGACTGGGGGCCGGAAATAACGATAATTCCTGCCGGAGAAATCTCAGAAGTGCGCATTAGGCACGCCCCCTCACTTCTTCGGCGGTGGCGACGAGGACGGGGCACTGGGAAGGGGTCTAGCGTTGTCGGGGATGAAGACCCGTCCGCTGACTGATACCGGCGTCTGATTATCGGATGATAGCACTTATTTACCTCTTCGGGGGTGGCGGCGCGACGGGTGCGCTCGGGCTAGGCCGCGTATTCGTTTCGGGGATCGAGCGCGGAATGCTTGACGGACGTGGTGAAGGCGGGGGCGCGGGCTCTCTAGCCATGTGTTTCACCTTTTTGGTTTGGGCGGTGGTGGTGTCCCAGGTGCAGCAGCAATGGGCTGCTGTGATCCTTGGACCTTAACCCCGACCGTTGCCTTTCGCGGGGGCAGTTTGACGGGGGGCTTTGGCGGAGGTTTAGGGGTCTTAGCCACTTCGCCTACCTCTTTGGCTTTGGCGGTGGCGGCGCGACTGGCGCACTTGCCATGGGCTGTTGCGAGTTTATCGAAACGTTCTCACTGCTGTGCGGCCTTGTTACCATGGTTGGCGCAGGCTTCGTTTCTCTGCTGCTGCTATCGTTTTCACCGCTCATACTTTGCCTCTCAATGTTGTTAATCTAAAGTAGAACATACTGGCAACGCTGTTGTAAATCCAGCTGAACGGTTGAGATGTGGCCGCGTGAATTCAACCGGTCAGATCAAACATCGCGAGCTGCTGAGGCTCCACCCAATAGCCCCGCTGACGCTTGGAGGCTTCCAGTGTGACCAGAGCCGCAACGGCCTGGTTCTCGTCCTCGAACCAATCCATCCGCACCTGACCGCCCTGCCCTATGCGGCCCCATTCGCGGTACAGCGTCCATTCGCCGAACAGGTTCGGCATCACTGCCATCCTGTAGAACCGAGCCATTTTCTGCGCAGGCTGGCGTTTCTCAAGATAAGTCTGCATGGCCGTCACAGGTGATACTTGCGCGCAATTTCCAGCGCTTCAGCCTGTTCGGTACCGATGTATTCCTTGGTGCTTTCAATGCTGGCATGGCCGAGCAGGAGCTGGGCGGCGCGCAGGTTGCCGGTCTGCTGGTAGATGTAGGTGGGGAAGGTCCGGCGCAGCGAATGCAAGCCGTAGAGGCTGGGATCGAGGCGGGCCTTTTCCAGCCAGGAGCGGAACAGCCGCCAAAGCTGGCTTTCGCTGAGGTGGGTGTCGGCCCACCGTGCCCCCTGCCCCGTGAACAGCCAGCCGTGCAGCGGCTTTTCAGAGTCGGCAAGATAAGCCCTCAGACTGTCGCGCGTCCCGGAGGACAGGCGCGCCTGGACCGGACGCGCATTGCGCGTCTCGGTTTTCTTTTGTCGGATTTCGACGATTTCGCGCACCCCTGCCAGGGTGGCCACATCCGAGACCCGCAGGCGTACCAGGTCAGATCCCCGGAAACTGGTATCGAGGGCGGTGTTGAACAGCGCCAGATCACGTAAGGCTTTTTCCTGGCGCAGGATCATCCGGATCAGGGATACCTGGTCGGGCATCAGCGGAGGTTTTTTACCGACCACGCGGCCTTTATTCCAAGCGGTCTCGGTAGCAGCTTTCACGGGCAAATCCTTGCGAGGTTATAGCACTATAATACCTATAAACCTTGCATGATAGAAGTAAGATGTTGCGCGATGCTGCACTTTCCCCATGTTTTGTTGGGCTTTCAGCTTTGGCACTTATGCGAGCTTTTGGAATAAAGCTCGCATGAGGCGAAAGCCGACGTTCGCTGCGTGAGGCACCAAAGGCCGGTGTGCGGACGAAGCTGCCGTTCGCACGCAAGCGCGAACTTTTCGCTGTTTACGAGAACGCGCCGTAAGGCCGGCGGGAAGCAGACATTCGCTTCAGAAGCTTGAGACGAGCCTCCTAATGGAAAAGCGGACATTCTGGTGGTTGGCCGTCTTCCGTGCTGCCGAACTGGAGTGTTAAACAAGTTCAACTATTCGTCTACGCGCGTCGGTCACGGCATGAATGAGATCAGTTTTATCGACGGGTTTCGGGAGCATTTCGAAGCGGTTGCGAAACTTCTTGATCACAGGGACTTGGGCAGGCAGGCGCGATGATATCAAAATGGCAAATGCCAAGGGGTTACGTTCTAGTGTTACTTGGATCAATTGCACCCCTGAATGCCCATGGTCTAGATTTAGGTCGGAAACCAATAGTGTTATTTCTGGTGTTTGTTCGACGATTTTTTGCGCTTCCGAATAGTTTGTAGCGACCAATGTATCGAACCCGAGTGTCGCGAGGGTGACCTTTAAGGCAGCCGCCGTTTCCCGATTGTCATCAACAACGATTGCCGTACCTGCTAACGGTATCTTGGGCTTGGCGACCGGTGGCGTGTCCAGAATCGGGACGCGAATTACGATGGTTGTGCCTTGCCCCATGGCTGAGCGAATTTCGATATTTCCGCCAGATTGGGTTACGAAACCGTATACCATCGATAGGCCCAGTCCTGTGCCTTCTCCGTCCGGACGGTCCGTATAGAACGGCTCAAACGCGTGGCGGCGGGTGTCTTCAGTCATGCCAATGCCGTCGTCCTTGATCGACAGAACAGCGTGACGGTCCTGCGACGTCAGGCTGATCCAGATGTTGCCGGCATTCGGAATAGCCTGCGCCGCGTTCATACACAGGTTTAGTAATGCGCTTTCAAGTTGGCCCGGGTCGAGCGAGACATGCAGCGGTTCGGGGCCCAGTTCCAGGTGGAGATCGACGTTCTCCGGCAATGCAATATCCAACAAATCCTGCATCCCTTCCACCAGCGACCCAAGATCGACCCTCTCTGGTTCAAGGTGTTGTTTGCGGGCAAAAGCGACCAGACGTTCGGTCAGCGAAACGCCAAGATCAACGGCGGTTCTGATCCGTCCAAGGCGGAAGTGTGCGGCGGTTGCGTTGGATGTTTCCAGCAGATGCAGGTTGCCTGAAATCGTCGACAGGATATTCCCGAAATCGTGGGCCACCTCGCCCGTGACCTTGCCGAGCGCTTCGACGCGGCGGATTTCTTCGAGACGGTCTTCGATGCGCTTGCGCTCTGTGGCTTCGGACAGCAGCCAGACGGATCGACCATCAGGCAAATGCGACGACCGCACCTCGATCACGTCCCCCATGGGGTTGGTGTATTCGTCATATCCGCCGCGATCATCCGACCCGCTTTGCAAACGATAGGCTGACAGCGCCAACAGGTCTTGCATGGTCCGCGCGGGGGCGTCGTTGGGGATGTTCAAAAGCGCGCGCACCTTGTCATTCTCGGCCTCGATTTCACCCTGCGGTGTCAGGATCGCCACACCGTCTTTGATGCCGCGGAACACGCTGGAAAACAGGGTGTTCTGGCGGGTGATTTGCGCCGTCCGCCGATCCAGTTTGCGCGCGTTAGACCGGAACACGCCGAAGGCATGGAACAGCTGGCCGATTTCGTCATCCGTCGCGGTTTTGGTCGGCACGGTGACAGAGTGATCCCCCGCCGCCAGTTGCCGCATTCCATCCGCCACAAGCCGCAGGTTGCGTGTGACATAGCGCGACACGAACAGCGACGAGATCACCGCCACACAGGCGCTGAACAGCGCAAGCAAGGCCACGCCGGTTTGCGCCAGCTTCAGATCGCGCGAGGTCTGCATCCGCGCCACCCGCAACCGCTCTTGCGCGGCTTCGACCCGCGATGTGGCATAGGCGCTGATGTCGCTGGACAGCTGGCGAATGCGGAACAGTGCATTCTCCGCATCCAACGCGGCGGTGAGCGACTGGTATTTGAGTTGGAACAGGTCCGTGGTCGGGCGCCGCAGAATGGCCTCGATCTCTTGCAGACCCTCGGCGGCAATGGGGCTGTCGGGCAGGGCGGCGCGGCTGCGGTCAAAGCGGCGGTTGATTTCCCCGACTTCGATAATCTCTCGCGCGCGGGTCACGCTGCGGGCGTCGCTGGTCAACCGGCCCAAGGCCGCCCAGGCCAGGCGATCATCCAGGGTCGCCTCGGCTATATTGGCCTGTCGCTGGAACCTGTCTTGCAGGCGGGCCAGATCAATATCGATCTTTGCAATCTCGGTCTGAAGCAAGCTTTGCGGTGACGACACGCGCAGCAGGTTGGCAATGGCCACGCGGATGCGCGCCAATGGCAGGGTCAGGTCGTCGGTGCCGTCTGACAAGACGTTTAATCGGTCGATGGTGCGCAGGATCGCATCGGCGTCCACCTGCCGTTGATAGGGCACCTGAACCGTCAAAAGAAACGGCGCGGCGGTGGCAAGGTCAGCGGCGTTGCGCGACAGCTCTAGGGCTTGCGACACTTCGGACAGCGTGTCGCGGTGGATCGTATCGAGCCAGTTTTCCGCGTTGCGCAGCAGCAAAAGACTGACGGCAGAGATGATCAGGGTCACGGCGCAAAGCGTCAGGATGGCAATCGAAAGCCGCGCCTTGACGCTGGGCGTATGGAACGCGGGCCGCATGGCGTTACTCCGCTTCCAGCTTAAAGAAATAGCCCTGCGAGCGACGGGTTTGCAGGTGAACGGGCTTCGATGGTGTGTCCTCGATCTTGCGGCGCAACCGCAGGATCAGCACGTCAATTGTGCGATCCACATAGCGTTCCATATCGGACCCCAGTTCGGACAAAAGTTCTGGCCGCGAAATCACCTGCGCGGGGTTGCGCGCCAGATATTCAAGTAGACGGTATTCGCCATTCGTCAGCGGAATTTCATGGCCCGCGTGATCCAGCAGGATCCGGCTTTGCAGGTCAAGTTGTTTGCGCCCGAATGTGATCGTGTGTTCGGGTAGGGCCGGCGCACGGTTCACGCTATGCCCGTAGCGACGCAGCACCGAGCGGATGCGCGCGACCAGCTCGCGCGGGTTGAAGGGCTTCATCAGGTAATCGTCAGCTCCCGTTTCAAGGCCGATGATCTTGTCGATCTCGTCCCCGACCCCTGTCAGCATCACTATTGGCAAGGCATAGCGGGCGCCAATTTGCACCGCCAAATCAAGGCCGGATTCCCCGCGCAGCCGCAGATCAATGATCGCAAGATCAACGGCAGGAGGTGCTCCAAGCGCGTGGAAATCGGCGCTGCCCTCGCAGGCAGTCGGGATGAACCCGCTGCTCAACAGCAATTCGCACAAGGTCTCACGGACCTCTTGGTCGTCATCGACGATTGCGATGACGGGCGGCAATTGATCTTGGGTTTGATGGTCCGACGTCACCCTGATCCTCCCCGATGCAGTGTTATGACAGGTTTCGCCTAAATTGCACCGCAGGTAGGGGAAAAGACAGGGGGCATGGGCTGCCTGTAATACTGTTAACATTAAAGTCTACCGCTGTAACTGAGTGTTAACATAGCCACCCTCGCCGTAGCGGGTGCGATGCAATTAGGCTTGCCGGATCGCGTGGTAGCGGTTGGAGGATCCTACCAAATGCGAGAGATAATTAGGGAGAGATCTATATGACTTTTAAAGTGACCAATACAGCTATGGCTGCAAGTTTGCTGGTGCTTGGCAGTGTAACTGCTGCCGCCGCCCAAGAATGCGCCGAACGTGGTGCGCTCGACGCATTGTATTGCGATGCGAACGGTGACCTTGTGGCCGACGCGCCAACAGATCCGGCTGAATTGAATGACCCGAATACTTTGGTGTTCGCATACACGCCCGTCGAAGACCCTGCGGTTTACGCGGACATCTGGGCGCCGTTTATCGCGCACCTCGAAGATGCGACGGGCAAAGACGTGCAGTTCTTTGCGGTGCAATCGAATTCTGCCGAGGTAGAGGCGATGCGCTCTGGCCGTCTGCATATCGCGGGCTTTTCGACAGGGCCGACACCGTTTGCTGTAAACTTGGCAGGTGCCGTGCCGTTTGCAATTATGGGGGCCGAGGACGGTCAGTTCGGTTATCGACTGCAGGTGTTCACGCAGGCTGACAGCGACATTCAAGAAGTGTCTGATCTGGCAGGCCGCCGTGTGGCGCACACCTCGCCAACGTCAAACTCTGGCAACCAAGCTCCGCGCGCGCTGTTCCCCGGTCTTGGTGTGATCCCTGATAAGGACTACGAAGTCGTCTATTCCGGCTCGCACGACCAATCCATGTTGGGTGTTGTCGCAGGCGACTACGACGCAGCCCCCGTGGCATCCGAAGTGGTGGACCGCATGGCGGAACGCGGTCTGTATGACACCGCCGATGTGCGCAAAATCTGGGAGAGCGATCCGTTCCCAACAACGTCTTTCACACTGGCACACGATCTGGACCCAGAGCTGGCCAACACCATCAAAGAGGCGTTCTTCTCGTTTGAGTTCGAAGGCACCGCATTGGGTGACGAATTCGAAGGTGTCAGCAAATTTGTCCCGATTACTTATCAGGACCAATGGGCTGTGATCCGTGAAATTCAAGCGTCCAATGGCGTCGAATACACGCCACAGGGCCTCGCCGACAATTAATCCCCCCTGCAGACGGCCACTCCGACAAATAGGTCGGGGTGGCACGCGCATCTGAGAGGCAACATGCTAGAAATTAAGAATCTTGTGAAAAGATACGGGAAAGGTGCGCCTGTCCTGAAGGATCTGAACCTGTCGGTTCAGGGCGAACAACTGATGTCGATAATTGGATCGTCCGGTGCAGGCAAAAGCACGCTTTTGCGCTGTGTGAACCGGTTGGTTGAACCCACTTCCGGCAGCATCACGCTGAACGGCACCGACTTTACGACGCTGGGTGCAAAAGACCTGCGCAAGGCGCGTCGCCGTGTGGGGATGGTGTTCCAAAGCTTCAATCTGGTGGACCGGTTGAGCGTTATGGAAAACGTACAGTCCGGTCGTCTGGGCTATATTTCTACCTGGGCCGCGTTGACCCGTCGCTATCCTGCTGAAGACATCGAACGTGCGTTTGAATTGATGGAACGGGTGGGCATCGCCCAATACGCCGACAAGCGCGCTGACGAGCTGTCGGGCGGTGAACGTCAACGTGTGGGCGTGGTGCGTGCCCTGATGCAGCGCCCTGAAATCCTGCTGGCGGATGAGCCTACGGCCTCGCTGGACCCGAAAACCTCTGAACAGATCATGTCATTGCTGCGTGATCTTGCGCGTGAATTGAACCTGCCGGTGATCATCAACATCCATAACGTGACCGAAGCCAAAGAATACAGCGACCGGATCGTCGGTATGCGCTACGGGCGGATCATTTTCGACGACAAGCCTGCCGCGCTTGATGCCACGCAGATGGATGAAATATACGCGGGCACCCCGTCCGAGGACCGTCAGGAAATGGGTGCCGTCGCATGAGCACCCAAACCGTCTGGCGCAAACCGCCGTTCATTAAGTCCCCGATCGTGAGGTGGGCGTTCTATATCGCCGTCGCGGTCTACGTGATCGGGACCATTGCCACCCTGCCCATCGATTGGGAACGCACAGCCCAAGGCCTGACACGGGCTCAGCGTATTTTTAGCGGGGCGTTTCCGCCCAGCTTTGAACGATCCGGCCTTTTGATTTCGGGCTTCATGGAAAGCCTGAAAATTGCGATCCTTGCCACTACGCTGGGCATGATCCTGTCAGTGCCGCTGGCCTTCATGGCCGCGCGGAATATCTCGCCCAAGCCTGTTTATTTCATTGGCCGCGGCACGTTCATCCTTGCCCGCAGTTTCCACCCTGTGATTGTCGCAATTATCTTCGTGAAGGCCGTGGGCTTTGGCCCTTTGGCGGGTGCGCTGACACTAACGGTCTATTCCATCGGCTTTGTCGCCAAACTGCTTGCCGAACGGATCGAGGAGATCGACTTCGGGCAGGTTGAGGCCATGCGCTCTGTCGGGGCGCCGTTCTTGAGCACAATGATCTACGCAATCCTGCCGCAGATCATGCCGCGCCTTGTGGGGCTCGGGATCTATCAGCTTGATAGTAATCTGCGCGCCTCTGCCGTGGTTGGCATTGTTGGCGCGGGCGGCATCGGGGCGACCCTTGCCAATGCATTCGGGCGCTATGACTACGACTTTGCGCTTGCCATCACGATGGTCATCGTGGGCGCAATCCTGATTTCCGAAGCCGTCAGCGGCATGATCAGAAAGCGGATGACATGACACAGACACTCACACACGAATGGGCGCGGTTTACCCCTGCCCAGCGGATGAAACGCTATGGTGCGTTGCTGGCTGTCACGCTGGTGGTGGTCTGGGCCTTGGGCAGTATCGACGTGATCTGGGAATGGGTCTGGGACGCACCGATCCAACTGGTCAACCTCTTCGCCCGTATGGTGCCGCCGGACCCGACCAATCTGCCATCCATCCTTGAGGCCACGTGGCAGACCATCAACATCGCCACAATCGCCACAATGATTGCAGTCGTGTTGTCGTTGCCTGTCGCCTACATCTCGGCGCAAAATACCACGCCGAATGTGGTCTGCCTGTGGATCGGGCGGTTCATTCTGGTGTCGTCGCGGTCGGTCAACACGATCATCTGGGCGCTGCTGTTTGTGGCCATCTTCGGGCCGGGCATCATCGCGGGGATCATTGCGATCATGTTCCGATCAATCGGGTTCCTTGGCAAGCTGCTAGGGGAAGCGATTGAGGAGATTGACCCCGCTCCGGTGGAAGCTCTGGAAGCCTGCGGCGCGTCGCGCTTTAAGGTGGTGCTGTATGGGATCGTGCCACAGGTGATGCCTGCGTTCTTCGCGATCAGTATCCTGCGGTGGGACATCAACCTGCGGGAATCCACCGTCCTTGGCCTTGTCGGGGCGGGGGGCATCGGGATCATCCTGCAAGGCGCGATTGATACCTTCCAATGGCAAGAGGTGTCGATGGTCCTGCTGACGATCCTTGCGCTTGTCATCGCAGGTGAGGTGATCTCCTCCGCGCTACGTAAGAAGCTGCTGTAATGTTTATCAGGGCAGCTGGAAGATCCAGCTGCCCTGATACTTTGCCACCCAAAGGACAGACAACGTGACCAAGCCTGATGTTCCGCTGACCACGCAACAGATATTCGACCGCTATGAAGAGGTCCGCACACGACTACCGCAGGTCACGACACAGCCGGACACAACAAACATTCAATCCCTGCTCGATATCGCCGACCAAGTCGACGCTTTCGTCTTCGATGCCTTTGGCGTGTTAAACGTTGGCGAAACCCTGATCCCGGGAGCTGATGTGCGCCTTGATCAACTCCGCGCGCGGGGCTGCGCCATACGTATCCTGACCAACGCCGCCAGCTATGACCGCAGCGGTGCTATCGCCAAATTTAAGCGTTTGGGCCTACGGGTCGAAGATGACGAGATCATCACCAGCCGGCAGGCAACCCTTGAAGCGATGGGTCCTGGGCATTGGGGCGTGATTGCCGCCGATGTAGACCAGCTTCGCGATCTGCCCGGCACAGTGTCGCGCTTGACGGGGGACGCCGCTGACTATGACAAAGTGGACCAGTTTTTGTTTCTCTCGGCCGCCGACTGGACAGCCTCGCAACAAGACCTGTTAGACGCCGCCATGCGACGCAATCCGCGCCCGTTGCTGATCGCGAACGCCGATCTCGCCGCCCCCCGTGGTGACGGGTTCTCGATAGAACCGGGGTATTTCGGCCACCTAATCGCCGACACCTTCCCTGAACACGTGCGTTTTTTCGGGAAGCCCTATCCTGAAGTTTACGACCTGATCGAAGCTTCGCTCCCGACGGCCCGGAAGAACCGGATCGCGATGTGCGGCGACACGCTTCACACGGATATCCTGGGGGCCGCGGCACGAGGCTGGCGCACGGTTTTGGTTACGCAAGACGGACTATTCGCGGGCTATGAAACACAGCCGTTCGCCAGGCGTGCGGGCCTATGTGCCGATTGGTCCGTTTGTCGCATTTAGGTCTCGGGGCATTAGGCTATACCACAAGACTTCAAATATTCCTTGCCAGATCACGTCACGCAAAGTTTTCGTTCTCGAAAACTGCTCCCTTCTCTGTCTTCAAAACTAAATCTGAACACCAGCGGCGCGGTAACTGTTGATTAGAGTTTCATCGGTGCTAAGTCTCTTAACGGATGGCGGCTTTGAGATTGTGCGTTACTCGTCAAGCAAGAATCCGAATGGCAGTAATGCGCCGTTCTGAAAGCACTAGGTTTTCTGCATGGGCAGCATTCTGCAGTTGCAGTCTAGGTAGGTGTGGGCTCGAACCGGGATTTCGCTGCGCTCTCCATGAACGTCCGCTCTCACCCTCATGCGAGCTTTTAACCAAAAGCGCGCATGGAAGCGTGAGCTTCGCATCAATGTGAACCTTTGTTTGGCGCGACCTCTTTACTTGTACTTAATGTTGTACATATAAGGTTGCGACAACAAGGAGAGTCGCGATGGATGTTATGACCTACTCAGACGCACGAGCTCAACTGAAGGGCGTCATGGATCGAGCGATCNGGAACGCCGTCAACGAGACGTTGCACCTCTTGTCCACACCGAAAAACGCATCCCGCTTGCGCGCGTCGATCGCGCAACTCGATGCTGGAACTGGCGAAGAGCGTGAGCTGACCGAGTGAAGCTGGTTTTTTCCGATCAGGCCTGGGAAGACTATCAATACTGGGTCAACACCAACGACAAGGTACGCGACCGGATCAACGAGCTGATCAAGCAGTGCAAGCGGACCCCCTTCAAGGGAACCGGCAAGCCGGAACCTTTGAAGGGTGATTTGACTGGCTGGTGGTCCCGGCGGATTTCTCAGGAAGATCGAATGGTCTACCGGGTCAGTGGAGCTGGCGATGGCCAAAGCCTAGAGATTGCGCAACTGCGGTTCCATTACTGAAAACCCGTAGGGTTGAACGACCTAGATGTGACGAGGTCGAACGTCTCAAAGTATTCTCGAAGTTAACTCTAACTATGTCGTTAAAGTTAACTTTATAATTAATGTTAACGACATAGTTGACGTTAGAGTTAAACGCAGGCAATCTACCGCCATGTATGTAATCACCTTCGCAAACCCGAAAGGCGGCTCGGGGAAAACTACGTCCGCCATGCTCTTGGCTGAACAGATCGCTATTTCTGGCGGTCGCGTTGCGATTCTCGATCTGGACCCAAACGCCAACATCCTTGCATGGGCCCAGACGCGCGAAGCCGAAGGCAGAGACGTTCCTTTCACAGTTCATGCGCGACCGCAGGCCGAAGAGACGGTCGAGCTCATCGACAGCCTATCCGACGAGGCTGACTATCTCATTATCGACCTTGAAGGGTCGAAGGATCAGATCGTCACTTTCGCGCTATCGCGGACCGATTTGTGCATCATCCCGCTCGATGGCTCGCCCATGGAAGCCCGGCAAGCCGCGCAAGCGGTTCGCTTGGTGCAAACCACAGCAAACATGATCCGCGCGCAAATCAACTACGCCCTCTTGTTCACTCGCACCAACGCCGCGTTCCAGACCACGGATGAGCGCGACGTGCGGCAAGAAATGGAGCTCAACAACATCCCGACGCTACCCGTTCGGATCGCCAAGCGCGCGCCTTACACCCGCATATTCCGGGACGGTGTGCTCTTGTCAGAGCTGCCTGACATCGTGACGCAAGAAATGCAGGGCAAAACCGCGTCTGTATCCGACAAGGCCATGAAGCAGGTGACCGGAGCCATCGAGAATGCCCGCGACTACGCACAAACCGTCATTGCAACCCTTACCAAGGAGCAAGTGACATGAGCGGGAAATACGGCTTCTCAGGTGGGATCGACCTGCCCAAGACAACACCAGCGCCCAAGCCTCGGCCAAAGGTCGATGGCGGCTCATTGAGCGAGGCCGTTAGGGCCGGTGCCGATCTTGGCTTCGTCAACAGGGAGCCAACGACGCGCCTTAAACCTGGCCCCAAACGCAAAGAGCCGCAGGACAAAGTTTCGATACCTGGCCCGAAGCGCGTAGTGGATGATTTCCGGGCTTTTTGTTCAACGCGCGATCTTACCCTTTGGCAGGGCTTGGAGTTGTTGCTTGAAGAACAGAAGGGTAGAAGCGGCTAAGGGTTGCCGCGTTTCTCAAAGATTTTCCGGCAGAACCCTAAGAATGCCCTGTCCGGGTTGGCCGGTGCATCGAGACCACCGTCGGCCATCCATTCGCGCCATTCTTGCTCTAGCGTGTAGATATCCCATCCCGGCGCAACCTTACGGGCTTCCTGATAAACGTCAGGGCTCAAACGGATCGCCCCGGATGGAGCCGCCAGAGCTTGCGGCTTTTCCGCGTGACGGTTTACAAATACGACCATGTTTTCGTCTAACCGGACTGAATAGTCCGGCATGTGATTGTACGCCTCATCTTGAGCGACAATGTTGCCGACCAGCCGCTTAAACTCGCGAGAGGTCGAAGCCGATCCGCACTTGTCTTGCAAAGCAGAAAGACTGATTTTCCACTCTTTCTTCGAGCCACAGTGCTTGCGGGCGATCTCATAGATGCGCCGCTCTAATGGCTTACGCAGCCGGAAATAGTTCCGGTGAAGGGTCAAAACTTCATGCGCTTGGATCGCGTTGAACACCCAATCAGAGAGTTGCACTTCGATTTCCTGCATCCGACCATCACGGGTTTCACGTACGATACGAGCGCGGTCGATGATGCTAAAAATATCCAATTGCTCGACATCGCCGGTCACGATGTTCGTCTCAATCTGTGTCCCTTGCAGCCGGGCGAGGGCGCTTCGAAGGCCGCTATATCCACGCCCATCCGATGGTCGGTTCGTTGCTTTCAGAAGGTCGAACGCCTTCAGGCGAACGATTTTTGAAACCTTCTGACCTTTGTTGATAGCTGCCATAATTTGACTGATGCAGTAGATCAGCACATCGCGATCGTGGATCGTTGCCAGACCATCGGACGAAGGTTTCACTTCGAGATAGTTTCGCCCCGTCCCATCTTCGTATCGCCGCACTCGGTGATCTGGTTTTGTAGAAAGCGAGAAAATCGGATGCGCCATCGAAGCCATGTCGCCCTTGGGTGCGGCATCAAAGATATCGCATACAAAAAAGTCGCCTTGTTCCTGCCGATCAGGCAGCAAGGGAGAGCGGTCGCCGTCTTTCGTGATTTCACACACCATGACCTATGTTTCGTGATTTCACACACACGGTCAAGCCCTTTCGTGATTTCACACACAGGCACAGCCCTTTCGTGTCTTTACACACGTTCCTTCGTGTCTTTACACACGCTTTATCGTGACTCTACACACAGGCCACTTCTAAAAGCCTAATTAATTCATAGTCCTACGAACACTTATCCACAGCGTAACGGGACTGTTGCATTAGCTTCGTTTCGTAGCGACGATGTGGCTTTGGAGGTTCTCGATGCCGCATAAATCACCGTTCAAGCACCATCGTTTTCCACGTGAGATCATCCTGTGCGCCGTACGCTGGTATCTGCGCTTCCCGCTGTCCTACCAAGATGTTGTGGATCTTCTGGCGGAGCGCGGCGTCAACGTCGATCGGTCGACCGTGTATCGCTGGGTCCAGAAGTTTGGCCCGGAGCTGACGCGGCGCACCGAACGGCATCTGCGCCGCGGCAGCGTTGATTGGCATGTGGACGAAACGTATATCCGCGTCGGCGGCAAGTGGCGCTACCTCTGGCGCGCGATCGATGCCAACGGGCAGATGGTTGACTTTCGGCTGACCGCAAGACGCGATGCGAAGGCCGCGAAAGCCTTTCTTTGCAAGGCGATCGAGCGCGTGCGGCTCCACCGGCCGGTAACAATCTGCACCGACAAGGCACACGCCTACCGGCGCGTCATCCGCGAGATCAACCACCGATATGACCCGCACTTCGACAGCATCCGTCACATTGACCGGAAATGGCGAAACAACCTGATCGAGAGCGACCACGCCGCAATGAAACGGCTCCTTGGCTATCGCCAGAGTTTCCGCTCGCTCCGATCCGCCAAAGCGACCCTCAGCGGAGTCGAAACGATTCGGACCATCAAACGCGGCCATATCCACCACAAACAACCCGGCGTCAGAGGCGAGATTGAATTCATCGCCAGCCTCTTCAAAACCGCCACGTAACCACCTGTGCCATCAGGGAAAGCTCAACACGCGCAAATTAACGCAACAGTCCC
>NZ_SMZO01000004.1 GCF_004358675.1 Meridianimarinicoccus aquatilis | reverse complement strand
GCATCGACACGCCGATCAGGACGATCAGCCCGTAGCTTGCCAGACGGATGAGCCGGTAGTCGGACGGTGCGGCGCCGGTCGACTGCCGCACAGCAAGATCGAGCAGGAAAACGACGGCTATGGACGAGACCACATGGGCGACTGCGATGCGGATTCCCATCAGGACGCCACGGCGCAGGCTGCCACCCTCGCCGACGAAATAGGAGATCACGACCGCCTTTCCGTGTCCCGGCCCCAGCGTGTGCAAAGCCCCATATAGGAATGCGACCATCAGGGCGAAAGTCGCAGCCGCGAGCGACCGTCCTTCATCGATGGAGCGCATGGCCGAGGTGAAGAGGGTGTCGATCCAGACTTGAGCTCGGGCGAACAGGTTGCCCTGCACCGGCGCGGCGGCCTTCGCCGAAATCTCGCCCGGTTCGCCCCACGCCTGCGCGTCATGCAGCATATAGGAGGCTTCGACCAGCCGTGTGCCGTCGACGAGAAAAAGGTTGCTCACGGTCGGTTCATGCGCGAGCACGCCGCGCAACCGGATTGCGTGAAACGTCTTGTCGATCTCGATCCCTTCGGGGACGTCGATGCGGATCATCTGGTTGGGCGGTGGGGGCGGTGTGTGGATGCACGCACCGACCCAGGGCACCAGCAGGAAGCTGTGCACACGGCCTTCGCCCGCGCGCAGGGGCAGGACGTAGCCATCCACCAGCACCTCGCGTTCCAGGTAACGGTCGGTCACCCCGGTCGCCTCTTCCCGGCGCTTCTGCATGACCACAAGCCGCTGGGCCAGCAGCGTGTCGGCGTCGTAGCCTTCGGTGCGGAGCCGCGCGCGGGCCGCTTGCGCGCGTTCGGCCAGTGCTGTGTCCTCGCTACGGCGGGCAGCATCGAGGATCGTGCGCAGATCGTCCTTCTGTTTGTAGGTCATCTTGAGGAAGGGATCGTCGTAGGGCGCGATTGATGGCGCCAGATCGTCCCAGATCACGAGAGCGGGCGCATCAGCGCGCGCGGTCTCTGAAAGCACAGAGACGGCGATCAGCAGCATCACAGCGACGCCAGCACCGATCTGTTCAAACGGTGTTCCGAAAACCGCGCGAGCTTTCATGTCACATATTCTCCCTGTTGATCACGCCGGCCTTCATGATAAATGCGATCGCCGCGTCGTAGTCTTCGAGAATGGTGAAGTCTTCCACCGAGTTGCCGTTGGTAAGCAGAAGGTCTGCGTGCGCCCCTTCCACTATACGTCCAACCACACCCGGATAGGGGCTTCGATAGCCGGACAGTTGCAGCACCTCTCCTGAATTGGCCGTCGCTCGCGTGAGGATCTTGGCCGGGGTGACCCAGTCGAGGCGCGCTGCAAATTCCTTGTTCTGATCGGCACAGGCCCGGGGATTGACCACGACATCCGTGCCGAAAACCGACTTGATCCCGCATTCCTTGGCGAGCGAAAACATGTCGCCGAGCCCGGCCTCGACCAGCCGCCCTTTTTCCGGCCGCGCCGGGCGGAGATCGGCTGAGAAAGCCCTGTAGACGAGCACCTGCGGGCTCAGCCACATACCGTTCTCGACCATCATCTGCGCGATTTCTTCGTCGATGAGATTGCCATGCTCAATGGAGCGAACGCCAGCGTCGATCGCCTGCTTGTTGCCGCCCACCGTGTAGACGTGGGCGGTGACATGGGTGCCAAAACCTTCAGCCCCGTATCGGCAAAACGTGTCACTTTTACGATCACTCCGCCGCCGCCGAAGAACACCAGAGCGGGGATCATGCAAATGCGGTACCAGCCGACCCGATCCACCTTAGGCAATAAGAGGATGCAGAGATACGCGATGAACATCGCGATCGAGGGTCCGATGGCGGCAGCGCTCAGCGCCTCACCCGTCGTCTCGCGACGGATAAAGCGCGCAACGAGGTAGGTGAGAGAAGCGCAGGCAAAGAACACCTGAAGCGTCAGAAGTCGTTTCAGAATGATCATGTCCGCTGACCGTCTCCCCTTACTTCATGTCATATTTGTAGATAACGCCGTCCTTCATGATTACGCCGAAGTTGGCCTTCGGGTCGCTGATCAGCTGAAGGTTTTCCAGCGGATTGCCGTTGACCAGGATGAGATCGGCATAGGCGCCTTCCTCGATCACGCCGAGTGGGCCGAGCGGATAGGGCGTCAGCTCGCCCGACATCTTCAGCAGTTCGGCATTGTCGCAGGTTGCCATCTTCAGTGTCTCGTAGGGCGTGAACCAGCGCTCCATCTTCGCCAGAACCGCGCCCTGGCGTTCGGCAAGATCCGCGCTGAAGAGCGTGTCGGTGCCGAAGGCGATCTTGAGGCCCAATTCCTTGGCCGTGCGATAGACGAAGTCCGTGCCATCGGTGACGGACTGGTATTTCTGCTTCTGGAAGTCGTTGAGCGCGGGCGCATCCTCGTCTGCGAGGAAGGGCTGCATGCTGAGCCAGACGTCCTCGTCCTTCATCATCTGAAGCGTCTCTCGCGTTGCCATATGGCCGTGCTCGACGCTGCGCGCGCCGTTCTCGACCGAGTGCCGCACGGCCTCGTCGTTAATGGCGTGGGTCGTGACATAGGTGCCCCAGGCTTCGGTCGCCTCGACAGCGGCCTGGAATTCTTCGTCCGTGAACTGGATCGTGTGGATCGGGTCATAGGCCGAGGTCACGCCGCCTCCCGCCATCAGCTTGATGTGGGTCGCACCCTGCATGAGGTTCTCGCGCACGCGCTTCAGCACGTCCGGCACACCGTCCGTGATGTAGAACATGTTGTTCGTCTCGAACGAATGCAGCTGGCCGATGGGCTGAGGCACATCCCGCGTGATGCGGAAATCCTGGTGGCCCGCCGTGATCGACAGTGCGGGGCCTGAGGCAAAGACGCGCGGCCCGTCAATCAGGCCCTCGTCCGTGGCCCGCGCGATGTCGAACATCGGCCCCGCCACGTCGCGGACGGTGGTGAAGCCGCGCGACAGGGCATTGTTCTGCGCCTTGGCGGCCAGCAGGTTCCAGTAACCCTCGCCGGTCAGCGCCAGTTGGGCGATCGTCGCTTCCGCGAACACGCCATGCCAGTGCGCGTCGATCAGGCCAGGGATGAGCGTGTGGCCTTCCGCATCGATCTCGAACGCTCCGTCCGGCGTCTCGATGTTGGCGCCGATCTGCGAGATCAGGTGTCCAGAAACCAGCACGTCCACGTCCGCAAGCTCTTCGTCGCAGCCGTTGAATACCTGTGCATTGCGGATAACGACATTGTCGAACCGCATCTTGACGTTCGTCGTCTCGACGTCGCCCACGACTCCGGCGGGCACCACGGCATGGTTGGAGTCATGAGCGATCGCAACAACGGGTGCGGCTGCGATGGTGGTGCACAAAAGCAAGGTCAGGGGGCAATTCTGCATGTTCAGCTTCCTTTCAAAGAAGATGGAGTTTCGTGGGGGCAGGCGGCAGGTTGAGCACATGGCCGGTTTGATGATCAGAAGTTTAGCACCTTGAAGCCGACTTGTACTGACCAGTCGGCGGGCGCATCGCCGCCGAACAAAATGCCTGGCTTGATGAAGACCTGGCTATCGCCACCGAACGCCCGCCCTGTCAGCATTCCAAGTGTCACCTGAAGGCTGCCGAACGTGTCGTCGGTTTCCCAATCGTGGATCACGGCCGGGTCGAACGTGAGGTAGTACTTTGGGTTGGCCAGCTTCGGAACATAGTAGAAGTCGACCGTCGTGACATTGACGTTCTGGCCGTCGTCATTGCCTCCCTCAAGGCCGAAGGTCTGAACCCACGCTGGGGCGAAGATGGACCCGTTTTTGAGAAACCATGCGTAGAAGAGCGACGTTTCCCCGGCCAACTGGCCGTAACCGGCAAAATCGGTCGCGGCCGAGTCGAGGAAGAGTTCGAACGTGAAGGCAGATCCGTTCCGCTCTGTAAGGTGGAAAACGTCGATGTAAGTGAGGCTGATGTCACCCAGCGCAAGTTCGGCGCCGATATCGGGGTTTTTGGCATATGCTAGAGCCGCGTCGCCCAGCCTCGGATGCGAGTTGAACTCACTGTCAGAGAAGGGGACCGTCAGCCTGAATGCACGGCTCCCATCTCCGATTGGCTGCGTGTAGAATAGTTCCAGCAACCCGGTGTCCAGATCGGGATTGATCTGGTTGAACTGATACTGAATACCCGCTTGCGTCGTCAGAAGCGTCGGGTTGGTGCCGTTGTTGATCTCTTCGAGATCGCGCTGGAGTTCAGGGAGGTTCGACCCGTCTTGCGCGAACAGGGTTGCGGATACGCAATTGAGTGCAAGGACCAAAAGAAAAACCGACACGCGCCTCGAATATACCGAACAGCTTGGCGCATCGCGGCGCGGGATCGGTTTCCAACAGCCCAGTCTTTCCGTCATTCTTGGGGGTCCTCTGCGCATCTCTACTCCTTCAGGTTATGCAGCGCGTTAGGCGCTGATTGCGGCGGGCCTGAGCCAATCCCTTTGCTGACAGTATCAAGGAACTCGTTCTCCAAGCACTCCAGGACCTGCCCATACTCCTTGGCGCGATCCGGCATGTCTTCCCAACGCGACCGCGCCACGTCTGCCACCTCCTTCTCTTGGCAGACCGACCGGACGTTCGGGTCGTCGCGATAAAGCTCTGCGATGACATCCGCGAAGGCGCGAAACCGCGAGATCGTCGCCTCAAGATGTGTGTCCGACATGTGGCCTCTCGTGGTGTAGCTTGCGCGTTTTTACCCAACGCAGAGAACGTTCGAACATGTTGCAACGTCGGGGTGTGCCGCTTGGTCATGTTGTTGAATATTGGGATTTCCGTGTTATCGTGCCTTCGAACCTCAAGGTTGGCTTCTTTGCCGCATGCCCGAACCGATTGATCCTTCGCCAATCTCCTCCGCGAGCATCCGCGGCCAGTTGGACCGAATCCTCGCGTTCCCCGAGTTGCAGGCCAGCGATCGACGGCGCGACATGCTTCGCTACGTTGTCGAGGAGAGTCTGGCCGGCCGGGCAGCCGAGCTGAAGGCGACGACCATCGCGATGGCGGTCTTTGGGCGCGGATCCGATTTCGACCAGCAATCGGATCCAATCGTCCGTTTGGAGGCGCGCAAGCTCCGACGCGACCTCGACAACTACTATGCGGAAAGCGGGAGAGACGATCCCATACGCATCAGTATTCCCAAAGGCCACTACTATCCCAGGTTCGATCTTCAAAAGGTCGCAGGGCCCGGGCCAGAGGTTGCGATGGTCCAGCCCAACGCCCCCGACCGTCGCGAATTGGGCTTGTTCAAACGTTTCAGCTTTTCCGAAGGGGTTGCCGCAATCGCAGGCGTGACTCTCGTAACGGCCCTGCTTCTCTGGACCATGCGGCCCGAAGGCGGCGCACCGGACACCACTGGCGTTTCAGAGCAGAGCGTCGCGATCCTTGTCGAAGAGTTCGCTGCCAGAACGGGGGATGAAGTCGAAGCGCTTGTCGCATCCGGGCTTTCAAACGAAATCGCGGCGGCCCTTATCCGGTTCCCCGACCTCGCCGTACACTTGGCGAATGATCAAGTCGCGGTAGCCCCTGATGCCTTCGCACACAATGATCGACATCCCAGATCGGAGTTCAAGGTTGCCGGTGGTGTTTGGCGAGAAGGTGAAATGCTCTTTATACGAGCCGAGCTTATCCGCCGGAACGACTCCGAGGTGCTGTGGAGTGAACGCTACATGGAAGGTGCGGAAAACCAGAGCATCACGGACATAATGGATTCGATCTCATCTGAGGTCGCTTCCACGATTGGTCAACAATATGGTTATGCGCTCCGGGATGCGCGAGCCACAAGCCTCCAGAATCGAAATGATCCGAGCCTGCGGGGCTTCGCATGTGTCGCAAGCGCGAAGCTTTACCGACGCACATATCACCGCGATGAATATCAGGCGGTGCGGGACTGCCTTGAAGCGACCGTACGGGAAGACCCCGACTACGGACGCGCTTTTGCGATGCTCGCATATCTGCGTAACGACGCAGCGCGTTTCGGCCATGAGCAGGAGCTCTCAAAAGCGGCAGCATTCGATCTGGCCCGGCAAGCTGCAATCCGCGCCCTTGAGCTTGAGCCCCGAGATACGGACGCGTTGCAGGCCATGAGCCATGTCGAGCAGTATGCGGGCAACATGGATCGCTCCATCGAATTTGCACGCCTCGCAGTGGAGGTGAACCCGAACGACCCGGCCGCTCTTGCCAATCTCGCCATTCGCTATGGGATTGCGGGGCGTTTTGATGAGGGTGTTCCCATCATGCGTGATGCAATAGATCGTTCCGTTGCGCCGCCGCCATTCTACTTTCACTTGCTGGCCATTGATCACCTTATGAAGAAGGAGTGGCCAGAGATGCAACTGGCGGCCGAACAAGCCTCTGCAGATGGCTGGTCACTAGGTCAAGCGCTCCTCGCAATTGCGCACACGGAACTGTCCAATGCACGAGCCGCTCGCGAGGCATTGACGAAAATGGCGCAACTCGATCCACCGCTCGCTGAGGATCCAAGGGGCTGGCTTGAAGGGCATAGCCTTGCACCAGTCGTCGTGGACGCCGTCTTCACGGGCATCACCAAAGCACGCACAGTTCTTGACGAATAAGCCACGATTTCGATCTGCTGTGAAAACGGCTTGAGGCGTCATCCAGAATGACAGCGAGATTTGGCTGGTGTCAAAAGGGTAGTCCTTCTGAATGCCACAGGTTCCCGCGATCAGAAGCAAGGTCGGTTGTCGATCTCCCGAGAAGCAAGGTCAAGTTGCTTGGCGACGAGGTGAACTGCTTTGTTGTGCCCGACAAGTAGCTGACAGGGTTGCGGCTCTGACCGATTAGAAGCTGCTCGCGATTGGTCCGAATGGCGACATAAAACATCGGACCCTCTTAACATTACAATGACTTAGGTGTCATCGAACGTTCGATCCCAATCTTGGGCCCTTCGCCACTTGCCCCCGAGAAAGCGGTCTCTCCTCGCCCATATTGTCCAGACCTCATGACTGCGCCGATTTGGTGAATTGTTTTAGGCGATTGAAATGTTGTGAGATTACAAAGCCCTTAGCTAAACACTTCGATGCCAGTGGCGTTGATGAAAAGGAAGTCGCGGCATCATGTCAGGCGTAGGTTTGTCGACGTCCACCGGGCGCAAGGCTCGGCCATCGCAGACGAGGCCATCAAGCGCATCGCAAAGTCACATCATAGGGCGGTCGGACCGGACGCCTACGACCTATCCAATTAAAAGGCTTTGCTGACAGAGGGGCAGTGAAAAAATCGCAAACTCAATGTCTTGCGAGTTTTCCACCACTTGTTTCGTTGAAACGGAAGGGCGCAATCCTTCGAAATTACCGGATCAACGCCCTATCGGTCAGAACGGGATTTCGTCGTCATCAATGGAACTGGATGGTGCAGGTGCACGTCCGCCGCCGGCCCCTCCGCTTGAACTGCCGCCTCGATCGTCATAGCCGCCGCGATCATCGTATCCGTCGGCGTTGCCACCACCAAAGTTGCCGCCACCGCCGCCACCGCCTTCGCCTCGACCGTCCAACATGGTCAATTCGCCCTTGTAGGGGCGCAGCACAACCTCTGTACTGTACCGGTCATTGCCAGATTGATCCTGCCACTTGCGCGTTTCCAATTGGCCTTCCAAGTACACTTTCGAGCCTTTGCGCAAATACTGCTCTGCAACTTTGGCAAGCGGTTCCGAGAAGATGGCAACGCTGTGCCATTCTGTCTTTTCACGATTTTCGCCCGTGTTCCGGTCACGCCACCGTTCGGATGTCGCGATGCGAAGGTTCACGACCTTGCCGCCGTTCTGAAAGGTCCGCACCTCGGGATCACGGCCCAGATTGCCCACCAAAATGACCTTGTTTACCGAGCCTGCCATACGTTGTCCTTTCGATGATTCCCTGCGTGCCTCACCGTTTAATCACAGCGCGCCATGACAGCAAACAAGCAGTGTGGAACGTCGCGAGCTCTGACGGCTTCGCCAAGCTATTGGCTGGCGTTTCCGCTGATGCGTGTGCACCGGTCAGTCGGTCACCTATCGGCGGCCAGTGCTTCACGCCGTTGACTGGGGCCGCACCGTTGGTTGGTTGGGGGTGTGTTTCTGGTTTCCGCCTCAGAAGAAGCGCGCTGGCTCGCCTCAAAGTGTGGGACCGCGCCCGGAAGCGACCGGATCAGACGCTGGCGGCGAGGCCGATGGAATAGCCCTCCAGCCGTTCGCCGCGCGAATAGCGGAACATCAGCCGCGTTGTGGTGATCCAGGGCACCCATGTGTTTTCGAAATCGATCTCGCCGCCAAAGCGCGATCTGCGCGAGCCAGTCTTTGCGGATCACCTCGCCCTGACCGCCGGGAAGATACGAAACGGAGGCCTCGCTCACCACGCGGATGGGGCGATCGATGTCCATTTGAACGGCAGCGCCGACGTGCGTTGGGTTTCCGAAAACAAAAGGACCGGATCGTATCGGTTGGCCCCTATATAGCCTTCGAGATACAGCGGTATGTTGTCAGAGATACGAAATCCGCCGCCAAGCTGTGTCGCTTGAAAATCATACTGCCGCTCGGGGTTGGACCCCGTATCAAGCACCAGCGCTGAAGTCGTTTTGGATGGTGCCGCCGCCAGCCCAAGAACTGCCAGCGCCCCAAACGCTTCGTCGAGCGGGCGTGCGGCAGAAGGGGCGGCACCAGCGAGAACGGCGAGGACAGCAAGCAGATAACGTATCATGGGTCTTGTCCGTTCTGGGGCATCGTTCGGGACCGCGTTGGCAAGTGGACCAATCAAAGGGCAACATGTTCCCCAAGCTATCCTTGCAGAACCGGGCAGGGGCCGTGTGTCAAGGCGCCTTGCCACCGGTTTCATCGAACTCTTCGCTTTGTTGGGATTCTGTTAAGCGCTTGATCTTGCAGTAAGATCATTGATGACTTTGGTCCTCCGTTTCCCAGAAAATGAATATAAATGCCCATCGCGGCCCCCGATCACGATCTACTTGGTCCGATGTTCCGCGCGGCGGACAAAGCCCCCTACATAGCCTTCCAAACGCCGCGCTAGAGCACCGTCTGATACAGAAGACGTCGGTCCATTTGCCAAATACTGGACCGAGGTCGTGTTCGGACGGGATTACGGACTGGCGGCGCGTTTGCCCCCTAAACCGGCCGATATCCAAGGTGAAAAATGTCGGCTGTTGGCTGCGCGGCGTTTGTGACCCGCTGGCTATGAATCCTGCTCTTGATCCCGCTTTGACCACGCGGCGAACGGCGTGAGATTGTTCGTTCAAGAGAGGGCAATCAAGCGCGGGTCAATACGCTGCTGTCACGATGATCTCCACCTTCAGCGCTGGACGGGCCAGCTTTGCTTCGCCGCAGGCGCGCGCCGGCGCGTGCCCGTCGGGCACCCAAGCGTCCCAGACCTCGTTCATCTCGGCAAAGTCCGCCATGTCGGCGAGCCAGATAATCACCTGCAGCATACGCTCGGGCGACGATCCGGCTTTTTCCAACAGTGTTTCAACGCGGGATAGGCAGTCGCGTGTTTGCTCTGCCACAGTGGCCCCGCTGCCTACCTGACCACATAAATAGGCCACACCACCGTGCTTGACGATCTTGCTCATGCGTGGGCCTGTATCGATCCGTTCGATCATGTCTGTCTCCTGTTCGCCCCATCTTGGGCTGTGTGCTGCAATGTCTGCATTTCGCCAAACGTAACAGGCTTCAGCGGCGGAAGAACACCGAAATGGCCTCTGCCTTCGAGCACTTTTGGTTCCCCAAGGCGGGTCCCGGGAAATTTCGGTCCTGACGCCACCGCGGGAGAGTGTCTTTACGCCCCCGATGATCTGCCGGGCAGTATTTGTGGTCTCGCCCAAGGCTTCATCGATGTGATGCCGACGACCATTTCGGTTCCGCCGTATCTGGCCTTTATCGCGCGTCCTGGCAGGTGGGTCAGCGAGGCGGCTATTCTAACTGGCACGCCGCGACGAGCTGAAATTAGCGCTCGGACTGACCTTGGTACCCCCAACGTCGATCCAACCCGGCTCAAACGGCTCACAGAGGCTGACCCGCGTGCTTCGCAAGCTTGCGGCAGAGGGGCTAATTCGTGGAATGTCTAGGGCGACATTGCCTACAATCCAGTTCACCACAATGCCACTTTGGGGCGCTAGGTGTTTGCTGTACCTTCCGGGACTGGCGGCTGTCGGGCTTGGACCTGCCGCCGCACTCTGGGGGCCGTCCGGGGCACGAGGTGGGCGCCTTCATCCTACGTTTGAACTCGCCGTGTCAATTTGCGCTGCGAAAAGAAAAACAAGTTTGAAACGAAAGACCTGTTGACGCCAATCGCGCCCCTGAATATGACGCTTTCACGCCGGTCAAACGGCATGCAGTGGGCGGTTGTAGCTCAGATGGTTAGAGTACCGGCCTGTCACGCCGGGGGTCGCGGGTTCGAGCCCCGTCAACCGCGCCACCGCTGCATTATTTCCTAGCATATCAAAGAATAGCATAAGAAATCCGCAACTTGCGGGGTGGATTTGATGTTGGTGTTTTGGAAGAAAAACTTCTGATTTGTGCGAAAGACGCTTGACGCCTGCCGCGCGGCAAACTATGCCGCCCGAACGCAAGGCGATGCGCGGTTGTAGCTCAGTTGGTTAGAGTACCGGCCTGTCACGCCGGGGGTCGCGGGTTCGAGCCCCGTCAACCGCGCCACTTGCTGAAAAAAAACCCGGCCCTCACAGGGCCGGGTTTTTCGTTTCAACCATTCAAAGCGTTTAGAATGCGCGCCCAGCTTCGGGTGCCTTTGTGGAAGCTCTCTACATCGTATTTTTCGTTCGGCGAGTGCAGGGCATCGTCGTCTTTTGCAAAACCGATCAGCATCGAATCCATGTCTAGGATAGATTTAAAATAACCGGCCACGGGGATGGACCCGCCAGACCCGACAAAGGCGGCGGTGTCTGGCCATTCGTCAGACAATGCGGTGCGCGCCTGTTCAAATGCGGGGTGGTCCGTCGCCATTTGGCTTGCAGGGGACGCCCCGTGTTCGTGAAACTCTGCTGTGCAGTCTTCGGGCAAATTGCGGGTCACATAGGCGCGGAAGGCGTCGCGGATCGCCTCTGGGTTTTGCTGACCAACCAGACGAAAGCTGACCTTGGCGTGCGCTTGACTCGGCAACACGGTTTTGAACCCTGCGCCTGTATAGCCGGACCACATGCCGTTGATTTCGCAGGTTGGCTCTGACCAGATCATTTCCAACGGCGTCTTGCCGGTTTCGCCAGCTGGGGCGGACAGTCCGACCTCGTTCAAAAATGCGTCTGCGTCAAAGTTGAGGGCAGCCCACTGTGCGCGCAAATCGTCGGGCAGGGGTGGCACTCCATCGTAAAAGCCCGGCAGGGTCACACGGCCGTTGTCATCGTGCAACCCGGCCAGCAGGCGTGTCAACACACGCGCGGGGTTCATTGCAATGCCGCCAAACATCCCGGAATGAAGATCCTTGTTTGGCCCGGTAATCGTGATCTGTTCGCCGACCAACCCGCGCAGTTGCGTGACAATTCCCGGTACGCGGTCGGCGAACAGCCCTGTATCGCAAATCAAAGCGATGTCGGCTTTCAACTCATCAGCATTGTCTTGCAGGAATGGGACGAGAGACGGCGAGCCGCTTTCTTCTTCGCCTTCAAAGAAGATAGTGATCTTGCCGGGCAGGGTGCCGTGTACCGCTTTCCACGCGCGGCAAGCTTCAATGAATGTCATCAATTGACCCTTGTCGTCAGACGCGCCGCGCGCCCGAATAACCCGGCCCTTGGGCGTGTCTTCAAGCGCCGGTTCAAATGGCGGTCTGTTCCAAAGGTCCAGCGGGTCGACCGGCTGCACATCATAATGACCGTAAAACAGCACATGTGGCCCGTCGCCGTCGCCACCGTGCGCCACGACCATCGGGTGCCCCGGTGTTTCCCGCACCTCGGCTTTGAAGCCGAGGGCGGAGAGATCGTCCACAAGCCAATTCGCGGCGCGGACACAGTCGCCAGCATTGGCCGGATCGGTCGAAATCGATGGGATCGCCAGCAAATCACACAAGCGGCCAAGCGCCGCATCCAGATCGGTGTCGATTGCGTCAAGAACTGTGGCAAGTGTCATGTCTGCTCCTATGTTTGGCCGTAAGGTAGTCATGCTGCCGGTGGGGTGAAAGCCCTGTTGATGTGGGACACGAGTTCGATTTTTGTGAAAGCCGTGCAAGCGGCATTTTGTAGCCAGAACTCTATATTGCGCTTTGTGCATGTTTTGTGCCACGACTGTCGGGCTGATCTGTGCCCTGCGCATGGAAAATGTGCAGCCAAGGAAGGCGGCACCGTAGGAGGATGGAACTTGGATTACACTGCCCAGCTTGATGCCGCGATCGGTCGTTTGCATGAAGAAGGTCGCTATCGGACCTTCATCGATATCGAACGTCGGCAGGGCCAGTTTCCAAACGCCAACTGGACTCGCCCTGACGGGACAGAGCAACCGATCACGGTGTGGTGCGGAAATGACTATCTGGGCATGGGGCAACATCCCAAGGTTTTGGCAGCCATGCACGAGGCGCTGGACGCAACCGGGGCAGGGTCGGGCGGCACGCGGAACATCTCGGGGACGACTGTATTTCACCGCCGCCTTGAGGCCGAACTGGCAGACTTGCATGGCAAGGAAGACGCGTTGGTTTTTACGTCGGCCTACATCGCCAATGACGCGACTCTCAGCACGCTGCCGCGCCTCTTTCCCGGTTTGATCATCATTTCGGATGAATTGAACCACGCCTCCATGATCGAAGGCATCAAGCATGGTCGCTGTGAAAAGCACATTTTCCGTCACAACGACACAGCTCACCTGCGGGAGGTTATGGCCGGGCTTGATCCTTCTGCGCCCAAGTTGATCGCGTTCGAATCCGTCTATTCCATGGATGGCGATTTCGGCCCGATCGAAGACATCTGCGATATCGCGGACGAATTTGGCGCGTTGACCTATATTGATGAAGTCCATGCTGTCGGCCTTTACGGCCCGCGCGGCGGCGGTGTGACGGAACGTGATGGGCTGGCGCAGCGTATCGACATCATCAACGGCACGCTGGGCAAGGCGTATGGTGTGATGGGCGGGTATATTGCCGCCTCTGCGCGTATGGTTGACGCGATCCGGTCTTACGCGCCCGGCTTCATCTTCACGACCTCCATCCCTCCAGCCATTGCGGCAGGGGCAGCGGCATCCATTCGTCACCTCAAGACGGATCAAGCGCTGCGCGACGCACATCAGGAACAAGCGCGCATCCTGAAGTTGCGCCTGAAAGGGATCGGCCTGCCAATCATCGATCACGGAAGTCACATTGTCCCGGTGCCGGTGGGCGATCCGGTAAAGTGCAAAATGATCTCTGATCAGTTGCTGCGCGATAGCGGCATTTACGTTCAGCCTATCAATTTCCCCACCGTGCCACGCGGGACAGAGCGCCTCAGGTTTACCCCATCGCCTGTGCACACATTGAAAGACATGGATAAACTGGTCAAAGCTTTGGACAGTTTATGGTCGCACTGCGCATTGTCGCGTCAATCCTTGTCTGCTTGATAACCCTCCTGACGAGTTTTCTTGGCTGCACTCGCCGTATGCGATAGTTGTGTTTCTTAGGCAGGTGCGCCATTTCCGTGACTGTGCTAGTGTGGCATGAAGCAAACCGCGCTGCACGAATCGCGCGGATGCAGGGGCATAGGGCAGTAGACATGGGACATGTCGCATGAACGGGCACACTAAGGGGCCTACGCAATCGCGTGACACCAAGCTAAAGAGCTTTGATGACTACGAGTTGACGCTCGGAGACATCATGCGAGGCGAACGTGCGACGAAGGGGAAATCCCTTCTAGACGTTCAGCGCGACATCAAGATCAAGGCAGAATATCTGGCTGGAATCGAGGATGCGGACTTGTCCATCTTTGAGACCCCCGGTTTCATTCCCGGCTATGTGAAGTCGTATGCGCGTTACCTCGGGATGAACCCGGAATGGGTGTATCAGCGGTTTTGCGCTCAAAGCGGGTTCTCTCATGTTGGGGGGCTCGACGCGCAAGTCTACACCCGTACGCCGAATGGCCGAACGTCCCGAGCCCTGACTGCCACGTCCCGCAAATCTGATCCCAGTGCAGCGATGCTCGCGCGCAGCCCGATCAATTCTGCCCCGACGCAAGGGCCGCTTCATGGTGTCCAAGCCAGCACGATCGGATCTGTTCTGGTGTTGGCAGTTATTGCAGGAACACTTGGGTATGGCGGATGGTCCGTGTTGCGCGAAATACAGCGTGTCACCCTTGCGCCCGTCGAAACAGCGCTGACAGTTGCCACACCGCAGACCGAAGCGTTCGACGTTTCCGGTTTGGGTATAGAGAATGCAGCGCCCACGCCTGCGGCCATGGAACGCCTTTATCGCCCGCAAGCGTTGGATACGCCCGTTCTGGTGCCGCGCGATGGGCCTATTGCGACGCTCGATCCATCGGGTCAGGGTGTGTATGCTGCGTTGCCTGCGACGCCAGACCCGGTTGTCGCACCACTTCCAACCCAAGTTGTGGCTGAACTGGACGAACCAGAGGTTCAGGTTGTTCAAGCGCCGCCACCTGAGGTTGTGCTGTTTGCACGCCGTCCGGCATGGGTGCGCGTCCGCGCGTCTGATGGGACAATTCTTCTTGAAAAAATCCTTGAAGAGGGCGAACGCTTTGTCCTGCCAGAAAGCGAAACGCCGCCAACATTGAGGGCGGGGAATTCGGGGTCTGTGTATTTTGCCGTGAACGGCGAAACCTTTGGTCCGGCTGGTCCGGGCACCTCTGTGGCCAAAAATGTCGTGCTGTCCGCCGCCGCGCTGTCCGAGGGATATGGGATTGCAGACCTGGAGTCTGACCCTGAATTGGCCCGCATGGCTGAACTCGTCATCTCGCCCGATACGTTGCCAGGTCAGATCACAGCGGACGAATAAGCACATCGCACACCGTGAACGCGCAGGCGCCCCGTTGCGGCGCCCATCAAGCACGCTTATTGTCTAAGTAAATGCAGCCAAAACGGGGACAGACCCATGTCGCATAATCCTATTCGGCCCTGGCGCAATATTGACCGCCGCGTCTCGCGCCAGATTATGGTGGGGTCCGTGCCTGTTGGGGGGGATGCACCGATCAGTGTGCAGACGATGACCAACACAGATACCTCTGACGTCGCTGCAACGGTCGCACAGATTCAGGCCTGTACCGATGCCGGGGCAGACATTGTGCGTGTCTCAACGCCTGACGAAGCGTCCACAAAGGCGCTGCGCGAGATCGTCAAGGAAAGTACGGTTCCGATCGTGGCGGATATTCATTTCCACTACAAACGCGCGATTGAAGCCGCCGAGGCCGGAGCCGCGTGTCTGCGGATCAATCCGGGTAATATCGGTGATGAAAAGCGCGTGCGTGAAGTTATCAAAGCGGCGCGCGATCACGGTTGTTCTATTCGGATCGGGGTGAATGCCGGCTCGCTTGAGCGTGACTTGCTGGAAAAATATGGCGAGCCCTGTCCTGATGCGATGGTTGAATCCGGGCTCGATCACATCCGGATCTTGCAAGACAATGACTTCCATGAATTCAAGATCAGCGTGAAAGCATCGGACGTCTTCCTTGCCGCTGCGGCCTATCAAAGCCTTGCAGAGGCGACAGATGCGCCAATCCATCTCGGAATAACCGAAGCCGGTACATTGAACGCGGGCACAGTGAAGTCAGCGATCGGGCTGGGCAATCTTCTGTGGATGGGGATCGGCGATACAATCCGGGTCAGCCTGTCTGCGGACCCGGTCGAAGAAGTGCGTGTTGGCTATGAAATTCTGAAATCACTGGGCCTGCGCCATCGGGGTGTGAACATCATTTCTTGTCCGTCATGTGCGCGGCAGGGGTTTGACGTGATCAAGACGGTCGAGAAACTGGAACAACGACTGGAGCACATCAAGACACCGATGAGCCTTAGCATCATCGGGTGCGTGGTGAATGGCCCGGGCGAGGCGTTGATGACGGATGTGGGCTTTACCGGCGGCGGTGCAGGTTCTGGCATGGTCTACCTGGCGGGAAAGCAAAGCCATAAGCTGAGCAACGACCAGATGATCGATCATATCGTGGAACAGGTCGAAAAAAAGGCCGCCGAGCTGGACGCGGCGACCGATGCGTCAATTCAGGCGGCGGAATAAGCCGCCGCATCGCAGGGCGTTATTCCGCCCGAACTTCTGCCACCAATGATTGCATCTGCGCCAAAGGTACGTAGCCGCGCAGCATCTCTTGCTCGAGAATGAAGCTTGGCGTGCCATTGATATCTAGTTTACGGGCCAGTTCATGGTTCGCACGGATTTCGGCGATCACTTCGGGGGCGTCCATCCCGGCAATGATCGCGGCTGTGTCGAGGCCAAGATCATCGGAAAGGTTTGTCAGGCTCGCAGTGCTGATCGCCGAACGTTTCGTCATCAATGCGTCATGGGCTGCTTTGTACGCGTCGTCCCCCGCGACATTACGCACTGCAATTGCAAAACGTGAGGCCAGCAGCGACTCTTCACCCAGAATTGGAAATTCTTTCAAAACCAACCGGATGTTTCCGTCAGCGGCCAGCAGTTGTTCCACCTCGGCAAAGGCGCGGCGGCAATAGCTGCAACGATAGTCCATAAATTCAACCAGCGTAACGTCGCCATCGGGGTTGCCACCGACCCAGGACCGGCCATCCTCAAAAATATCGGCGCTCAGGCTGGAGACCAGATTTGCATCTTCATTGGCTTTGGCCGCCGCATCGCGGGCTTCCAATACGCCAAACGCTTCCATCAGTATTTCCGGATTCTCCAAAAGGTAATCGCGGACTTCACCCCGAAAGGCCTGCCGCTCTGCGTCGGACATTTCGCCAATGTCGAATGATTGCGCAGACGCTGTCATGGCCGTCAGCGCAACCACCGCTGCCGACAAGAGTGTTCTTATTTTCATATCGTTATCTCCGTTTCTTAGTGTCAGCAGCGCGCATGATGTCTTGGGCGCGCGCCCATGCAGGGGACCCGACGGGCAAAGCTCCGGCAGCTCGTGTTGCCAAAACACCGGCATCATTCAGTCGCCCTGTAAGCGCATAACGTTCGGCCGTTGCAAGGGATGCCAGCCCGGTTTCTCCGGCCTTGGCGTGCGCAATAGATAGGTCGCGCAACAGATTTGCATCATATGGGTCCCGCGCCCGCGCGGTTTTGAGGACTTCAAGCGCCCGCGCATCCGAGGCTGGTGTGCCCTGCGCGAGCAAGGCCCGTCCATACCCCGCTTGGATCAAGGGCTCGCGAGGGGCAAGTTCCGCAGCGCGGGCATAGGCTTCGATGGCGGGTTGGACGTTGCGCCACTCCAGTTCGAGCCACCCTTTCAACTCGTGCAAATACGCATCGTCCGGGTGACGTTCCAAAAGCGTCGCCAATTCAACCCGTGCCCCCGCAAGATCAGATGATTTGTGACTTGCCATCGCGCGCGCGATCAACGCCGCATCTGACGTGTCAGATGGTTTGAGGCGTTGCATGGTATAGGCGGGAGAGCGCAGATAAGAAGACAACTTCGCCTTGAGCCTGGTGAACCAATATACCTCTTCGCTGCGATCACGCTCTGGCGGGTTCAGCGCAGAGGCTGTCAGTTCCACTGACCGGAGCCGTTCACGGCTGAGCGGGTGAGATTGCGCATAGGCATCACGCCTTCCGGGCAGCAGGTCTTCTTGTCCTTCAAAATTCTGCAGAACGCCCCGCAAGGCGAACGGATCGATACCGGCAATGGCGAGAAAGTGCATTCCCGATTTATCGGCAGCGGCTTCTTCTTCACGGGTGTGGCTCAAGAAATTGCGCAGGGCGGATGATTGTGCGCCAAGGGCAACTCCGACGCCTGCGCCCGGATTCCCCGATGCGGCACCGGCTGCGACACCAACTGCCATCCCGACCAGCGCCGCGTTTCGGGCGAATTGAGCGTTCAGTCCCCTGCGGGCGAAATGGCCATTGGCAATATGGGCGGTCTCATGGGCGATGACGGCTTGCAGTTCGGCGGCGTTCTCCAGCCGAAGGATCAGCCCGGCGGTGATGAAAACCGTCCGGCTATCCACAACAAAAGCGTTCATTTTGAGATCGTTGACGACAAGAACGCGGGTTCTGTTCGCGGGCAGGCCTGCTGCGGTCAGGATCGGTCGCGCCAGCCGATCCAATCCATGCTCGATCCCGGCATCGCGCAATAGCCCCTGAGCATGCCCGCCAAGTGTTGTGGCCACAAGAAGGGGTCCGGCCAGCAAAGCGGACCTTACAGCATGTAACGAACGAAGGAAGGAAGCGGGTACTGGCATTGACCTTGGCTGCGAGGAGTGCGAACGCGTTTCTACAATGTGTCGGAGATACGAATGAAAACATCAAGGCGCAGTGCGGTCGATGCCTTTATCGTGATGGACGTGGTTCAAGCCGCTCAAGAGGCCGAAGCGGCAGGTCGGCACATCATTCACATGGAAGTCGGACAACCGGGAAGCGGCGCATCGGCCAGCGCTCAGGCAGCCCTGACAGATGTGCTGGCGACCCAGTCGTTGGGCTATACTGTGGCCCTCGGGTTGCCCGCGTTGCGCGAAGGGATCGCCCAGCTTTATTCCGATTGGTATGGGATCACGCTTGACCCGCAACGGGTTATTGTGACCGCAGGATCATCTGGCGCGTTCTTGCTGGCCTTCACTGCGCTGTTCGATGCCGGTGCGCGTGTCGGGCTGTCAGAACCGGGGTATCCGTCCTATCGGCAGATCCTCAAGGCATTGGACCTTGTCCCTGTCGGGGTGCCAACCCATGACGCGGCGGGGCACAGGATGACGCCTGACGATCTTCCAAGCGATCTGGACGGCCTGATCGTGGCGTCGCCGGCCAACCCGACCGGCACCATCCTTGACAAAGATGCGATGGCGGCGCTGATCACGGCCTGTGCTGACAGAGACGCGGCCTTCATTTCTGACGAGATTTATCACGGTCTTCATTTTGATACACCCGCCACCAGTGCGCTGGAAATCAGCGACGATGTCTATGTGATCAACTCGTTCTCAAAGTACTTTTCCATGACCGGTTGGCGCATTGGCTGGATGGTTGTGCCACCAGAGCACGTGCGCACCGTTGAGCGGCTGGCCCAGAACATGTTCATCTGTGCGTCGCACGCCGCGCAAGTTGCCGCCCTTGGTGCGCTGTCCTGTCGGGCAGAGCCTGAAGAAAAGCGGAGCGCCTATGCCGAAAGCCGCGCACTTTTGCTTGAGGGGTTGCCAAAGGCTGGGTTTGCACGGATCGCGCCGCCTGACGGGGCGTTCTACATCTATGCGGACGTGTCGCACCTGACCGATGACAGCCGGGCGTTGGCAGCTGACATGTTGGAGCATGCAGGGGTGGCGGTGACGCCGGGGTTGGATTTCGACCCGGTGCGCGGGCACCACACGTTGCGGTTTTCATATGCGGCTGACCCGGACGATATTCGCGAAGGTTTGGCGCGTATTACAAAGTTCATGCAGGCGCGGACCGACACCTGAACGCAACTGCAATTGAAATCACGCAAGTTGTGATTTTGACCCGCGCGTCCGGTCGCGGTATATGCACATATCAACTCTGGAAGGTCTGGTCTTGCTTCGTTTCATCCTTGGCTTTTTTGGCGCTATTTTCAGCTTCATCACTATCGGCGCAGTGCTTGCTGCACTGATCGTCGGCGGTGTGCTGTGGATGTATGGGCGTGACCTGCCCAACCATGAGCAACTGGCACAATACGCCCCGCCAACCATCAGTCGCGTCTATTCTGGCGAAGGCCGATTGATCGACGAATTTGCGCGCGAACGCAGGTTGTTCGCGCCCGCGGGCGAGATCCCTGACCTCGTCAAAGAAGCGTTCATTTCTGCCGAGGACAAGAATTTCTATTCCCATGGCGGGTTCGATCCGGTGGGTATCGCAGCCGCGGCATTTGCCATGGCGCAGGGCGGCAGTTTGCGTGGTGCGTCCACGATCACGCAGCAGGTTATGAAGAACTTCCTACTGTCTTCGGACCGGTCGGCAGAACGAAAAATCAAGGAGCTGATTCTCGCAACCCGGCTTGAGCAAACCCTCAACAAGGACCAGATCCTTGAGCTTTATCTGAACGAGATTTATCTTGGGCAGAACAGCTACGGTGTCGCGGCGGCCGCGCAGACCTATTTCAACAAAACGCTGTCGGAACTGACTGTTGAGGAAGCGGCGTATCTCGCTGCGCTGCCAAAAGCGCCGTCAACGTATCACCCGGTTCGCGAAAGAGAGCGCGCAACCGAACGGCGTGATTTTGTCCTGCGCGAAATGAACGAGAACGGGTATTTGGGGGCAGAGGAATACCGCGTGGCCCTGGCGACGCCGTTGCGCACGGTGCAGTCGGGCGACTATGAGAGTTTCCGGTCGTCACTGCCGCCGCGCGGTTATTTCACCGATGAAATTCGACGGCAACTGAGCCGTGATTTCGGCGAGGCCGAGTTTTTCACAGGCGGCCTTTCAATTCGTTCCACGCTTGATCCGGACTTGCAGGAACGGGCGGCGACGGCGCTGCGGCGCGGGCTGGAAGACTATGACCGCCGACGCGGGCTTTGGCGTGGGACCGGCAAGTTTGTGCCGGCAGAAATGCTGGGCGACGAGGCGGTGTGGCGTGCTGCGCTAAAGCAAGCCGATCTGCCACGTGATGTGGAAGGCTGGCATCTTGCCGTTGTTCTGGACATGAATGACAGCTCGGCCCGGATCGGGATCGAAAATCAGCCGGTCGCTGATACAGACATCATCCCACTTGATGAAATGTCTTGGGCGGCACGCCGCGGCGAACGACGCCCTCGCGTTCCGGACGATCTGCTTCGTCTGGGCGAGTTGGTTTATGTTAAGGCCGAAACCGGCGATGATGAACTGATCAGCCATTATTCGCTGCACCAAATCCCGGAAGTGCAGGGCGCCTTTGTTGCCATGGATGTCAACACCGGCCGTGTGATCGCCATGCAAGGTGGCTTCTCCTACCAGAACTCGGTTTTCAACCGTGCAACTCAAGCCACGCGTCAGCCGGGGTCGTCGTTCAAACCGTTTGTCTACGCGACCGCCTTGGACAACGGATATACCCCCGCCACGATCGTTGTTGACGCCCCGATTGAGGTGAACATCGGCGGCGAAATCTGGCGACCGAAAAACTATTCCAACAAGTTCTATGGCCCTACGCCGCTGCGAACAGGCATTGAGCGGTCGAGAAACCTGATGACGATCCGCTTGGCACAGGCCGTGGGTATGGAAAAAGTCGCAAAATACGCCGAGGATTTTGGCGTTTATGACGACATGCCCGCTTTTCTAGCCAATTCGTTGGGGAGCCAGGAAACGACGCTGTACCGGATGGTTGCGGCCTATGCGATGTTTGCCAATGGCGGCGAACGGGTCGAGCCGACTTTGGTGGACCGCATTCAGGACCGGTGGGGAAAAACGGTGTATCGTCATGATGCCCGGCGCTGCGTCGAATGTGACAGCCTTGTTGTGCCCGCGTCACTTGCACCTCGCATCGAAGATGATCGCGAACAGGTTATTGACCCGATCACCGCGTATCAGATCACCTCGATGATGCAGGGTGTTGTGGAACGCGGCACGGCGGCCCGAACCGTCAATCTTTCGGTTCCCACTGCTGGTAAAACCGGCACGACCAACGACGAAAAAGACGTCTGGTTTGTGGGCTTTACGTCGAACATCGTTGCGGGATGTTATATTGGCCACGATCAGCCACGTTCGCTTGGGCGAGGGGCATCTGGTGGTGGTATGTGTGGCCCGGTCTTCAACGAGTTCATGGAGCACGCTGTGGCCAGCTACGGTGGTGGGCCTTTTGATGTGCCGCCGGGTGGACATTTCATCAAGATCGACCGGGTAACCGGTGCCCGTCTTCCCAACAGCGCGAGCGGTGCCAATGTTGTCGCAGAGTATTTCCGCGACAGTGTCGATCCTGCGTTTGGCGTTGCAGTCGTGGACGGTGGGTTCGCGATGGGTGGCAACCTGCCATTGTTTTCACGGACCGAAGCGTTGGACGATAGCCGCGAGGTCACGACATCGACTGGCGAGGTAAAGCGTATCGCGCCAAAGGCCGGTTTCGGCGCGATCAGTTCCGGTGGGCTTTACTGACCCGTACCACTGTCTTGTCTGTCGCGGTGGCGCTGCTATAACGGCGCATCCGGCCGGAGTGGCCAATCTAACGCTTTGAAAAGGTGACTCATGCGCGCTGAAATTCAGAATACAGTGGCCGAGGTCGAGAAATCGCTGAAGCTGCTCGCGCAGCGGATGGATATCGAAACCGCGCCCCATCGGTTGGAAGAATTCAATGCCATGACCGAGGATCCGGACCTGTGGAATGATCCGGACCGCGCGCAAAAGCTGATGCGCGATCGACAGACATTGGTGGACAAAATGGACACCTATACCTCGCTCAAGCAAGATTTGGCCGACAACATCGAATTGATCGAAATGGGCGAGGCCGAAGGCGATGCCGAGATTATCGCCGAAGCAGAGGCGACGATCAAAGGGTTGAAAGAAAAGGCCGCTCAAAAAGAGTTGGAGGCGCTTCTCGATGGCGAGGCCGATGGCAACGACACGTTTTTGGAAATCAACGCAGGCGCAGGCGGTACGGAATCGTGCGACTGGGCGTCGATGTTGGCGCGTATGTACGTTCGATGGGCCGAAAAGCATGGCTACACGGTTGAATTGCAATCAGAAAGCGCAGGCGAAGAGGCGGGTATCAAATCTGCCGGGTACAAGATTAGTGGACCGAACGCGTATGGTTGGCTGAAATCCGAAAGCGGTGTGCACCGGCTTGTGCGTATTTCGCCCTATGACAGCGCAGCGCGACGTCACACATCGTTCAGTTCCGTGTGGGTTTATCCGGTTGTCGATGACAATATCGAAATCGAAGTGAACCCAAGCGACATTCGCCTTGATACATATCGGTCCTCGGGTGCGGGGGGACAGCACGTGAACACCACGGATTCTGCGGTTCGCATCACACACCTTCCAACCGGCATCGTGGTGACAAGTTCTGAAAAGTCCCAGCACCAAAACCGCGATATCGCAATGAAGGCGCTGAAGTCCCGGCTTTACCAGATGGAATTGGACAGGCGGAACGCGGCGATCAACGAAGCCCATGACGCCAAGGGCGATGCAGGCTGGGGAAACCAGATCCGATCCTACGTGTTGCAACCCTACCAGATGGTAAAGGATTTGCGGACAAGCGTGGAAACATCGGACACGCAGGGTGTTCTTGATGGTGATCTCGACAAATTTATGGCGGCAACCCTTGCCCTGAATGTCAGCGGCAAATCCCGTGCTGAAGCGCAGGGGTCCGATTGATGCCTGAGGCAATTGCGCCTTTGACATAGTCCTATGCGCGGTGGTCTGATTGCATCAAGGAGGACCGCGTCAATGACCCATAAAGACGACCCAGATCTCAGTTTTGGAGTGCCGGATTTTCACCAGGTAACCGGGGACATGATCCGAGAGGCCGTTCAAAAAGGCTGGCAAGACTTCAAACGATCCTACCAGTTCGGGTTATTTTTCGGGGGCTTCTACACCCTGTGCGGATTGGCTCTGTGGCAATTGACGGTGATCACTGGACAGAGCTATTGGATCATGCTGGCGGCGTTTGGGTTCCCTTTGCTGGGTCCGTTTGCGGCCGTGGGGCTTTATGAAATCAGCCGCCTGCTTGAACTTGGTGAGACGCCGACATGGGAGCGAGTGCTGACTGGCGTCTGGCGAGAAAAAGACAGGCAAATCCCGTCATTGTCTGCCATCATCATCGTTCTGTTCATTTTCTGGGTGTTTATCGGACACGTCATTTTTGCGTTGTTCATGGGGCTCAGCACGATGACCAATGTCTCCACCTCGTACGACGTGTTCCTCACGCCAAACGGACTTATGATGATCGCAGCAGAATTGTTGATCGGTGGCTTGGTCGCAATGATCCTTTATTCGATCACTGTGATCGCCATGCCCATGCTGGTAGATCGTGAGGTTGATTTTGTAACAGCCATGATCACAAGCGTCGGCGTTGTGTCGCGCAATTTACGCCCAATGTTGATCTGGGGCGTTTGCGTAACTGCGGCGCTGTTTCTTGGGATGTTCCCGTATTTCTTCGGGTTGCTCATCGTCTTGCCGGTGTTGGGGCATGCAACGTGGCATCTTTATCGGGCGTCAGTTGTATAAACCAACGGGCAGGCAATTCGTGTGCCTGCCCAAACCTTGAACGGCGTGCGATTAATTGTTTGCGGCGCCGTCAGTTGTTTTTGGTGCAGCAATTGCTTTTTGACCGCTTGTCTTGAGCGGGTCTTCCTGGCGCTGAACCGATCCTTCAAAATGTGCACCGCTTTCGATTGCGATGGTCTTGTGAATGATGTCGCCTTCGACCCGCGCAGTTGAGGTCAACCGCACCTTGAGGCCGCGCACCCGCCCGATCACATGGCCATTGACGACCACATCGTCGGCCACGATTTCGCCGCGTACTGTCGCACTTTCACCTACGGTCAAAAGATGTGCGTGCACGTCGCCTTCTATGGTGCCTTCGATCTGGATGTCCCCAGAAGTGCGCAAATTGCCTGTCACGGTCAGGTCAGTGGACAACACGGATGCAGGCGGTTTTGCCTTGGGGGCCGTTTGAACCGGTGCACTTGGTGTGGGTGCGGTCGAACGTGTTTCTGTCACTGGTTTGTCTGCATCGGAGGGCTTTTGGTCATGGGGCCGGTTCTTAGAAAACATTTGTGGCAGCCTTAATATAGGTCATCGGGTTCACAGGATCGCCGTTAACGCGGACTTCATAATGAAGATGCGTGCCCGTCGAGCGACCAGAATTTCCCATACCACCGATCAAATCCCCGCGCGAGACCCTTTGGCCAACCTTCACGGTGATTTTGGACAGATGCGCGTATCGCGTCTCCATTCCGAACTCGTGCTTGATTTTTACCATTCTGCCGTAGCCGGACTGCCAGCCAGCATGCACGACGACGCCGTCGGCTGTGGACAAGATGGGTGTGCCAGACCTGCCAGCCCAGTCCATACCTGCATGAAGCCGCGATCCGCCTCGGATCGGATCACGCCGGTATCCAAACCCAGAAGTCCGTCTCACGGCAGCATGAACAGGCTGGGCAAAAGGAATTTTATCCGCCGCGATGCGGTAGAGGTTCAACTCATCCATCTGGTCCAGAATGGCATTCGCACGCAGGCTTTCGGGGTCTGCCGGTGTGCCCTTGGTGGACAAGGCAATCGGTGTCAGCGGACCGCCTACACCTGAATACTGTTGCCGCATCTGTTTTAGAATGTTCTCAGGGGGCAGCCCCACATCGCGGAACATTTTGCCCAACGGTTCCATTGCCAGAACGACGGCCTCTTCGAGTTGTTCGAAAATGCGGTCGCTGGCCTGGCGGGTCAGTTCAAGTTCGTTTTCAAGAGCCGCCAACCGGTCTTGCGCCGATGACGCATCGGTCACGGCGGCAACCTTGTCGAGAGCCGTGTCGCTGAGTGCGCGCGACAGGAATTTGACCGTTTGTTCCGCCTCAGCGCTGCGCCGTTCCAGCGCGGCAAGATCGGCGCTTCCGTCTTCCAGTGCCAATGCCGTCAAGCGTTCTGCCAAGCCGTCACGCTCGACCATTGCGGTTTGCAAAATCCGGCGCAGGGCAGCCCGGCTTTGTTCAACTTCAGCGATCCGAAGTTCGGCATTCAGCAAACGGTCCTGATAGCTCGACAGAGCGTCAAGCGCGGCGTCATACCCTTGCTGCGCTTCCAGCGCGGCCAGATGCTGTGCGTCGCGTTCTGACGCAAGTTCCTGAACACGCTGTTCATAGACCAGCTTTTCGTTCAAAGCGGCGGTCTGTGCGCCGCCGCCCTGCACAAGTTCAATCACCAGAAACGACGTCGCCGTCACAGACCACGCCACAAGTGCCAAAGCACCGGCACCTGCGAGAAGCTGCTGGCGCGGCCCGATCCGGAAAAACCGGGTGCCTTCATCTGATTTGACGAAGATACGCTTTTCGGGAAGAAGACGGGCCATCAGCTTCGGTTTAGGAAGCGTGGGCATGTCTGCGTGGTTTTCGTGCTGAACCGACGAAGCGTGTGGAATTGCTTCGCCTTGCTGCGCGGTGTCTTGCCCTGTCACTCCGTCCCTCATCGCCTGTATTTGCCTTGCACTTTTACAGCGCTTCAGCGCGTTACTCAGGGGCGTAGCGTCCCAATCACGTCTTTGCAACGAATGGTGTCGAAGGTGCGGAAAACCCCCGTTGACGAGGGCGAAAAGTGGCAGATTTCCGCCGAGTGGCGGTCGGTTTAACCGGAAACGGCCAATGGCCAGTAGAAATCTGGGGGCAATCCAGCCTCGGCGCGCTTTTCGTCGTTGAAAGGTGGTTTGAGAGGCCCATGAAAATAGCGTTGAACCAGATCGTGAAAGACGTCCTTTGGGTCGAGGTCGTGGCGCCCGCACAAGAAGTGAAACCACTTCGAACCATAGGCCACATGAGCGACTTCTTCGGCATAGATCACTTCAAGTGCATCAACGGCGCGCTGATCCTTTGCTTTGCGAAAAACCTCAATCATTCCGGGGGTTACATCCAGTCCGCGGGCCTCAAGCACCATGGGAACAACGGCCAGACGTCCCATCAGATCCTCGGCTGTGTCTTCGGCCGCGCGCCACATACCAGCATGGGCCGGAAGGGCACCATAATGGCTTCCCATCGCTTCAAGACAGTCACACATCAAGTTGAAATGCTTGGATTCTTCATCGGCAGCTTTGACCCAATCAGCGGCAAATCCGGCGGGCATGGGCGTGTCTGAAAACCGGGCGATGATATCCCAGTGAAGATCAACGGCGTTCAGTTCGATATGTGCAATGGCGTGCAGCAAGGCGATGCGCCCTTCCGGTGATCCGGGCTTTCGGCGCGGCACGTCGCGCGGGTCCAGCAATTCTGGCCGGGCGGGGCGTGCAGGGCGCATCGGCGGGGCCGCATGACCAACAGGCATCGGTGCCCCTGCCGCTTGTGATGCCCGAAACGCCGCTGTCACCGCGCGAGACAGGGATGTTTTGGCCCTTGCATCCGAGGTACTCAGAACCGCAACGGCACATTCTGCAAGTGTGCTGGGGATGTCCGGCAAACTCACAGAGCTTTGACCGCGTCCAACACCGCCTCAACGTGGCCGGGCACTTTGACTTTGCGCCAGATTTTACGGACTGTTCCAGTGCCGTCGATGATGAAGGTCGATCGCTCGATCCCGAGATAGGTTTTGCCATACATGGATTTCTCGGCCCACACGCCATAGCGTTCGCAAACATCACTGTCGGCGTCCGACAACAGCGCGATCCCCAGATCATGCTTGGCGCGGAACTTGCCATGCTTGGCAACGGTGTCTTTTGACACACCAAGGACAACAGCGCCGGCCGCTTCGAAGGCGGCCGTGTGCTCGGTAAAGGCAACGGCTTGTTTCGTGCACCCGCTGGTGTCGTCACGGGGGTAAAAATATAAAACGACAGTTTTGCCTTTCAGATGGGACAGGGTGACATCGTCACCGCCATCTTGTGGCAAGGTGAAGTCTGGTGCGGGTGCGCCTTCGTCTAACATTGATATGCCTCTGTCATTTAAACGGATCGTAGAAGACGTTCTAGCACAGGCTCGTGAAAGTCCAGTCCAGGTGAGATGCGCTTGAAGCTTGGTGTGAAGCGCCTAGTGGCTTACGGTGGCGGCATGAGGGTTTTTCTGTATTTTGTGAGGTGTGCAAGGGCTTTGCTAGGATGGGTGATGCGCCTGTCCTTTGTGGTTGTACTGACAGGGCTTGCCGTTCTTTGGGTTGCACGGCTTTCCCCCATTCCCGTCCCTGTCACGATCTTAAGCCATGCAGAAGCGCGCCTGAACAAAGCCGTAGCAGACATCGGGTTGACTGTGGAATTGGGCGCCGCGCAAGTCGATTTGCGCGAAAACCTGTCGCCTGCCGTCGCCGTAAAAGAGGTCGCGGTATTTGATCGCGCGGGCGATCTTTTGGTTGCATTTGACCGTATCGAAGCGCTTTTCAGTCGGGATGATGCGCTGGCGGCGCGGGTGGTGCCAAAGGCCGTTCTCGCCAGCGGTGTCGCAATTTCACTGTCGCGCGATGCGCAAGGTCGGCTGACACTTCAACTGGGCGATGCGACAGTCGTTCAGGATGCAGCAAGCCCTGCGCAGGCACTGGAACGATTACAGGTGCTGTTGGCGTCGCCATGGCTTGCGGGGCTGACGACGCTTGGGGTGGACGAGCTTGGCATCACGCTGGATGACGGGCGTGATGGCCGCCGCATATCCAGCCGTAACGGGGCCCTTCGCATCCTTCGGGACAAATTCGGTGCACTGACCCTTGATGCGGATATGGGTGAATTCGATGACGGTGCCACGCTGAATTCGGGCAGGATCGCGGTGCATCTGAGCAGTCCCACACATAGCGCACCGGGTGAGCTAAGGTTGACTTTGCGCGGTCTCAGTCCGGCGCGCGTGCGCGGCGTCGTGGGGGCGGGCCCGCTGAGCGAGTTGCTGTCGCGGCTGGATGCGCCGGTGTCTCTCGATCTCAATGGGGCCATTGACGCCGACGGGACACCGCATCCCTTGATCGGCAATCTGAATGTCGGGGCTGGGCAGATCGTTTCGCCGGGGGCGGCTGAGTCTATTGATCTGGATGGTCTGCGCGCGCATTTGGCGCTGTCGGCAGACCGGTCATATCTTTCGATCACGGACATGAGCCTGCGCAGTGGCTTGGTCACCATGAGCGGTCGAGCCGATTTAAGGCGCGCCACCGCTGCGACGCTGACCGGGCAGGTGGCATTCACGGATGTGCGCACAAAACTGAAAAAGCGTGACGGCGGGGATTTGGAGCTGGCCGCAGACCGGCTGTGGTCTGATATGCGCTTCAACCGATCGACGGGCTTTCTGGAAATAGGGGCTGTGACACTAGAACTGGGCGGTGTCCGTCTGGTCGGCAGCGGGGTCGTGGATCGCAAAGGGCAGGGTGGTGCCCCGCGTCTCGCGCTTGATCTGGCCGCGGCGGAGCTGGACCGGGAAAGTCTGCTTGCTATCTGGCCCGCGGCAATTGCAACCGGCACGCGTGCTTGGCTCGAGCGGGAATTGATCGAAGCCGACGTGCAGGGCGTTCATCTGGCAATGCGTCATGACTTTGGGGCACCGCGCAAGGACGGACGCGGCGGTTTGCAGCATCTTGCGCTGGATTTCGGGTTTGATGGAACGCAGATTTCGTTGGTCAAAGGGCTGCCACAGCTCGAGCAGGCGCGCGGCTTTGGCAGTTTGGCACGCCATCAATTCGGGCTGCGAGCATCTTCGGGCAAGATGCCCGTATCGGCAACCGGCCATGTGACCCTTGTTGGTGCAACTGCGGGCATCGAATGGCTTGGTCCAAAAGGGGCGCGCAGCGATGGTGTCCACGCCCCTTTGCTCGTCAGCCTGTCGGCCGAAGGCACGCTGCCCAATGCGATTGCGCTTTTGGGACAGCCACTGTTTCAGCCAAAAGACCGCGCCATAGACGCCGAAGCAGCGCCCAGTCCATTAATGGCAGAAGGCGCAGTTGATGGGCGGGTTCGCACAGATGTTGACCTGTCGATACCGGTCGGCCCGGATCGGAAGGGCAAAAAGCCGGTCTTTCAAGTTGGCGGGGAAGTGTATGACGCCCGCAGCGAGACGCTCGTGGCCGGGCACGTTCTGGCGTCAGACCGGCTTGAGTTTACGGCAACGTGCAAAGAGGTGACGGTTGACGGCCCCGCCGAGTTTGATGGTCTGCCCATTCATATCGGTTATTCTCGCCGTCTCGAACAGCCATCCAGCCCGACTATTGGTGATCCGTGGCGACCGGTTCAGCGGCCCGCCCCCACACGCGCGCCCGGATATGGCACGCTGGTTGCTGATTTGCCGGTCACTGCTGAGCTGTTTGAAAAATTCGGGGCAAGGCTGCCAAAGGGGGCGTTGCGCGGCGAAACACTGGCGCGGATGACTTTGGATCTGGCGCAGTCCGGGCCGCATAAAGTTCAAGTCAACGCTGATTTGAAGGGTCTTGCGGTCTCTGTTCCTGCCCTTGGCGTGTACAAGTCGCAAGCCGCGGATGGTCAGTTTGATCTGGTTGGCCAAATCGGTCCGCAGCCGGCCATCGACAGTGTCAACCTGCGCATGCCCGGACTTAGGCTCGATGCATCCGCACGCATGCGCGATCCCAGCGGCGGCAGCACTGGCGGTACGGGGCTTGCCGAGCTGACCGTGAACCGGCTGGCGCTGGGAAAATGGCTTGACGCAAGGGGACGCTATGCGCCCGGTGGCCGTTTGTCGCTGACGGGGGGCACGCTGGACCTGAGGTTTTTGCCGCCGCAGAACGGAAGCGGCCGTGGCCGCACTGGGCCTGGGATGGATGTTGCTCTTGATACAGTTCGGTTGGCGGAAAAACTGGCCCTTACGGATGTGCGCGGAACACTGTCGTCACGGATGCACGGTGTGTTGGAAGGCCGGGTAAATGGCGATGCCCCCATCCGTGCGCGTCTTGCGGCGGGCAAGGATAGTGGCGGTCTTTCCCTTCATCTTACCGGCGACGACGCGGGGAGCGTGCTGCGCTCTGCCGGGCTCATTCCGTTCCTCAAGGGAGGCGCACTTGATGTGCGTCTGGTACCACGCGGGGCGCCGGGAACCTATCGCGGGCAGATGCGCATTGCTGATATTGCGATCCATGGCGGCCCCAAGGCTGCAGCATTTCTATCGGCGATCAGCGTCGTGGGGGCGTTAGAGCAGGCGGCTGGCAAAGGGATCACCTTTGATGATGTCCGGGCGGAATTTACATTGTCGCCCGGTCAAATCACCTTGATGGCCAGCAGCGCCACAGGCCCCTCCATTGGTATGTCGCTGGATGGAACCGTTGATCTGGCCAGACGCACCCTCAATCTTCAAGGCGTCGTTTCCCCGATCTATTTCTTGAACCGCATTGGAAGCTTCATGACCCGGCGCGGGGAAGGGCTTTTTGGTCTACATTATACTGTGCGTGGCGACATGAGCGCACCAAGGCTTGCAGCCAATCCATTGTCGGTGCTAACGCCCGGTTTCCTGCGGGAAGTGTTCCGCGGCCAGAATGAACAGGTCGGAACACAAGGTGCGCAAGGCACAGCAACAAAAGGCTCGAACCAGTGACGCTTGACGATTTTGATTTTGATTTGCCCGAAGATCTGATCGCGACACGCCCGGCGCAACCGCGCAGTTCTGCCCGGCTGTTGGTCGCGCATGGCGAAGATGTCATCGATGCGAACGTTGGCGACCTTCCCGGCTTTTTGCGTCCCGGCGATCGCTTGGTGCTGAACGACACGCGCGTTTTACCGGTCCGTTTGACGGGGATACGCAGCCGCGAAACCGTCAGCGGCAGCGGTGAAGCGCGAATTGAAGTCACGCTGCTAGAACCTCAGGCAGACAGCAGTTGGACAGCGCTGGTCAAGCCGCTTCGCAAGTTGCGTGATGGCGAACGGATCGTGTTCACGGATGACCTGAGCGCGGTCATGCTGGGCCGAACCGAGGATGGCGCGGCCCGGCTGGATCTCACTTTGACCGGTGACGCGCTGGAGGCCGAATTGGCCGAGGCCGGCGCGATGCCGCTTCCGCCTTACATCGCCGCGAAACGGCCCGCAGACGCGCAAGATTTAGTGGATTATCAGTCGGTCTTTGCTCGGCGCACCGGTGCCGTGGCCGCGCCAACAGCGTCCCTGCATTTTGACGAAGCGCTCTTGTCGAGCATTGAAGCGGCCGGCGTGGATTTTACCCATGTTACGCTGCATGTGGGCGCAGGCACGTTTCTGCCGGTCAAGGTTGACGACCCGGCCGAGCACAAGATGCATGCCGAGTGGGGCGAGATTACACCGGCCGCCGCCGCAGAGATTGAAGCCACACGTGCTGCCGGGGGCAGGATTATTCCTGTTGGGACAACGGCCTTGCGGCTTTTGGAAACCGCTGCACGCAAAACTGGCCGGGTTGAGCCCATGGCGGAACCGACAGACATTTTCATCTACCCCGGTTTTGAATTTCGGGCCGCAGACGGGCTGATGACAAACTTTCATCTGCCGAAATCAACCTTGATGATGCTCGTATCCGCGCTGATGGGAACAGACCGGATGCGCAATGTCTATGCCCATGCCATTGCGCAACGGTATCGGTTTTTCAGTTACGGCGATGCATCTTTGTTGTTACCGCGAGGACCAGTTTAAGGCGTTCCACTTTATAGTGGGGCATTACAATTCGCCGGTCTCATTGGGGCGTATTTTTCCCTCGGTGCGGCGCAACCGACCAAACAGACGTTCAGTCAGATAGGCTATTGCAATGATCGAAACTCTTTCCCGTTCTTGGGCTCTGTTGCTCGGCGTTATGCTGTTGATGGTCGGAAACGGAATTCAGGGCACGCTTCTGGGTATTCGCGGCACGATCGAAAATTTTTCGACCTTCGATATGTCGTTGGTAATGTCCGCCTATTTCCTTGGGTTTTTGGGTGGCTCCTATTTTGCGCCCAAGCTGATCCAGCGCGTCGGACACGTTCGGGTATTTGCCGCGCTTGGCTCTTTCATTTCGGCCATTTTGATCATGTTTCCGACCATGACAGAGCCGTGGGTCTGGATTGTCTTGCGCGTGGCCATGGGGTTTTGTTTCTCGGGCGTCTACGTGACGGCTGAAAGCTGGCTGAATAACGCTGCCAGTAACGAAAACCGGGGCAAGGCACTGTCTTTGTACATGATCGTGCAGATGCTTGGCGTTGTGTCGGCACAGGGGCTGCTCAACTTGGGCGATCCGTCCGGGTTTGTATTGTTCATCGTGCCATCGGTTTTGGTTTCCATCGCCTTTGCGCCCATTCTGCTTAGTGTCGTTCCGACTCCGGCTTATGAAACGGCCAAGGCGATGAGCACGCTTGAATTGTTCCGCCTTGCACCGCTGAGTTGCGTGAGCAGCTTCCTTCTGGGTGGCGTCTATTCCGCACTGTTCGGGATGGCGTCGGTATTTGGGGGGCAAGCGGGGCTGACCGTTCCACAAATCTCAGCGTTCGTTGCAGCCATCTATGTGGGTGGACTGATCCTTCAATTTCCCATCGGATACTTGTCGGATCGGATGGACAGGCGGCGCTTGATCCTGATGGTTGTCGGGATCGGCATCATTGGCGGTATGCTTGGGATATTGCAGGGCGGGTTTTATCCGCTGCTCGTCTCTGCCTTTATCATCGGCGGGGCTGCCAACCCGCTTTACGGTTTGGTGATTGCGTATGCCAATGACTACCTTGACCATGATGATATGGCGTCTGCCTCTGGGCGATTGATCTTTCTGAATGGTGTCGGTGCAATCGGTGGCCCGCTTTTGACAGGTTGGATGATGGGCGTATTCGGGCCGCGTGGGTTCTTTATTTTCATTGTCGCAATCATGGCCACATTGCTTGTCTATGGCATCTATCGGTCGTTCCGCCGCGCTGCGCCCGCTGTGCAGGACACAGCTGCCTTCGCACCCATCACGCTGTCGTCCACATCCATCGCCGTCAATGCGGCGGTGGAATACAACCCCGAGTATGAAGATGTGGCTGACCCTGACGACGAGGGCGAGGATGAAGACATAGAGGAATACCAGCCCTTGCCAGACGTGGGGCGAAGCTAAGCTTGCGGACTTGCAACCGATTTGTAACAGTCGCTTAAATTGATGGCATCGGATGAACACCATGGGACAGACGACCCCACACAAAGATCGAGCGAACGGAATAACCCCGCGGGATGTTTTGACGTTCTGGGTGGACGACACCGGACCAAAAGGCTGGTACGCGACCGACGATGCCCTAGATGCGGAAATCCGCGCGCGGTTCCTTCCGCTTTGGGAAGCGAGCAAGGAAGACGGCTGCATAGGCTGGGCCCCATCGCCCGAAACAGCGCTTGCGACGATCATTGTGTTCGACCAGTTCCCACGCAATATGTTTCGCCGTGACGGACGTGCGTTTTCAAGCGATGCCGTGGCCCGTGCCAAAGCCAAGCACGCTTTGGATCTGGATTGGGATTTGCGCATTCAGGGGCCGTCCCGGCAGTTTTTCTATCTGCCCTTGATGCACTCTGAATGCCTTGCGGATCAGGAACGCTGTGTCCGGCTGTTCATGGAGCGTATGCCAGAGGCGCGTGATAATCTGACCCACGCCAAAGCCCACCGTGAGGTGATCCGCAAGTTTGGGCGTTTTCCGACCCGCAATGGGGACTTGGCGCGCGTCTCAACGTCTGCGGAACGCGGGTACCTGGAAAACGGCGGCTATGGCGCAATTGTAAACGCGGTTCGCGCAGCGGCTTGACCTTCCCAACCACTGCAAGAATTCGGAAAACTGGTTCACACGCGCCTGCATAGCAGGTAGGGGCTGTCGCGCGAACGGCCATTTTTCGGGCCGCAGTCAACGGGGCGCGAAGGACGGCAGACGTGTTTCATCTAAGCCGGGAAACCGACAACGATTATTGGGAGGTCGAGGGCCTTTACGATTTGTGTTTCGCGCCCGGCCGCGAAGCGTTGTCGTCGTATCGTTTGCGCGATGGTGTGTCCCCAGTCGCCGATTTGTCGATCATCGCACGTGATGCTGAAGGTATTCTGGCCGGAGCAATCCGTCACTGGCCTGTTGATATTGGCGGAGCGGCGGCGCTTTTGTTGGGGCCTGTGGCTGTGCACCCGACGCGTCAGGGCGAGGGTCTTGGCGCGCTTTTGATCCAAGACAGTTTGGAACGGGCGGCCGCATTGGGCTGGTCACGCGTCATGCTTGTTGGTGATGCGCCATATTACAAACGGTTCGGCTTCGTGCGTTTGGACGGGGTGCAGATGCCGCCCCCCACCAACCCTGATCGTGTGCTTGGAAACGCATTATTGCCCGGCGCTTGGGATGGCGTGAAGGGCAATGTCACGCGCCCGGACTTTTCTGATCCAGACGCGCTGAGCCAAACAGCGGCGCGCGGCGCATGACCTTTTCGGGCTACTGCGCGGCTTCAACTGTTTCGAATTGTTCCAGCCAACTTTGCCACCCTAATTTCGCCCGGTCGGTATAAGCTTTGTATCGTGCGGGGCGATTGCGGCGACCACCTTTCAGGTCCACGGGTGGGAATAGGCCAAAGTTCACGTTCATCGGCTGAAAGGTTTTTGCCTCGGCGCCGCCCGTGATGTGCGTCACAAGTGCGCCAGTCGCTGTTTCAGGCGGCGGTGCGGCCACGGTGCGGCCCAAAATCTCGCTCGCGGCCAAACGCCCTGCCAGTAGTCCCATCGCGGCACTTTCGACATAGCCTTCGACGCCAGTAATCTGACCCGCGAAGCGAATATTCGGACGGCTGCGCAGACGCATTTCGCCGTCAAGAAGCGTGGGCGAATTGATAAACGTATTGCGATGAATGCCGCCAAGGCGGGCAAACCGGGCCTGTTCCAAGCCGGGGATCATGCGCAGAACTTCGGTTTGGGCACCGTATTTCATCTTTGTCTGAAAGCCGACAATGTTGAACAGCGTGCCAAGCGCGTTGTCGCGTCGCAATTGCACAATGGCATGGGCTTTGACGTCCGGTTGGTGCGGGTTGGTCAGCCCGACGGGCTTCATCGGGCCGTGACGAAGCGTTTCGCGGCCCCGCTCTGCCATCACTTCGATGGGTAAACACCCGTCAAAATAGCCGGCGGTTTCGCCCGGCTTGAATTCAGCTTTGTCGGCGCTGAGCAGCGCATCAATGAACGCGTCATACGTCTCTTTGTCCATTGGACAGTTCAGATACGCGGTGCGCTGTTCTTCAGTGTCGCCTTTGTCATAGCGGGACTGGAACCAGGCTTTGCTCAGATCGATACTGTCGAAATGGATGATCGGTGCGATGGCGTCGAAAAAGGCGAGGGCCTCTTTGCCTGTCTCAGCAGCAATCGCGTCTGCCAGTGCCCCGGACGTTAGCGGGCCAGTTGCGATGATCCAATGACCTTCGCCGGGAAGGGCGGTGATTTCTTCGTCTTCCACGGTCACCAACGGGTGCGCGCGCAAACGTGCCGTCACAGTTTCTGCAAACGGATCGCGATCCACGGCCAACGCACCGCCCGCTGGAAGGGAATGCTTGTCAGCAGTTTGCATGATCAGGCCATTGGCGGCGCGCATTTCCCAATGCAAAAGCCCGACGGCGTTCTGTTCGTCATCGTCCGACCGGAACGAATTGGAACACACCATTTCTGCCAGGCTGCCGGTGCGATGGGCAAATGTTCCAACCTTGGGGCGCATTTCATGGATGACAACGGGTACGCCCATATTGGCGGCTTGCCATGCGGCCTCTGCGCCGGCCATGCCGCCGCCGATGATATGAAGTTTATCTGTCATGGGAGTGACATAGACCTGCATGGGGCGGTTGAAAAGCCCGGTGTTGCGCGGCGGCGCAGGGTTAGTCCAATGGCTCTTCGGCCAAGGGGTGGTGGGTCAGAACCAACTCCTTGAGGCGCGTTTCTACGACATGGGTGTAGATTTCTGTCGTGGACAGATCGGCATGACCCAACAGCAATTGGATGGCGCGCAGGTCTGCGCCGTGTTCCAACAGGTGGGTGGCAAACGCGTGGCGCAGCGTGTGCGGTGTCACGCGGCCCGGATCAATCCCTGCCTCACGTGCCAATGCCTTTATGGTCAAAAAGAACGACTGGCGCGTGATGTGCCCAGCTTTCGCCCGGCTGGGAAACAAGAACGCAGAAGCGCGATGCCCGCTATCGACTTTGGCAATGTCCGCTGCGTCGCGGTGGACCAACCAAGCAGTCAATGCCGTTCGAGCCGGTCCTGAAAGAGGCACGAGCCGCTCCTTGCGACCTTTTCCCCGGACCAAAAGCACCTCTGGTTTGCCGCGTGCCGCCGAAATGGGCAATGTAACCAATTCGCTGACGCGCAGCCCTGTTGCATAAAGGATTTCTATCATTGCCGTAGTTCGGGCACGATCTGCTTCGGTTCGGCCATGTTCTTGGGCGCAGGTCAGCATTGCACTGACTTCGTCTTCTGTAAGGGTGCCGGGCAAGCTGCGTTGTCGGCCAGGCCCGCGAATGCGCAGCGCGGGATTGTCCCCGCGCAGGCCTTCTTCGAATGCAAAGCGATAGAGTTGCCGGATCGATGCAAGCCGCCGCGCCCGAGTGGCTCGTGCCAACCCCTGTTCGTCGCAATGCACGAGATAGGCTTCGATGGTTTCGCGTTCGGCGGTGTCAAACCCGAAACCTTGCGCAGTGATCCAGTCGTGAAAGTCCTTCAGATCGCGACCATAGGCGAGTTGCGTGTTTTGCGCCGCATCTAATTCGGCGGCCTGCGCCTCAAGGAACCGGGCGATCCATTGGCGGCTCATGGGGTCGGGTCCAGAAGCAAGATTTGGACGGCGGCTTGGCGCGCCAGATCATCCAGCCCCACTTGCGCCATCAACGCGATGGCATCACCGGCGTCTTGCGGGTCGGTCAGCGCCCCCGTCGACAGAGTGTCAAGCGCGCGCAACAAGGCTTCGCCCCACCGCTTTCGGGCCACCAACGGGGCATAACGCTCTGGTACATCGTCGCGCATCAACCCGTCACGAAGTGCCGCGCCAAGAACACCACCACCCGCGCCTTGAGGGTTTTCACCTCGGGCAAGGGCGGTCGCAAAAGCCAGGCGCGTGGGCAGGGCGTTGATCGGCAGGCGGGTTGGTGCTTGGGCAATCAATGCCATCGCATGGGCAATCTGCGCGCTTTGAGGCGGCAGGTCGAGACGTGCCAGTCTAGCGCCAAAGAGGTCATCCAGAACCGCCTCAAGCCCGGCTGCGCGCATTGCTTCGATTGCAGCGGGAAGACGGGCGGCGACCACATCGGGGTGCCCTGCCGTGATGGCGATATCCAGCGCTTGAACAGCGGCGACCCGGTCCCAGACACCGCCTGACGCCGCAGGCTGGCGTGCAGTATAGATGCCAAGCAGCCGGTTTGTGGCCAATGCGCCGGACCGGGTCAAACGCTCTGCCGCTTCGATTTGCGATTTCCAACCGATGATGTGTCGCAGATCAGTTTGGGCAAAAGCCAATGGCAACCGCGATGTGGGAACCGGTTCACCCACGGCTTCGAGTAACCTGAAATCAAGCGGGGTGATTGGGTCGGGCAAGGGCGGCATCGGCTCGCCTTCGAAAATGTCCGGATCGAGAAAACGCGCCAGACGGTCGCGCATGTCAGGGGTCACACGTCCCAGCGCCGTGGCGGTTTCCAGCGTAAGGGCCGCTGTGTGCCACCGCCCGCTACGCGCGAGGCAAAACACCCGCGTCTCATAATTCGGGGAAAGTTCCGGCTTGGCAGCCAGTGTCGCGCAAGCGCGGTCTTCGGTGCCTGACAGCAAAAGTATGTCAAACCACCGTCGAAACAGATCCGGGGTATCTGGCCCCGCGCGTTCCAGCAGTGCCTGCGCCGGTTCCAGAGCGCCGCGAATCAAAAGCGCATCGATCCGCGCCAGCAAAAGGGCGTCGCGCGCGCCCTTGGGCGGGGCAGCCTCTGTCAAAATCAACCGAGAAAAGGCTTCTTGAAGGGCGGGCTGGCTGTGCACCGGCATCGACCTGAGCAGATTTGCGAGGTCGGTTGGGTCTGTCCCTTGCCAAAGATCACTGGGTAGACCCGCGCGCTGTGCCGAGATCAGCCCGGTTGCAGCCCTGTCGGGTGCGCCAAGGGGGACAACAGTGATTCCATCTCGATCAGGCAGCGGCGTGACCGCCACCGGTGCAGATGGTGCCGCCGCAACCGGGTCGGTCCGATCAAGCGTTTCGGAAAGCCAGGGAATCACCGATAAGGGGGCAGTCCCGTCTTGAGCCCAAGCGCTGCCTGCGCAGAGCGCGCCTGCCAAGAACAGACCCCAACTTGCCTTATGACCCATCCAAATCAACCGGAATGCGGATTTCGGTTCGCTGCGGTGACAAATCGCCGAGATAGGCAAAGCCCACCATCCCTGCGCCCGCGATCAGCAGCAGAAACACCACTAGTTTCAACATACGCACGCTGTTTCGCCTCTCTGCTCGTTTGCTCGAAGGCCATTTTGACCCTGTTTGCGATATCCTATATGGGATCGCAGAAGAATTCACGTCATAGAGACATAATAATTCGAAACTTGGGAGCCATCTTGCAGTGCCACACGAATTGAAGAAGACAGTGGTGCTTGTTGGAATGATGGGCGCGGGAAAAACGGCCGTTGGAACGGTTCTTGCACGAAAACTGGGCGTGGATTTTGTCGACCAGGATGACGAAATTCAAAAGGCTGCAAACCGCAGCATTGCCGAAATTTTCAAAGAAAATGGCGAGGCGTTCTTCCGTGAAAAGGAAACGCGCGTTCTTGAAAGGCTTCTGGCGGGACCGCCATGCATTTTGTCGACGGGCGGCGGCGCGTTCTTGTCGGAACGCAATCGCGATCTGATTGCAGCGCAGGGCGTTGCTGTGTGGCTCAAGGCCGAACTGAACCTTCTATGGGCGCGCGTTCGCTACCGTGGGACGCGCCCACTTTTGATGACGGATAACCCGTTCGAGACCCTTAAATCGCTCTACGACGCGCGCGGTCCGGTCTATGCTTTGGCCCCGATTCATGTGCAGGTATTCTCTAATTACAGCATCGACGATACCGCGCAGGCGGTGCTGGAAACGTTGGGGACTCACCCCGGCATTCTTGCGGATGATACGGAGATTACGTCCCATGCTCGCAGTTGAAACTGTTCACGTTCCTCTTGGCGAGCGGGCCTATGATGTGCGCGTTGGCGATGGGCTGATCGCGGGTGCGGGTGCCCAAATCGCCCCATTTTTGACCCGGCCGCGTGTTGCGGTTGTCAGCGATGAAACTGTGGGGGCGCTGCATCTTGAAGCTTTGCGTGCGGGACTGGCCGACGCGGGGATCGACATGACGGCGCTTTGCTTGCCAGCCGGCGAATCGACAAAGGGATGGCCGCAATTCACCCGCACGGTTGAATGGTTGTTGGAGCAAAAGATTGAACGGCGCGATGTAGTCATCGCACTTGGCGGCGGCGTCATTGGCGATTTGGTTGGCTTTGCGGCGGCAGTTTTGCGGCGCGGCGTCCGGTTTGTGCAGATCCCGACAAGCCTGCTCGCTCAAGTTGACAGCTCGGTTGGCGGCAAGACAGGCATTAACGCACCTCAAGGTAAAAACCTGATTGGTGCGTTTCATCAACCCACGCTCGTGTTGGCAGATATCGGCGCGCTGGACACGCTCGCACCGCGCGATGTTCTGGCCGGGTATGGCGAAGTTGTGAAATACGGTCTTTTGGGGGATGCGGCATTCTTTGATTGGCTAGAGTCGAAAGGTCCCGCCCTGGCGGCTGGTGACCGCGAAGCGCGTGCCGCCGCGGTAAAACGCTCGGTCGAAATGAAGGCGGACATCGTGGTCCGTGATGAGACAGAGCAGGGCGACCGTGCGCTTTTGAACCTTGGCCACACGTTTTGCCATGCATTGGAAGCGGCAACCGGCTATTCTAACCGGCTTTTGCACGGGGAAGGCGTGGCCATCGGCTGTGCCATGGCGTTTGATCTGTCCGCGCGTTTGGGGCTGTGCCCGCAAGAAGACCCGTCGCGCGTGGCGGCGCATCTTCATGCCATGGGGATGAAACGCGGGCTTGCTGACATTCCCGGTGATCTGCCAGATGCCGATGCTCTGATCACGCTGATGGGGCAGGATAAAAAGGTCATGGATGGCAAATTGCGGTTCATCCTTGCGCGCGGTATTGGCGACGCTTTTGTGACGGACGATGTTCCTGCGGACACGTTGCGGGCTGTGCTGAGCGACGCTTTGGCCGCCAAACACGCCGCAGCATGAAGCCGTCAGTGTCAGGTCGGCGTGCGAAGCCAGCGGGCTTCGTTTGCTTCAATAGCGGCAATGCGCCGGTGTGTTTTAGGGTGGCTTAAGAACCAGGCAGGCATTCCGGCAGCACTGGTTTTTGTCAGCGCATCAAGCTTGAGAAACAGGCTTTTCTGCGGCTCCGACCCAATCCCGGCTTTGATGAGCAGAGCAGTCGCGTAGGCGTCTGCCTCGAACTCGTCATCTCGGGACATCCGTGCGGCAAGCAGGCTTGCCAACCCGTTTGCGATCACCACACCAACGCCCGGAAGGAACCGCGAAAAGAACACCGCAAGCGCCGTGCGCAACGCATTCTGGCCTGAAAAATCGATCATCCGTTTGCGAGCATGGCCCAACGCGACGTGCCCAAGCTCATGGGCGATGACACTCGCCATTTCCGGACCCGTCACATCACCGGCGCGGTAGCGGTTGTAGAACCCGCGCGTGATGAAAATCCGCCCGTCAGGGGCCGCCAAGCCATTCACCGGGTCAATTTCATAAAGCTGAACCTTGATCCGCGGCAAATCCAAGGCGCTGGCCAGCTTGTTTACTTCGCGCATCAAACCGGGATCGACCAAATCGGTTGATTTTGCGTCCAACTCGCGCTTGGTCCGGAACGCCGAAACGCCGTACATCGCCATTGCATAGAGGATCGCCAGAAGGATCGGGGTAAGCTTGAGCATGCTCAGAATATGGGGCGCCTTGTGCGCGCGGGCAAGGGTGGGGCGTTCGTCGTGTTCGCGCAATCGTCTATGCGCATAGAAAAGCCGCCGGGTCGGAAAACCCGGCGGCGTCCTACGTCAGACGTACTGCTTACGCGCGGCGGCGGATCAGGCCGAATGCGCCCAGACCGGCCAGCAGCATTGGCAATGCAGCGGGAACAGGGACTGCCGCAGGCTGCGCTGCCGCCATGGCAGAGGTTACAACCGTGTCGTTGATCTGGAACTCGACGCCGGTGTTGCCGTAGTTTTCGTAGTAGATCAGCTCAAAGGTTGTTGCGCCGGTGAACTCATAGCTGCCGATGGTGTAGGAAAACGCACGCGGTGCCGAGTGGCGCAGGACTTCGACGCCATCGAGTTTCAGAGCGAACCCATCGTCAGAGCCAATCTTCAAGGACTGGGTGCCGATCAGGTCCAATGTGCCCGAAAAGCTGAAGACCGACTTGTCGAGCTTGTTTGTGAACGCGCCGGACAGCGTGCTTCCGTCCGCGCCGAGAAAAGTCTGCAGCGTGGTGTTGTCAGTGATCGACCCGCCAGCGTTGGGGTAGTCGATGGCCGTGGACAAGAATGTCGCTGTGGCGGCGTTGTTTTCGGTATAGGCGATGGCCTGATCAACGGTGCTGAATGCGTTCGAGTCCCAGTAAGCGCCATTGAAGCTGGAGGCGATGGAAGGGCCGGCAACCAGAGCAAGGGCGGTCGCGGCGACGGTGAGGAGGGAGTTGAATTTGATCATTGGAGCGTCCTTAAATCCGTGTTGCTGTCTGTCATTAACTTAAAGCTCTCGACCGGGAAAAAGGACCCCCTCCTAGGAGTAGTCACGCGCGCAATAGGGTAGTGAGTTCTCAAGAGGATAGTGCGCGATGCACGATCGCGGTTAACCTGAAAGGAGCGGAGGGGGGGGCAGGTGCGATGGTGTGATGCGTGTGCCCGCACAGGGGCGATGTGCGCCGAGCACTGGGGTTGGCGCGTCAACCTCAGGTCAGCATCGATGGCGACCAGCAAAGGTTGCGGCGCGGGGGCGCGGACTTCGGCGCAGGCTGAGTCGCCATTCAGGCATAAGCACCTCGAGTTGGAGGCTGAACGACATCCCGCCAGACAGACGTCGATCAACGACCGAGCAGGCGCATCCCGCGATCTATCCCGTCGAGTGTCATGGGGACCATGCGATTTTCAAAAACCTGCCCGATCAGGCCAATGCTCTGAGTATATCCCCAGTGCTTTTCGGGCACCGGATTGATCCATAGATGATCTGGCCACTGCTCGCAGGCACGGCGCAGCCAGGTATCCCCGGTTTCTTCATTCCAATGCTCGTTCGCGCCGCCACGATACAGCACCTCATAGGGGCTCATAGACGCATCCCCCACGAACACGCACTTGTAATCGGGGCCATAGGTGTGAAGCACGTCCCATGTGGGGATTTGCTCGGTCCAGCGGCGGGCGTTGTCCTTCCATACGCCTTCGTAGAGGCAGTTATGGAAGTAGTAGTGCTCTAGATGTTTGAACTCAGACTTGGCGGCGGAAAACAATTCTTCGACCACCTTGATGTGATCATCCATCGACCCGCCAATATCCAGAAACAGCACAACTTTGACCGCGTTACGCCGTTCTGGCCGGGTCTTTACATCCAAATACCCATGTTCTGCCGTGGCGCGGATCGTGCCATCAAGATCCAGTTCGTCATGGGCCCCGTTGCGCGCCCAACTGCGCAGCCGTTTCAACGCAACCTTGATGTTGCGGGTGCCCAACTCAACGCTGTCGTCAAGATTGCGGAACGTGCGTTTGTCCCAGACCTTTACCGCGCGGCGGTGGCGGCTTTCGTCTTGGCCGATGCGCACGCCCTCGGGGTTATAGCCGTATGCACCGAACGGCGAGGTTCCCGCCGTCCCGATCCATTTCGACCCGCCCTGATGGCGGCCTTGCTGTTCCTTGAGCCGCTCCTTGAGCGTTTCCATCAGCTTTTCAAATCCGCCAAGCGCGTCGATCTGGGCCTTTTCCTCTTCGCTCAGGTGCTTTTCGGCAAGCTTCTCCAACCATTCGCTTGGCAAATCTGCGCGTTCGACAAGTTGCGACAGGTCAGCGTGTTCGAGCCCTTTGAACGTTTCTGCAAAAGCTTGGTCAAAGCGATCAAGGTGCCTTTCGTCTTTGACCATCGCGACGCGCGCGAGGTAGTAGAAACCATCGACGTCAAAATCGACAAGCCCGGCCTGCATCCCTTCAAGAAACGCAAGGTATTCGCGAAGCGACACGGGCACCTTGAAGGCGCGCAGAGTTTCGAAAAATCGCAGAAACATGGCTTGTCCCCAAACTTGGTTTCGTGCGCGTTCAGCACATTTACGAAATGTAAGGCGCACCGGATCGTGACATCCCCGCGCCCTCCTGTCTCAGACCCGGTTCAACAGTACCACGGCGAACAGGCCGACGATGGCGAAGGCTAGCCCGTATCCGGCAGCATATTGGGCGATATCGGCCGGTTTGCCTTTGCGGCGTTTGGCGAGCAGGCCGCCATAAACTGCGCCGATCAATCCCACGACGATGACGATCATGTTCCCTCCTGAGTGCTGGGCGCAAGCGCGTCGATTTCAGCGGCGCGGCGCAAGACGTCTGTATCAGAGCGTAGCCCATATCGTGCCCAGCCAAAGCCGTCACCCCTGATTTCTGCGGCTTTCGCAGTCTGGCCTGTCGCCTTTAGCGCGGCAGCCCGAACCAACAGCAAATCCCCAAGAAGGGCGGCGTTTTCGGCGCGGCGTGCGGCCGGAATGTGTTTTTCAGTCAATTCCAGCACAACGTCAAAATCGCCAGCCACCAAGGCAAAGGCTGCGATCTGGATGCCGACATTGGCGGCATGTACGGCGGTTGCTGGCCGCGCGCCATAAACGCGCCCAGCCTTGAAAAAGGTTTCCAAGGCAAACACACCATCCCGGCCTGATGACAATCGCCCAGCCGTCAGAAGCGACAGACCAAGGCGCGTATCCTGCCATCCCTCGCTTTGCGCGATGTCCAATGCGTCAAGCGATGCATGCCTGCGCTGGCCGATGGGGCGGCCTGGGCTTAGGGCGGCGGTAATCGCGCTGCGCCATGATCGCGGGCTAGGCGACAAACCCCGTGCGCGTATGCTGCGCCCTGAGGGATTCAAGCGCGCCAGAATTCCCGGAATACGCTGGGCAACCTCGTCGCGGGTCATCCCGCTTTCCAACGAGGGGTCATAGGCCGCGCGTAGCATGAGCATGTCAAAGCCGGTCAACACACTGTGCATATTGTCGTCATTGAAGATGGAATCTTCGAGCCGATAAAGATCATTTACAGGCCCAAGAGCTTGCGCGGTTTCCTCGTGCAGGCAGTCGCGGATTTCCTGCGGACTGATATCTGCGGGTATGAAAATCGTCGCGGCAACCCGTGTCGTCAGATCGGCCCAATCAAGCCCGGTTTGGCGGGCGTTTGACTGAAACTCATCCCAAGTGATGGCCCGAGGCAGAACGAAACACGCCGCTGATGGGACAACCCGGTCAAGGTCAGCGCGGCGGACCGCTTCCACGGTAATAGCCGCGCCGGGTTTGTCTGTCCGGCGTATGTTTATGTTCGCCTCGCTGCGGATGCGAGACACAAGCCGATCAAGTTCGGTGTCGAATACGGGCGTGACCGCCCCTGTCAGGCCGATCGAGACCGGCTCGTTGAAACGGGTAAAAACGGGAAGTTCGGCACCACTTTCCAAGTTCATGGTCAGATCGATGAAATCTGCGGCCATTTCAGAATTCGCGCGGCGGGGCCGCTGCGGAGTGGGTGGGCCAAACTCGCGCATCGGCGGCAGCGCTCGTGTGATGGTCGTTTCCGGAGCGGGAACGGGCTCCAGAGCCGCGCAGCCGCTCAGGACAATTAAGAGGGCTGCAAGGGGTGCCCTCACGCTCAGGTCCGCGCGTATTTTACGAAGGGCGTCAGCATGCCCACGTTGTCGTAGAGTTTTCGGGCCGTAGTGTTGAAGTCTTGTGTGGTCCAATACGTTCCCTGCGCACCCAGTCGGTCGGCCAACGCATAAACTGCATGCATGAGCGCACGTCCTGCGCCGACGCCTCGGGTTGCCGGTGCGACATACAGATCTTGCAGATAGGCTGTCGGTTCAGGTTGCCACCCGTGCGGATGCAACAGAACATGAGCCAGACCAACAGGCGTTCCTTCGTAAACGGCGAGTAACCCATGCCATTCCGTCACGTTTGGGTCAGTCAACCGTTCAAAGTGCAGATCAAACTGCGCGTCGGGCCGGGTGGTCTCGTAAAACGCCAAGTAACCGCGCCAGAGGTCGCCCCAAACCTCTCGGTCTGCTCGTTGAAGCGGTCTGATCATTACACTCATCTGCGACCGCTTCTTGCCATGAAGGCAAGCCGTTCAAACAGATGTACGTCCTGTTCGTTTTTCAGCAAAGCACCATGCATGCGAGGCAAGGCATCCGTTGCATCGCCTTTGAGGTCTTCCGGTGACAGATCCTCTGCGAGAAGGAGCTTGAGCCAATCCAGCACTTCCGATGTCGACGGCTTCTTTTTAAGGCCGGGTGTCTCGCGCAATTCATAGAACTGTTCCAACGCTGTGGATAACAGCCGCTGTTTTATGCCCGGATAATGCACTTCGACGATCTTCTTCATCGTTTCCATGTCCGGAAACTGAATGTAGTGAAAAAAACAGCGGCGCAAAAATGCGTCGGGAAGCTCTTTTTCATTGTTCGACGTGATGATGACAATGGGTCGTTGCCGCGCCGCGATTGTTTGGCCGGTTTCGTAGACAAAGAACTCCATCCGGTCGAGTTCTTGCAGCAGATCATTTGGAAATTCGATATCAGCCTTGTCGATCTCGTCGATCAAAAGAACAACCCGGCCGGGCGCATCGAATGCCTGCCAGAGTTTGCCCTTTCGAATGTAGTTTGCCACGTCGTTCACACGCTCATCGCCAAGCTGGCTGTCGCGCAAGCGGCTGACGGCGTCGTATTCGTACAAACCTTGTTGGGCTTTCGTGGTCGATTTGATTGACCATTCGATCATCGGCAGGTCCAAAGCAGTGGAAATTTGCCGTGCCAACTCTGTCTTACCGGTTCCGGGTTCGCCTTTAACCAACAATGGACGCTGAAGCGTTACGGCGGCGTTGACTGCGACGGTCAGGTCATCTGTCGCAACGTAACTCTCGGTGCCTTTGAATTTCATACTTTTACACACACCTTTTGCACTTATCTCGATGAACGTAGCATACTGCCCGACCGCCGCAAGCGGCCTTCATTTTTAGGGCTGAATATGCGTGACACGCGTCCGAGCTTGCGCTATTCGGACGCCACAGGAGGTTGCGGGATGTTGAACAAAAAAGTTGACCAGTCGACAGGCGATTCACACTCGGCAACCGGGTCGGACAGGGAAGCAGAAATGAAGGTCGAGGTATTTTTACCTGAAGATTATCGTCCCGCAGAGGACGAACCGTTCATGAATGAACGCCAACTCGAATACTTCCGCCGCAAGCTGAACGCTTGGAAAAACGATATCCTCACTGAAAGCCGCGATACCATCGAAGGGCTTCAGGACAGTGGTAGCCGAAACATCCCTGATGTTGCGGACCGCGCGTCCGAGGAAACCGATCGCGCCCTAGAATTGCGGACCCGGGATCGCCAGCGCAAGCTTGTGTCAAAAATTGATGCGGCTCTGCGCCGGATCGAAAGCGGTGAGTTTGGCTATTGCGAGTCAACAGGCGAGCCGATTTCGCTAAAGCGTTTGGATGCGCGTCCAATTGCGGTGATGTCGCTTGAAGCACAGGAACGGCACGAGCGTCGCGAGAAAGTTCATCGCGACGATTAGGATTTCGCTTTGACGGGATGAAAATTGATCACCCGGGATAGGCCGGGTGGTCGGCTTAGCTGGGATTTGGATCATCACATTCTGATTGGCCAGGACATAACTATTGTCGGCGCCGGCATCGGTGGCCTTGCAGCTGCCATCGCTCTTGCGCGGCGCGGTGCGAATGTGCGCGTGCTGGAACGCGCAAACGCACTGCAAGAAGTCGGCGCAGGTATCCAGATCAGCCCAAATGGGATGGCGGTGTTAGTAGCGCTCGGCGTTGATTTTGGGTTAATTCCCCGCAGCGTCATCGGCAAAAAAGTGTCGCTTCTTGACGGGCGAACCGGGCGCTTGGCGCTATCGCTGGACTTGAACGCGATCAAGACACCCCACCCATGGCTGTTCGCGCATCGGGCCGATCTTCTTGATTGCCTGACAGCAGCGGCGCGCGATGCGGGCGTGGTCATTGAAACTGGCGTACCGGTTGCGGCGGTTGATTTGGTCGATGGCGGTGTCGATCTGGAATTTTGGGACAATACGAATCTCACCACCCGCGTAGTCATTGGTGCCGATGGTGTGCACTCGGTGGCACGCCAAGCTGTTGATCGTGTTTCGAAGCCCCGGTTCACGGGGCAGGTCGCATGGCGCGCCTTGGTTCCCGGCGATGGAACAGCTGCTCCGGAAGCACGCGTTTACATGGGGTCGGGCCGGCACCTTGTGACCTATCCTTTGCGGGGCGGTCACCTGACGAACATTGTTGCCGTTCAGGAACGCCAAGCTTGGACAGAAGACGGCTGGCATCATCAAGATGATCCCAACAACCTGCGTCACGCTTTTAAGGACTTCGGACCCGAGGTTCGCGATCTTCTGGACCAAGTGGACGAAACCCACCTTTGGGGCCTGTTCCGGCACGCGGTCGCCCCAAATTGGCACAAAGGCCCGGTCACGTTGGTGGGGGATGCAGTCCACCCGACGCTGCCATTCATGGCCCAAGGGGCCTGTATGGCGTTAGAAGATGCTTGGGCGCTTGCCGCATCTATGTCTTTGCACAACACCCCCGAAATGGCTTTTGCCGCATATCAGGCCAGCAGGCGCGCGCGCTGCGTCAAGATTGTCGCGGCGGCCAATACAAATGCCCGCGCCTATCATTTTGGAAATGTGCTTCGACCCTTGGCGCATACGGCAATGCGGATGTCCCAAGCGATTGCCCCTAATGCCCCGCTGCGGCGCCTTGCGTGGCTTTACGAGTATGACGTCACCCGGGCCATGGGCTGATCAAAGGGTCACGCTGCCAATTCTACCCAAACCGGCACATGATCTGACGGCTTCTCGCGGCCGCGAACGTCTGTGTCGATCTCACAAACCTGTAAAAGATCTGCCGCCTGCGGGCTGAGCAACAAATGATCAATCCGAATGCCGTCATTCTTGTTCCATGCGCCAGCTTGATAGTCCCAGAAGCTGAAATTCTGCGGCGATGGAGCTGGCGGCATGTGCGGGTGCGTCGCACGGAATGCATCGGTCAGGCCCAATGCGAGAATACGCCGGTAAGCTGCGCGCGATTGGGGGAGAAACAATGCGTCCTTCAGCCATGCCTTGGGCCGCGCGGCGTCTTCGGATTGCGGTATGATATTGTAATCACCGCAAACCACCAAAGGTTCCTCTAGTTTCAGGGCGTCCTCGACATGCGACTCAAGCCGGGCCATCCATGCCAGTTTGTAGTCGTATTTTGGCCCGGGAACCGGGTTTCCGTTCGGCAAGTAAAGCCCGAAGATACGCACAGCCACATCGCCCATAACAGTCGCTTCGATGAACCGCGCTTGTTCGTCTGTGTCGTCGCCGGGCAAACCGCGCCGCACATCTTCGAGCGGGAGTTTTGACAGAATCGCGACGCCGTTGAATGATTTTTGGCCATGTGTTTCCACACGGTAGCCCATGTCCTCGAAATGCTCGCGCGGAAAATTCTCGTCCACAGATTTGATTTCCTGCAACACCGCGACATCCGGTTGGGCGTCGTTCAGCCAATCTGTCAGAGCGGTGAACCGCGCTTTGATCCCGTTGATGTTGAAGGTGGCAATCTTCATGGCACAGTTTCCTTGCTTGCGTACGCCTTGCTAGGGCAGGGCGACGTGCAAGGTCCAGCAGTTTTCCTTTCCGGGGTGGACGTGCTGGAAATCCTGACCGCGCGCCGGGTTGCTTTTGCACGAATTAGGATGATGATGACCTAAGGTAATCAAGCGAAAGGTGCGGCGTAGGATGCCTACAACTGACCTCATCGTCTTTTTCCGTATTGGCGAACGGCTGACACTCACCCTTGTTGTGCTGGTGGTCTCAACAATTGTGATGATCGGGTTTTGGCGCACAGTGCAACGCGTGAACTTGACCGAAGGTGGCAAGCTGGGTGTGGCTGGGTCCTTTGCGTTCAGCACACCGGTATTTGTTCTGCTGACGATCGTTGGCTATGCTTACGTATCTCTCTCTGCCCCAATCAGCGTATCGACAGGGGCAGAACGCCCCCAGACCGAGCTTGCAGGGACGTCCGCAAGCAGTTTCGTCGGGGCCAGTCCTGCCGCCACAATCCCGGCCCCACCAGTTGATCTGGGATATTCCAGCGCATTGGCAGAGCGAAAGATACGCAGCTTGAACTGCATGGCGCGCGGGCGCGAGCTAACAGCCCGTCAACAAGATGACCTTGCGCTGATCAAGCTGGACCTCATGATCCCGGTTTGGGCGGCGGATTGGGGCGACCCTGATCGTTTCCGCGCTTGGGCTTCCGGGATTGATCCTGCGGCTCCGAATGCCCGCGCCGAAATCGTGTTCGAGGGTGTGCATCCCACATGTTGATCCGCGCGGCGACAGTTTTGGCGTTTTTACTGGCGCAAACTGCGGCTGCGCAAATGTATACTGACGCTGACCGCGCACGTGTCATGGCTCGCGCTGCGCCTAACCTTCAATCAGTTTTGCAAGATGATATCATCGGCAACTTGCCGCGCGCGCAACGCCCGGATGCTGCGGGCATCCGGATGGTGTTTCCACCCCACGGCCCATCACCACTTGCATTTTACGCGGACCCGCGCAGCCAGACGATCTATTTCCCGCAAGACAGCATTCGCTTTCTGGATGACATCGCGACGCTCTTTGCGTGGTTTCAAAGCAAAGAGTGTGAGCCTGGTATGATCCAGACATATCTTTGGGCCTTGCTTCGTGATCGACAAAACTTGGCGTCACCACTGCGGGCCTTTCACATCGACCGCGACATCGCACTGGCAGATGAATTCACGAACAATGTGTCTGCCAAGATCTATAGTTCCGCGTTGCAATTTATTCTGGCGCACGAAGTTGGACATATCTTGTTGCAGCATCGTGGCGGGTTGCAGGGAGCGGCAAGTCAGTCTCAGGAGATTGCCGCCGATCGTTTTGCGTTGGACCATTTCGCGCGGCTTGGCGCAATGCCGTTGGGCATCTCGTTCTATTATGTGGCGGCGTGGTGGCAGGACCCTTTGGGCGCCGCGGTTGCGGACAGTTCACACCCGGTTTCGCCTGATCGCATCGCGGCGATTGCCGATGGGTTCGCCGCGAATCCCATGGATTTCGCCCATTCGGAACCCGATCCTGCACAGGGGGCGATCATGGTCGAAAGCGTTGCCAAGGATTTAGCAAACATCGCACAACTGGCGGCGTCAGATGGAATGTTAAGCCTTCTTCCCATGGGGTTAGAACGCGATTTTCCAGTATCACGCTTTGCCACTGCCTGCCCAACGCCTTGAGTTTGGGCGCTGGGTTTACATCAGAACGTGGCGTGATAGCTTGCTGCCGCACACCCGGCCCTCAACCATTTTGGCCATCAATCATAACCCCTCACAATCAATGACAGAACGGAGATAGCCATGGCAGAGGTCAAGGCGGGCGATACAGTCCATATTCACTACACCGGAACCCTGAACGACGGGACCACCTTTGACAGCTCTGAAGGGCGCGACCCGTTGTCCTTTGAAGTTGGCTCGGGCGAGATCATCGCGGGCCTCGACAGCGCGCTTCCGGGCATGAGCGAAGGCGACAAGAAAACGGTGAATATTCCGGCCGATCAAGCCTATGGTCCGGTGAATCCAGAGGCGCGCCAACCCGTGCCACGTGCAGAAATTCCGGATCATATTCCGCTGGACCTTGGAACGCAGCTTCAGGTGGAAACAGCGCAAGGCCAGACCATGCCGGTCACGATCACGGAAGTGACGGAAGACACCGTTGTTCTGGATGCGAACCACCCACTGGCCGGTCAGGACCTCAACTTTGATATTGAGTTGGTCAAAGTGGGCTGATCATGTCACGCAGCATGTCGGTCCGACATGTCGGCTGAAACGGAAAAGGCACGCCAGACTGGGCGCGCCTTTTTTCGTTTCATGACGTTTTCACATCGCGAAGCTGATGCCGCATCCGCAACTAGAGGCGGCATTCGGGTTTTCGATGGTGAATCGTGCGCCAATCAATTCTTCGCTGAAATCGATTACGGCGTTTTCAAGAAAGGGCAGGGACGTCGCATCAACCACAACGCGCTGTCCATCGCCTTCCAATACCAGATCGTCCGTCGCAGGATCGTCGAGCTTGATGTCATATTGAAAGCCAGAGCATCCGCCGCCTTCGACAGCAACGCGCAGGGCCTTTGGGGTGTCGGCCCCATCGTTGATTTCAGCCAAGCGGGCGAAGGCACGCGCGGTGACTTTGGGCGGAAGGGTCAGTTCCATCGTGGCCTCCTGATCGTTTGTGTTTGTCCTGACAGGAATATAAGCAGAGCAGGTGCGCGCAACAAGTCAAAGGCGATGCAATGCAAAAGCCCTATGCCTGTGATCCGGCCAAAAGTCGTGGCAGGCTTTATCCGGAAGAGGAAAGCACCTTTCGAAGTGCCTTTCAGCGGGACCGTGACAGGATCATCCACGCAAGCGCGTTTCGTCGGCTCAAGCACAAGACGCAGGTGTTCATTGAGCATGAAGGCGATTATTTTCGCACGCGTCTGACCCATTCTATCGAGGTGGCGCAGGTTGCGCGGACCATCTCGGGTGTGCTCGGCCTGAACGAGCCGCTGACCGAAGCGGTGGCATTGGCTCATGATCTGGGGCACCCGCCCTTCGGGCACACCGGCGAAGATGCGTTGAACGTTCTGATGTCGCCCTATGGGGGGTTTGATCACAACGCGCAGGCGCTTCGCATTGTCACGTCATTGGAACGTCACTATGCAGATTTTGACGGCCTGAACCTGACTTGGGAAACGCTTGAAGGGTTGGCCAAGCACAACGGCCCGCTCTTGGCCCCGGATGGATCGGGCGATCTGCACTATGCGCTGGCCGAATACGATGCGCGACATGATCTTGAACTGAACACTCATGCCAGTGCCGAAGCCCAGGTCGCGGCCTTGTCTGATGACATTGCCTATAACAGTCATGATTTGCATGACGGCTTGCGGGCCGAGTTGTTTTCCACCGATGAGTTGGCAGAATTGCCCATTCTGGATGGGTGTTTCGCGGCCATCGACAAGAAATACACGGGCCTAAATTATTATCGCCGTCGCCACGAGGCGCTGCGCCGGTTCTTTGGTTTGCTGGTCGAGGACGTGATTGATCAGGCGCAGGTGCGGCTTGCCGAGCTTAACCCCCGCTCCGTTGAAGATATCCGTTTGGCCGGGCACCCCATCGTTCGCTTTTCCGACCATATCTGGACCGATTTGAAAGTGATCCGCACGTTCCTGTTTCATCGCATGTACCGTGCACCGGACGTGGTAAAAATGCGAACAGAGGTGACGCGCGTGGTGATGGAGCTGTTTCCACTGTTGATGGAACGGCCCGACTTGATGCCAAAGCAATGGCGCAAGGATGTGGCTGAGGCGGACACAGAAACCGCATTGGCCCGGATCGTGGCAGATTACATCGCCGGTATGACTGATCGGTTCGCAATTCAAAGCCACGCGCGGCTGACAGGCAGCACAATCGCGGGCGGCACAGCCACGCACGGCATCGGCTAGCCGTTGCGCCCCGCGTCCAGCGTGCTAAACCGCGCGCAAATGACCGGGGACACACCATGAACCTTTTCGACGATATAAAAGCGCTGGTACTGGACGCGCTCGCTTCCATGACCGCGAACGGGGCGCTGCCCGAAGGCTTGGATTTCGGCAACGTGAATGTCGAGCCGCCCCGCGATCCGGCTCATGGCGATATGGCAACCAATGCCGCGATGGTGCTTGCCAAGCCAGCAAAGCTAAAGCCACGCGACATTGCGCAAACGCTGGTTGAACTTCTGGCCGCTGATCCAAGAATTGCGTTGGCCGAGGTGGCCGGGCCGGGCTTCATCAATCTGCGCCTGAGTGATGGTGTTTGGCAGGGGCTTGTCAGCCGTGTTCTGGAAACTGGCACCGAATATGGCCGGTCGCAAATGGGGCAGGGCCGAAAGGTAAATATTGAGTATGTGTCGGCAAATCCGACTGGACCGATGCATGTTGGCCACACTCGCGGCGCGGTGTTCGGCGATGCGTTGGCGAACCTGCTCGCCTATGCCGGGCATACCGTGACCCGCGAATATTACATCAATGACGGCGGTGCGCAGGTCGATGTGCTCGCGCGGTCGGTCTATTTGCGCTATCTTGAGGCGCACGGTCAGGAGGTCGCGTTCGAAGACGGCACGTACCCCGGCGACTACCTGATTGAGGTTGGGCAGGCGCTCAAGGCCAAGGTCGGCGACGCCTATGTCGGGCAGCCAGAATCCGTTTGGCTGACAGAAGTGCGCGAGTTCTCGACCGAGGCGATGATGGAACTCATCCGTGCGGATCTTGAAGCGCTCGGCGTGAAAATGGACAGTTTCTTTTCCGAAAAATCGCTTTATGGCACCGGAAAAATCGAAGCAGCGCTGGCCGATCTGGAAAGCAAGGGGCTGATCTATCAGGGCGTCCTTGAGCCGCCAAAGGGCAAGACCCTTGAGGATTGGGAGCCGCGCGAACAGACCTTGTTCCGGTCCACCGCGCATGGCGATGATGTGGACCGGCCGGTCAAGAAATCCGATGGTGGTTGGACCTATTTTGCACCGGACATCGCATATCATTTTGATAAGGTTTCTCGTGGCTTCGACGCACTTGTTGATGTGTTCGGGGCGGACCATGGTGGCTATGTCAAGCGTATGAAAGCGGCCGTATCGGCGCTGTCAGATGGGCGTGTTCCGCTTGATGTTAAGCTGATCCAACTTGTAAAACTGACCCGCAATGGCGAGCCGATGAAAATGTCGAAGCGGGCCGGCACCTTTGTGACCCTGCGCGACGTTGTGGATCAGGTGGGGGCCGATGTGACCCGCTTCGTCATGCTGACGCGGAAGAACGACGCGCCCCTTGATTTTGATTTTGACAAGGTGTTGGAGCAGTCCAAGGACAACCCGGTTTTCTATGTCCAATACGCCCATGCGCGGGTGTGTTCCGTGCTGCGCAAGGCCGAGGCTGCGGGCATCGCGGTCGATGATGCCGCATTGATGGCGACGGACCTGTCCGGATTGGATCATCCCTCAGAATTGGCTGTGGCCCGCAAACTTGCAGAGTGGCCCCGCCTTGTGGAAATCGCCGCCCAAACCGGCGAGCCGCACAGAGTCGCGTTCTACCTTTATGATCTGGCAAGCGACTTTCACGGCTTGTGGAACCGGGGCAATGATACGCCTTCGCTGCGGTTCCTTCCCGATGATCCAGCGGAAGGGGCGGCGAAAATTGTCTTGCCGCGCGCTGTCGCCGTTGTCATTTCAGCCGGACTTGGTATTCTTGGCGTCAAACCCTTGGAAGAGATGCGTTAAATAAATCGTGCCTCCAAGGGTCGAGCAGGCATAGATGCACGGCCATCCTCCGGATGCGTCGGCGGAAATTGGGGCATAAATGGCGTATCCAGAGGCTTTCGGGACTGACCCGAACGTGCACGGGGCGGTGTCGATCACCGGCTCGCGTGTGATGGGGTGGCTTGGCGCATTGTCGTCGGTTGCATTGTTGGCAGGACTTGGGATGTGGGTTCAGGATCTGGTGACGCGTGATGCGCGCACGGTTCCCGTTGTTCGTGCCATGGAAGGTCCAGCCCGTGTGCAGCCCGAAAACCCAGGCGGGTTCAAAGCCGCCCATCAAGGGTTCGCAGTGAACACGGTTGCATCCGACACGCCATCGACCCCAGTCGGAGAGCGCGTTGTGCTTGCCCCAGAGCCGGTTGGCCCAGCGCCCGAGGATATGGCCGAACCTGTTGCAGCAGCCGCACCTGCCGATCCCGCGACAAGTTTGCGTAACGCTATCGATGGCGCACTCAGCGAAGTTCTGGGAACGCAAATCGCCCCCGCGCCCTCGGGAGAGGACGCGCCTGCGCAGGCCCAGGAAAAGCCCCGCCCGCAGAAACGCCCTGACCTGGATATCGTGACGCGGGCGTCGCCATCGCAAGACTTGCCCGGCATCGCATCGCGGCCCGTCTCGATTGATCCAGCGATGATCCCGGTTGGGACAAGGTTGGTTCAATTGGGGTCGTTCGATACCGAGCCTGCGGCCATCGCCGAATGGCAGAGCCTTTCGGTACGCTTTTCCGACTACATGGACCCAAAATCGCGCGTGATTGAACCCGTGGACCTCGGTGGGCAGACCGTGTATCGCCTTCAGGCTTATGGATTTGAGGGCCTTGGCGACGCACGCAGCTTTTGCGCGGTCCTTCTTGCTGAAAAAGCCGACTGTATCCCGTCATTGGCGCGTTGAACGCACTATTGGGTTTTCAGGCGCGACCCCGCCACCTAGGATAGCAGGCGGAGCACTTTTCAGGGGGATGCCATGACCCAAGGCGCCGCGATCTTCGGATGCGCCGGGACGCACTTGTCTCAAGCGGAAGCCGCGTTTTTCCGAGACGCCGACCCGTGGGGGTTCATCCTGTTTGCCCGCAACGTTGCCGACCCTGCCCAGTTGGCGGGGCTATGTGCTGATTTGCGCGACGCGGTGGGGTGGGATGCGCCGATCCTTGTCGATCAGGAAGGCGGCCGCGTGCAGCGATTGCGCCCACCATTTTGGCGCGAATGGCCGCCCGCGTTGGAGCAAGCTCAACAAGCTGGGCCTCGGGGTATGTATTTGCGCGCGCGGATCATGGCCAGTGAATTGCGCGGAGTCGGGATCGACTGCAACTGCGCCCCACTGGCGGACATTGCAGGCCCCGACACGCATCCGTTTTTGCGAAATCGCTGCTATGGCACAACTTTGAACGCTGTGACTGACGCGGCGCGCGCCACGGCCGATGGGCTTTTGGCGGGCGGTGTCCTTCCAGTTCTAAAACATGTGCCCGGTCATGGGCGCGGCACGGTGGACAGTCATTTGGATCTGCCGCGCGTGAGTGCGGAATTGGAGGACCTTGAAAACACCGATTTCGCAGCGTTTCGGGCCTTGTCGGACCTGCCTATGGGGATGACGGCGCATATCGTCTTTGACGCATTGGACGCAGACGCGCCCGCCACGCAATCTGCGACTGCGATGGCCTATGTTCGCAATGAAATTCGATTTGACGGACTGATCATGACTGACGATTTGTCCATGCAAGCCCTGAAGGGAAGCATTTCTGACCGGGCCGAGGCTTCGATTGCGGCTGGATGCGATGTGGTGCTGCACTGCAACGGAGATTTCGACGAAATGAAAGCCGTCGCTGCCGCATCGGGGGGCTTGAGCGACGCTGCAAAGGTGCGCGCAGCACGTGCCATTGAGGCGCGTCATGCGCCGCAGGACACGGACATTGAGGCGCTTCTGGCCGAGTTGGCCGAACTGTCGAGGCCGGATGCCCATGCCTGAAACCCCCGACCCGCAGAGCAACAACGTAGAGGATATCTCAGCCCGCCGGGCCGCCGAAGCGTTGATCGTGGATGTGGATGGGTTTGAGGGGCCGCTTGATCTTTTGCTGATGCTCTCGCGCACACAAAAGGTTGATCTAAGGCGCGTTTCGGTTTTGGCCCTTGCAGAGCAGTACTTGAGCTTCGTGGACAAAGCCAAGGCGCTGCGCATCGAACTGGCCGCTGACTATCTCGTGATGGCCGCGTGGCTGGCGTTTTTGAAATCCCGGCTTCTGCTGCCGCCCGATCCCGAAGACGAAGGCCCGTCTGGCGAAGATCTTGCCGCACATCTCGCGTTTCAGCTTGAGCGCCTTGAGGCGATGCGCGACGCCGCAGCACGGTTGATGGCGCGTGACAGGTTGGGGCGTGACGTCTTTTCGCGTGGGCAGCCGGAAACCGTTGGCCGGGTACGGCGCACGCAATTCACCGCGTCTTTGCTCGATCTGATGCAAGCCTATGCGCGATTGCGAACCAAAGATGAATTTCGCCCCTTTGTCATGGATCGAAAAGCGATCCTGACGATGGAAGAGGCATTGGCGCGCATGCGTCCGTTGATCGGCTTTGCCGGGGACTGGACTGACTTGTCAAGCTATCTGCCAGAGGGTTGGCAAGTTGACCCGGCCAAACGCCGCTCCGCAACTGCCGCTACGTTTGCGGCTGTTCTGGAATTGGCCAAGGCAGGAAAAGTCGAGCTGCGGCAGACAGAGACATTCGCACCGATCAGTCTGCGCAAGCGGTCGGAGGAGAGATGAGCAACACCCCGCAAGATGTTGATAATGAACTAGACCCGAGTCTTTTCGAAGCCCCACCAATGGGCGAACAAGAGCGGATGGTCGAAGCCGTCTTGTTTGCTTCTGCTGAGCCGGTCACGATCAAGGAACTTACCGCGCGTCTGCCGCATGGAAGCGAGCCGGCTGTGGCGCTTGTCCATCTGGAAAAGCGCTATGAGGGGCGCGGGGTAAGGCTGACCCGTATCGGCGATGCGTTTGCCTTTCGAACCGCGCCGGACATGTCTTTTTTAATGCGGCGTGAAACGGTCGAGACGCGCAAGCTCAGCCGTGCCGCGATCGAAACCTTGGCTATCATCGCCTATCACCAGCCTGTCACTCGGGCCGAGATTGAAGAAATCAGGGGGGTGGGTGTCAGCCGCGGAACCATTGACCAGCTTCTTGAGATGGAGTGGATCCGCATTGGTCGCCGCCGGATGACCCCGGGACGGCCTGTCACCTTTGTTGTAACAGAGGGCTTCCTTGACCACTTCAGCCTGGAGTCGGCACGGGACTTGCCGGGTCTGAAAGAACTTCGCGCGGCGGGGCTTTTGGACAATCGACCTCCACCAGAGGCGCAGACGGCAGAGCCAGAGGGGCGCTCAGAGGGCGATCTTTTCGAAGACGGCGACGAGGCTTAACTCAGCGGTCTGATCTGGTCAGACTTCGGCCCAGGGTGTTGGCGTGTTTTCCTGCCAACCGGTTCGATGCAAAAGCGGTGTGTCATCGGTGAATTGGGGCTGACCAAGGCAAAGATAAGCCGTGAACCGCCAATGCTCTGGCACCTCGAAAATCTGAGTGATTTTTTTCGGATCAAGTATGGATACCCATCCGACGCCAAGATTCTCAACGCGAGCTGCCAGCCATAGGGTATGAATGGCGGTCACGGTCGAATAGGCCAGCATTTCAGGCATGGTTTGACGGCCAAGACCGCGGCCTTCGACTGGATCGGTGTCTGTGAAAACAGCGATATGTTCCGGCGCATCGCGCAAACCTGCCAGCTTTAGGGCGATGTATTCGTCGCGATCGGCATTGTTGTAGGCTTTGGCGGCTCTTGAGTTTTCTTTTTCGAAAGTCGCCGCAACCGCGGCACGGCGTGCGGGATTGCGTACGCTGAGGAATTTCCAGGGACGCGCATTTCCAACAGAGGGTGCAAGGTCCACCGCCGCCCGGAGGCGAGTCATGACCTGTGCGGGGATCGGGTCCGGCTTGAAGTGACGGACGTCACGTCGCCAGCGCAGCACATCATGCAGCACTTCGGCGTCGTTTGGGCTGAAATGACGGGGGTCTTGCATGGGTCCATCAGGCATGGCGCAGGGCGTACCGGGCGCAACCGGTCAAGGCCGAATAATCATCTTCCACGATATACAGACTGAAATCGCGCATGAACGACGTAAAGCGTCCTTTCTCGGCAAATTCTTGTGGCAAACCGTGGCTATCAAAATAGGGTGCCATCGCGCGCGCCAGACCGCCGATCAGGAAAATACCGCCCCATGGAAGATGGATTAGCGCCAGATCCCCCAGAACACGGCCCAAGATACGGCAAAATAGATCGGCTGTTGCGTGATCCTGAGCATTCGGTGCGCCAACCAATGCCGACATCAGGTCTTGAGTCGTCGCGTGCGCACGGTCGTTCGCCACATACGCGTTCACCGCCAATAAGCCGCGCCCGGACAGAGCTTCTTCAACGGACGCAAATCCGTGCCGGTCTGACAATGCGCGGGACAGGGCCGCTGTGTTCTCATCCCAAACGGGCAGGGTGATGTGACCGCACTCTGAGGGCACTACATGCACCTGCGTTTGTCCTTTGACTGCATGAACCGGGGCCGCATTAAAGCCAGTGCCAAGCCCCACCACAAGCCGCGCGCCATCACGGCTGTCGGTGCCTGCGCCCATCAAAAGCCGGGTTTGGACATCGTCAAGCGCATGACCCTGAGCTTCGAGATCGTTGATGACAAAGCACCGTTCGGCCCCGGTGGCCGCTTGCAGACTGGGACCATCCATTGTCCAAGCAAGATTGGTCATTCTGCCCACGCCATCGCGCACGGGGCCGGCCACGGCAACACAGGCCTGGGATATTTCAATCTTACCCAGCCCATCCAAATAGTGCCGTAGCACGGCATCAAGAGACTCGAATTCGGCATTGCGAAAACGGGAAATCTCACGCGGGGAATCTGGCGTTTCGCAGAGTGCGACACGCGTATTTGTGCCGCCAATATCGGCCACAAGTGTGGTCATATGGTACGTCCTGTTCTTAGCCCGGTCGCCGCTGTGAGCGGTATCATGCCTTTACAAGCATGTCCCGCAGGGCATGCCAAGACGCTTTTGGAGTCCGTTCCAGTGACTCGAAGTCGACATGCACAATTCCAAAGCGCTGATCATAGCCGCGGGACCACTCGTAATTGTCCATCAAAGACCAGACGTAATATCCTTTTACCGGTGCGCCGTCAGCCAATGCGCGCCGTACGCTGTCTAAATGTGCGTTCAGATAGTCAATACGCGGTTGATCGTCGATTTTTCCATTCTTGATTACGTCCGGGTTCGCCATGCCGTTTTCCGTAACATAAAGCGGCAAATCGCCTGTGTACTCTGCGGCGGTACGTGTCAGGAACTGATACAGTCCTTCGGGATAAATCTCCCATCCCATTTGGGTGTGCGGCTTTGGTCCATCGACTTCCTTCAGCGATGGCCAAGGGCCGTCATCATGGGCAATGCGTTTGCAGGTATAATAATTTAGCCCAAGCCAGTCGAGCGGCGCTTGGATCGTCGGAAAATCGTGTTGCCATCCCGCAGGCAGATGCGGTTCCAACCCTTCCAGAACGTTGTCCGGGTATCGACCATGGAACAGTCCGGACAAAAAGACGCGATTGTAAAACCCATCATACCGATCCGCCGCAGCGATATCGTCAGGGCTTTGGCTGAACGGATGCGGATATTCAAAATTACACACAGCACCAAGGTTTTTCATTCCGAAGCTGCGCATCACGTTTATCGCTGTACCATGGGACTTGAGCACATGGTGGATCGCGCGGGCGGTGGCGCGGATATCGCGAAGACCGGGCGCATGTATCCCCATGAAATGCGATAGCCACGCAACGCACCAAGGCTCGTTTATCGGTGCGACAGACCAAAGCCTGTCGCCAAACTTCTGGGCCACCAACTCTGTCATGTCGCCGAACCACGCAGGCATGTCCGCATTCCGCCAACCGCCCATATCGGCCAGCGCCTGTGGCAACTCCCAGTGATAGAGCGTCGCAGCCGGTTTCAGGTTTCGTTCCAACATCCCGTCAATCAGACGGTCATAGAAATCCAGCCCTTCGGCGTTGGGGGTGCCGAGCCCTTCGGGCAAAAGCCGTGCCCATGACAGGGAAAACCGATAGCTGTCGAAGCCGGCATCGCGGATCAGGTCAAGATCGGCTGGCCAGCGATTCAGGTGGTCGCAGGCCAGATCCCCGTTTTCAGCGCGTTCGACGTTGCCCGGCGTTGCTGCAAAGCTATCCCAATGGGTTTGTCCGGCACCGCCATGGGCGTGACCTTCGATTTGATAAGCCGAAGTCGCAGTGCCAAAAATGAAGTCGTCTGGAAAATCGCTGCGAGCGTGGTTCATGGTCTGCCTTCTTTCCCGAAGTCATCGATAAATGGTGCCATTAGGCCGCGCCGGTCCGGTAGAACGGCCGACAATCAATTCCGCTTCCATCATGCGCTGGCGCGGAATGTCCGGTTCATTAATGAGGTCGATCAGCATTTCGGCGGCACACCGTCCAGCCGTTCTGACCGATGAGCGTAGGGCGGTGAAAATCATCTCGTCGTCGCCATTCTTGAAATACGACAGGTCGTCATCATAGGTGATCAGCGAAATGTCTTGTCCCAGCCGCAATCCTGCCTCATCTGCTGCCCGCCGCATGCCAAAGGCAATAATGGCGGACGAGCATATAAACGCGGTGGGCGGATGTGCAAGCGACAAAAGCGTCCGCATGGCCGAGTACCCGTAACCTTCAGTCATCTCGTCGCTGAGCATCAGCGCCGGATCCGGTGTAAGCCCGCGTGCCTTTAATCCGGCGATAAACCCGGCCTTGCGGCGATTTGCAAACCCCAGACTTTCGCGACCGTTGATCAGTGCGATGCGGGCATGCCCCAGATCCACCAAAAATTCTGTTCCGCGTTGAAAGGCGCGTTTGTTGTTCACATCAATGTATGAATAATCGTCGGGCAGGTCGGCGGCGCGACCATGAACAACAAAAGGCAAACCCACCTTTTTCAACAGGGCAATCCGTGGATCATCTGCCGTGGGCGACTGAACAATGACGCCGTCCACCATCCGCTTTGCCGCCATATCAAGATAGACGCGCGCTTCGTCCTCGTTCTTGGTCACGGACAGAACGATGTCATACCCATTGCTCATATAGGTTTCAGAGGCGCCTGCGATGAAATCAGCGAACACTGGGTTCACCATTTCTGTTTGAGCGGCAAGCGGGATCACATGGCCGATGGCCATCGCGCGACCCGTCGCAAGGGCCTTGGCACGGGTATTGGGTTTGTAGTTATGCCGCCGTGCAGCGTCACTGACGCGCTGGCGCGTTGCCTCGGCCACTTCTGGGTACCCGTTCAAAGCGCGGCTCACCGTTGTTTGCGATAGCCCTAATTCAAGGGCCAAATCCCTGAGATTCATCGGTATTCTAGTTCCAAAGCGCTTTTAATTCGGTTGCAAGCTAGGACTTATCCGCCTTTTCGTCAACAACTTCCAATTCTGCGGCGCAGCATGGTTGGACCCTAAATCGCATTGGAAACAAAGAACTTACAAATATTTTGATTGACAGCACCGCATCAGACGGTAATGGTCACGCCATTCAAAGCGCTTTGAAGGCTGCTTTGACTTTGCGGTCGGTGCGGGGTATCAAAAACTCGCAAAAACGTTAGAGGAACTGGGAGGTTCGTATGGCCAAACGGCTTTATGCCGGCGCTGCCGTGCTTGCGCTTGTCGCGGGCAGCGCTGCTGCGCAGGATTTGAAATTTCCAATCGGCGAGGGCGAGTTCAATTGGGGCAGTCTGGAAGAGTTTGCAGCCGCAAATGACTTTAGTGGAGAGACCGTAACACTGACTGGCCCGTGGACGGGCGCGGATGGTGACTTGGTGAATTCTGTCTTGGCATATTTCGCTGAAGCCACGGGGGCAGAGGTGAATTACTCCGGCTCCGAGAGCTTTGAGCAGGATATCGTCATTTCCATTCAGGCGGGCTCTGCGCCGAATATTGCGGCCTTCCCGCAGCCTGGCCTTGCGGCCGACCTTGCCGCGCGCGGTGCGTTGACCCCGCTTGCGGATGGTACTGACCAATGGGTTCTGGACAACTACGCTGCAGGACAGTCTTGGCTGGACCTTGGCTCCTTTGGTGGTTCGGGCGGCGAGGACGATTTGTTCGGCTTCTTCTACAAGGTCGATCTGAAATCCCTTGTTTGGTACGTGCCGGAAATCTTCGAAGAGTTCGGATACGACGTGCCCGAAACGATGGAAGAGTTGAAGGCGTTGACCGAACAAGTCGTGGAAGATGGCGGCACGCCATGGTGTGTTGGCTTGGGGTCCGGTGCGGCGACTGGATGGCCGGCGACCGATTGGGTCGAAGATATGATGCTCCGCACGCAGCCGCCGTCGGTCTATGACCTGTGGGTTGCGAACGAGATTCCTTTTGATGATCCCGCCGTTGTGGGTGCCATCGAAGAATACGGCTGGTTCGTGCGCAACGATGCCTTTGTCAGTGGTGGCAGCACTGCCGTCGCCACGACCGATTTCCGTGACAGCCCAACCGGCTTGTTCAACTTTCCGCCTGACTGCCTGATGCATAAACAGGCCACGTTTATTCCGACGTTCTTCCCGGAAGGTACAGAACTGGGCGAAGATGTGGATTTCTTCTACTTCCCGGCCTATGCCGAGAAGGATCTGGGTCAGCCGGTGTTGGGCGCAGGCACCTTGTTCGCCATCACCAACGATGCACCTGTTGCACATGGTCTGATTGATTTCCTGAAGACGCCTATCGCGCATGAAATCTGGATGGCCCAATCAGGTTTCCTGACGCCGTTCAAGTCGGCAAACACGGATGTCTTTGCATCCGACACCCAAAGATCGCTGAACGACATTCTGACCAACGCGACCACGTTCCGCTTTGATGGGTCTGACCTGATGCCCGGCGAGATCGGTGCAGGCGCATTCTGGACAGGGATGGTGGATTATACCACTGGCGCAGATGCCGCGACTGTTGGCGCGGACATTCAGGCACGGTGGGACTCGATCCGCTAATCCGATCTGAAGTTAGAAGTTCTTGCAGGTGCGCGTCTTACGTTGCGCGCGCCTGTCCTTGACCACAGCCAGAGGGAGAGAAGGATGCACCCGTTCCTGAGTGGGATCATCACGATCATCGTCGGTGTCGGAAGTTGCGTTGGATATTTCTATTTTTCCAACCTGATCCTCGACAAGGTGATCTTCCCCGCACGGGGGCCAAACACAGGGCGCAATATCAACCGCGCCAATCAGTGGCGGCCCTGGCTGTTCGTGTTTCCGGCAGTTTTCGTTCTGGGCCTTTACCTCGTCTATCCGGTGATCGGGTCTTTCATCCGCTCGCTGTATAATCGGTCCGGTCAAGAATTTATCGGCCTTGGAAATTACGCCACGCTTCTGGGCGCAGCCGAATTTCGCACTGCCTTTCTGAACAATGTGCTTTGGGCAATCTTCGTTCCCGCACTGACCACTTTTTTCGGTCTGGTCGCGGCACAACTGACAGATAAACTCTCTTGGGGAAACATCGCCAAGTCTTTGATCTTCATGCCAATGGCAATCAGCTTTGTCGGGGCCTCGCTGATCTGGAAATTTGTTTACGCCGTGGACGCGGATATTGGGTTGATCAATGCGATCCGGGCGGGCCTTTTTGGGTCAGAGCCGGTCGATGTGCTTCAGATCCCGTTCTGGAACAATTTCTTCCTGATGTTCATTCTTGTGTGGATACAGACCGGGTTCGCCATGGTGATCTTGTCTGCCGCCCTGCGCGGTATCCCCGAAGAAACAATTGAGGCAGCCGTGATTGACGGGGCCAACCCGTTCCAGATCTTCTTCAAGATCAAGGTACCGCAAATCATGCCGACCATCGTGGTTGTCTGGACGACCATCACCGTGCTGGTGCTCAAGGTGTTTGACATCGTCTATGCAATGACTGGCGGAAATTTCGGAACCGATATTCTGCCCAGCTACATGATGAGTTTCATGTTCCGCGATGACGGGCGCGCGACCGCAGTCGCCTTTGTCATCATGATCGTGGTTCTGCCAGTGATGATTTCGAACATCGTGCAGGCCCGCAAGGAAATGCGCTGAGGAGGCACCGAGATGGGTACGATTGCAGGACAAAAATCCGGCCTGAGCATCGCCACCAACGTTGCTGTGGTCGCCATGGTGCTGATCTGGCTGATCCCGACCGTTGGATTGTTGGTATCGTCGTTTCGCGACCGCGACCAGATTTCCGTTTCTGGCTGGTGGCAGGCGCCGTTCTCGGTTGAATTGACGTTCCGCGCGCGCGCCGGAGTGGACGGCGTGAAAGACGGTGATGATTGGGTCGTGACCGGCAACATCTTTGAAGCCCCAGAAGTGCAAGAGGCGTTTGGCACTGGTGCCGGCCGTGTCACCGGCTTTTCCACATCGGCCCGCACACCCGGGGAATTTCCGGTCGGCTCGCCCGCTGATCTGGGCGACGGTGAAAGTCTGATCGTGAACGCAGACGGCACATACGAATTCCGCAGCCCGGAAGAGCCGGGAAATCGGGGGCAAAGAGTCTATTTCGCGGCTGATACCCCGCCGCAATTCACGCTGGCCAATTATCGGCAGGTGTTGACGGCTGACAATATGGATCGCGCGTTCATCAACACACTGACTGTAACGGTGCCAGCGACCATCATCCCGATCCTGATTGCGGCTTTCGCGGCATACGCGCTGGCGTGGATGGATTTTGCAGGGCGTGGCTGGCTGATTGCGGCGGTTGTTGGGCTGCTCGTGGTGCCATTGCAATTGGCGCTGGTTCCCATGCTGAATTTTCACAACAAAGTCGGGATCGGGCAGAGCTTTCTTGGCATATGGTTTGCGCATACGGCGTTTGGGATGCCGCTGGCCGTCTACCTTTTGCGCAATTACATGGTCGGGCTTCCGCGCGACATCATCGAATCTGCAAAGGTCGATGGTGCCACGGACTTTCAGGTTTTCACCAAGATCGTTCTGCCGCTCAGTCTGCCAGCATTGGCCGCATTTTCGATCTTCCAGTTTCTGTGGACCTGGAATGATCTGCTGGTCGCGAAGGTGTTTTTGCCGTCGAACGCGGAATCCAAAGTAATGACCGTCAAGATTGCGGATGATCTTCTGGGCTCACGCGGCGGCGATTGGGGAATTCTGGCAACCGCAGCGTTCGTGTCCATCGCCGTCCCGCTTGTCGTGTTCTTCACGATGCAACGGTTTTTGGTGCGCGGCCTGCTGGCCGGCTCAGTAAAGTAATCGCAAGGAAAGAGAAACGATATGGCGTATCTGGACCCACGATCGGACGAGGCTCCGATCTTGGCAAAGGCGGATCCGGACTGGTGGCGCGGTGCCGCGATCTATCAGATCTATCCGCGATCCTTTCAGGACAGCAACGATGACGGGATCGGCGATCTGGGGGGGATCATCCAGCGACTGGAGCACATTGCCCGGCTTGGGGTCGATGCAATATGGATTTCACCCTTCTTCCGGTCGCCCATGTTGGATTTCGGATATGATGTCAGTGACTACCGCGACGTGGACCCGATGTTCGGCAGCCTTGGGGATTTTGATGCGCTCATAGAGCGTGCTCATGAACTGAATTTGAAAGTGCTGATCGATCTAGTGATGAGCCATACCAGCGACCAGCATGCATGGTTTCGCGAAAGTCGTTCGAGCCGCGAAAACCCGCGGTCAGACTGGTATGTCTGGGCCGACGCCAAGCCAGACGGCAGCCCACCAAACAACTGGCTGTCCATCTTCGGCGGCTCGGCTTGGGAGTGGGATGGCGAGCGGATGCAGTATTACCTGCACAACTTCCTGACCTCGCAGCCCGACCTGAATTTTCATTGCGCGGACGTGCAGGAAGAGTTGCTAAGCGTAGCCCGCTACTGGATGGAACGCGGTGTCGACGGATTCCGGCTCGACACTGTGAATTTCTATTTCCATGATGCTCAGCTTCGGGATAATCCGCCGCTCGCCCCAGAGGATCGCAACGAAAATACGGCCCCTGCGGTGAACCCCTACAATTTTCAGGATCATCTTTACGACAAAACTCAGCCTGAAAATATTGCCTTTTTGCGCCGTCTGCGCGCGGTTCTTGATGATTACCCCGGTTCGACGACGGTGGGCGAAGTGGGCGAAAGCCAGCGCGGCACGCAGGTTCAGGCCGATTACACGGCCGGGGATGATCTGCTGCACATGTGTTATGACTTTGACTTTTTGTCGAACGTCTATCCCACAGGCACACAGGTGGCCCGTGTATTGGACCGTTTTCAGCGGATCGTGACCGAAGGTTGGGCCTGTTGGGCTTATTCAAACCACGACGTGGTCCGGCATCCCACCCGCTGGTCCCTGACCGACCCGGCAGCGCGGGCCTATGCCGGGCTTATGATGTGCATGCGCGGATCAATTTGCATTTATCAGGGCGAAGAATTGGGCCTGACCGAATCCTATGTCGCCTATGAGGATTTGCAGGATCCTTACGGAAAACGGTTTTGGCCGAAATTCAAAGGGCGCGATGGGTGCCGAACCCCGATGCCTTGGCTTTCAGATGCCCACAATGGTGGGTTTTCCGACGGGCATCCATGGCTGCCGGTGGCGAAGGAACACCTGCGACTTGCTGTATCCGAACAGGAACGCGATCCCGACTCCATGCTGAATTTCTATCGCCAGATGTTAGGCTTCAGGCGGGCTCATCCCGCACTACGCAAGGGTAGCCTGAAGGTGATTGAAGCGCGGGACACGTTCCTTGCCTTTACGCGCAGCTTTGATGGCGTGGAAATCTACTGCGCTTTCAACCTGTCTGATGCGGGCATGGATGTTGACCTGCCCGAAGGTGATTGGTCGGTGGACCATGGCGCCCCGTTCACAACGACACCAACAGAGCGCGGCTTGCACATGCCGCCATGGCAGGCCTGTTTTGCCCTGCGCCAGCTAGAGCAAACCTGAGGGGGACCGACACGATGGCCGAACTGAACTTGAAGGACGTTGCGAAAGCCTATGGCGAGGTGCAGGTGCTCAGCAACATCAACCTCGACATTAAGACCGGCGAGTTGATCGTCTTTGTGGGCCCCTCGGGATGTGGTAAATCCACACTGCTCAGGATGATAGCGGGGCTTGAAAAGATCACCAGCGGAACGCTGACCATTGACGGTGAGCGGATGAATGACATGCCGCCTGCGCAGCGCGGTATCGCGATGGTGTTTCAGTCCTATGCTTTGTACCCGCACATGACGGTGCGCGATAACATGACCTTTGCCTTGAAGATCGCCAAGAAATCCAAGGACGAAATCGAGGAGGCCGTCGCCAAGGCCGCGCGGATCTTGCAGCTTGAGCCGTACCTTGACCGTCTTCCAAAGGCGCTGTCAGGCGGTCAACGCCAGCGGGTGGCGATCGGCCGGTCCATCGTGCGGGACCCGAAGGTGTACCTGTTCGACGAGCCGCTTTCCAACCTTGATGCAGCCTTGCGAGTGGCCACACGGATCGAGATTGCGCAACTTAAGGAGTCGATGCCCGATAGCACGATGATTTACGTGACCCACGATCAAGTGGAAGCGATGACACTGGCCAGCCGGATCGTTGTTCTCGCGGGCGGCGGTATCAGCCAAGTGGGAACGCCGCTTGAATTGTATGAGCGACCCGAAAATACGTTTGTAGCGCAGTTCATTGGCTCACCTGCGATGAACCTGATGAAGGGGACGGTGACAGGGGCGGGGGCGCACACGACCGTGCGCACTGCTGGGGGCGAGGTCACGGTGCATGCGCCATCTGCCGACAGCCTGGTGGGCGAGACGGTGGAACTGGGGGTGCGCCCCGAAGACCTGACAATTGCCGATGACGGTGTTGTTGGTTTCGTGCCCTTCGAAGTCGAAATTTCGGAACGGTTGGGCGATGTCACGGTGGTGTATTCACGTGCGGATGAAGGCGGATCGCAAATGGTCGCGAAGCTGCCCGGCATCATTCACACCAAGCGCGGGGATAAATTGAACCTTACCGCCTTACCCGAAAAGCTGCACGCGTTTCATGGCGGGACGTCGCTGCACTATCTTTAGCGGTGCCGCCGCTCACTCAGCACGTTGAGAGCGAGCGTGAAAGATGAAGCCCAGAAAATTCAGCAGCACCTGCGCCGCAAGAATGCCGGTGCTGCCCGTAGGGTCATAATCCGGCGCGACCTCTACCAGATCGACGCCTGCAATGTCGTGCCGTTGCGCGATGCCTTGCAGCAATTCCAACACCTCGTAATACAGAAAGCCACCATGGCTGGGCGTGCCTGTGCCCGGCGCGATGGACGGGCAGAACCCGTCGATATCCAGCGTCAGATACACGGTCGCGCCCGCTGGAATCCTGTCCAGAACCGCTTGCGTACCCAGTTTGCGCACTTGGCGGACAGATAGAATGTCGGATCCCATGGCGCGCGCCGCGTCATACCCGTCTTTGGCTGTTGACGAGACATTCCGGATGCCAAGTTGGGTCAGACCGGTGACGTGATCCTGCTCTGCCGCCCGGCGCATGGGGTTGCCATGTCCGTGTTTCACGCCATGGCGCACATCCACAAAATCCAGATGTGCGTCGATCTGAACAATGTGAATTGGCCCGTGTCCCGCAAAGGCGCGGATACACGGAATGTTCACTGAATGGTCGCCGCCTATGACAACGGGCAGGGCACCCGCGGCAAGCGCAGCCGCCACGCCGGTTTGAATGTTTGCGTGGCTCGTTTCGGTATCCGTGTGGATGATATCGGCATCGCCCATATCCACAATTCGCACGTCCGGCCCCAGATACGTTGCATCATCTTCAAAGTCGTATGCCCCCGCATGGCCAAAGCTGAACAGTGTCGACGCCTCGCGCACAGCACGGGGGCCAAACCGCGCACCGGGCCTGTATTGCGTGCCAAAATCAAACGGCGCCCCCAAAACCGCAATATCCGCATCCAAGGTGGACCAATCGGGCGCGTAGGGTGATTTCGCGAAGGTCGCGATGCCGGTGAAGGGCAGGTTGAGCCGCCCGTTGTCGTATCCATGCTGTGCCATGGGCGAATGCTGACACAAAATATCGCAAACGCAAGGCCATCTATGGTTTTGGGGCTTTCGCACCTGCCGCATCCATGCGATAGCGACGCGCCAACCGAAGCATCCCGCAGGAGACCCCGATGGAGATTCGCGAGGCACTAACCTTTGACGATGTATTGCTACTTCCGGCCGCGTCCTCTGTGATGCCATCGCAGGCTGATACATCCACGCAGGTGACAAAGTCGATCCGGCTTAATATCCCTCTTCTCAGTTCTGCCATGGACACTGTGACCGAAAGCCGGATGGCAATCGCGGTCGCACAGGTGGGCGGTATGGGCGTGATTCACCGAAATCTGACCGTGGCCGAACAAGCCGATGAGGTGCGCAGGGTCAAACGTTTCGAAAGCGGGATCGTCTATAACCCGGTGACCCTGCGGCCGGAACAGACACTGGCGGATGCCAAGGCTCTGCAAGCGCGCTACAAGATCACCGGCTTTCCGGTTGTCGATGGCGACGGACGTGTTGTTGGGATCGTCACAAACCGGGACATGCGGTTTGCCATCGATGATGCAACGCCCGTCCGTGTGATGATGACAAGCGACAACCTTGCCATGCTGCGCGAACCTGCGGAGTTGGAAGAAGCCAAGGATCTGATGAAATCGCGCCGCATCGAGAAGCTTTTGGTTGTCGATGCTTCCGGCAAGCTGACAGGTCTGTTGACCTTGAAGGATACCGAGCAGGCGGTGCTGAACCCAGCGGCCTGCAAAGATGATCTCGGCCGTCTTCGCGTGGCAGCGGCAACAACTGTCGGCGATGCCGGTTTTGAGCGTGCCGAGGCGTTGATCGATGCAGGCATTGACATGGTCGTTGTTGACACGGCCCACGGCCACTCGGCCGCCGTTGCGGACGTGGTCCGGCGTATCAAGATGGCCTCTAACGCTGTTCAGGTCGTTGCCGGTAATGTGGCAACCGGCGACGCCACGCGCGCGTTGATCGACGCGGGCGCGGATGCTGTGAAGGTCGGGATCGGGCCGGGCTCAATCTGTACCACGCGGATGGTTGCCGGTGTCGGGGTGCCCCAACTGACGGCGATCATGGACTGTGCCCGCGCCGCAAAAGAAACGGGTGTGCCGATCATCGCCGATGGCGGCATCAAGTTTTCGGGGGACTTTGCCAAGGCCATCGCCGCAGGGGCGAACTGTGCCATGATCGGGTCAATGATCGCGGGCACCGATGAAAGCCCGGGTGAGGTGATCTTGTATCAGGGCCGCCAGTTCAAATCCTACCGCGGCATGGGCAGTCTTGGTGCCATGGCGCGCGGGTCTGCTGACAGGTATTTCCAGAAAGATGCCGCGAGTGACAAGCTGGTGCCTGAAGGGATTGAAGGGCAGGTGCCTTACAAGGGCCCGGCTGGTGCGGTGATCCATCAGCTCGTTGGTGGGTTGCGTGCAGCGATGGGGTATACCGGCGCGGCGACTGTGGATGAAATGCGCAGCAATTGCCAGTTTGTCCGCATCACCGGCGCGGGCCTAAAGGAAAGTCACGTTCATGACGTGCAGATTACACGCGAGTCGCCAAATTATTCTGCTTAGTAACAGTAATTTACGCGGTTGAGTTGATCTGAAATGCGACCCTTGCACGTCGGTGTGGGGGTCGTTTTACTTTGCCACAAGGGGCCGCCCAAAGCTGTTAACGGTGCTTGCGGGCATTGGGGAGCAACCGCCAGACGCGAAGGTCTGACAAGACTTTCACCGTCGCCGCGACAGCCAAGGCGCAAATTACGGCTTTGGTCATAAAGCCCATCGTTCCATCGATCAGCCATGCATGACCCACGCCTGTCAACACAGCAACGGTGACACAGATCGAATGGCCAAGGCGCCATCGTTTCGGCGATACCTTCCGGCGCAGCGCAGCAAGGCACGCGGCCCCGATGACCGCCCACATCGCGATGACGCCGAGATATGAGAAGGCTGCAGGCGCGCGAAAGGCCAGCGCATCAATGACGTCTGGCGGACTTGTGATCCACAGTCCCCCCACATGCAGCAAGACAGCGCAAACAAGTGCCGCACCAGTGACAGCGTGAACGCGTCTGCCCGTACGGGGCGGAAGACCCGGCAAGTACCCACCCGCCAAAAGCGGCTGTATCAGCATCAGCGCCATGGAAATTATGCCAGCAAACCCAGCCGCGATGTAGATGGGCGCACGCCATTCCAGCAGCGGGCTTTGCGCCGCCACAAAAATCGGAAGGCCAATGACAAGCCCAAGACCCAACCAGATCAGGATTGATCTTTGGCTAGGCATCGCAATCACACGGGCTGAAGAACAAAGTCGGCGGTCAAGCTGGTATCGCGCGGGCTGTTCATGACCGGGCGCAGGAACACGGTTTCAAAGCCGTCGCCCTCAAATGCCAAATGCCCATGGGCTTGGCCGAATGCGGGCACGATCTGTGGCATTTCCAATCGAAAGGCGCCATTTGCATCAGTCAGGGTGGCCCCATGGCTTTTCGGGTCGCGCTCGTGACCTTCGGTTGTGTGTGCCCAAATCTGAATGCGTTGACCCTTCAATGGGGCGCCATCGCCCGCACGGCGCACGGTGCCGCTCATCCAAAAACCGCCCCCGCCTATACGTTCGACGACGGGCGCGCCGGGCCTATAATTGTTCGATCCACCCCGCATGGAGCGTGTGGGGGCAATGCCTTGAGCGCGGGCAGGAGCCAAAAGGCCCGTTGCCCCAAGGACAGCCGCGGAGCCGGCTGCCGCAAGAAGGGTACGGCGGGAAGACAATGATGACGCCATTTCTATCACTCCTGATATCATCGGCTACGCAGCGGGTTGGTTTCAGTGGGCTGCGCAGCATACCCTTTCAAACATAGTGGCTTTGGACCAACAGGCGAAGCATGCCCACGGCTTTGTGAAACCTTGATGGCCTTAAATGCCTGATCTCGGCAATATCGACAGGCCAGATCGGCCACCATTTGCCACGACATCCCGCTTGCGTGGCAAATGGGTCTGCGCGGTCTTATGGGCGTGGTGGGCGAGCCGAAGCATCACAGGTGTTTCCGTGACCTTCAAGTACGCACCCGGCCTGCGCCGAAAGGCACCCGAGGATCTGGTTCGAGCCTGCTGCGCCCGCATGGTAATGGTATGCCCCGGTCTCATCCTTGTGTCCGTTGCAGCTATCGAGGTCTGTAAAGGCCGCGCCGCTGGCGTCGGTATGCGGCAAGATCGGGTATCCATCCATCGCAATCCCAATTTGGCCACCATGCCCGTCGCCACTATCAGCGTCAGCCGCCCCATCAAGACAATCAGTGACGGCGTGATAGTGATAGCCGACGTGGGTATTGACGTGCCCACCGCAATCATCAAAGGGCGCTATCGTGTACGCACCGAGTATCGCATTGACAGGTGCGGGGCCATCAAGCCGGACACCATTGAATGCCACGCCCGACCCTGTCTGGTTCGTTTGAGTTGGCCGTTCTGAAGCCACTGGGTCTAGCGGGATGACATAGGTGATGGCAGAGCCATCCGCCACGTAAGCAATCTGGCATTGAACGCAGTGGTTTTGATACGCCGGATCCACATCGGGGCGCGCCGCAGCTTCGCAGGCTTCCAATGTTCCGGTGTACTGGATCTCGCCTGTTTCGGGATCAAAAAGCTGCCATTCGGCGTCACCGTAGAATTCCGCCAGCTTGGAAATGAATGCGCCGTCCACATCATAGACTTCGCCGTCCTGCAGCCAAATGCCGCCCGCCTCTGGGCCATCGGAAATATTGGTGGGGCGCCACGGGCCGGGAGTAGAGTTCTTGGGCGCGACTGTTGTTGAGACGGTGATGGAAAAACACGTGGTTTGCGCCCCTTCCGACAAGGTACAATCCACGATTTCGGGTCCGGAAATTACGTTTGCGCTTTCGAAAAAATGGCTGAGTTGGTCGATTGGGCTTTCAGAATGAGCAGCAGCCATTGTGGCTGTGCTGGCCAAAAGCATGGCGGTGATCATGGGGCGGGGCATTGGGCTCTCCTGTTAATTTGTTTGTTCAGAATAGGGTGCCAAGATATCAAGTTCGGGCAGGGGGGAAGTCTGCCCCTGTCTTGCCTGCCAATCCTGCCTACCTATGCTGTGTCGGGGACTCCAGCGCGATCGTTTTCAAGTCTTAGCCGCTTGGTCGATAAACACCGCAACGGCGGTCACATCTTGAACCATGGCGCTGACGGTGCTGGTGATCTCTGATCCGGTCAGACCGAACACGTTGGCCATATCCGGATCGACAGTGAATTCGAACTGCGCCTCAACCGTATCGTTTGACAGTTGAGGGTTCACAAAGGCGGTGCCGTTCGCCATGGCGGCCATCTAAGTATCTACTGCTTTGGTCATCTCATCATTGTTCGTGCCTGTGACCGCGACTTGCAGACCACGACCCGCGCCGCGAATGTTCAGGCTGTTGGTTGACCGGGCGCTGGCTTGAACGCCGGGCACATCTGAAATCTCACCCGTATCAGGATAAGGGGTTGGGATGTCTTTGATCAACGCAACTTGAGTGTCGATAAGCGCATTGAACAGCCAAGGCGTTGCGGTATCGCGCGCTTGTTGCAGTTCTGCCTCTGCTGTTTCTAGGTGCAGTGCTTCTGCGCGAGAGCCGAACCGCACCGAACCCTCGCCTGCCTGTACGGTGCCATCGGCAGGTAGGTTTGTCTCAATGACGGTCCCTGAACTTTGGGACACGACACTCACACTGCGTAGCGCAGATGCAGTTAGGATCGCGCTTGGGACACTGTCGTAGGCGCGCAGTTCCAACGCTGTTGTCACAACCGATGTTGTAGATGACCGACCAGCAGGCCCGCCGGGCGTTTGGCCGCCGGGCGCCTGCGATTGGCCGAAGTCGAGTATCGTAAACTCTGGCATACAAGGCGGTACGCCGAAGAACAGAAGCTAGGCGGCAAGTATACCGACCGAGGCAGCCATCGTGAAGGATTTGCGCATAGCTAAAGACACCTTGTACAATCGCATTTGTACTCCAACGGATCGGCCTGCGATTTCCGTCGCCAAAAAAGTCATGGCTTGAAAAAAGTTTCGGCACCGGGGCAAGCTGGGCGGCTGAAGGGCTCCTGTCCCTTGTGATTGGCCACTGATTGGCCGATCTATCAAGAAGAGCATCAAAAGGAACGTGCATGGAACTTGAACGCCGTATTGCGCAGGGGCGCGGGGACGAAATCGCTGATGTCGTGCTTCGGGGGGGCGAAGTTCTGTGCCTTGTAACCGGTGACCGCATCTCTGGAGATGTTGCAATTTGCGGTGATACAATCGTTGGCATCGGCGCTGACTATGACGCAGAAAAAGTCATCGATGTATCTGGCGCAACGTTGGTGCCGGGGTTTATCGACACGCACCTGCACATCGAAAGCAGTTGCATCACGCCTTTTGAATTCGACAGATGCGTCGCGCCGCGCGGTGTCACGACGGCCATTTGCGACCCGCACGAGATTGCGAATGTCGCCGGTCTGCCCGGCATCCGGTATTTCCTCGAAGCCTCTGATTGCACGTTGATGGATATTCGGGTGAACCTGTCATCCTGCGTGCCGTCTACCCACATGGAAACGGCCGGTGCGCAGTTGGATATGGGGGAATTGGTGCCACTGATGGATCATCCCCGTGTGATCGGGTTGGCAGAGTTCATGAATTACCCGGGTGTGATCTATCGCGACCCTGGCTGCATGGCCAAGTTGGCGGCGTTTCAAGGTCGGCACATCGACGGACACGCCCCGCTGTTGTCAGGCCGTGATCTGAACGCCTATTGCGCGGCGGGCATCCGCACGGAACATGAAGCCACAACCGCCGAAGAGGCGCGCGAGAAATTGCAAAAGGGCCTGCGTATCCTCATCCGCGAAGGATCGGTCAGCAAAGATATGATGGCGCTTGCGCCTTTGCTGACACCGCTGACCGCACCTTACATGTGCCTGTGCACCGATGATCGCAATCCTTTGGATATTGGAGAGCATGGTCATTTGGATTACATGATCCGAAGCCTGATTTCAGCGGGGTGTGACCCGTTGGCTGTCTATCGCGCGGCCTCGCTTTCTGGTGCCGAAGCCTTTGGACTTAAGGATCGCGGCCAGATCGCACCGGGCAAGCGGGCTGATATCGTCGTGTTGGACGATCTTGCCGAATGCCGTGCGCGCATGGTCGTTTGCGGCGGTGTGGTGGCCAATGAGGCTGGCTTCTCGACCCGTCGCACCATCGACCCGGTGGCCCGGCAAAGCGTGATGGCGCCGTCTGTGACGGGACAGGATTTTCGGTATGAAACCGACGCCGATGAGGTTCCGGTTATCGGTATCTGGCCCGGCAAGATCCTGACCGAACACCGCACCGCCAATATCCCGGATGAAGGCGGCGACCGTCGGCCAGATGCGTCCCGTGATCTTGCCCGTATTGCGGTCATCGAAAGGCACGGCGTGAATGGAAATATCGCGACTGGCTTTGTGCAGGGCTTTGGTATTCGGCACGGTGCCATTGCCTCAACCGTATGTCACGATCACCACAACATTGCCGTGGTCGGGATGGACTATGACGACATGGCGCTTGCCGCGACACGGCTTGGTCAGATCGAAGGTGGCTTTGTCGTTGTCAGGGACGGTCAGGTATTGGCAGAACTTGCGTTGCCCGTAGCCGGTTTGATGAGCCTTGAGCCCTTTGAAACCGTCCGCGCGGCCCTGACCGACCTGCGCGCCGCCGCGACCGGTCTTGGTGTCACGTTGGAAGAGCCGTTCTTGCAGTTGGCGTTTCTATGCCTGCCTGTCATTCCACACTTGAAAATAACCGATCACGGCATGGTGGATGTAGACAAGTTTGCCGTGATCTGACGTTTCAGGCGGGTGCGCTGGACGCGCTTTTTGGCTTCGGGGCGTCCAGCCCATCAAACAGTTGCGACGGATCGATCCCGCGCGCCGATGCGCTGTCGCGGACGCCCTGTTGCAGACGCGGAGACCGGCGCAGAAGTCGCATGAAGCGCGCTTCGTCCAGTATCAGCAAAGTCGTGGGGGCGATGGCGCGGACCTCGGCACGTCGCGGGCTTTTGAGCAGTATCGCAATCTGCCCGAACATTTCACCACGGCCCAAACGCTTTGGCCCGCCGGGAAGGTCCATTTCTACCGCGCCTGAGGCGATGAAGAAGACACTGCGCGCCTTGCTGTCCCGTCGAATGATCCGGTCCCCATCTGCGGTGTAGCGGGTGATCAACGCGCGGGCGAGACGGCGAATACTGGCATCGTCAAGATCAGCGAACAGGGGCGATTGCCTGATTAGTTCAGTCTTGCGGGGGCGCAGGTCCAGCTTGGGCCTTTGTTCAGCCATGGCGCGTCTCTGGCCAATGTCCTGGATCAGGGTCTGGTACAATTCGGACCCGATCAACCCGTCTTCACGCATCGACGTATATTCCCCTTCTTCAAACCGAAGCGCGGTGCGTCGGATGAAGCGGCGTTCAAGCTGTTCGGCATATCCCGGATATTGCAGCCGCTGCCCGTCCAGAGTTTGTTCCAGTTCCTCTGTCCGCCGATCAAGCAAATCATGCAAAAGGTCCGCGACCCGGCGGCCATGAATGCGCCGGATTCGATTGTCTATAAAGCTGTGCAGGTCGCTGAGGATCAGGCGCTGTGCGAGCAGCATTTCGAACCTGTCGGCGGTAAGCCGTGCAAGCGGGCGCGACACCCGCAACCGGTTGTGCAGAAAGAGCGCGGCCCGAAGGTTCGTACCGCCCGCGACGCTGGCCCGCGCCCCGCGCAAATACCCCAATCGCCCGCCATTCCGGGTCGATTCAATCAAGCGATCCGCGTGGGACAAAATCCGATCTGCCAGCCGCGATGACACCGCGCGTTCGCGGAACCGCTCAAGGATCAGGTCGCGCTCGGCCCCCGCAAGGGCGATCAGGCCAAGTGTCACGCGGTCCCGGTCCAGAATTTCTTCACTGGCTTCGGCCGACGTGACTGCGCTGTCCAGTCTTTCCGCAAATTTCTTGGCTTCACCGCGCACGGTATCGCGGGTCAAACCGTACTGTTCCGCAACGGAGGCCATATCTTCGCGCACTTGTTGCAGCGCGACGGCCACCACCTGCTGCGACAATGCAGCGTCCAGTGGCCCGAGCTTGTCCAGCCCCAAACGCTTGATCACCCAGCGTAGCGTCGTCCCTTGCACCATGAGTGTGAACAGGGTGAACCCCGTCGCAAGGATACCGACAAGGTGCTTTACCTCGTCCGGAACGCGGAAACTTTCGGTCACAGCCAGCGCCAGAGCCAAGGTAACCGCTCCGCGCAGTCCGCCCCAAAGGATTGCCACGCGATACGGGCGGTCGACACGCGGCGAGAGCCGCAGACGCGTCAGCACGGGCAAAAGGCCAAATAGAATGACCACACGTGCGGCGATGGCGGCCAGCGTGACCACAGCAATCAATCCAAGGTCAGCAACATTGAGCCCATCCAAAAGACGCGGGATCAAAAGCGCGGCGAGAATAAAGATCAACGCCCCCGACCAATGGGCCAGCAAGTCCCAAACGTCGCGCAAGCTGGTCCAAGACTGGGGGGGCAGGCGGCCCGGGCCCATCAGGTTCAGGGTCAGGCCCGCACCCAGAACCGCGATCACGCCTGACACGCCGACAATCTGTTCAGCGACGATATAAGAGATATACGGCAGGGACACTGAAATAGAGATCAGCGCGAGTTCAAACCGTGCGACCAGCGCCATGACCCAAACGGCAACCCGTGCGATGGCAATGCCGACAAGTGCCCCCCCAACCATCAGCATCGGAAACCGAAGAACGGCTCCCTCAAGGCTGGGGTCGGGCACGCCGGCCATGACATACCCCATGAACAAGCCAAAAAGGGCAATGGCAGCGGCATCATTCATCAGGCTTTCGCCTTCAATGATGCGGCTCAGGCGCTTGGGCGCAGCAATGGATCGAAAGATGCTCACAACCGCTGACGGGTCGGTGGTCGAAACAATGGCGCCGACGAGCAGACAGGCCGCCAGCGGAAGACCACTGACATAAAACAGCGCATATCCGACAAAGAACGTTGCCACGATCACAGCAACCACAGCAAGCACGAGGATCGGCACCCAATCATCAAGCATGCGTCGCAAGTTCATCCCAAGCGTGACTTGGAATAACAAAGTAGGCAGGAAAACGTACAAAAAGACGTTGGAGCGGATCGGCAGATTGAGAATGGCCAACGCAATCGGGTTCAGCGCATCCGTGAGGTTCGTGCTCCAGAAAAACGCTGCACCGCCGCCGATAAGGATGCCGACCACGGCCAGAATAACACTGAACGGCAGCCGCATCCGCGCAGCCAAGGGCTCTGCCAAGCCAATGACAAGGAAAAGCCCTGCAAGGATGGAGGTGATGACGACGATGTCCATGTGTTCAGGTTACCGTCGTCACCAAAGAAAGAAAGGGCCAGAAAAGCAAAGGGAAGGAATGCCCCGTCGGGGACATCCGGTTATTAGCGACCCAAAAGGGCCTTCGCTTTTTCGGCGACGGCTTCGGCGGTGATCCCAAACTCTTGATACAGCCGTTCTGCCGGGGCTGACGCACCGAAATCGTGCATACCGACGAAGCCCGATTTTTCGCGCTTGCCGCGCTCGCCAAAGAGCCACCGATCCCAGCCAAAGCGGATGGCAGCTTCGACCGCGACGCGCACTGGCCCCGCTGGAAGAACCTTGCGGCGGTAAGCTTCGGGTTGCTCTTCGAACAATTCCCAGCACGGCATGGAAACGACGCGCGTGCCGATACCTTCGGCTTGCAGCAGATCACGCGCTGCCATCGCGATCGAAACTTCGGACCCGGTCGCCATCAACAGCGCTTCGCGTTTGCCCTCGGCATCTGCAATGACATAGGCACCTTGCGCAGTCAGGTTCTTGGTCTTGAATTCGGTACGCAGCGCGGGAAGGTTCTGACGCGACAGGGCCAGAACGGTCGGGGCCGTTTTGGTTTGGATGGCGACTTCCCATGCTTCAGCGGTTTCCGTCGCATCGGCCGGACGGATCACAAGCGTGTTCGGTGTCGCGCGAAGCATCGCAAGATGTTCCACGGGCTGGTGCGTCGGGCCGTCTTCGCCCAGACCGATACTGTCATGGCTCATCACATAGGTGACAGGCTGCTTCATCAAGGCCGACAGGCGCATCGCGCCGCGGGCATAATCGGTGAAACACATGAACGTGCCGCCATAAGGCCGAATTCCGCCGTGCAAGGCCATGCCGTTCATCGCGGCGGCCATACCGTGCTCGCGGATGCCGTAATGCAAATACCGGCCTTCGCGGGTCTCGGGCAAGTGAACGCCCTGATCGCCGGTCTTGGTGTTGTTCGATCCGGTCAAATCTGCCGATCCACCCACATGCTCGGGCATGATCGCGTTGATGACCTTCAGCGTGTTCTCAGAGGCTTTGCGCGTTGCAACGTTGGGTTGGGTTTCTGCAAGTTCGCGTTTGAAGGCCTTGATTGCGGCGGAAAGTTTGGCAGGGGCTTCGCCCGCCATGACCCGAGTGAATTCTTTTTGCTTGGCGCCTGACAGGCCGCCCAGACGCTTTTCCCATGCTGCACGGTCCGCGCTGCCGCGTGCGCCGATCTCTTCCCATTGGGATTTGATTTCGGCGGGCACGTGATATGCAGCCCAATCGACGCCATAGGCAGCTTTGGTCGCAGACACCACCGCAGGGTCCGTCAGTGCGCCGTGGCCTTTGGGGGTGTCCTGTGCGCTTGAGCCGATCGCGATGTGCGTTTTGCACGCAACGAGCGATGGCTTGGAGGTCTTCTTGGCCGCGTTGATTGCATCGTCAATATCGGCGGGATTGTGGCCGTCGCATTCATGCACCGACCAGCCCGCAGCACGGAAGCGTGCGATCTGGTCCGTTCTGTCCGCAATATCCACGGTTCCGTCGATGGTGATGTTGTTGTTGTCCCACAGCACGATCAGCTTGGACAGTTCCTGACGCCCGGCAAGGCCGATGGCTTCGTGGCTTACACCTTCCATCAAGCAGCCGTCACCAGCGATGCACCAAGTGTAGTGATCGACGATCTTCTTGCCAAAGCGCGCTCGAAGCATTTCTTCGGCCAAGGCGAACCCAACCGCATTCGAAATCCCCTGACCCAGCGGGCCTGTGGTGGTTTCGATCCCGCGTGCGTGACCAAATTCAGGGTGACCGGCCGTTTTGGCGCCCCACTGGCGGAACGCTTTTATCTCGTCCAGCGTCATATCCGGCGAGCCGGTCAGATAGAGGAGCGAGTAAAGCAGCATGGAGCCGTGACCGGCAGACAGGATGAACCGGTCCCGGTCGGCCCATTCCGGTGCGCTTGCATCGAACTTGAGGTGCTTTTCAAAAAGAACCGTTGCAACATCCGCCATACCCATGGGCATGCCTGAATGGCCTGAATTGGCTCCGGCAATCGCGTCAAGCGTCAGGGTGCGGATGGCACAGGCTTTCAGCCAGTGGTCGGGGTCGCGTTCACGCAGGGCAGTCAGGTTCACGGGCAAGCTCCGGTATAGTGGCAGTTGCGGGCTTGAGCGCCCGTTTGATAGCGTCTTAGCAAGTGATAGCGGAAGTGCAAGGCATCCACAGGGCGGCTGGGGCTTGTTCCCGCCTGAAATGTCTTGTGTGATGACAATAAGAAGATTCGCGGCGCGTTGGGCTGGACCTGTTCACACGGGCTGCCACAAGTAGCGAGGCTGATCTGACTATGGGGCCGCAAGGAGACGACGCAATGCCAGACATTTCAGAGTTGGAGCAACGCCTGATCGGCGCGCTTGCGCGGATGCGCACTGCACATCTCAGATCACGCCAAACTTTAGCGGCCGCCCTTGGCCGAATTGCAGAGCTTGAATCAACACCCGCACCCGCGATGGCCGTTGACCCTGACGCAATTGCACAGGCCAACGCAGAAATCGCCCGTTTGACCGCTGCTCTGGATGCCGAGCGCGAGCAGAGCGCGGCAATCGCCCGTCAGGCAGAGGCCGACCGCAGTGCCTTGGCCGAAGCACAAGCCGTTCGGGAAGCGCAGCGTGCCACCGGTCGGCTTGAAAAGCTACAGCACACCGATACCACCGGGGCGGTGCAGGCGCGCCTGACCGAACTCGAACAGGGGCTTGAACAGCTTCGCGCGGTTAACACGCAATTGCGCCAGAATAACGCCGCACTTCGCAAGGCACACGAGGCGGGCATCTCTGACCCAGAGTTGATAAATGGCGCGCTCCAGACTGAAATCGATGCGCTGCAAGCAGCCCGCAATGCAGACCGAGCCGAAATTGACAGCATTCTTGCCGCGCTGAAACCGCTTGTGGAGGAAACAGAAGATGCCTGAAGTGCACATTGCCATCGGCGGCCGCCAGTTCGAAGTCGCGTGCCAAGAGGGAGAACAGCCGTTTCTGGAATCGGCCGCTGCAATGCTCGATGCAGAAGCGCAAACGATGACCGAACAATTGGGTCGCATCCCAGAATCCCGGATGCTGCTCATGGCTGGTCTATTGCTTGCCGATAAGACAATTTCGATGGAAGACCGCGTTGCCAGTCTGGAAGCGGAAATCACAAAGCTTCAAACACAGCTTTCCGATGCCAGCACGAAACCGGCGCAGCGTATCGAGGTCCCGGTGATCCCGGCGGGACTTTCTGACAGTTTGGCGGAACTCGCTGCACAGGCTGAAGCTCTTGCAGAAGACATGGAACAGGCCGCGCCCGCGTAATGCGGGACTGCGGCCTGTCGTCAACAACATAGGGCGAATGCCCTGTTTTTATGGATCTAGGCGTTCGCTTCGCGGATCTTGTCTGCGGCTTCCTTGTCGTACGTTACGCCGTTCTTTGAAAACAGGTCGTCCAGTTCACCCGACAGGGTCATTTCGGTGACGATATCGCAGCCGCCAACAAATTCGCCCTTGATGTAAAGCTGCGGAATTGTGGGCCAATCCGAATACGTCTTGATGCCTTGGCGCAAGTTTTCGTCCTCAAGCACGTTCACATCAGCAAAATCCACGCCCATGTAGTTCAAGACGCCGGCCACACGGCTGGAAAACCCGCATTGCGGCATGGACTTGGTGCCCTTCATGAACAACACCACGTCGTTGTCGGTTACTGTCTTTTTGATCTGATCTTCGGCGCTCATGATCTATCCTCGTCTTGCGGCATCGTGCGCTGTGCGCCTGTCGCATTTTGTGTTCGGTTACGGCGGTTCGGGGTCGCAAAAGCGAGCCTGCTTATTCTCTGTCCATAAATAGGGTCTGTTTTTACGAACGCAAACCCGTCACTCTGTTGGCAATGAAAACCCTGTCTTGAACATAAGGTCCAACTCGCTCAGGCTTTTCGATATATGAGATCAGTCCGGTGCCTTGGTTGTCAGCGCAAGCGCGTGCAATTCACCGTTCGATCCATCCATCTTTCCTTTCAGGGCCGCATAAACAGCGCGTTGCTGCTGTACACGGTTTTGGCCCCGAAAGCTCTCATCGATAACCTCAGCGGCGTAGTGGTTTCCGTCCCCGGCAAGATCGGTGATCGTGATCTTCGCATCTGGAAAGCTCTGTCTCAGCAGGCTTTCGATGTCCTGCGCTTCGATGGGCATCGGCAAGCTCCTTGTTTATGGCAGAAATGTATGGCGCTGCGCGGGCGGCTGCAACCCGCATCGTATCGCAGATTTTGGGTTGTTTTACATGTCTTCAGCGCAAGGGTGGAGGCGTAGGCGCAGCCCCGTGTGGAAAACTGCCGCCCAGGGGGTACTTCCCCTGAGCGGCAGCCATAAACCTCATCAAATTAGCTCGCGATTACGCAAAGGTCGCTGCAAAGGTTCCACGCCACAGATCACACAAATCTGTGAGAGGCGCCTCGGAAGTACCTATTTTGACTGTGTCACCGCCAAAGCGGCCAACAATCTTGATGGTGACCTCTGCTTTGCTTGCAGCGATCATGAGCGTTTCCGCGCAGTCATAGGAACATGCAAGCAAGTAGCGGGCCTGATCTTCGCCGAACGCCTGCGCAGTGCCGCCGTCGTCGATGGTCACGCCGACATTTCCGGCGGCGGCCATTTCAAACGCAGCCAGAGCCAAACCACCATCTGACAGGTCGGTTGCTGCAGTGATCATCTTACGGTTGTTGCGCACGAAGATACCATTGCGACGTTCCGCAGCCAGATCCACAGACGGCGCATCGCCATCTTCACGATTGAACACTTCGGCCAGTAGTGCGGATTGCCCGAGATGGCCGTGCGTGTCGCCGACCAGAACTGCAAAGTCGCCCGCATTGGGTGCGTTGCCGATCAGGTTCTTCGCAAATTTCAGCAAGCCGACGGCCCCAATCGTCGGGGTCGGCAAAATGGGCGCGCCGTCGGTTTCGTTGTAAAGGCTGACATTGCCCGACACGATGGGCATATCAAGTGCGCTGCATGCCTCGCCAATGCCTTGGATCGCACCGACAAGCTGGCCCATGATTTCCGGCTTTTCCGGGTTGCCGAAATTCAGGTTGTCCGTCGTTGCCAATGGCTTGGCGCCCGCAGCGCACAAGTTGCGATAGGCTTCCGCCACAGCCTGTTTGCCGCCCTCAACCGGGTTCGCCCGAACATAGCGCGGGGTCACATCGCAGGTGAAGACAAGCGCCTTTTTGGTGCCGTGAACGCGCACCGCACCGGCGCCCAAACCCGGCACACGGACCGTATCCCCCATGACCATGTTGTCATACTGCTCCCATACCCATTGGCGCGAGCAATAGTTCGGGCTGCTGAGAAGCGCCTTGAGCGCATCAATCGCGTCGACATCGGGGACCGGGTCGAGAGGCGCGGCAGCAGGCGTTGGCACCCATGGCCGGTCATACTCTGGCGCTGTGCCTGACAGAGCCTTGAGAGGCAGGTCAGCCATGATCTTGCCCTGATGTTCGACAACAAACCGGTCTTCGGCGATGGTTTCGCCAACGATCGCGAAATCAAGGTCCCATTTGTCGAATACGGCCTTTGCTTCGGCCTCTTTCGCGGGGTCCAGCACCATGAGCATCCGCTCCTGGCTTTCTGACAGCATCATCTCGTACGCCGTCATGGCAGTTTCGCGCACGGGCACGTCGTCAAGACGAAGGCGAATGCCCAGATCACCCTTGTCACCCATTTCCACGGCGGAGCAGGTCAGGCCAGCGGCCCCCATGTCTTGAATGGACACCACCGCGCCGGTTTGCATCAACTCAAGCGTCGCTTCCATCAGCCGCTTTTCGGTGAAGGGGTCACCAACCTGCACGGTTGGCCGTTTCTCTTCGATGGTGTCGTCGAACTCTGCACTTGCCATTGTGGCACCGCCGACACCGTCGCGCCCCGTTTTCGCCCCAAGGTAAACCACAGGGCGGCCAACACCCGATGCCGCTGAGTAGAAAATCTTGTCGGCATCAGCCAATCCGGCCGCAAATGCGTTTACCAGACAATTGCCGTTATAGGCCGCGTGGAACCTGACTTCGCCGCCAATGGTCGGAACACCAAAGCAGTTGCCATAGCCGCCGACACCTTCGACCACCCCGTGTACCAACTGTTTGGTTCGTGGGTGGCTTTGCTCGCCGAAACTCAGCGCGTTCATGGCTGCGATGGGCCGCGCACCCATGGTGAAGACGTCACGCAAAATGCCGCCGACGCCAGTGGCCGCGCCTTGGTACGGCTCGATATAGCTGGGGTGATTGTGGCTTTCCATTTTGAACACCACAGCCTGCCCATCGCCAATATCGACAACGCCCGCGTTTTCACCAGGACCGCAAATCACCTGTGGCCCTTCTGTTGGAAGTGTCCGCAGCCATTTCTTTGACGACTTGTAAGAGCAGTGCTCGTTCCACATTGCCGAAAAAATGCCAAGCTCGGTAAAGCTGGGCGTCCGACCAATCAGGTCAAGGATGCGCTGGTATTCTTCCGTGTTGAGGCCGTGAGCGGCGATCAGGTCTTGCGTGATATCCGGTTCTTGCATGTAAGGTCCCCTTTGCGGCCTTTTAGGGGAGGCAGCGGCTGAGGAAAAGACGATCTCGCCATCGCGCACAGAGGTTATTGCACAAGGCAGCCAAAATGGCGGCGTCACAGACCGTTTCATGCGCGTGGAGACGGGAATTTCTGGAACAGGGCAAAAAAATGGCCGAGACAAGCTCGGCCTAGTCCAACAGGGAGGTAGAAGTCGGACCAAATCCGTGCTTCTGATAAAAGAAATAGCTACACCTTGGATGCGCATCAAGGCGCCAGATGCCGCATCCGCAGCATAACTGACATGCGCCGCACGCATGGGTTAAATTTGGGATGCCTGCGGGGTGATCAGTCCCGCGTCTTTTTGCGGCTTTCAGCCAACTCTTCCATCACAAAATCACGGAACGCTGCGATCCGTTTGGATTGACGCAACTCTTCGGGATACGCAAGAAACACCGGGAGTGATCCGCCAACGACTTCTGGTAAGACACTGACAAGATGTGGAAAATCTTCTGTCACATAATTTGGAAGAACGCCGATTCCAAGATCATTGATGACGGCTTGCAGCACCCCGAAATAGTTATTGACCGTCAAGAGTGATCTAATCTCTTCCGTCATCAACATTTGTACGATGCGCGAGGCGGCAGTGACCTGCACGCTATTAGGGCTTTGGCAGATCAAACGATGGTGTCGCATATCTGTCACAGCTTCGGGCGTTCCGTTCTTTTCCAAGTAAGCCGGCGTCGCGTAAAGCCGCATGTTCACGTTCATAAGACGCTTGCGGATCAGGTCGGCCTGCGACGGCTCTTTCATGCGGATTGCCACGTCAGCTTCGCGCATTGGCAGATCAAGAACACGCTCTTCCAGCATTAGATCGATTTTCAGATCGGGATACTGGTCATAAAGCCGGGACAGCCGCGGCGCGAGCCAAAGCGACCCGAATCCCGTGGTTGTCGTCACGCGCAGCTCGCCGAACACTTCGTCTTCGCTGTCACGAATGCGTGCCGAGGCCGTATCAAGCCGCTTTGCCATCGAAGACGTTGCATCGAAGAGCAATTCACCTTGTTCCGTAAGGATAAGGCCGCGCGCATGCCTGTGAAACAGCGTCGTGTTCAGGCTTTCCTCAAGACTGCGAATCTGTCGACTGACCGCCGATTGAGACAGATGGAGGGCATCACCCGCGTGAGTCAGACTGCCAGCATCCGCCACGGCGTGAAAAATTCTCAGCTTGTCCCAGTCCATTACGTACCTTCTTTCACCTCGTGCGGCATAGCTAATCGCACGGTCCCTGTATGTAGGTCCGCTGTAAGTATGTCACGTCTAGATGATGACCCGTTCCCGCGCGTCAATGTTCAACCTATATTATTTACGGGGGTGGCAAACATGCAGCACTGCGATTTTCGTCTTTCCGACCGGTATGACCTGTCACAGGGCCAGGTTTTGCTGAACGGCACGCAAGCCCTGGTGCGTCTGATGCTGATACAGGCTGCGCGGGACAAAGCCGCGGGACTGCACACCGCCGGGTATGTCACCGGCTATCGCGGCTCGCCTCTTGGGGCGGTTGACCAGCAAATGTCCGCGGCAGCAGAGGCTTTGGGCGCTGCGAGCGTGCTGTTTCAACCCGGATTGAACGAAGACCTGGCCGCGACTGCGTTATGGGGCACGCAGCAAGCGCATTTGCGCGGCGAGGGACGCGGCGACGGTGTTTTCGGTCTGTGGTATGGAAAGGGCCCCGGCGTCGATCGGTCCGGCGATGTGATGCGGCATGCCAATTTGGCCGGAACATCCCCCTTGGGCGGTGTCATTATGGCACTGGGGGATGATCACACCGGCGAGTCGTCGACCACATGTCATCAGTCAGAATGGGCCTTGGTGGATGCCATGATGCCCGTTTTGTCGCCGGCCGGTGTGCAAGAAATCTTGGATTACGGCGTATATGGCTGGGCGCTCAGCCGCTTTGCTGGTGTGTGGTGCGGCCTGAAGATGGTCAAGGATACGGCCGAAGTGACAGCGGTGGTCGATGGCCGCGTGGATCGGATGCAGTTTGTCACACCAGAATTTGAGATGCCCGAAGACGGTCTGAACATACGTCTTGACGATCATTGGGTTGCGCAAGAACAGCGTTTGGTCCGTTACAAGCGCGTCGCCGCCGAAGCTTTCGCGCGCGCAAATGGAATCGACCGCCGGATATGGGGCAAACCGGGTGCAAAAATTGGATTTGTTGCCGCCGGGAAGAACTGGCTCGACCTCGTACATGCGCTGAGCTTGCTTGGCCTTGATGGGGCCGAAGCCGAAAGGCTGGGGCTGACCACCTACAAGGTCGGGCAGGTTTGGCCGCTGGACATGGAAAGCTTCCATGACTGGGCTGAAGGGCTCGATCTGATCGTGGTCGTTGAAGAAAAGCGCAAACTCATCGAAGTTCAGATTAAAGAGGCAATTTTTGATGATCGCCGGGGCAGGCGTGTTTATGGCGCGTCAAAGGGGCGGGATCCGCTGTTCGCGTCGGACTATGCCTTGGATCCCGTCAGCATCGCCGTTGATCTAGGCGATATCCTGATCGAAGAGGGGCGTCGGACCGACCAAATCGAAGACGCTTTGCATCGACTCCGCTCCGCGCTTCAGGCTGACACTGAGGGCGACATTACCTCCCGCGTTCCGTATTTTTGCGCCGGATGCCCGCATAACACGTCGACCAAAGTTCCGCCGGGCAGCCGGGCCTATGCTGGGATCGGATGCCATATCATGGCTTTGTGGATGGATCGCGAGACGTCTGGCTACACGCATATGGGCGGCGAGGGCGCAAACTGGATCGGGGAAGCGCCGTTTTCAAATCGAAAGCACGTTTTTCAGAACATCGGGGATGGCACCTACAACCACTCTGGCGTTCAAGCAATCCGCGCCGCCCTTATGGCTGGTACGACAATCACCTATAAGATTCTATTCAACGATGCCGTCGCCATGACAGGCGGTCAAAAAAACGATGGCGGCCTCACGCCCGAGCAAATCGCACATGAACTTGCCGCGATGGGGGTGCAGCGCATCGCAGTCGTGCATGACGACAAAGAACCGGTGCGCAAATCGGACCTACCCGACATTGTTACCGTGCACCCGCGCGCTGCGCTGCCAGCGGTCCAGCGCGAGATGACGGAAGTGGCGGGCGTTTCTGCAATCATCTTTGTGCAAACCTGCGCAGCTGAAAAACGCCGCCGCCGTAAACGGGGAAGCTTTCCAGACCCAGATCAGCGTCTCTTTATCAACACGGCGGTCTGTGAAGGATGCGGCGATTGCGGCGTGCAATCCAACTGCGTGGCGCTGGTGCCTGTTGAAACCCCCTTGGGCCGTAAACGGGCCATAGATCAATCAAGCTGCAACAAGGATTTCTCATGCCTCGGCGGGTTTTGTCCGTCTTTTGTCACTGTTTCGGGGGGCACTTTACGGCGCACAGCCGCGCGCGATGTGACCATTCCCGAACTGCCGGACCCGGTGCTGCCGCAGATTTCTGGCACGCATAACATTGTCATCACCGGTGTCGGAGGCACTGGGGTCGTGACCATAGGGGCCATCCTTGCCACGGCGGCCCATCTGGATGGTCGGGCCGCTGCGATGATGGAAATGGCGGGCCTCGCACAAAAAGGCGGCGCGGTACATGTCCATTGCCGGATCGCGGAAACGCCAGAAAATATTGCGGCTGTACGTGTCGCCACCGCCGAAGCGCACACATTGATCGGCGGCGATCTTGTGGTCTCGGCTGGACGCGCAACGCTGACCCTGTTGGACAGGGGGCGCTCTGGTGCGGTGTGCAACAGCCATGATACGGTGACGGGCGATTTCACGCGTGATCCCGAATTTCGGATACCCGGCAACGATCTGTGCGCGGCAATTAGCGAGCGGCTTGGCGATAATGCAGTCTTGTTTGACGCGTCCCGGTTAAGCGAGCAGCTATTGGGCGACAGCATTTACAGCAATGTGCTGTTGCTTGGGGCTGCATGGCAACGCGGATTGGTGCCTATTAACCTGGACGCGCTTAGGCGGAGTATAGAGTTGAATGGCGCGGCGGTTGAAGCAAACCTGCGCGCGTTCGATGTTGGCCGGTGGGCGGCATTTGATCTGCGAACAGTTCAGGAACTTACATCAAAACAGAACAGCAAAGCGTTGACTGGGAAGGATAAGATATCAATCTGGGAAAGCCATTTGACGACCTATCAATCACCGCGACTGGCGCGAAAGTTCCGCGCACTGGTGGATGGGGTCGAAGACCCGGAACTGCGCGAAGAAGTTGCCTTCAGTTATCAAAAGCTTTTGTCCTATAAGGATGAGTACGAAGTCGCACGGCTGTTGCAATCAACGCGGTCTGAGCTTTCTGCGCAGTTTGAAACGGCACCGCGCCTGACGTTTCATCTTGCCCCACCGGTGTTCTCTCGGGCCGGCGATGATGGCCGCCCGATCAAGCGTGAATTTTCTGAAAAAGCAGTTAATGCACTGTCTTGGATTTCGAAGCTAAAGTTTCTTCGTGGCACGGTGTTCGATCCATTCGGGTATAGCACCGAACGGCGCATGGAGCGGGCGTTGATCGCTCAGTTTGAAACTGATCTGTCTGATCTTCTTCCCCGCATGACCGCTGAGAACCGGCATATCATTCTGGCCATCGTGCGCCTTGCTCGGAGTATTCGGGGTTATGGTCCGGTGAAGCGGGAAAACGCCGCTGAAGCCGCCAAAAAACGGCTTTCCTTGCTGGCAGAATTCAACGCGGCACACACCCCCAGATCGCACGCTGCGGAATGAATCATCGATGCTGATCGGCAAAATGTAACGTATGGACAACACGCCCCTTGCCGAAATGCAAAATTGGATGATATTTCGGACCACCGGCACGATCCTTTTGGACAAGAACAGGCGCCCAACACACCATGCGATCCGAAAAGCACGTGGCACGCGACATCAGTTATTCCTACTCTGCGGAAACGCGTGGGGGGCGAGCGCTGATCCGCGCAATGGAAAACGCAACGGGGCGTCTCAACCTTATCCGCCGGGCCGAGGGATACGAGACCGAAGTGGCGAAGGGCCGTGATTTCTGGGAGGTCATGACCGAACGCTATGGTCTGTCCCTGAATGTAATCGGCGGCTCGCTGGAGAATATTCCGCGCACTGGCCCGCTGGTTTTGATCGCAAATCACCCATTCGGTATCTTGGATGGCCTCATGATGGGTCGTATCCTCAGCGAAGTACGCGGTGACTTTCACATTCTGGCGCATCAGGTATTTCGAAAGGCAGAGGACCTGAACAAGGTGATCCTGCCGATCAGCTTTGATGAAACACGCGAGGCGATGGCCCTGAATCTGGAGACTCGCAAGACCGCTTTGCGCGTTTTGTCAGAGGGTGGGGCGATTGGCGTCTTTCCCGGTGGCACTGTGTCCACCTCGGCCAAGCCGTTCTCTCAGCCGATGGATCCGGGGTGGCGGTCGTTCACCGCGCGCATGGTTGCCCGGTCAGATGCCCAGATCGTGCCAATGTATTTCTGTGGCCATAATTCGCGGGCCTTTCAACTGGCCAGCCATCTGCATGTCACGCTGCGCATGGGGCTTCTGATCAAGGAATTCAAATCGCGCATAAACAAGCCCGTGGAACTGGTGATCGGCGAGCCGATCCCGAAAGACGCGCTGGCGCCGTATCTGCATGACGCCAAGGGCATGATGGACTTTCTGCGCCAGCAGACCTACGGCTTGTCTCCGGTTCCGGTGCGCGATCCGGGGTACGGGTTTGAATTCGAGGACAGGTATAGGCAATAATGGCCGTTGGCATATTCGATAGCGGGCTCGGCGGACTGACGGTTCTTGATGCAGTGACACGTCGCCTGCCACATGTGCCCTTTGTTTACTATGGAGACAATGACAACGCGCCCTATGGTGTGCGCACAGCGGATGATGTCTATGCCCTGACCGTCGCTGCTGTCGAACGTCTTTGGGACGAGGGCTGCGATCTTGTGATCCTTGCCTGCAATACCGCATCGGCAGCGGCGCTGCGCCGAATGCAGGAAGCTGGATTGCCTGAAGGCAAGCGTGTCTTGGGGGTCTTTGTTCCGTTGATCGAAGCCCTGACAGAACGGCAGTGGGGCGACAATTCTCCGCCGCGCGAAGTCATGATCAAGCACGTGGCGCTGTTTGCGACCCCCGCCACTGTTTCAAGCCGGGCGTTTCAACGTGAATTGGCGTTTCGGGCGATTGGGGTCGACGTAGAAGCACAGCCCTGTGGCGGCCTCGTCGATGCCATTGAAGCCGGTGATGAAATTCTAGCCGAGGCACTGGTGCGCAGCCATGTAGAGGCGCTTTTGCGCCGGATGCCAAAGCCGGAAGCGGCCATTCTGGGCTGCACGCACTATCCGCTGATGGAAACCACTTTTCAACGCGCGCTTGGCGCCGATGTGAAAGTCTATAGTCAGGCCAGCATCGTTGCCGAAAGCCTTGCCGACTATTTAGAACGCCATCCCGGCATGATCGGAACGGGGGCCGGGAAAACCTTTCTCACCACCGGAGTGCCGGAGCGCGTGTCGTCCAAGGCAACGCAGTTTTTGAGGCGAAAGATCACCTTCAAGTCAGCGTGAATTGCATCCGGACCCGCGCCGAACTACACATTCAAAAAATACGAGAGGCAAACATGGCCCATAAAATCGCCATTCTTGGTGCGAGCGGTTACACCGGGGCGGAACTGGTCCGCCTTTTGTCGACGCATCCCAGCTATGACATTGTTGCACTCTCGGCTGATCGCAAAGCGGGCCAGTCTATGGGGCAGGTTTTTCCCCATCTGCGGCACGTGGATCTGCCGGTCTTGGTCAAGATCGACGAGATTGATTTTTCTGGCGTGGACTTGGTGTTCTGTGCTCTGCCGCATGCGACCACACAAAATGTTATCAAAGCCTTGCCGAGCCATCTTAAAGTAGTCGACTTGTCCGCTGACTTTCGTTTGCGCGATCCGGCCGACTACGAGAAATGGTATGGCCAGCCCCACGCAGCCGTCGAGATGCAGCGCGAGGCCGTGTATGGCCTGACCGAATTCTACCGTGATGATATCCGCGCCGCGCGTCTTGTCGCGTGTACCGGGTGCAACGCTGCGACGGGGCAGTTTGCACTGCGGCCGCTTATCTCGGCCGGCCTGATTGATCTTGACGACATCATCATCGATTTGAAAACCGGCGTCTCCGGCGCTGGTCGGTCGCCCAAGGAAAACCTGCTGCATGCAGAATTGTCCGAGGGAACGCATGCGTACGGGGTTGGTGGCGTTCACCGGCACCTTGGCGAGTTCGATCAGGAGTTTTCAAAGCTGGCTGGCCGCAAGGTCGAGGTCCAGTTCACGCCACACTTGCTGCCGGCCAATCGTGGAATTTTGGCGACCGTCTATGTAAAAGGTGACCCACAAGCGATCCATGCGGAACTATCTCGCGCTTATGCTGACGAGCCATTCCTCGTCGTTCTGCCGTTCGGCGAGCATCCGTCCACGCGCCACGTGCGCGGCGGGAACTTCGTGCATCTGGGTGTCGCAGGTGACAGGCGGTCTGGTCGTGCTATCGTTATCGCTGCGCTGGATAACCTGACCAAAGGGTCGTCAGGTCAAGCGATACAGAATGCGAATCTTATGTTGGGGGAGGAAGAAACAGCGGGATTGATGCTTGCCCCGGTGTTTCCGTAGCGACGATGAAAAGTCTGAAAAAACAACGCCGAATCCAAGTGATCGCTTTGGCCGTGGTGGCGCTGATTATCTCAACGGCGTTGATTGGCTATGCCATGCGGGATGGGATCAACTATTTCCGCAGCCCAAGCGAGGTGATCGCAGAGCCGCCGGGGCGCACAGAAGTGTTTCGCATCGGTGGCCTCGTCGAAACTGGCTCACTCAAGCGCGGGCAGGGCGAAACCATTGAATTTGTCGTAACGGATGGTGGCGATTCCGTGCCTGTCGTGTTCACGGGCGTGCTTCCTGACCTTTTTGGCGAGGGACAAGGGATGGTCGGCACAGGCAGTTATGTAGACGGCGTGTTCACCGCGACCGAAATTCTTGCAAAGCATGACGAGACGTACATGCCCAAAGAAGTTGTGGACGCGTTGAAAGAGCAGGGCGTCTACGTGGAACCCGAAAGCTGACGTTGGGCTTGCTCAGTGTCGTTGCTTGCGCCCCCTTGGCCTAAGTCTGAGGCGAGGCACAGAAGGGCGGCTGCGGCTGCGTTGTCTCTTGTCGGTGACCCGAGCGCAGCCTAGCTTACACATTAAAACCGGCCTTAGACGGCCGGGTATATCGACACCGTCGAACAGGGGTAGGACATGATCGCAGAACTTGGACACTTTGCCCTTTTGCTGGCGGCCTGCGTGGCGCTTGTTCAGGCGGTGGTTCCGATGATCGGAGCGCATCGCGGCTGGTCCGGCTGGATGGCCTTTGCCTCTCCCGCCGCAACAGCGCAGTTTTTCCTGACGGCATTCAGTTTCTCAGCTCTGACATATGCCTTTGTTGTGTCTGATTTCTCTCTCAAGCTGGTTGTCGATAATTCCCACAGTTTGAAACCCATGCTTTACAAGGTAACGGGCGTTTGGGGGAACCACGAAGGGTCCATGCTGCTTTGGGTGTTGATCCTGACGCTGTACGGCGCACTTGCCGCTTGGTTCGGGGGCAACTTGCCCCCAAGTCTGAAAGCGCGGGTTCTCGGCGTGCAGGCAGCGGTAACGCTGGCGTTCATGGCCTTCATAATTTTCACCTCGAACCCGTTCTTGCGGCTTGCGGTTCCACCACTTGATGGTCAGGATCTGAACCCGCTTCTGCAAGACCCCGGTCTCGCGTTTCATCCACCGTTTTTGTACTTGGGCTATGTCGGGCTGTCCCTGACGTTTTCCTTTGCTGTCGCTGCCTTGATCGAAGGGCGCGTTGATGCGGCGTGGGGCGGTTGGGTCCGTCCCTGGACGCTGGCGGCTTGGGTCTTTCTGACCATCGGCATCGCATTGGGATCCTGGTGGGCTTATTACGAGCTTGGTTGGGGCGGCTATTGGTTCTGGGACCCGGTCGAAAATGCGTCTTTCATGCCTTGGCTCTTGGCCGCAGCGCTGCTTCATTCGGCTATTGTTGTGGAAAAGCGCGAAAGCCTGAAAAGCTGGACCATCCTTTTGGCGATCCTGGCCTTCGGGTTCTCGTTGATCGGGGCGTTTATCGTTCGCTCGGGTGTTTTGACGTCCGTGCATGCTTTCGCCAACGATCCCGAACGCGGGGTCTTTATCCTGTTGATCACGGGGATCTTCATGGGAGGCGCACTGACCCTTTTTGCGGCGCGCGCCGGGTCGATGCAGGCAAAGGGCGTCTTTGGTTTGCTCAGCCGGGAAAGCGCGTTGGTGGCCAACAACATCCTGCTCGCTGTGTCATGTTTTGTGGTGTTCGTTGGAACTGTATGGCCGCTTGTCGCGGAGATGCTATTTGATCGAAAGTTGTCGGTGGGCCCGCCGTTCTTTGATGCGGCGTTCACGCCCTTCATGGTTTTGCTGGCGATCATTCTGCCCATTGGTGGGTTGATGCCGTGGAAACGTGCGAAGATGGGTCGTGTGATGCGCCAGCTCACGCTGCCGATTGTCGCAACCTTCTTGGTGGCAGCCCTGATTTGGACCTTCCAAACAGACCGCAGCATTCTTGCCCCGATTGGCATCGCCCTTGGTGTGTGGCTGATCGCAGGGTCACTGATTGATCTTTGGTCCCGGACAGGCCGGGGCGGGGTCGCGTCGCGCGCACGTCGTCTTTGGAACCTGCCCCGTGCAGATTGGGGAAAGACGGTTTCGCATATGGGGCTTGGCGTCACGTTTATCGGAATTTCCGCCATGACCGCATGGCAAAGCGAAGACATCCGCGTTGCACAAGTGGGCGAGACGTTCACCGTGTCTGGCTATGAGGTAACTCTTGCCGACGTGCGCCGGGAACCCGGGCCCAATTACGACTCGATCATGGCTGATCTTGTTGTGTCCAAAAATGGGCGGCAAGTGGCCATCCTAAACCCGGAAAAGCGGAACTACCCGGTGGCGCAAATGCCCACGACCGAGGCCGACATCGATAACGGTGTTTTCCGTGACCTGTATCTTGTGATCGGGGACCCGCAGGCCGGCGGCGGCTGGGCGGTTCGGACCTATATCAAACCATTCGCGAACTGGGTCTGGGCCGGGGCGATCATCATGTCACTTGGTGGATTTGTCAGTTTGAGCGACCGACGGTTCCGTGTGGCCCCCGGCGCCGCGCGCAAACCCGGAAAATCGGGGGATGCAGACCCGTCAACGGTGGCCGCAGAATGATCAATCGCCTTTTGCTTTCCGCCCGCGCGTTAGCCGTCTGCTTGATGTTTGCACCGCTGCCATCCGCAGCGGTGCAACCAGACGAAATTCTGGCTGACCCAGAGCTAGAGACACGCGCACGCGATATTTCTGCTGGTCTGCGATGCCTTGTGTGCAGAAACGAGAATATTGACGAATCCAACGCTGACCTGGCCCGCGATTTGCGACTGCTTGTGCGCGAACGACTTGTCGAGGGCGACAGCAACGTTGAAGTTGTCGACTTCATCGTTGACCGATATGGCGAGTATGTATTGCTCAATCCGACAACGCGCGGCTCGAACATGATCTTGTGGTTGGCGGGGCCAGCCATGTTCATTGCGGGTTTTGGCATCGCAGCGGTGTACATCCGGGGGCGGCGCGCATCAGACAAAGAAGCAGCACCGGATTTGACAGAAGATGAAGCGGCAGAATTGCAAAAAATTCTAGAAAAATGACCCAGCGTTTTTGTGCGGTGACGTGCGCTCTGTCGTAGTCTGCCTGCGAACGTGGAGCGGAGAACGCAATGGACTTTCAGACAATCAGACTCGACATTGATGCCGGCGTGGCATGGCTCACCTTGGCGCGGCCCGAGGTCAAGAATGCGCTCAACGTTCAGATGCGTGCGGAAATTCCGGCAGCAATTCGGATCGCGCAGGAAAACGCGCGCGTTCTTGTCATGACAGGCGCCGGGGACAGTTTCTGTTCCGGGCAAGACCTTGGTGACGGCGCTGCGGCGCTGGATATTGAACGCGTGCTCCGCGACGAGTACACCCCCATGCTTCGTGCGATTTTCGAGTGTCCCATCCCGACGATTGCCGCGGTCAACGGCGCAGCGGCCGGGGCGGGGGCGAACCTTGCGCTTGCAGCAGATGTCGTGATTGCATCAGAGCGGGCTGTCTTTTTGCAAGCGTTCACGCGGATCGGCCTGATCCCGGACGCGGGCGGCACCTATTGGCTGCCGCGTCAGGTCGGGTTTGCCAAGGCGATGGGGGCCGCTTTGTTCGCCGAACCCATCACGGCTCAGCAAGCAGAGACATGGGGCATGATATGGGAGGCCGTGGCCGATGATGCCTTTGCGGATCATGTGGCCAAACGTGCACGTCATTTGGCTGACGGCCCAACCGTTGCTTACAGCCATGTCAAAACGGCGCTTCGGCAGAGTTATTCCAATGATCTTGAGGCGCAGTTGTCGCTTGAGGCACAGTTGCAGGGGCTGTGCGGTCAGACCCGCGATTTCAGCGAGGGTGTTGTAGCCTTTTTGGAAAAGCGCAAACCGTCCTACGAGGGCCGCTAGTCGCGGTCACTGTTCCCAGGTCGGCGCGCGTTTTTCGATGAATGCAGCGATGCCTTCGGCGGTATCGCTATCGAGCATATTTTGCACCATGGCATCGCGAGTCAGCGCATAGGCCCCTGATAGGTCTTGGTCCAGTTGATCATAAAACGCACGTTTGCCGATGCGCACTGCACGTGCCAATTTGTCGGCAACTTGCTTTGCCAAGGCGAGTGTTTCTGTCTCTAGCGCCGCGTGGGGAACCACACGGTTCACCAGCCCAAGCTCTTGCGCGCGGTCTGCGGCGATGAAATCCCCGGTTGTCAGCATTTCGAACGCCTGCTTGCGCGGGACATTGCGCGACAGGGCGACCATCGGGGTCGAACAGAACAGTCCAATGTTGACACCATTGACGCCAAAACGCGTGCCTTCGGCCGCGACCGCCATATCGCAGGTGGCAACAAGTTGGCATCCTGCGGCTGTCGCGATACCGTGCACTTGCGCGATCACAGGTTGGGGCAGGCGGGGGATCGCCTGCATGAGTTGGCCGCACCGATCAAAAAGATCGGCAAAATACGCGGCACCGCCATCTGGTGCTGCGCGGGCTGCCGTCATTTCCTTAAGATCATGCCCGGCGCAAAAAGCCTTGCCTGCACCGCGCAGGATCACAACGCGCACCGAGGGGTCTTGCGCGATTTGTGACAACTGCTTTGCAAGAACGTCCAGCATCGCGTCGGACAAGGCGTTCAAAGACCCGGGCGAGGATAGGGTAAGGCACGCAATCGCGCCTTCGTCGGTCCTGACCACGAGGTTTTCTGCGTCGCTGCCGACTGACATGTGATTGGTCATCTTGCCTCTCCTCCGGTTTATAAGCAGCTTAACGAGGCTCTGGGAATGGGGAAAGCGATGCACGAGTTGAAAATGGATATCGACGCTTTGAACGCCTTTTTGGTGTCAGAGTTTCCTCAAGTCGCGGATGATTTTGAGATCGAATCACTAGAAACGATGCGTTTGCGTGTCCGCCTCAGGACAAGACCTGCGCATTTGCGGCCCGGGGGCACCGTTTCAGGTCCGACCATGTTTGCACTTGCCGATGTCGCCGTTTACCTTGCCGTTCTTTCTTTGGTCGGCCCAAAGGCGTTGGCGGTCACAACCAACTGCGCGATTGATTTCATGCGCAAACCAGCCGCAGACCTAGATTTGATTGCCGATGTAGAGATTCTCAAGCTGGGTCGTTCGCTTGCCGTCGGTGATGTACGATTGTTTGGTGAGGGACACGAGGACAGACCAGTAGCAAGGGCCTCGTTAACCTACTCAATACCTTGAACTTGTTTTGATCATAGCCGTCTTGCTAGAAGGTGAGCAAGGTGAAGCTCAGCGTTATAACCCCCTGCAAGCACACTATTCCTATCCGTAGGGATAGCAAAGTTACCTGCATGGAACTTTGAGCAAAACACCCCGAACAGCTAGAAAGATGCAACAGCGCTAAATTTGCAGAATGTTCTGCAGACAGGCTTTGAGCATTGGAGATCGAAGATGGAGAAGGTATTCGCACTTACCAAATCAGCCCAAGCAGGTCTCTGCGTGGCGGCTGGTGTTGCCGTGTTCTTCTCCAGCCAAGTTCTTGCTGACGCAGATGGCGCCGGCGGTGTCGGACCCTCCGATGCAATCCTTCTGGACGCTCCCAGTGTCACAGGACGGATCAACGATGGCGATGAATCTCTGGTTGATACGATTTACGTGTACATGGACGGTTGCCCGATCATGAGCATCACGCCTCCGGCGGGTGGTCGCGGTGAGCCGCAAGTTCAGATGATCGATCAGTCTGCCGGTTGCGTTGCCTCGCGTGGCACGCAGGACCCTGCCGATGTGGCCGCGAACGGTGGCGGCATGCGTGTAAAACTTTGGAATGACGATCCATCGCTCATTGAAGCTGTGAACGGCGGCGAAGCCGCAAATCCGCGGTCTTTGGTGGTCGAAGTGTCAAGCTTGTACCCCGACGAGTTGCCTGAAACGACCGAGTTGATGGCTGGCGGCACAGCACCACAGTTCAGCATTCCAGGTTTCCTTGGCGATCCATCTGGCGAACTGATCCTCGCATCGGGCGAGGGCACAAACGGCGGATCGCTTTTGGGCGGCGCAACAGGTGGCGGCATGTTGTACGCAGGCGGTGGATCCGGCGGGTCGGGCGGCAATAGCGGTACAGATAACGGCACAGGTTTCTTTGGCGGATCTGACGGATCTGGCGGTACTGGGTTCCTGGCAATCTTTGGCGGTGAAGGCAGCGTCCCGTCCGTCACCGCGGTCCCACTTCCTGCCACACTGCTTCTTCTGCTATGGGCATTGCAGCTTCTACGCAGTCGCGTTCGTCGGGCCTGATCACACATTGACCTTACAGAAACGCCTGCGCTTCACAGCGCGGGCGTTTTGCGTTGGGAAAGGCGACAAATTCGCCAGTCTTTATTGGGTATTATGATACCTAAATTGCAGTTGCTTGTTTTTGCTGCATTATTATGGGAAATGCGCACTTGACTGCGCCTGCCAATCCCGTAGAACGCAGCATCCGAGTTTCCGGGCGGCGCAATGTGCCAACCGATCAACACTGAAGGTCGAGACCATGAAAACCTTTACAGCCACACCGGCTGATATCGACAAGAAATGGATTTTGATCGATGCCGAAGGCGTCGTTCTGGGTCGTCTTGCGTCGATCATCGCGATGCGCTTGCGCGGCAAGCACAAGACAAGCTTCACACCGCATATGGACATGGGTGACAACGTTATCGTCATCAATGCCGACAAGGTCCAGTTGACTGGCCGCAAGCGGACGCAGAAAACTTACTATCGTCACACCGGCCACCCCGGTGGGATCAAGTCGACCACGGCTGATAAGATCCTCGAAGGTGCGCATCCAGAGCGGGTTCTTGAAAAGGCCGTGCAGCGTATGCTGCCGGGCAATCGCTTGAGCCGTAAGCAGATGACAAACCTGCGTATCTATGCCGGCGCCGAGCACCCACACGAGGCACAAGAGCCTGAAGTGATCGACGTTAAGATCCTGAATTCCAAGAATACGCGGAGCGCATGATGGCCGAAGAAATCAAATCGCTCGACGACCTTAAAGGTGCCGTCGACATGGCAGAGATTGGCGCAACCGATCTGTCCGCGCTGGAAGAAGCCGTAAACCGCGAGCCGGTTCGCGACAGCTTTGGCCGTTCCTATGCGACCGGCAAACGGAAAGATGCGGTTGCCCGTGTGTGGATCAAGCCAGGCTCCGGCAAGGTTGTTGTCAACGGCAAAGACGTGACAACCTATTTCGCGCGTCCGGTTCTGCAAATGATCCTCCGCCAGCCGTTCACTGTTGCTGGTGTTGAAGGCCAGTTCGACGTGATGGCGACTGTCAAAGGCGGCGGCCTGTCGGGCCAAGCTGGCGCGGTCAAGCACGGCGTTTCCAAGGCGCTGCAGTTGTACGATCCGTCGCTGCGCGGCCCGCTCAAAGCAGCCGGCTTCCTGACACGCGACAGCCGTGTTGTTGAACGTAAGAAGTTTGGTCGTCGCAAAGCGCGTCGGAGCTTCCAGTTCTCCAAGCGCTGATCTCGTCAGAGGCAGTATTTGGAAAAGGGGTCCTTTTGGGCCCCTTTTTCGTGTCAAAAGCACTGTAGGGGGTCATCAATCCACTGGGGCAGGCCGCGTGCGACCGAATGGTTGATCAGAGCTTGAGTTCAGTCAGCAGCGATTGCGGGTATAGGATGGGCCAGTAGCCTGAAACAGACCAATGAGTGACAGGTCCGCAAGACCGTTCTGGGCGTGCGATTTTTGCAATGTTTCTTCGTGTCCACCTGTTGAGGGAGGTCTGAAGGTCAGCTTTGGCGGCTCAGAAATTCCATGACGTCAGGGCGAACCGATTGAACCCCTTTGAGCTTGCCTTGCTCAATAACATCGCGAAGTTCAGCCAAGTTTGTTTGCCGGATCAGGTGCTTGACCGGTCCAATTGATGCTGGGCGCATGGATAGCGCACGCAGGCCCACGGCGGCGAAACAAACAGCTTCAATTGGTCTGCCTGCGTCTTCTCCGCAAAAAGACACTGGTGTCCCGGTGTCCACGCAGCGGGCAACGATTTGCTCCAAAAAGCTGAGGAACGATACGTTCAGCGTGTCATAACGTCGGCGAACACGTTCGTTTTCGCGGTCCGCTGCAAAAAAGAACTGCTTTAGATCGTTGCCGCCGATGGAAATGAAATCTGCCAATTCGAAGAACTGTCGCGGCGCAAATGCAAGGCTTGGCGTTTCCAGCATTGCACCGATTTCGACACGCTCGGGCAGGGGGTGGCCAAGCTTTTCTTCGCGGTCCAATTCGCGCAACAGCATTTCGCGCGCATCACGGAATTCGTCGAACTGTGCCACAAAGGGGAACATGACCGTCAAGGCGCGTCCTGCGGCCCCCCGGATCAGCGCCTGCAGTTGCATCCGCATAACGCCCTTTTTGTCGAGCCCCACACGAATTGCCCGCCAACCAAGCGCCGGGTTGGGCTCTTCCGTGGGCTTCATGTAGGCCAAGACTTTGTCAGACCCGATATCAAGGGTTCGAAAAGCCACGCGCTTGCCATCGGCGGCATCCATGACACGCCCATAAAGGCTCGCCAATTCGCCCCTGCGCGGAACCTTTGATCGAATAAGGAACTGCAATTCTGTGCGGAACAACCCGACCCCTTCAGCGCCCGAACCAACAAGGCTGGGCAGGTCAGCCATGAGTCCCGCATTCATGTGCAGGCTCACACGCTGTCCGCATTCCGACGTGGCAGGCAAATCGCGAATGCTGGTGTAGCGTTCCTGCGCCTGAGCCTGCATAGCCAACTTATCGCGGAAGGCTGACGTCACACTGTCATCGGGACGCAAGTGCACAACGCCTTCATTGCCATCGACGAGCACTTGATCGCCGTTCAGCGCCTCGGTTGTGATGCCAGATGCGTTGACAATCAACGGGATCGCCCAAGCGCGGGCGATTACAGCGGCATGGCTGCCAACCGACCCTTCCTCCAGAACGATTGCCCTGAGAGTACGGCCGTATTCCAGCAACTCGCCTGGGCCAATATTGCGTGCGACCAGAACGGCATCATCGGGCCGCGCTGCGCCTGTATCGCGCCCTTGGCCCGTGAGTATCCGCAAAAGCCGATTGGACAGATCATCAAGGTCATGCAAGCGATCCCGCAAGTATGCGTCTGCGACGGTGCGCATTCGCGCTTGTGCGGCGGACTGTTCCTTTTCAACGGATGCCTCGGCTGACAAGCCGCGGGCGATGTCCTCTTCCATCCGTCGCAGCCAGCCTTTGGAATTGGCAAACATGCGATAGGTTTCGAGGATCTGAACATGGTCGCCTTCCATCTTGCTGGCGTCCGCCAGCAATGAATCGAGCGAACCGCGCAGCGTCTTGATTCCGGCGCGAAGGCGTTTCAGTTCTGCTGCCGGATCGTCACTGATCGGATTTGTGACAACCACACGCGGGTCGTGCAAAAAGACATGCCCTTCGGCTGTCCCTTCTTGCCCAACCCCGCCGCGAAACACTTGCGGGCGTTTGTGCAGGGGCGTCAGGCTGTCGCCTTCGCCCATGATCTCGCCAAGTTCCGTCATCTCCGCCAAGACCATGGCGACGACTTCAAGCGCATAAAGTTCGTCTCCAGAGAAACTGCGCGCTTCTTTGGACTGCACCACCAAAACGCCCATCCGCTGCCCAAGGCGTTGAATCGGCACGCCCAGGAAGGATGAATACACCTCTTCGCCCGTTTCTGGCATAAAGCGGAAACCGGGCTCTTGTGGGGCGTTGGCACTGTTGATCGCTCTGGAGGTGGCGGCGACGCGGCCCACCAGACCTTCGTTCAGGCGCATCCGCGTCTGATGCACGGCTTCGGGGCGCAGGCCCTCTGTCGCGCAAAGCTCAAGCGTTTCGTTGTCTCGGAACAGGTATATTGAGCACACTTCCGTGCACATGCTGTCCGCGATCAGATGAGTGATCCGGTCAAGCCGCTCTTGCCCCGCGCCGCCTGACGCCATTGCTTGACGTAGGCGACCGAGCAGTTTGCGGCTTTCAGTTTCCGTCGCTTGGGCCATGCGCTTCCGTCAGGAGTTTGTCTCCAGCTCAAAGGCATCATGAAGCGCCTGAACCGCGAGTTCCATATATTTCCGGTCAATCAGGACGGAAATCTTGATCTCAGAGGTGCTGATGACTTTGATGTTGATGTTCTCAGCCTTGAGCGCCGCAAACATACGCGCGGCAACGCCCGCGTGGCTGCGCATCCCAATCCCAACAACGGAAATCTTGCAGACATCGGTATCGACGACCAATTCGCTAAATCCGATCTGGTCTGCGGCCTTTGCATCAAGGATCGCTTTCTCGGCGCGGGCAACCTGATCGTTCGGGCACGAGAAGGTCATGTCGGTCACCGCTTCGGGGTGATCGTCATAGTCTTTTTCGCTGATATTCTGAACGATCATGTCAACATTCACGCCGGCATCAGCCAATGGCCCGAAAATGGCGGCGGCGATGCCTGGGCGGTCTTCGACACTGACAAGCGTGATCTTGGCTTCTTCCCGCGAATACGCGACGCCAGAAACAACTTTGCTTTCCATAATTTCCTCCTCGTCACACACGAGCGTGCCGGAATTGGGGGTGCTTTCCTCGAACGATGACAAGACGCGCAAGCGAACTTTGTACCGCATGGCGAGTTCTACCGACCGGGTTTGCAGGACTTTCGCGCCAAGGCTGGCAAGTTCCAGCATCTCTTCAAAGGCGATACGGTCGAGTTTGCGGGCTTTCGACGTGATCCGCGGATCGGTTGTATAGACGCCGTTGACGTCCGTATAAATGTCGCACCGTTCCGCATCGAAAGCGGCGGCAAAGGCAACGGCGGTCGTATCAGACCCACCTCTGCCAAGTGTCGTGATCCGGCCTTCGGGGCTGAGGCCCTGAAACCCTGCAACCACGGCGACCTTCATGCCTTCGCCAAACTTCTGGTCGATATTATGGCGCGGGATGCTTTCGATCCGCGCGGCGGAATGGGCCGACGTGGTCAGCAGTGGCACTTGCCAACCTTGCCAACTGCGCGCGGGCACATCCATTTCTTGCAACGTGAGTGACATAAGACCGGCTGTGATGTTCTCGCCCGACGACACGACAGCGTCGTATTCACGCGCATCGAACATGGGCGAAGTTTCATTCACCCAACCGACAAGTTCGTTGGTCTTCCCAGACATCGCCGAGACAATGACAATCACGTCATAGCCGCGCTCTACTTCAGCGCGCACCTTTTCGGCGGCGTTGCGGATACGGTCCAGATCGGCCACTGACGTGCCGCCGAATTTCATTACCAGGATCGGCATGGTCGCTGTTGTGCCCCCCGCTTCCGGGCAGCGTTTGCCCGTGTGACCGGCCTTGCAAACCAAGACCATGTGACCGACACCGCGCCGGTCGGGGCTGTTTATTCAAGCACAGCCCCCGCCGCAAGGGTATGCGTGACGTGGCGGCTTAGAACGGGATCGGCGTCCCATCGTAGGACTCAAAAACTCCGCTGGTTTCCGGGCCAAGGGCCGCAAAGCGAGCAGTCAGCCCAGCAACCGAGGCATCGCGGCTGATATCAGCGGATGATCCCCCCATATCCGTTCGCACCCATCCCGGATGATACATCCCGACTGAAATCCCTTTAGGCGCCAGATCGACGGCAAGGTTGCGCCCCAAATTCGTCACTGCGGCTTTACTGGCGCGGTACACATAGGACCCACCGGGCGCGCGTTCGCTTGATCCCATGATTGAGGAGATGATCGCGATGCGCGGGGTCTTGGCGCGTTGCAATGCAGGCAACAGGGCCTCAATGGTCATCCAGACACCGGTTACGTTCACGGAAAACGCCTGGGACCAGATGTCAGGCGAAATCTTGGTATCCAGCGTCATTCCTTTGTCGGGATAAACGCCCGCATTGCACACCAGCAAATCAAGGGCGACATCGTGGAACCGCGCGGCGAGGTCTGTAAAGCCTTCGGGGCGCGTGACGTCCAACTGGGTCAGAGCATCATCCGCCGGTGTGCTGCGCACCGTTCCAAAAGCAACCGTTTCCGGCTGCGCGGCGTAGTGTGCCAGCAATCCTTGCCCAATCCCGCGATTGGCCCCAGTGATCAGTACGCGCATTTCTCAGTTCACTTTCTTTGGATCGATATAGGGCAAAGGCATGATTGAGATACCATCATCAATCAGGGCTTTGGCATCTTTCCCGGTTGCTTCACCTCGGATCGCCCGCTCGGGTGCGTCACCGGTGTGAATGGCGCGGGCTTCTTCCGCAAACCGTTTGCCGACGTTTTCTGTCTCTCGTTCGATCCTTTCGCGCAGGGCACCGATGGCTTTTGCCAACTCGGCTTGCGCAGGTGGGGGAAGATCGGCTTTGGCAGGCAGGTCCGGGGACGGGCCGCTTTGCGGCTGAGGTTTCTCACCAGCGGTGTTGACCCGAGGGGCCATCAGTGCCTTTGTTACCGCCGAAATACCGCATACAGGGCACTCAATCTGACCGGCTGCACACAGCTTGTCAAAGGCCGCGCCTGACGCGAACCAGCTTTCGAATACATGGTCATTATCGCATTTAAGTGCGTAGCGGATCATAGTTTTGCCTCAGGCCATGTGCACATCACTCAAGAAAAACCAAGGTTTTGACAAGTCACCATAACGGGCGAGGGGGCGTGACAGCCGGTCAGGATAAAAATGGGTCCGGATCAAATGTGCGAAGGATCTGGGCCAATTCGGGCTCGTGCACCAGTTCTGACGCGACCTTGCGCGAAAACCACTTGCGCCGACGCTCATCGCTTTCGGCAAACTTGCGGCGCAGTTTCTTCACCCGCAAAGGGTAAAGCGCAACCACACAAGGGATCGACTCTATATCGGACATGTATTTGTCATACGTATAAAGCCCAATGCACACAGGAAAGGTCTTTCCCTGCACGCCGGCCTCTTCAAATGCTTCAACCGTTGCGCTGCCTGCCGGCGTTTGCCCTTTGACTGGCCAGCCCTTAGGCAAGACCCAGCGCCCCGTACCGCGACTGGTGATCAAAAGCACCTGCACCTTGCCGCTCTTCACCCGAAAACACACCGCCCCATATTGCGACCTTGCACCTTTCGCGTGCAGCAAATCTGCACTGATCGGTGACTTTTTGGAACTCTGCTTCGACATTGCTGCGGTCAATCCTTGCCCATATGCGGCAAGTTTTAGATAGAAGAGTTTGGCCGCGAAACAACGCTATACTGCTGGAAACTTGGTCTGTGCAAGGGGATTAGGTGACCCGGCGTCCTCAAGGTAAAAATGAGAATAATGTCTGCCTTGAGCTTGGTGCGCCCTATATTTCACGCCACCACGAACGGAGCCATTCGCAGATGACACAGAACAGACTCGCATGTATCAGCGCAACCTTTATTGCCTTTGCCACGCTACAGGCACAGGCTTTTGAATTTAACTCCATTGATGGCGGGACGATTGATCTTGACGGTTGGAAAGGGCGACCGGTCCTTGTGGTCAATACCGCGTCTTTGTGCGGGTTCACGCCGCAATATGAGGGTCTGCAAACCCTGTTTGAAACGTATTCCGATCGCGGTTTGATTGTGCTGGCTGTGCCTTCGAATGATTTTCGGCAAGAACTGTCTGGCGAAGAAGACGTCAAAGACTTCTGCGAGGTCACATTTGGTTTGACCATTCCAATGACCGAAATCACGCATGTGCGCGGCAGCAACGCGCATCCATTTTACCAATGGGTGGCCAAGGAAGCTGGCTTCACGCCGCGTTGGAATTTCAACAAGGTCTTGCTTGCGCCCGATGGCTCGGTCGAGGCCACGTTTCAGTCATCGACCCGGCCAATGGACGCCTCGATCACCCAACCGATCGAGGCTATGCTGACCCAATGATGTCGTCAGAAGCCGGGCCTGTCGACATTACAGATGCTTCTGCGGCGGTTCCGATATTCATTGGCTCGGATGTGTATCGGGGGTCCTCCTATGGTCGTTGGCACCCACTGGCTGTGCCGCGCGTGCCCCAGGTTATGGATCTGTGCCGCGCCTTGGGGTGGCTGCCAGCCGCACAATACCGGACCAGTCCGCGCGCCAAGCCCGAAGGTCTGACGTTGTGGCACACACCCGACTATGTTGCGGCCCTTCAGGCAGCTGAGACGGACCAGCATGTTAGCGTTGCGGTAAAAGACCGGCACAATATTGGAACCACAGCCAACCCGATTTTCGGCGAGATGTTTCGACGGCCTGCGACGGGTGTTGGCGGGGTGCTTCTTGCGGCAGCCTTGTTGCGGCACGGCGGCGTGATTCATGCGCCGGGCGGTGGCACGCATCACGGTTTTCCAGATCGGGCCAATGGATTTTGTTACTTCAACGATCCGGTCTTGGCGGTTCTGGGTCTTAAGGCTCAGGGGTGTGACCGCGTCGCCTATGTCGACATTGACGCGCATCATTGCGACGGGGTTGAGTTCGCTTTTCAGAATGATCCGTCCGTCCTTCTGATATCCACCCATGAAGAAAACCGCTGGCCGCGCACTGGCGCGCTTGAGGATCGTGGGTGCGGAAATGTCGTGAACCTGCCGCTGCCGCGCGGATTGAATGACGATGAAATGGCCTTGATCCGGGATGAACTGATCTTGCGAAAGCTGGCCGAGTTTCGCCCTGATGCCATCGTCTTGCAATGCGGGGCAGATGCCTTGGACGAAGACCCGATGTCGCGTTTGGCCCTGTCGAACAATGCGCATGTCAGTATCGCGCTGGCACTTCGCGCCGCAAGCCCGCGCCTGATGGTTCTGGGCGGTGGCGGGTACAATCCGTGGTCGGTCGGGCGGTTGTGGACCCGCGTCTGGGGCGCCCTTGCGGGGCAGGCTATTCCAGACGTTCTGCCCGGCCCCGCATCGGCGGTACTTCAGCGGTTGGAATGGACAGGGTTGCGGGCTCGCAGGCCTGTTGCGCCCCATTGGCTGACGACGTTAAAGGACCCGGCTCGCGGCGGCCCCATTCGCAACGAGATCCGGCAGCGGATTGCCGCCCACGGTCGGGCAATGGTCTGAGATCAAGGCAACTGCGCCCATCCCCTTGCACCGCCCCCCGGCGAACGCTACCTCCGGCACAAGGCGTAGAAACCGGAGGACCGCGAGGCCATGTTCACAGGCATCATCACTGATATTGGCCGCATCGTTGCGGTGGAACAAAAGGGCGATCTCACTGCCCGCATCGCAACCGGCTATGACATGGCCGGTGTTGCGCTTGGAGCGTCGATCGCATGTGACGGCGTTTGTCTGACAGTGACCGCCAAAGGGGCGCTTCCGGATGGTCAGGGCTGGTTTGACGTGGATATCTCGGCCGAGACGGTGTCAAAGACGAATATCGCGGCACAAGGCTGGACGCCGGGCAGGCGGCTGAACCTGGAACGCGCATTGCGCGTAGGTGACGAACTGGGCGGGCATATCGTGTCCGGTCATGTGGACGGCGTAGCAGAGGTGATTTCCGTGCACGATGAAGGTGACAGCACGCGGGTCAGCTTGCGTGCGCCGGACGCTTTGGCGCGGTTCATTGCCCCAAAGGGGTCTGTTGCTCTTAATGGAACATCACTGACTGTAAACGAAGTGAATGGCGCCACGTTCGGAATCAACTTCATCCCGCACACGAAGCAAGCCACGACTTGGGGCGACGTAGCACAGGGCGATGCCGTGAACCTCGAAATCGACACATTGGCACGTTATGTTGCGCGCCTTGCCGAGGCGGACTAGGGCAGTTAGCCCGCGCGCCCGGCGACGTACGGCGCAAGCAACGCGCTGATCGCTGCATTCGCAGGGGTCGGTACACCAACTTCGGCCCCAAGTCGCGCGACAGCGCCGTTAAGCCAAGGAGTTTCCAATGGGGCACCCTTTTCCAGATCGACAGAGGTCGACGCGCGCGCATCTGCCGGTGCGGTGGCGATAAAGGCGAGATGCTTGTCCACCACTTCCGGGGATAGGACCACATTTCGCGCGCGGGCGACCGCTTCGGTTTCGCGCATCACATTTTCAAATAGCGCCATAAGCTCTGGATGAGCCCGAATGTCGCCGATCCGGCACCGTGCCCCGGCTGTAACGCCTGACATCGCACTGAACAGAACAAATTTGGTCCAAACATCTGCGTCTATGTCGGTAACATCAGGTGCTTCGGGGCCGGCAAGACGGATTGCCTCTCTCAATGCTGCAAGTCGCGGGCTTGGGGCATTGTCTCGTTCACCAAAGACAAACCGCCCTTGCATGCCGGGCTTGCCAGTTTGCCCGATGACGCCCGGTGCGGTGATCGTCGTAAAGACATACGCCACGCCGTTGGCGACGTTCTGCGCAGGTAAAATTGCCTGCAGCCGGTCTGCGGCTTCGACACCGTTCAAAAAGGGTACAACCACTGTGTCTGGTCCAATCAGCGGGCGACACGCTGCTGCGGCTGTTTCCAGCCCGTTGCCCTTAACGCCAAAAATCACCACGTCGACCGGGCCGATGTCGCCCGGCGCATCCGTGGCAATTGCGGGTGTAAACATCTCGGGCCCGCGCGCCGTGTCCAACCTGAGCCCAGCCGCCCGGATGGCTTGCAGATGCGCGCCGCGTGCCACACAGGCGACGTCATGCCCTGCAAGACCCAGCTTTACCGCCAAATATCCGCCGATCCCACCGGTCGCCATGGTTGCGATGCGCATGTATCTTTCCTTCGTCTGCGTTTTGATCACGATGCGTGGGCGCAGCGGTCTGGTCAATGCCCGCGCCCTGCCTTATGTCTGGCCTTCACGAAAGCGGAGCCCCCATGGCCGATACAGACACACCCGATTACGCCGACGCAATCTCCAGCGTAGAAGAAATCATCGATGATGCGCGCAATGGGCGTATGTTCATTTTGGTCGATCACGAAGATCGCGAGAACGAAGGCGATCTGGTGATACCGGCGCAAATGGCGACGCCTGAGGCGATCAATTTCATGGCGACGTATGGGCGCGGGTTGATCTGCCTGACATTGACAGGTGATCGCATTGACGCGCTTGGACTTCCCTTGATGGCGTCTGACAACTCATCGCGTCACGAGACAGCCTTCACCGTGTCGATTGAGGCGCGTGAAGGGGTGACAACCGGGATTTCGGCCCATGACCGCGCCCGCAGTGTTGCCGTGGCGATCGACACGTCCAAGACATCGGCGGATATCGCGACGCCGGGGCATATTTTCCCTCTGCGCGCGCGGGATGGCGGGGTTCTGGTTCGCGCCGGTCACACCGAGGCCGCCGTCGACGTGTCGCGCTTGGCAGGGCTTAACCCGGCCGGCGTGATCTGCGAAGTTATGAACGACGATGGCACGATGGCACGCCTGCCGGATCTGGTGGCATTTGCGCAGCGCCACAACCTTAAGATCGGAACCATCAGTGACCTGATTGCCTATCGCCGCCGCCACGACAATCTGGTTGCCGTGAGCGACGAACGGTCAGTGACATCTGAATTTGGCGGCGACTGGACGATGCGGATCTATACCGACACGGCCGCTGGCGATGAACACATCGTTCTTATCAAGGGCGATATATCGGGTGACGCCCCCGTGCTTGTCCGGATGCACGGGCTTGATCCGATGCTCGATGTAGTGGGTCTTGGTGGGGCAGGCCGTGCGGCTGAGTTTGGTCAGGCAATGAAGCTGATCGCCGATGAAGGCCGCGGCGTCCTTGTGCTGCTGCGCGACACGACGATGAAGCTGCAGACCGAAGACGCAGCTTCCCCGCGGACATTGCGCCAATACGGGCTTGGGGCACAGATTTTGTCGTCGCTTGGGTTGTCGAAACTGATCCTGCTGACAAATTCCGTAAAACCAAAGGTGGTCGGGCTTGACGCCTATGGCCTTTCAATAGAAGACACGCGTCCGATCCCCACGGAGTAAACCGCTTTGGCCGGTCCAACACATCATTCCCTGCCGCGTCCTGTTTTCGATGCGCCGACCCATCTTCTGGTGGTTGTCGCACCGTATTACAAAGACATTGCCGACAATCTGGTTCAAGGCGCGCGGGCCGAAATTGAGGCAGCAGGCGGCACCTGTGACGTGATCGAAGTGCCCGGCGCGTTGGAAGTTCCGACCGCCGTGCGCATTGCCGATCAATGCGGCGACTATCACGGATTCGTGGCGCTTGGCTGCGTGATCCGTGGCGAAACAACCCATTACGATACCGTTTGCAACGATAGTTCACGCGCCTTGACGCTGCTCGGCCTGCAGGGGCTGTGTATTGGGAATGGCATTCTGACGGTCGAAACCTATGACCAAGCGGCTGTTCGGGCTGATCCAACCGGCCAGAACAAGGGCGGTGGCGCTGCTGCTGCAGCTTTGCATTTGATCGCGCTTGGCCGGACCATGCGCAAGCAGCCCATGGGCGTGGGCTTCATCACACCGTCAGAAGGCGGCAGCACTGGGGCGGGCTTCGCATGACAATCGGAACAACATCTAACCTGTCAGGCAACCAGCGTCGAAAAATGCGCTCGGCGGCTCGGTTCTTTGCGGTGCAGGCGCTGTTTCAGATGGAAACAACTGATCAGACGGCCGACAGTGTGACCGCGGAATTTGCGAACTTCCGGTTCGGCGAGGAATTCGAAGACTATGATATGGTCGAAGCCGACACGGACATGTTCCGCCGTATCGTCAGCGAAGCCGTTAACTGGCAGGCCAAGATTGACCAGATGACGGATCGGGCGCTGGTTGCGAAATGGCCCATTGCCCGGATCGACCCAACGTTGCGGGCTCTGTTTCGCGCGGCTGGGGCCGAACTCATGGACAAAGACACACCGCCCAAGGTGGTGATTTCGGAATTTGTGTCAGTGGCCGAAGCGTTTTTCCCAGAGACCAAAGAGCCGAAATTCGTCAACGCTGTGCTCGACCATATGGCGCGTGAGGCGCGGCCCGAGGGATTCTGACTTCGATAGGTCACATGCGGTTTGCAGAATGTTTTTTGATCGCAAGGGGTGGCGGGACGCCCCTGTTCGCTCTATGTCTGAGGGAACCATAGGAGTCGGCCATGCCACATCTCGTGAAACTCTACATTCGTCAGGTGATCATCGGATACGCAATTTCGGCGGCATTCGTGGTGATGCTTCTGAGCTTCAACGTTGCAAATCTGTGGCATCTGGTGTCCAGCTCACCCATTGGTTGGTTGGCGGTACTTATGTTGTGGGTGTTCAACGGCATCGTTTTTGCCGGTGTCCAATTCGCCCTGTCATTGCCAAAGGGACACGGCGACGAGGGCGACACCGGTGGACGTAGAGATGCCGTGACAATCCCACTTGCTGAACCCATTCCAGTTCGGGTTGACGCCCGGCGCTAATCCAGAGCTTAACGCGAACAAAGGCGGCCCAAGGGCCGTTTTTTTGTGTCCGTCTTTGACACTATGTTCACATCTTATGGTGGAAAAGTGGCGGGCCCGCGCGCAACCGTGGAGGCTTGCTATTCCCGAGAGCCTGTATGTACAGGTGGGAGCCAGGTAACATGACCAGGGCCATGACAGAGCCAGCCCCCTCGGTTTTGCTTAAGGCCACTGGAATTGAGCCACAGGCACGGGAAGGGCAGCACCCGCCTTGAACCCACATAAGCCTCGTCCCCGGTCACGGCAAGGGCGGAAGGGTTTTATGCCAATTGATTTTTGTTCTCTGATTGTTCATGTGTGAGCCATGGCAGCTGAGATGTCTTCACAATCGCCCCTTGCCCCGGGTGCCTTGCTGGCACGCGGGGTCGCACGGCACTTGCGAAGTCTGGATTTCATGTCTGTTCCAGAGGTGACGTTGCCGGGGCGGTTGCGCGTGGATCTGATGGCGCTGGGACCGAAGGGTGAGATTTGGGTGGTCGAGTGCAAGTCATCGCGCGCCGATTTCATGGCAGACGGCAAGTGGCAGGGATATCTTGAATGGGCTGATCGGTTCTTTTGGGCTGTCGACGCTGACTTTCCCATCGACCTTCTGCCGGACAACAGCGGCTTGATCATGGCCGACGGCTACGGCGCCGAAATTCTGCGTATGCCTGATGCCACGCCGCTGGCCGCCGCACGCCGCAAGTCTGTGACGTTGCGGTTCGCGCGAGTTGCTGCTGCACGGCATCAAGGCATGTGCGATGCCGGGATCACTTGGGGCGCTTGAGGGCCTTGGCTTGTTGCGCTGCGGCCATGATCTCTTCCGCGATCTCAATCGCTTCCTGAGGGTCGAAATCCATGGGAATCTCTGCGCCCTCTGCCTCGACGAAAATGCGAACCATGCCATGATCTGTCGGCCCGATTTGCAAGTTGGCGACCAAGTCGCTTTCTGTGTTGATGCCCATGGCATGCTCCTTTTTCGTGTCGCCTAACGCGTTGCGGGTGTTCGGGCAAGGGGCGGCTATCGGTTGGATGCCATGCTGATCCAGAATTTTTATTTTTATATCATAAAATGCAAAGGATTATGATGCGACCCTAAAGTAATCTCACTGATTGACACGGGCAGCGTTCAGAAACCACTCGTCAGATGCAGGTGAAAAGCCACCCTAATTCCGGACAGCTGACAAAAACCGTGATTTACCGTTCAGACGGTCTTGCAATCGTCCTTGGGCAAAGCTAAACCCTCGCAACGTGCCGCCTTAGCTCAGTTGGTTAGAGCGCTGGATTGTGGATCCAGAGGTCCCCCGTTCAAGCCGGGGAGGCGGTACCATCACTTCTTTTTCGCCAATTTCACTTCATCCCATGGGCTGTGTGAGCGCCTAGGCACAAAAAAACACGGCCCGTAGGCCGCGTTTGAGGATGTTTGCGCAAGGCGTTGATTCAGTTCGCTTCGACAGGTGCAGTGATCGTCAACTTGGATGCGGCGTACCAATCTGCATATGCGCGAATTTCGGCATCTGTTAGATCGGCTGCCACACCGGACATGATCTCATTCTTGCGCTTGCCAAGTCGAAACGCCTTGAGTTGCGTGTCGATGTAGATGTTCGTTTCTGCCGCCAGGTTCGGGGCCGTGTCCAATTCGGAAATGCCTGCCGTACCGTGACAGGCGACGCAGTCTTGTGGTGCGTCTTCCGGGTTGGCCCCGACAGCGAGTTCCGCTGTCGCAGTGTGCGAGGCGTACCACGCCGAAACGTCAAGGATTTGCTGTTCGGACAACCCACTCGCAACAACCGTCATCATTTCGTGCTGCCGCGTTCCGGACTTGAAAGCCGTCAATTGTTCCACGAGGTAGGACTGAGGTTCGCCCCCAATATGCGGCGCAATTGGGATTTTTGCGTAGCCATCAAGGCCGTGACAGGTGCGGCACATGCCGGCTACTTTTCGGCCGTTCTGCGCGTCCTGCGCCGGTGCAGCACCGGCGAGCAAAAGCCCGCCGAGTGCCAGTGCGATTGCGACGCGCATCAGCCTTCGTACCAGATCCGGTAGATGGCCCCGGCAAGGTCATCAGACACCAACAGCGATCCATCGCGCAGTTGCGCTACGTCCACCGGGCGCCCCAGATATTCCCCGTTTTCATCGATCCAGCCTTCTGCGAAAGGCTCTGTCGTAACGTTGCCCTCTGCATCTTCAAAGCTGACCATGACGCGTGCGCCAACTGGCGTGGTGCGGTTCCACGACCCGTGTTGAGCCGAGAAGATCGCGTTCTTGTACATTTCAGGGAACATTTTGCCAGTATAGAACATCATGCCCAGATCCGCCGCATGGGCAACGGTTTCAGAAACAGGGTGCACGACGTCGACGGGGACCTCCTGTCCCGCGTATTCGTTGGTGCGCACGGTGCCGCCACCAAACCACGGGTGTCCAAAGTGCTGGCCCATTTCGGTCTGTTTGTTGATCTCGCCTGGGGGGATGTCATCGCCCATGCCGTCAACCTGGTTATCGGTCCACCACAATTCGCCAGTGACGGGGTGGAAATCCTGACCGACGGAATTGCGCACACCGTAGGTATAGACTTCGCGGTTGCCACCGTTCTGGTCCATCCGAATGATCCCGCCAATCCCGACCTCGTTATAGAGTTCAAGCTTTTCTGGCGGCGCCACGTTGAACGGCTGACCAAGCGAAATGTAGAGGTTTCCGTCCGGGCCCACATCGCACACGCGTGCAGTGTGATTGAACGATTCCTCGGATACCGGGATCAGCTCCCCCTTGGGCACGATTGGCGCGAGTGCAATATCCGGGCTTTCGTAGAAGAATTCTGCTGCCGGGAACTTTGTCACCGCGTTCTGTTCGGCGATATACAGCATCCCGTCGGGGCTGAAGCAAACGCCGTTGGGGATCGCGAATGTCAGTGAAGGCGCGAAATCCTTGACTTCATCAGCGACGCGGTCCTTGTTGCGATCCGTGACCGACCAAACCTTGTCTTTACGGGTGCCGACAAAGGTTACGACGCCTTGAGGGCCGACGGCGATGTGTCGTGCATCCGGCACAACAGCATAAAGCCCAATCTTGAATCCGTCGGGCAAGGTGATGCGTTCAAGCGTACGCTTGATCCCATCGGCATAGTCCCCGGTTTGGTCAACAAAGGTGAACTCTGTCGTGCCAGTGGCCTGCATGCTTTGCATTTTTTCAGAGTTCGAGCGGGTGTCTGACTCTTGTGCCGACACCTGTCCTGCAATCAGCGCCAACAATGCCGCCGACGTCATCAATTTTCTCATTTTGTCTCCTCCCAAGTCGCGGGAAAAAGCGCCCCGCGCACGCGTTCAGGCGATTGTGTTTGGTCTTGTGCCATAACTGTCGCCCCATATCGCTAACACGGGTTTTTGAAATTTGGTAACTATTTTTTACCTCTCGTCACAAAAACAATCGTTTTGGTTGCGAGAGGCGTGACCTCAAGCATCTGAAATAAAGCGCAAACTATTAACGGGCGCGGTCAAAAAGCCCTTATGACGGCGGCTTTGATATGCGCCAACGAAAAACGGCCGACCCCAAGGGGACCGGCCGGTCAATAACTTTATCCAGTTGGGAGCTTAGTCTTCCATCGCTTCCAACTCGTCAATCAGGCGCGAGATCATCGAGAGGCCTTTGTCCCAGAACGCCGGGTCTGACGCATCCAAGCCGAACGGTGCCAGAAGTTCGGTGTGGTGTTTCGATCCACCCGCTTTAAGCATGTCGAAGTACTTCTCCTGGAACCCGTCGCCGCTTTCTTCGTAGACCGCGTAAAGCGCGTTCACCAACCCGTCGCCGAACGCATAGGCATAGACGTAAAACGGCGAATGCACGAAATGCGGAACATAGGCCCAGAAGGTTTCATACCCTTCCATGAAGGTGAAGGCATCGCCAAGGCTTTCGGCCTGCACGCTCATCCAAAGCGCATTGATATCGTCGGGGGTCAGTTCCCCTTCGCGCCGCGCCGCATGAAGTTTGCATTCGAAGTCGTAAAACGCGATCTGCCGCACAACGGTGTTGATCATGTCCTCAACCTTGCCGGCCAACAGAACCTTGCGTTGCGCATCGTCTTTGGCATTTGACAGCAACTTGCGGAAGGTCAGCATCTCGCCAAAGACCGATGCCGTTTCCGCCAAGGTCAAAGGCGTTGAAGACAAAAGCTCGCCCTGGTCGGCCGCCAGAACCTGATGCACCCCATGACCCAATTCGTGAGCCAATGTCATGACATCACGCGGCTTTCCGAGATAGTTCAGCATGACATAAGGGTGCACATTGGTGACTGTCGGGTGCGCAAACGCGCCCGGAGCCTTGCCGGGCTTCACGCCTGCGTCGATCCAGCCTTTTTCAAAGAACGGCTCGGCAATGTCAGCCATGCGTGGATCGAAATCCGCATAGGCATCCATCACCATCTTGCGGGCTGTCGGCCAGTCGACGACCGTTTCATCTTCCATCGGAAGGGGGGCATTGCGGTCCCAGACTTCAAGCGTGTCCAGCCCCAGCCATTTGCGTTTCAGCTGGTAATAGCGGTGCGACAGCTTGGGGTAGGCGGCAACAACGGCGTTGCGCAGGGCCTCGACGACCTCAGGCTCCACATGGTTGGCCAAGTGGCGACCTGCCTGGGGGCTGGGCATCTTGCGCCAGCGATCTTCGATTTCCTTTTCCTTCGCCAGCGTGTTGTGAACCCGGGCAAAGATACGCACGTTTTCGCCAAAAACGCGCGCAAGTTCATGCGCCGCAGCTTCGCGGGTTGCACGATCAGGGTCGGTCAAAAGGTTCAACGTCCCTTCAAGGTTCAGTGGCTCGTCCTGAACGGTGAATTCCAGATCGGCGATTGTCTCGTCAAACAAACGGTTCCACGCCGCTGACCCAACCGAAGACTGATCGTGCAGGAACTTTTCCAACTCGTCCGACAATTGGTGAGGCTTCATCGCGCGCAGGCGATCAAACACCGGTTTGTACCGCCCAAGGTCCGCATTCTCAGCCAGCATTGCCGCCAGCTTGTCATCGGGAATACGGTTCAACTCCAGCGAATAGAACACAAGCTGGCTGGTCATCACCGTGATGCGATCCTGCATATCGGCCATGAATTTTGCGCGCTCGCTGTCCACCGTGTTCTGGTAATAGCGCAGACCGGCAAACGACATGATGCGCCCGGCGATCTGGCTCAGCGCCTCGTCACGTTGCACAGCCTCCAATAGCCCGGCGGCATCCAGCGTGTCCAACTTGCCTTCGTAATCGGCGGCGAAATCAGAATAGGCCTGTTCAAGCCAAGCCAGATCTTTTTCCAATTCCGGGCTGTCCGGTGCGGGATACAGATCGGTCAGATCCCATTCTGGCAGATCGCCAAAGCCTCCGTTCGCTCCGGTTGCGTTTGCGTCATGAACAGGTGTCGGAAAATCGCGCATAGGGCCCTCGTTTCAAGTGATGGCATAGACATAGGGCGCGCATGCCTTGAACCGCAAGGTGCGCCGCGATTTTCACGGCTCCGGCAATAGGGCCCGAAGATCGGCGAGCGTGTTCGCCTCGGCCATTGGTTTGTCCTGACGCCACCTGACCATGCGTGGAAACCTCAGCGTAATACCGGACTTGTGACGCCTGCTTTCCTGAATACCTTCAAACGCAATCTCGAACACGAGTTCAGGCGTCACGCGGCGAACGGGGCCGAAACGCTCTAACGTATTCTTGCGGACCCACGCTGTGATCTTGCCGAACTCTGCATCCGTCAGGCCCGAATATGCTTTGGTAAACGGCACCAAGGTATCCCCGTCCCAAACGGCAAATGTGTAATCCGTGTAAAGGTTTGCCCGGCGTCCGTGACCTGCCTGCGCATAGATCATCACCGCATCGACGGTCATTGGGTCCAACTTCCATTTCCACCAATCGCCCTTGCGCCGCCCATCCAGATATGGGGCGTGCATCCGCTTGAGCATCACGCCTTCGGTCCCAATGTCGCGGGCTTTGGAACGGATGGCAGCAAGCGCGGGCCAATCTGCAAACTTCAAAGGGTCGGACAGGCGCACCGGACAATCTGGGGGCAGGGCGCGGATCACCTCAGTCAAGGCGTCGCGCCTTGATCGAAGTGGCCATGGGCGAAGGTCCTTGCCGCCAAATTCAAGCAGATCATAGGCCAGAAGCACCACGGGCGCGTCCTTCAGCACCTTTTTAGGCACCGTTTTGCGGCCAAGCCGTTTTTGCAGATCAGCAAAGGGGCGCGGCGCATCGTCTTGCCAAGCCAGCAATTCACCATCCAAGACTGTGCCATCTGGGACATGGTCTAACGTGGCCGCCAGTTCGGGAAATTGATCAGTGATCAGTTCTTCGCCACGTGACCAAAGATGCCAATCGCCGCCGCGCCGGATGAGCTGACCGCGGATTCCGTCCCATTTATACTCGGCCATCCAATCACCGGGGTCACCCAGGTCTTCGGGCGCACTTTCAATCTGATAGGCGAGATAAAAGGGGTAGGGGCGCGCAGTCTGCTCACTGGCATCTGGTTCAAGCACCAAATTGGCATAGCTGATTGTTTGCGGTGTCCAATTACCCATCAACCTGTGCGCCAGATCGCTTTCCTCAATTCCAGTGGCCTTTGATAGTGCCCTTGTCATCAGCTTGCGACTGACGCCCATGCGAAATCCGCCAGTGATCAGTTTGTTGAACACCAGCCGTGCATCCGGCGGCAGGTCGTTCCAATACCGCATCACCGTCGCACGTTTTTCGTCGTCTTCCGCATTCGAAAGTGCGGCCAACTCATCCATGACGTTCGACAGCGTCGGCGCGCTTGTACCGCCAGATGTTGGAAGCAAAAGCGCAATTGTCTCTGCCAAGTCGCCGACAACGGCATAGCTTTCTTCCAGCAGCCATAAGGGCACTTGTGCCGTCTCAGCGGCCCAATCACGCAAACGCCCAGTGCTGATCAAGCGCTTTGGGCGCCGACCCGACAGTAAGGCGATGGTCCAAAGTCGATCGCGCTCTGGTGCCATGTCAAAATAAGCTGCAAGCGCAGACACTTTCACACTGGTCCGCGAGGTCTGGTCAAGGCTACGGAATAGATCGGCAAAAGCGCGCATGGGGTCTCCTTGCTAAGAAACCTAGCGCCATCGGCGTGTTACGACCAGTGGCTCACTTGGTCTGAACGACAAAGCACGCATATATAATTTACATAACTCTGATTCCATAACTATTGGATCAGCCATTTGCTTTACTCAGAACAGGTCGTCCCCCAAGGTCACACCGCTGATAAGTTGGTATGACAACAAGTCCGGTATGTCGGCTGCGTCGCGCAAAACTGGCTCGACCTGTGCAGAGAGTTTTGCGCAAGCCGCACGCGCAGCACTTTCTGCGGCAAGGGCTTCACCCCGGTCCACAAACCGGAAGCGCAATTCGTCTGTGGGTCCGGCCTGTGCGACCCGCGCAAGATCGCATGGCAAAACCGACCCGAGCCGCGGATAGCCGCCAGCCGTCTGGCATCAAAACAAATGGGGTGCCGTCGCCCGTGATCTGGATGTCGCCAGGCACGATAATGTCCGACAGAACGCTGAGCCCGCCCTTTGCTGAAAATCCGTCACTGTCTTGCGCAAGCCGAGCACCTTGGCGATTGCTCCGCGGATCACGGCGAAATGTCGTTTCTGAGAAACGTGAAAGCATGTCCTTTGTGAACAGGTCGGTTTGCGGGCCGGGTAAGACACGCAGCGTTCCACTTCCAAAACGCGCCACAGGCTCAAGCCGCAGTCCTGAACGACCGCCACCCCCCACAGGCAAGCAATCGCCAGCCTCCAGCGGGGTGCCAACACCCGCGACCGGATTCATCGACCTCGCCCCAAGAAGTGTTGGCGTCAGAAAACCGCCGCCCACTGACAGATAGCCATAGCTGCCGTGCCGCGCCGGACCAATGCACAATGTCTGGCCGTCTTGCAGCATGTGACACGCGTTCCATAGAACAGGTGTGCCGTCAATTTCCGCGCTCATAACTGCACCGGTAAGCGCCACGCAAAACGCGCCGCGTGCCATGAAGGTGCCGCCCATTCCCGCCAGTTCCAACACGGCCAAGTCCGCGGCCTGCCCTAGCAATGCGGCGCCTTCCGCCAAGGCATATCGATCAGCCGCGCCGCCGCGCGATAATCCAAATGCCAAAGTTCTCAAGCGACCAGTATCTTGAACGGTAACGTGCGGGCCAACCGCTATTAATTTCAGGGCTGGCGTCATGGCAGATCCTCGCAGATTGCGCCGCCATCACCGCCAAATGGTGGAAGATCCGTTGCAGATACAGCCCGGTACACGACCTCGTCTCCGGCGCGCAAAGGAAAAGCTGAGTCGCTGTCTGGCCGAAAGCAGCCGAAGCTTGTCTGCCCGATGTGTTGCCAGCCCGTCGGTGTGGACGCCGTGAACACGATCAGTTGCCGCACAGCCACGACCAGCGCACCGGCAGGCACCATTGGCGTGAGAGTTTTCTGACGCGGAATATCCCATTCCGGTGGTAACGTACCCAAATACGGCTGTCCCGGAGCGAACCCCAAGGTCAGAACGCGCACCGGTGTTTGGGTCAGTGCTGTAATTGCCTCGTCTGCGCTCAAGCCGACCTGTTGCGCAACATCGGTCAAGGCGGGGCCGCTTGCGCCGCCAAAGGCACAGGGAATGGTCCAGCGCCGCCGCCCTGCGGGCAACCCCTGCCCCATCCAATCCCGCTCAGCCAGCAACATCGCGAGTTTGTGCCTCAGCGCATCGGCCGCTGTGACCATGGGATCGAAACTGACGAAAACGGACGCGAGCGCGGTGGCCGTTTCCGCAACTTCCTTCCAGTTCGCGGCGTCGATGGCCGCACGAAAGGACAACGCAGCACGGTTTGCTGCGTCGTCGGGCCGGTCGCCAAAGCGCACCAGCCAACCGCCCAGACCCAACGGGGCGATGAGCGGAAACTCGGGGACGTTAGGGGTGTCTGGCACGGCGACTCCTTGCGTTGCGGGGACTGAACCAAACCGAGCAAACCATTGCAACCGTTGTCGCGTTTGCACCTGCTCTGGTCGCCTTGCGGAAAACCGGCGCGCCGAATGAGCCTACACATAGATACAGTCGAGCCACGTAAACTGTCCGGAGCCGCAATGCCAAAGGACCTTTCCACCGATCCACTGCTGCAGCCCTATCAACTCAAACACCTGACGCTCAAGAACCGGATCATGACGACGGCGCATGAACCGGCCTATCCCGAAGACGGTATGCCCAAAGATCGCTATCGCGCCTATCACGCGGAACGGGCCAAAGCCGGTGTTGGGTTGGCGATGACAGCCGGGTCGGCGGCGGTTTCACGCAATTCACCGCCTGTTTTCAACAATGTGCTCGTCTGGAAGGACGAAGTTGTTCCTTGGATGGCGAAACTGGCGGACGAATGCCACGACTATGGCTGCGCGGTCATGATCCAGCTCACACATCTTGGGCGCCGCACCCATTGGAATAAGGGTGATTGGCTTCCAGCCGTGTCGCCTGGCCATGCGCGTGAAGCCGCACACCGGGCCTTTCCAAAAAAGCTGGAAGATTGGGACATTGCCCGCATAATAACGGACTATGCGGACGCTGCAGAGCGGATGCAGGCGGCAGGTCTCGACGGGATTGAATTACAAGCCTATGGGCACTTGATGGACCAATTCTGGTCCGAACGAACCAATACGCTGGACGCCCCCTATGGCGGCAGTTTGGACAATCGCTTGCGGTTTACGTTCGATGTGCTTGACGCCGTGCGCAAACGGGTCGGACCAGACTTCATTGTCGGCATCCGCTATACCGCCGACGAGGCGGTCGAGGGCGGCATCTCAGAGGATGAAGGGCTCGAAATATCACGTCGGCTTGCTGAATGCGGGCAGGTTGATTTCCTGAACGTGATCCGGGGTCATATCGATACCGACCCAGGTTTGACCGATGTGATTCCGGTGCAAGGTATGCCCAGCGCGCCGCATCTGGATTTCGCCGGAAAGGTTCGCGCAGAAACCGGGATGCCCACATTCCACGCCGCCCGCATTCCTGACGTTGCCACTGCACGTCATGCCGTGGCCTCAGGTCTTCTTGATCTGGTGGGTATGACCCGCGCGCACATGGCTGACCCGCATGTGGTTCAAAAGATCATGTCCGGGCACGAAGACGACATTCGTCCGTGTGTTGGAGCGACCTATTGCCTTGACCGCATCTATCAGGCCGGCGACGCATTATGCATCCACAACGCGGCCACAGGGCGTGAATTATCGATGCCCCATACGATCGAGCCCGCCGAGCGGCCCAAACGTGTTGTGATCGTCGGGGCCGGACCAGCCGGGTTGGAAGCTGCCCGCGTCGCGGCAGAGCGTGGGCATCGCGTGACGGTGTTTGAGGCAGCCCCTGACCCCGGGGGGCAAATCCGCCTCACCGCCCAAAGCCCGCGCAGGCGTGAGATGATTGGCATTATTGATTGGCGTATGGCGCAATGCGCGGCCCGTGATGTGGAGTTTCAGTTCAATACCTTTGCCGAAGCCAAAGACATCCTAGACCTATCCCCTGACGTGGTGATCGTCGCGACGGGAGGATTGCCTGATACAGATGTCCTGACCCGTGGCAATGATCTTGTGGTATCCGCTTGGGATATTTTGTCTGGCGATGCAAAGGCCGGTCAATCGGTCCTGATCTATGATGACGCCGGAGATCACGCAGCACTTCAGGCCGCTGAATTGATCGCGGCTAGCGGGGCGCACGTGGAAATCATGACGCCAGACCGCAGCTTTGCTCCGGATGTCATGGCAATGAACCTCGTGCCTTACATGCGCACCCTTCAGAACAAGGATGTTCGGTTCACAGTCACCTACCGCCTGCGCGCGGTCGACCGTACAGGGAATAGGCTGCGTGCAGTGATCGGGACGGATTACTCGCCCCATACAGAGACCCGCGATTTCGACCAGATCGTGGTTAATCATGGCACGCTGCCGCTGGATGACTTGTACTTCGACCTCAAGCCCCATTCCAGTAACCTTGGCGCAGTCGATCAAGACGCGCTGATCGAAGGGCGCCCGCAACCCATGGGCGAGACCCACGATGCAGGCTTTGTACTTTACCGCATCGGGGATGCAGTTTCTGCGCGCAACACCCACGCCGCTATTTATGATGCCCTTCGCTTGATGAAGGATGTTTAAAGGCTTGTCTCTTCCCGCCCCTATCGCGCCGCTTTCAGGCCAGAGTATCAGCCGCGCGATCCGTAAATCATTCCCCAGTTCATCGCCCTCGGGCGGACTTTCAGGATATCCATGATGCTGAGCAACGCTGACGTCCTTTCTCTTGTCCTCTCGCGCAAGCAGGGTCATTCCCTGCCGCAACCATTCTATACTGATCCTGATGTCTATCAGGCAGATCTCCGTCACATTTGGTACAAAGACTGGCTCATGGCCGCGACGGTTGCCGAGTTTCCAAAAACCGGAAGCTTTATCACGCTGCAAATTGGCGCGGCCGCGATTATTCTTGTGCGCGGCGCTGACGGGGTATTGCGCGGCTTTCACAATTCGTGCCGTCACAGGGGCAGCCGCGTTTGTGCTGCGGATAAAGGGGTCTCTCCCAAGCTTGTCTGTCCCTACCACCAATGGACCTATGAACTTGACGGACGGCTCCTGTGGGCGCGGGAAATGGGCGATGACTTTGATCCCACGCAGCATGGCCTGAAACCTGTTCACGTGGCGCAAGCAGCCGGGCTCGTCTTTGTCTGCCTTGCCGAGGCTGCGCCGGATTTCGCCCCCCTTGCCCACGAAGCGGCGCGGTATGCCGGCCCACACGGGATGGCCGATTGCAAGGTCGCGTTTCAGTCCACCATTGTCGAGAAAGCCAACTGGAAACTGGTGCTGGAAAACAACCGCGAGTGTTATCATTGCTCAGGGTCTCACCCGTCTTTGTGCCGCACGTTTTCGGATGACCCTGACCTCGTTGGTGCGGATGACAGCCTGTCGTCACCACAAGGTGCGGCCCATGTCGCACGCTGTGAAGCCGCCGGGTTGCCATCAAAATACACCATCACACCAACAGAACAGTGGCGGTTCGTACGCATCCCGTTCATGGGCGACGCGGTCAGCTACACGATGGACGGCAAGGCAGCCGTCAGTAAACGGATCGGCAGCATCCCGTTTGATAACGCGGGCACCTGCCTGTTCTTTCACTATCCAAACACCTGGAACCATTTCTTGTCAGACCATGCATTGGTGTTTCGCGTCATGCCGATTTCGACCACGGAAACACAAGTTACGACCACATGGCTCGTGCACAAAGACGCGCAAGAAGGTGTGGACTACGACCTGAACCGCCTGACAGAAGTCTGGTTGCACACCAACGATGAAGATCGCCGCATCGTCGAAGAAAACCAGATCGGCATCAATTCGCCCGGCTATACGCCCGGCCCGTATTCGCCGCGTCAGGAAAGTGGCGTGATCCAGTTTGTCGATTGGTATGCCCGCGCGCTGCAATCCCGCCTAACCGGGCGCGGCCTGATGGCTGCGGAGTGATCCGATGATTCCGATGCCCTATGACGACATGGCCCCGTGGGATGGAACTGAGCCTTTGGAATGCACCGCCGTCATTCCAGAAGCGCCGGATGTGTGTACTTTCGCGTTTCGGGCACCGTCGGGGGCTTGGTTCAAGTATTTGCCAGGCCAATTCCTGACACTGTTTCTTCCGGTTCCCGGCGGCCCGTTGCTGAGAACCTATACGATTTCATCGTCGCCATCACGGTCGCTGTCGATTTCAGTTACCGTGAAGGCACAAGAAGGGTCCATCGGAACCCGGTGGATGCTTGATCATTTACGCCCCGGCGTACAGATCAAGGCCACCGCGCCGTCTGGGCAGTTCACCCTGCCTCGTCAGCCAGATGACAAGTACCTGTTCATCTCGGCAGGCTCTGGCATCACTCCGATGATGGCAATGACGGGCTATCTTTTCGATCGGGGCGAATCCCCCGATGTCAGCTTTATCGCCTGCGCCCGCCGTCCATCGGAACTGATCTTTCGCTCTCGGCTGGAATTCATGGCCTCGCGCATGCCTGGCCTACGGCTGAACTTTGTCGTGCGCGAAGACGACCCCTATCACACTTGGACCGGCTATCGTGGGCGTTTCAACCAATTGATGCTTGGCCTTATGGCGCCGGATTATCTGGACCGAAAGGTGTTTTGCTGCGGCCCCGAAAGCTTCATGCAATCGGTGCGAGACATGCTCAACGCGCTGGGCTTTGATATGGCGAACTACCATCAGGAGAGCTTTCACGCCGCCACCGAAGCCGCAGCAGAGGATCCCGGACATGATGACGTTGTTCCTGACGATGCCTGCGCAGCCGAGATCACCTTTGGCCCGTCCGGCGTAACAACCGCATGCTTGGAAACCGACACGGTTTTGGCAATCGCAAAAGCCTCTGGTTTGAACATCCCATCCGGGTGCACCTTCGGCGTTTGCGGCACCTGCAAAATTCGCAAGACAGCCGGCGAGGTTCATATGCTCCACAACGGCGGGATCAGCGAAGATGATATCGACGCCGGTTACATCCTTGCCTGCTGTTCTCACCCTATTGGCAGTGTGACAGTCGAACTGTGAACCACGTTTGCCCGCCATGCGATCATTAACCAAAAACGCTTTTTCAGTTGCCCTTGCGGAATCCTCAAATTAATTAATTTGAATTCGTTTCAAGGGAGTGACCATAATGAGAAAACTGCTCTTTCTGTGCTTTGCGGCTTGTGCTGCACCGGTGCCCGTTCTTGCCACAACTTACACCTACGCCATCGACTATACATTCCCGATCTTGCGCGAAGGTAATCAACTGGGCGCTTATGCCGATCCGATCCCCGGACGCGGAAGCGTGAAAGGTGAAATTGTTCTTGACGACAATTTCCTGACCTCGCGCACTTTGATCAGTTATTCTCTGACAACAACCAACAGTTCGACCCGGTCAAATGTTGAAAACATGTATTCGTTTTCGTCAGGCGACCCGAACGAGACCTTTACGTTTCGCGCAGCGTCTAGTTACTGGGACCCGCATATGTATCTGGTTTTTAGCGACCAGTCCTATGCGCAACCCTGCTCTGCCAGTTCGCCAGTCGGTCCGCGCGGTACATATTCCATTGCTGGGTCCACGCTGACCCTTGAGATCGACAAGAACTTCACGCCCGGCGATGCGGGGTTCAGCATGCAAGCGCTGGAGCTGTTCGGACGCACGGCTTATTGTGCAGGGGTTGGGTTTCCGCTGTTCGAACATGAACATACTGCGCCCAATGGGTCCGGTGTGATTGCCACACTTACATCGACCGGCACGGGGACCACGGCGACCGTCCCGTTGCCTGCAGGCCTTCCGCTGTTGGTTGGTGGAGTTGCCGTTCTGGGCGTAACGACACGTCGGCGCAAGGCGCACCAAGCCTGACTTCAGCCACATTAGGCTTCCAAGTTTCAGACGAGACCGCTCTGCTTTGCATGGGCGGTCTTTTTCTGTCGGGCACACGATGCCCGAAGCTTCCCGAGATTAATTAACAGGCACATTATTGAAATTGCGCCCTTAAAAAAGGCAAGAATGGGCGGGGCGATGAAAAAACCACTCAACAGGTCCCCACTGCTGACATCGTGTGCGACATATGGCCGACCGCGCCACGCGGTTGCGGATGTTCAGCCAAATGCCAAAACCTCTGACAATTGTCGTCGTCGAACCAGATCCAGATCGCGCGCGGTTTATCGTCGATGCTCTATCGGATGACGCAGATTTCGAAATCCACGTGGTGGCAGAGCGCGCCGCTTTGGCACGGAACATTGCGCAACGAAAACCTGACCTGGTGCTGGTCGACGTTGCCAACCCCTCCCGCGATACCATCGAAGAACTCACCCTCGCCACAGGCCCACTGGACAGACCGGTTGCACTGTTTGTCGATCGAAGCGACGCCGGCCTTTCCGCCGCCGCGATAGAAGCTGGTTTATCGGCCTATGTTGTGGATGGGCTGACGCCCTTGCGTGTCAAACCTAATCCTTGAAGCCGCGATTGCACGGTTCCGCCTGATGCAGCGAATGAGAACTGAATTGGCGGAAACAAAACGTGCGTTGGAAGAACGCAAAGTTATTGATCGGGCCAAAGGTCTTTTGATGCGCGCGCGCGGTATTTCGGAAGACGAAGCCTATGCTTTGCTGCGCCGCACGGCCATGGATCAGGGCCGCCGTGTCGCAGATGTCGCCGAGGCGTTGGTCACAGCAGCGGGCCTTTTGGGATGAGATCGGCCACATTGAATATCGGATTTGTTCCGCTGGTCGATTGCGCACCTCTGGTCGTGGCACATGAAATGGGCTTTGCCGCCGATGAGGGCATCGCAATTTCACTGAAACGCGCGCCTTCTTGGGCCACCGCGCGTGATGCACTGTCGTTTGGGCAAGTGGTCGCCGCACATATGCTGGCTCCGGTCCCTGTCGCAATGGCTTTGGGCCTTGGCGGTGGTGGCGTGGGCGCAATGGATGCTTTGTCGGTGCTCTCTGTGAATGGTACTCTTATCGGTGTGAGCGCTGAGTTGGGTGCCCGCATGCGCGATGCTGGTCATTCCTTCGACTTTGCAGATCCCGTCGCCGCTGGCCGTGCCCTGATATCGGCGGCGCCTGAACCGTTGCGTGTTGGCGTGCCCTTTCCATTTTCAATGCATGCGGAACTTGTATTCTACTGGTTGTCTGCGCTTGGGCACCCTAGTCCGCAAAGCCTTTCCATCCATACGGTTCCGCCGCCCTTGATGGGCGATGCAATCCGAGCCGGCGAAATCGACGCATTCTGTGTTGGCGAGCCGTGGGGATCAAAGGCGCTGGAAAGCGGCGTTGGTCAGCTTTTGCTGCCGGGCAATGCAATTTGGGCGCAGGCCCCAGAAAAGGTTCTCGCCGTCCGACGCGATTGGGCCGAAGCCGAGCCAGATTTGTCATCGCGATTGATCCGCGCGGTTTGGCACGCAGGCCGGTGGCTTGACACACCAGACGGAAGGTCGCTTGCCGCTGAAATGTTGTCTCGTCGCGAATACCTCGATGTTGCGCCTGACCAGATCGAACGCGCGCTTACCGGTCAAATCATCGTCAATTCTGCAGGGGACGTGCGAAGCGCCCCGCGCTTTGTCGGGTTTCATTCATTCGCGGCAACGTTCCCATGGCGCAGTCAAGCTGCATGGATGGGTGACAGACTGGCGGCACGTACCGGTTTGGATCGCGCCCAAGCCATGCGCGCCGCATCCGCTGTCTTTCGCAGCGATCTCTATCGCGCCGCACTTGCAAACAGTTCGGCGAATCTGCCCACGGCATCGTCGCGTGTGGAGGGCGCCTTGACGGAAGACGCCCTTGTTGCGGGAACGCGGCGGGAGTTTCTTCTTCCCAAGAATGCCTTTTTTGACGGCAAAACCTTCGATCCGGGGTTTTAACTCTGCCCAGTGCGCGAGCAGTTACGCCCAAAAACGCTGCATCGCAGCATAAAGTAACTCCATGCTATCGAATTTCCTTCCCAACGATCCGACTGCCGGGCATGAAGAAGAGGCGAAGGGCAACGGGGCCATTCGCGTCCAGACACCCAAATGGTTGGGATTATGAGCAAAGCCGCTCGACCCTCGCTTATCAAAGCGGGTGTGTCAGCGGCTTTTCATGTGTTTGGCCGGCCCCGATGCCGGCCCGAAATGGGACCACTCCATGAACCGAGTTTTTGCTGGCCTTGTGGCCACCACTTTTATCGTCAGCCCAGCGTTCGCGCAGATGTTGGAGCTTGAAAAAGACGAACTGACCTTTGGCTTCATCAAGCTGACCGACATGGCACCGCTCGCGGTTGCGTATGAAAACGGCTATTTCCTTGACGAAGGTCTTTTTGTCACTCTGGAAGCACAAGCCAACTGGAAAGTGCTGCTGGACGGCGTTATCGACGGCACGCTTGACGGCGCGCATATGTTGGCGGGTCAGCCTTTGGCGGCCACCATCGGTTACGGCACCGAAGCCCACATCATCACACCCTTTTCCATGGACCTGAACGGCAACGGCATCACCGTTTCCAACGAAGTCTGGGCAGAGATGAAGCCAAACATCCCGATGATGGATGACGGTCGTCCGCAGCACCCGATCTCGGCTGAAGCACTCGCGCCGGTTGTTGAATCCTACCGTAACGAGGGCAAGCCATTCAACATGGGCATGGTGTTCCCTGTCTCTACCCACAACTACGAGCTGCGTTACTGGCTTGCAGCGGGCGGTTTGCACCCCGGTTTCTATGGCGACGGCGATGCAACCGGCCAGGTTCAGGCCGAAGTCCTTCTGTCCGTGACACCGCCGCCCCAAATGCCTTCGACGCTCGAAGCCGGCACGATTTATGGCTACTGTGTTGGCGAGCCTTGGAACCAGCAAGCCGTGTTCAAAGGGATCGGCGTTCCGGTCATCACCGATTACGAAATCTGGAAGAACAACCCGGAAAAAGTCTTCGGCATCACCGCTGAATTCGCCGAAGAGTTCCCGAACACCACGCTGGCCGTCACCAAAGCTCTGATCCGTGCCGCGATCTGGCTTGACGAAAACGACAACGGCAACCGTGAAGAAGCCGTCGCCATGCTGTCGCGCCCCGAGTATGTCGGTGCAGACGAAGAAGTCATCGCGAACTCGATGACAGGCACGTTCGAGTATGAAAAAGGCGACGTCCGCGAAGTCCCCGATTTCAACGTCTTCTTCCGCTATAACGCAACATACCCGTTCTATTCCGACGCTATCTGGTACCTCACTCAGATGCGCCGCTGGGGCCAAATTGCGGAATCCAAAGACGACCAGTGGTACTTTGACACTGCGGAAAGCGTGTATCGTCCAGACATCTACATGGAAGCTGCCAAATTGCTTGTCGACGAAGGCTTGGCACCTGAAGATGGCTTCCCTTGGGACACAGACGGCTACAAAGCCCCCGCGCCCGCCGAGGATTTCATCGATGGTATCGGCTATGACGGACGCGCGCCCAACGCTTATCTCGAAAGCCTCTCTATCGGTTTGAAAACAGGCCAAAAAGTCGTCGGCTCCAACGTCGAAGGCTAAGCCTGCCGCGGCGGCGGGTCCTTGCGATCCGCCGCCCGCACAAAACCCTGCACGACCACCCTTTCTTGGGGGTCTCATTAACCTAGATCATTTCGGGAACATCACATGACCGCCGTTGATCCGACTGCTATTGAAGCCCAAAATCGCGAAGCCCGCCGCGCACGCTGGTTCACCCGTATTAACAAGGCCGACGCTTGGTTCAACGTGTTCGGACTGTCGTGGGTGACCCCCATTTTGCGCGCTGCCGCTGGCGACAACCCACGCGCGCAAGTCTCTGAAATCTGGCGCCTGCTGGGAGTGCCACTTCTGGCCATAACCGGGTTCCTTATGCTTTGGGCCGTTCTCGCCCCCCAGGTGCAAACGTCACTTGGTGCCGTGCCCGGACCTGCGCAGGTCTGGACCGAAGCCCGCGGTTTGCACGCTGATGCGGTCCGTACCGGCGAGCAGCGCGCAAAGTTCGAAACAATGGTCGCCGCCCGCAATCAACGCCTTATCGATGCTGGCCGCGCTGACGAAGTGAAAAATGTCGCTTATACCGGCGCGCCATCCTTCTATCAGCAAATCCGCACATCGATCTACACGGTGTTCTTTGGCTTCCTGATTGCCACGGCGGTCGCCGTGCCGCTTGGGATCGCCGCCGGTCTGTCACCCACCGCGAACGCGGCTCTGAACCCGATCATTCAAATCTTCAAGCCGGTCAGCCCGCTGGCATGGCTGCCAATCGTAACGATGATCGTCTCGGCCGTTTATGTCACCAATGACGGGCTGTTCGCAAAATCCTTCCTTGTCTCGGCTATTACTGTGACCCTGTGTTCGCTTTGGCCAACGCTGATCAACACCGCGTTGGGTGTTGCATCCATCGACAAGGACTTGGTCAACGTGTCCAAAGTTCTGAAAATGAACACATACACCAAGATCACCAAACTGGTGCTGCCATCCGCCCTGCCCCTGATTTTCACAGGCCTGCGTCTTTCGCTTGGTGTTGGCTGGATGGTTCTCATCGCGGCGGAAATGCTTGCCCAGAACCCTGGTCTTGGCAAATTCGTCTGGGATGAATTCCAGAATGGCAGCTCTTCGTCCCTGGCCCGGATCATGGTTGCGGTCTTCACCATCGGCATCATCGGCTTCCTTCTTGATCGTCTGATGTTTGCGATCCAGGCCGCCTTCACCTTCACGAACCAACGGTGATCGGTATGGGTATCCTCACATTCTCTAACGTGTGCAAAAGCTATGGCGAAACGCCAGTGCTCAAGGACATTAATCTTGACGTGGCTCAAGGTGAGTTTCTGGTTCTGCTGGGCTTCTCAGGCACAGGAAAGACCACGTTGATCAACCTGATGGCGGGTCTTGAGCACCCCACGTCCGGCCAAGTCACCGTCAAGGGAAAGCCGGTTACCGGCCCGAGCCCAGAGCGCGGCGTGATTTTCCAGAACTACTCGCTCATGCCTTGGCTCACTGTTGCGGGCAATGTGCGCCTTGCCGTGGATACCGTGTTCCCGAACCTGAGCAGCAAGGAAAAAGCAGCGAAAGTAGACCACTACATCAAGATGGTCAGCCTTTCGCACGCCGCAGCGCGCCGACCGGCAGAATTGTCTGGCGGGATGCGTCAGCGGGTCAACGTGGCCCGTGCGCTGGCGATGAACCCGGAAATCCTGCTGCTGGATGAACCACTTTCGGCGCTCGACGCGTTGACCCGCGCCAACCTCGCTGACGAGATTGAAGCGATCTGGACCGAGGAAAAACAAACCTGTGTGCTCATAACCAACGACGTGGACGAAGCCATCGTTCTTGCCGACCGCATCATCGCACTGAACCCTGACGGAACGCTGGGGCAGGAATTCTCCGTTTCTATCCCGCGTCCCCGTGAACGGGCCGCAATGAACCACGACGAAGATTTCAAGCGGCTTCGAGCGGACATCACAGGGTACCTGATGGATGTGGGCATCAAGGCCGAAGCCGGTACAGCACGCCAACTGCCCAACGTCACCCCGATCCACGGTCTGCCCAAGGCGCAGAAAGATGCTGCAAAGGGAATGATCGAAGACCGGTTCCTCGACTTCTCGCAACTGCACAAGATCTATCCAACACCCAAAGGCCCTTTGACCGTGGTCGAAGACTTTGATCTGAAGGTGAACCGGGGCGAATTCATTTCGTTGATCGGGCATTCCGGCTGCGGGAAATCCACGGTCCTGACCATGGCCGCCGGTTTGAACGACATCTCGAAAGGCGCGATCAAGCTCGATGGGCGTCACGTGGAAGGCGCCGATCCCGAACGCGCGGTCGTGTTCCAATCGCCGTCGCTGTTCCCGTGGCTCACTGCCAAAGAGAACGTCGCGATCGGGGTCGACAAAGTATACCCCAAAGCGTCCCGCGCAGAACGTCAGGATGTGGTGGAATACTACCTTGAACGTGTCGGACTTGGCGACGCGATGGACAAAGCCGCTGTCGACCTTTCCAACGGCATGAAGCAACGCGTCGGCATCGCCCGCGCCTTTGCGCTCAGCCCAAAACTGCTGCTGCTCGACGAACCGTTCGGCATGCTCGACAGTCTGACCCGCTGGGAACTTCAGGAAGTTCTGATGGAAGTGTGGGACCGCACCAAGGTCACTGCAATCTGCGTCACACATGACGTGGATGAAGCTATCTTGCTGGCGGACCGCGTGGTCATGATGACCAACGGCCCAGAAGCCACCATCGGACGTATCGTTGACGTCGATCTTCCGCGTCCACGCACCCGAAAGGCACTGTTGGAGCACCCCGATTATTACCTTTACCGTGAACAGGTTCTGAACTTCCTGGAAGAATACGAGCACGGCGCGCGGCCAACACCCAAAGCGGCAAAGTCCGCAATTGCAGCGGAATAAAATCATGGAAACTATATTGGACACCGCTGAACAAACGTTCATCGAAGTTGCCGAAGTCTGGGTGCCTGAAGGGGATCGCCTGACACTGGCAAACGGCGCGTATGGCCCGCACGAAGCGTTTGCCGAGGCGTCTCGCCAAGAAAGTTTTGCCAAAGGCGAAGGTCTTCCCGGACGCGCATGGTCCGAAGAGCGCCCTGTCGTCCTCAAGGAATTTGATGGCTCGTATTTCAAGCGCACCGAGGCCGCGAAAGCGGTTGGTCTGACCGCAGCGGTCGCAGTTCCCGTGTTTGCTGGCAGCAAGCTCAAGGCGGTTCTGGTCGTGCTGTGCGCCGACGATGCCGTGCGCACCGGCGCGATTGAGGTTTGGGCCGAAAAAGACGGCGTGCTCGCCCTCAATGACGGCTACTACGGCGCAGCGACACATTTCGAATGGGTGAGCCAGCACACACAGTTCCCACGTGGTCAGGGGCTTCCGGGCGGTGTGTGGTCGGCGCAAACGCCAATCCTGATGCGCGACCTTGGGTCCGGCTACCGGTTCATCCGTTCCGAAAGCGCGGGCAAGGCCGGTCTGACCACTGGTCTGGGTCTTCCGATCCCGGTTCCGGGCGGCGACTCGTTCGTGCTGACCCTTCTTTCCGCCAAGGGCACACCGATCGCGCGCCGGTTTGAAATCTGGGATGCCCGTGCCGCCAAGGCAGGCGCACCCGGAACAGCGAAACTTATCGATGGGATCTGCGAACGCGAAGGCCCGCTTTGGGATGCGGAAAATGCCGGAAACGAAAAGACGGCAAAGGCCTGGTCGGGTCCGATTGGCCGCGTTCTGGGAACTGGTGTGCCCACAACTCAAACCGGCGCAGGCGCGAATGGCTATCAGATGATGGTTGCCCTGCCGATCCACCGGGGCGGCGAGCTCGCCCATATTGTTGCCTGGTATTGCTGAGGAACATGTGATGGAAAAACTTGTCGTTATCGGAGCAGGCATGGCCTCTGGCCGCCTTCTGGAACATCTGTTCGACGCCGCCCCCGGCGCGTTCGAGGTCACACTGTTCAACGCGGAACCGCGCGGGAACTATAACCGCATCATGCTGTCACCGGTTCTGTCCGGCGAGAAAAGCTATGCCGAAATCGTCACCCACGACGACGATTGGTACGCGCAGCATGGCGTCACCTGCCGCTTTGGCGAGCGGGTCGTAAATATTGATCGCGACCGCAAAATTGTTGTCGGAGAAAATGGCGAAGTCCCTTACGACCGGCTGGTCATCGCAACTGGGTCGGACGCGTTCATCATCCCTTGCCCGGGTCACGATCTGCCCGGTGTGATCGCCTATCGTGATCTCGACGACACCAACAAGATGATCGACACCTGCGGCAAGCCGGGCGCGCGCGCCGTGGTAATCGGCGGCGGCTTGCTTGGCCTCGAAGCGGCGGCAGGTCTGCGCCTGCGCGGCATGGATGTTACTGTCCTTCACCTTTCTGGCCACCTTATGGAACGTCAGTTGGACGCAGCCGCGGGGTACCTTTTGCGCGCCGATCTGGAACGCCGCGGCATCACCGTGATGACCGAAGCTTCCACCAAGGCCGTTCGCGGCACCGATGCGGTGGAAGCGGTCGAGTTGGAAGACGGCACCATGTTGCCTGCCGATCTGGTCGTGATGGCCGTCGGCATCCGCCCGTCTGTCGCTGTTGCCAAGGCGGCGGGCCTGACGGTCAACCGCGCAATCAACGTGGACGCCCAGATGCGCACATCCGACGACAGCATCTATGCCGTTGGGGAATGCGTTGAATTCGCGGGGCAACTCTTTGGTCTCGTGGCGCCGTTGTACGACCAAGCCAAGGTACTCGCGGCCACGCTTTTGGGCGACGACGCGGCATTCATGCCGAAACAACTCTCGACCAAGCTGAAAGTCACAGGCTGCGATCTGTTCTCGGCGGGGGATTTCGCCGAAGGTCCAGGCCGCGAAGATATCGTTTTCCGCGACCCGGCGCGGGGCATCTACAAGCGTTTGGTGATTGAAGATGATCGTCTTGTCGGCGCGGTGATGTATGGCGACACCGCTGACGGAAACTGGTTCTTTGGCCTGATCAAGGATGAGACCGACATTTCCGACATGCGGGAGTCTCTTATCTTCGGACCTGCCTACCAGGGAGGGTCCTCAGTGGACCCTATGGCCGCCGTTGCAGCCTTGCCAGCTGACGCAGAAATCTGCGGTTGTAACGGCGTATGTAAAGGTCAGATCGTTGAAGCCATCGAAGGCGGTGCAACCGACCTTGGGGCCGTCCGGGCCACGACCAAGGCCAGTGCGTCTTGCGGTACCTGTACCGGGCTTGTCGAACAGGTTCTCGCAGCCACCTTGGGCGATGACTTCACCCTGCCGACAGCGCAACCGGTGTGTGGATGCACCGACCTGTCCCACGAAGACGTGCGCCGCTTGATCAAATCCCAGGAACTCAAATCGCAACCTGCGGTTTGGCAAGAACTGGGGTGGTCCACACCCAATGGCTGTCACGTGTGCCGGCCGGCGATCAATTATTACCTGCTGGCGGATTGGCCGGTGGAATACAAAGATGATCCACAAAGCCGCTTCGTAAATGAACGCAAGCATGCAAATATCCAGAAAGACGGAACTTTCTCTGTCGTTCCGCGGATGTGGGGTGGGATCACATCGGCAAGTGAGTTGCGCGCAATCGCCGATGTCGCCGACAAATACGATGTGCCAACGGTCAAAGTCACTGGCGGGCAGCGGATCGACCTGTTGGGCGTGAAAGGCGAAGACCTGCCCGCGATGTGGGCCGATTTGAACGCGGCCGGCATGGTTTCGGGCCACGCCTATTCCAAAGGCCTGCGCACAGTGAAGACTTGCGTTGGAACCGACCACTGCCGGTTTGGCACTCAGGACAGCACGGGCCTTGGCATTCGGCTGGAAAAGTACCTGTGGGGGTCGTGGACCCCGCACAAGGTCAAGCTGGCTGTGTCAGGTTGCCCGCGCAACTGTGCCGAGGCGACCTGCAAAGACGTCGGCATAATCTGTGTCGATTCAGGGTTCGAAGTTGGGGTTGGCGGTGCGGCTGGCATGGACCTGAAAGAGACAGAGCCCTTGGTTAAGGTGGCGACCGAAGACGAAGCCGTCGAATGGACCGTGGCGTCTATTCAACTCTACCGCGAACACGCCAAGTATCTTGACCGGGCCTATAAGTGGGTCGGCAAGGTCGGACTGGACTGGGTGCGCGAAACCCTGTCCGACGATGTGGAACGCAAGGCTTTGGTCGAACGGTTCGATCTGAGCCAGACCATCTATCGCACAGACCCATGGGCCGAACATACGCCGCGTGAAAGCGCCAGCCGCTTCGCGCCTTTGACTGATCTCACACTGGAGGCTGCGGAATGAGCTGGATTGACCTTGGTGCGATTGAAGATGTGCCGCTTCGCGGGGCGCGGGTTGTAAAGACACCGGTTGGCTGCGTGGCCCTGTTCCGCACCGCAGAGGCAGAAGTGTTTGCCACAAGCAACACCTGCGCCCATCGCAATGGCCCGCTATCCGAAGGGATCGTGCATGATCGCAAGGTCACTTGCCCGCTCCATAACTGGGTCTGGTCGCTGGAAACCGGCGAAGCACAAGGCGCGGATGAAGGCCAGATCGCGACGTATCCTGTCATGGTCGAAAACGGCCGCATTCTGATTGAAGGGGACTCCGTACGCAAAAGGAACGCGGCGTGAGTTCCGTCCGGTCCACCTGCCCCTATTGCGGCGTCGGGTGCGGCGTTCTCCTTACCCCAAAGGGTGCGGGCGGGCTGGATGTAAAAGGCGATCCCGATCACCCTGCAAATCGCGGGCGGCTCTGCTCCAAAGGGTCCGCCCTTGGCGAGACGGTGGGGCTGGCCGGTCGTTTGCTGGCCCCGCGAGTAGACGGTCAAGACACTGACTGGAACAGCGCCTTGGACCATGTCGCGGACCGGTTCAGCAGGACCATTGCTGAACACGGGCCGGATAGCGTCGCATTCTATGCCTCAGGGCAAATGCTGACCGAAGATTACTATGTTGCCAACAAATTCATGAAAGGCTTTGTCGGCACGGCCAATATCGACACCAATTCGCGACTTTGCATGGCCTCAACCGTGGCCGGTCATAAACGCTCCTTCGGGACTGACACTGTGCCCGGCACCTATGAGGATCTCGACGAAGCCGATCTGGTGGTCCTTGTTGGGTCGAACTTGGCATGGTGCCATCCGATCCTGCATCAACGGGTTCTGGCGGCCAAAGAGAAACGTGGCACGAAACTCATCGTGGTGGACCCACGCCGCACGGCGTCGTGCGATGCAGCCGACCTTCACTTGCCGTTGAAACTCGGCTCTGACGTGGCCCTGTTCAACCGGCTGTTGACCGCAATCGCCGAGGCGGGCGCGCTTGATCGCACGTATCTGTCTCATGTGAACGGCTTTGACGCGGCGCTTGAAACCGCGCGCGCTGACAGCATCGAGCCAACCGGGCTTTCATCAGACTTAGTGGATGAATTCTGCCGCATGTGGATCGGTACAAAGCGCGTCGTGACCATTTTCAGCCAAGGCGTGAACCAATCCAGCGCAGGCACCGACAAGGTCAATTCGATCGTCAATTGCCACCTCGCCACTGGGCGTATCGGCACGCCTGGCTGCGGCCCGTTCAGTGTCACCGGGCAACCCAACGCCATGGGAGGGCGTGAAGTCGGCGGCTTGGCCAACACGCTTGCGTGCCATCTCGATATTGAAAACGCGGCGCACAGAACCGCCGTGAAGGACTTTTGGGATGCCCCGCGGATACCCGAAGGGCCGGGCCTGAAAGCGGTCGATCTTTTTCGCGCCGTTGCGAAGGGGCAGGTCAAGGCGCTTTGGATCATGCACACCAACCCTGCCGTTACACTGCCAGAGGCTGACGCAGTCCAAGCCGCCATCAAGGGGTGTGACTTCACGGTCGTGTCTGAAATTGCCGCAACCACGGACACCTCAGTTCTTGCAGATGTTCTTCTTCCCGCATCGGCCTGGGCCGAGAAGGATGGCACAGTCACAAACACCGACCGGACCATCTCGCGGCAACGCTCCGTCCTGCCCGCTCCGGGTGCGGCAAAGCCTGATTGGTGGCACATCGCCGAAGTCGCTAAACGCATGGGCTTTGGTTCCGCGTTCGACTTCGCAAACAGCGCCGAAATATTCCGCGAACACGCCGCGCTATCCGGGATTGCCGGCGGCTTTGGGCGCGATTTTGACATCTCGGGCCTCGCAGAGATCACCGATTCCGAGTTTGATGCTTTGGCACCTGCGCGTTGGCCTGTGGCCGGACGTCGCGGTGGGCGCTTCTTTGCAGATGGTCAATCGTTCCATTCAGACAAGCGGATGCGCATGGTTCCAGTGGCTTGGCGTGCCCCCGATGCACGTCGCGCGCCGCGCTTTCCATTCCGGCTGAACACAGGCCGGGTCCGGGATCACTGGCACACTATGACGCGCACCTCGCTGTCACCGCGCTTGTCCGCCCATTTGGCCGAACCCTTTGTCGAAATTCATCCGGTTGATGCAGTTAATCTGGGAATTGAACCAGACACTCTTGTTGAGGTTACATCCCCAACAGGCCGTGCCGTTCTGCGGGCCACTATCAGCGATGCAACCCGGCAAGGCGAGCTGTTCGCACCGATCCACTGGACGGGTCAAACCGCGCCGACCGGCCGAATTGATGCTTTGGTCGCCGGGGCAACTGATCCCTTTTCGGGACAACCTGAAAGCAAGGCAGCCGTCTGCGCCGCGAAAGCGTTTAACGCGTCTTGGTACGGGTTCGCCGTCTCTGCACGCCCCATGACGCCAACATGCGACTACTGGGCAGTTGCACCGAGCGCGACAGGCTGGCGGATGGAACTCGCAGGCCAAACCATACCCGCCGATTGGGAAGACGCAGCGCGCAACCTGTTCGACCTACCGGACGCTCAGGCGCAGGTCGTCACCGACCCGGCACGCGGCGTAGCCCGTTTGGCATTCTACGAAAATGATCTGCTGATTTCGGCCCTATTTGCGGGTCCGAAGCCACTGGGTCTGATGCGCGATTACGTTGCGACCCTCCCCAATGAGGATGTTCTGACCGGTCGTGCGCCGGCGGACAGGCCCGATCCCGGCCCGATGCTGTGCGCCTGCTTTGGCGTTGGCGTGAATACAATCCTGACGGCCATTGAGAGCGATGGATTGATGACGGTCGAAGCCGTTGGCGCAGCCTTGGCCGCAGGCACGAACTGTGGGTCTTGCAGGCCAGAGATTGCCACGCTTCTGGCCAACTCGCGCGCGCGTGAGGCTGCGGAATGACCCTCGCGCCTTATGTGAAGATACTGGCACGTGGACAAGGGCGCGCGCGCGGGTTTACCCAAGCCGAAGCTGACGCAGCAATGACGCATATGCTGGCTCCGGACGCAGCCCCCGAAGCGGTCGGCGCGATTTTGATGCTGTTGCGCATGAAAGGCGAAACCGCAGAAGAAATCGCCGGTTTCGCAGCCGCAGTCCGCCGGGCAAACCGTGGAGCGTGGACCGGTGCGCGGCCCGCACTTGATTGGCCAAGTTACGCCGCCGGGCGCACACGCGGATTGCCGTGGTTTCTTCTCGCCGCGCGCCTTGTGGCAGATGCAGGTGTGCCGGTTTTGCTGCATGGCTGGAACAGCCATCAAGACGCAGCAGCCTCGGTCCGGGCAGCGTTGCCATCGATTGGCCTGAGGCCCGCCACGACCCTTGAGGACAGTGCAGATCAGCTTGCCCGCGATGGAATCGCCTACCTTCCTCTGGAAGTTCTGTCGCCCCGCTTGATGGCGCTCCTACGCTTGCGCGATGTGCTTGGCCTGCGCTCCTGCGTCAATACGGTGTGCCGGATGCTGAACCCGGCAGCGGCCACCGCCGCCGTGCAGGGCGTCTTTCATCCATCCTATCGCGAATTGCAGGCGGATGCGGCGCAGCTTTTGGGACTGGACCGATTGACCGTTCTCAAGGGCGGCGGTGGCGAATTTGAACATCACCCCGCCAAGGACATCGTTACCTTCGGTCTGCGCAGCGGGCAGGCTTGGACCGGGCTGACCGGTCAGCGGATGGACGCGCACCGCCGCCTTGCCGATGCGCCGTCTGCACCCGAAACACTCGGCCACATCTGGCAGGGCACAGTCCATGACCCCTTTGCCGAAGCGATCGTGCTGTCCACAGCCGCGCTTGCCCTCGAAACGGCTGGCATTACACACCCTGAACAAGCCGCGCGTGATCTTTGGGAGTCCCGCCGCCGCGATGTCGCCGCCTGACGACCAGACTGGAGACCCACATGCACAGCTTTCCAATGTTCATCCGCACCACAGGCCGCAGGGTCATCATAGCGGGTGGCGGCGAACAGGCCGCGCAAAAGGCGCGGTTGCTTTTGAAAACTGACGCACGTTTGGTGTTGGCCGCTCCAGAGCTAGACACCGAACTGGCCGCCATTGTGACTTCGGGCCGGGCCGAGCATCACACAGGGCCGATCACGGCAGCGCTGTTCGAAACTGCGGCGATGGCATTTGTTGCGACCGGATGCCCCGGTTTCGACGCCGCACTGCACGGATTGGCAAAAGCCGCGCGCTGCCCAGTCAACGTGGTGGACCAACCTGCCCTGTGCGACATGACCACACCGTCTATCGTGGACCGCGACCCGGTGGTGGTCGCCATCGGTACCGAAGGCACAGCGCCAGTATTGGGTCGCCAGATCAAAACCCAGATCGAACAAATGCTGACGCCAAACTTGGGCAGTCTCGCAGCATTTGCAGGTCGGATGCGCGACGCGGTCGCAGCGCGTGTGCCTCGGGCGGCGCGCCGCGAATTCTGGCGTTGGGTGTTTGCCGATGCCCCGCGCGCCCAATGGACCCGAGGGG
>NZ_SMZO01000039.1 GCF_004358675.1 Meridianimarinicoccus aquatilis | reverse complement strand
CCCCCCCTTTCAGCGGCCATGCTGGTCGTTGTTCGATGTGCCTTGAGGTATGTCGCGTCGATCATCACAATCTTCTGTTCGCCGAGCTCCGCAGCGAGACCGGTCATCATCCGCGCGAAGATGCCTTTCTCGCTCCAACGATTCCAGTGGCTGTAAAGCGTCTCGTGTGCAGCATAGGCGGCAAGAGCGTCACGTCAGCGCAAGCCATTGCGATTGAAAAAGATAATCCCGTTCAACACGCGCATGCCATAGACCCGCGCAAGCACCACTGAAAACAAACGACATTTTCAGCGTGACCTTGCCGTCAGACGCCCGTTTGCAGCCCGGTTGTTGCAAACCAACTGAAAATGCCCCCTCGCAACCCTTTGTTTTCATTGGCTGTGCCAACAGGGCATCTTGCAAAGGTTCTGAACGCGCTCAAACGCGGTGTGGCTCGTACGCGTATGTGGGCAGAGATGGGAGGGAGATCACGCATGTCGTGCCCGACCCAGTGCAAATGAAGCGGGAAACGCGAATTTTGCGACTTCGCAGCAAAAAGGCCCGCGGGCGCAGACCTTTCGATCAAACTTCAGGAACCTTACCGCCGGGTTGCGCCGAAATCGAGCACAGGCAGTTCAGAAGGGCAATATCATCCGCAGAAGATCCGGCTGACATTACCGTCCGGTGATGTCGTGAATGTCAGGCGATTGGGGTCGAAGTCGCGCGGTACAAAGCTGTCGGCAGCCAGAACGCGAACCTGAAGCTGGGTCGGGATTGAGTCAACGACTTCAATCGGTTCGCCCTTCAAATCATCGAAAAAGCTGGCGTTGCAGGTCACAGGCTGCGCTGCGGGTGTATCGGAAGATGTATTCTGCGACGGCGCGCAGGCGGACAAAAGAAATCCGGCTGTGCCAAGCAGTGGAAAGATAAGACGCATTTGATACCTCGTTTCTGGTAAATTGCGCCAGCGGTGCAAACTGTTCAAGAGCGTGTGCTGAGTCGTTGAATCCCTGTGGCTTTTCGAACATTGTCGCAAAGAAAGAAACGAGGAGTTCGAAGATCATGCGCACCCGTGCCGCCGTGGCTGTTGAGGCCGGTAAACCCCTTGAAATCATGGACGTAGAGCTTGACGGCCCAAAGGCTGGCGAGGTGCTGGTGGAAATCAAGGCGACCGGTCTGTGCCACACAGACGAATTCACCAGGTCCGGCGCGGACCCCGAAGGCATCTTTCCAGCGATTCTGGGCCACGAGGGCGCGGGCGTCGTGATCGAAGTTGGCGAAGGGGTCACGTCTTTGGCTGTTGGGGACCACGTTATCCCGCTTTACACGCCGGAATGTCGAGAATGCGAATACTGTCTGAACCCAAAGACCAACTTGTGCCAAAAGGTGCGCGCGACACAGGGGCAAGGGTTGCTTCCCGACGGCTCAACACGGTTTCGGATGCTCGATGGAACACCCATTCACCACTACATGGGCTGCTCGACCTTCGCCAATCACACGGTTGTTCCCGAAATTGCCTTGGCCAAGATCCGCAAGGATGCGCCGTTTGACAAGGTTTGCTATATCGGTTGCGGCGTCACAACCGGCATTGGCGCGGTCATCAACACTGCCAAGGTAGAGATCGGATCGCGCGGGATCGTGTTTGGTCTTGGCGGGATCGGTTTGAACGTCATTCAGGGTCTGCGGCTTGCCGGGGCAGACCAGATCATCGGTGTGGACCTGAACGATTCCAAAGCCGAAATGGCAACGCATTTTGGCATGACCGATTTTGTGAACCCGTCCAAGGTGGACGGGGATCTGGTGGCGCATCTTGTGGAGTTGACCAAGGGTGGCGCGGATTACACCTTTGATGCGACTGGCAATGTGGACGTGATGCGCACCGCCTTGGAATGTGCGCACAAGGGCTGGGGCGAAAGCATCATCATCGGCGTGGCGCCTGCAGGTGCAGAAATCGCGACGCGTCCGTTCCAGTTGGTCACGGGCCGGGTTTGGCGCGGTACTGCGTTTGGTGGTGCACGTGGGCGCACGGATGTGCCCAAGATCGTCGATTGGTACATGGCGGGCAAGATCGAGATTGACCCCATGATCACCCACAAGCTGACTTTGGATGAAATCAACCACGGTTTCGATCTCATGCACGAAGGCAAATCTATCCGCGCCGTCGTGGAGTTTTGAGGCTGCGATGGGCGATAACACCCGCGGCCTGACGGGGCTGAAAGTCTGGCTACGGGACCTTTACGAGGGGGATACCGACAGGGCTCATCGCTTCCGCTATGGCCTGTTGGTGTTCGACCTGACCACCATCATATTTGTCATTGCGACATCTTTCACGAACCATGGCGCGTGGGTGCAGTCGTTTGACACAGCGGTGGGCGTTTTGTTGCTCATCGAGTTTTGCGCACGTTGGTTCATCGCACCGAGGCGGATAAAATTTCTGGCCTCGCCGTTCGTTTTGGCTGACCTGGTTGCGGTGCTGTCGTTTCTGGCGCCATTGGCGGGTGAAGGGCTTGGTTTCCTGCGCATATTGCGCACGCTGCGGCTGTTGCGAACCTATGAATTGCTGCACAGACTGCGCCGGGATTTCATGTTCTTCCGCCGCAACGAAGACGTGATTGTTGCTGCAATCAATCTGATCGTTTTCATTTTTGTGATGACAGGGTTGGTCTATGCTACCCAGTTCACGACAAACCCCCAGATCCAGAATTATAGCGACGCCTTGTATTTTACCGTGACCGCGCTGACTACGACTGGGTTTGGCGACATCACATTGCAGGGCAGTGTGGGGCGGATCATTTCAGTTGTCGTCATGGTCTGCGGCGTCACGCTTTTCTTGCGGTTGGCACAGGTGCTGTTTCGGCCGCGCAAAGTACGCCAGCCCTGCCACGTATGCGGGTTGGTCCTGCATGATGCGGATGCAGTACATTGCAAACACTGCGGCGAAGTGGTTCGCATCGAAACTGAGGGGATGGAATGACATTGAAGATCCGCGCCTTTGCCGAGGCTGACACAGATGCGCTTTGGTCCATGCTGGAACCGGCGTTCCGCGCGAACGATACCTATACGGTTGCGGCTGATATTTCCCGCGATGAGGCTTTGGCCTTTTGGTGTGCACCGGAAAAATCGGTGTTCATGGCGTCGAACGGGTCTCCGGTTGGCACATATTACCTGAAGCCAAATCAGGCGGGCGGCGGTGCCCATGTGTGCAATGCGGGGTTTGTCGTCCATCCAGATGCGCGTGGCAAAGGCGCGGCGCAGACGATGCTGGATCATGCTTTGGACCAAGCGCGCAAGGCGGGGTATCGCGCTATGCAGTTCAACTTCGTCGTGGCCACGAACACCGGTGCAATACGGATTTGGGAACGCAATGGGTTTGACGTCGTGGGCCGGTTGCCGGGCGCGTTTCATCACCCGCAGCAGGGGTATGTAGATGCGCTGGTGATGTATCGCGATCTTTCGGCCTGACGAAAAAAGGGCACCTGAAAAGGCGCCCTCTATGTCCAGTCGCCAATAATGGGCGTTCAGGTTTTGCGGCGCTTGAAGAGAGCGAGTGCTGCAAGCCCTGTTGCGGCCAATGGCAGGCCAGCAGGCAGGGGAACTGGCGGCGGATTGGTTGAATTGAAGCGCAAGTCATCGACCACTGTATACAGACGCACGTCGGTCCCCGAACCGTATCGAATAGTCACGCTGGTCACCGCCTCGTCACTTATGAAGCCGATGAACTGGTCAACCGAGTCGTTCATGTTCGCGGCTACCGACAGCGTACCAAGAAGTCCGCTGGTTCCAAAGATGTCCAAATTCGCCGAGAAACCTGACGAACAGCAGGCCTCGTCATTTCCGAAGAACATGCCGACCGACGAGGCTGCCGAGGCGAAAGTGAATGTGATCGGATCGGGAAAGCCGTCGGCTGTAAGACCGGTTGTTCCGCTTGGAAAGCTTGGTGCAGCAGCAAAGCCGATGGTTCTCAGCCCTGTCGACGCTGCCGCTGTTACGCCGGGAACCAATGCCAGATCATCGAATGTTTCAAGCGAATAGGGGCCTTGAGTAAGTCCCGCAACCGAGAACACCTCGGTGATTGCGGCGTTCGCGGCGTTTGCGGCAAAGGCCAGACCACAGATCGCAGAAAGTAGTGACAGTCTTTTCATCATAAATCCTCCATCAAGTTTAAAAGCCTAGAAGTTAACTTAACGTTAGTCACTTGGATAGCTCTATTTTTCGTCCGCTAGCCGATGTGCCTGCAATTCCTGACTTTGTGCTGGTGAAACCGATGTGGCTTGCTGATATGCTGACCCAGTCGGCCCAATTTTGCCGGTACCCACCTGACAGGAGACCCTTGTGGCAACCGAAGACCGCCAGAAACTGCTTGCCGTGCTAATTGATGCGGACAATGTTCCCGCCAGCTATGCTGAAGCAATCTTTGAAGAAATCGCCAGTTTTGGCGAAGCATCCATCCGCCGCATCTATGGTGATTTTTCCCGTGATGGCCTGCGCGGCTGGTCCAAGAAACTGGCAAATCTTGCTATCGTGCCAATGCAGGCGCCGAGCAACACGCGCGGTAAGAACTCGTCCGACATCGCGCTGGTTATTGATGCGATGGACATCCTTCATACCGGGCGCTTCGACGGGTTCGTTCTGGTGTCGTCCGACAGTGATTTCACCCGACTGGCCAGTCGTATTCGCGAGCAGGGAATTGATATCTACGGCATGGGCGAGCAAAAGACGCCTGAAAGCTTTCGCCGGGCCTGTAAGCGTTTCATCTATGTGGAAAACCTGACAGCTGCAGAGGCAGAACCGTTGGAGGCTGCAGATCAGCCTGTTGAGAAGCCCACCAAGAAGTTGCAGCCAATCGATGCGCGTAACCTGATCTTTCGGGCCTTCGATGCCATTGAACAGGATGACGAATGGTATTCGCTGGGGCCGATTGGTCAGCATATCACCGCTGCGAACCCGGATTTTGATCCGCGCAATTATGGTAAGAAAAAGCTGTCTGACCTGATGGCGGAATTGAAAATGTTCGAATTGCGCCGCGGTCCGGGCAACCAGTTCGAGGCCCGCCGACTGGACTGAAACACTGAGCCGGTATCTGGCTTGGTCGTCAATGCGCGTGCTTTCTCGCTTTGTCGATCGGCGACCCTGTGCCAGTCTGGAGACATCGATTTGCTGGGAGGGTATCAGATGCACTTAAAACGTATGGGCGCAGGCGCTGTGCTAGCGGCGGCCGTCTGCGCGCCGCTGTCCGCACAAGTGGCCGGTGAGCGGATTCAGATCACCGGAGAGATCATCGATACGTGGTGCTATTTTTCCGGTGTCATGGGCGGTCCGGAAGCGGTTGTCGGATCGGCGCATCATACCTGTGCATTGTGGTGTTCTGCTGGCGGCATTCCGGTCGGCCTGTTGGGCGATGATGGTGAGGTCTACATGGTTTTGAAGCTGGGCGATGACGACGCCAGTGCGGGGGGCGACACGCAATTGCGCCTTGCCAGCCACCAGATCACAGCCGACGGCATGCTTTATCAACGGGACGGGCTGAATTATCTCGTGGTGTCCGAAGTCGTGGCCGACGACGGGATCGTGAACCTGAGCCATGATGATTTCGGTGTCACACCCGGTTTCGCCATCCCAGAGCCGAAGGAGTGACCGTCATGCGTACGATTGCGATGATTGCGGTTCTGTTGGGGACAAGCCCGTTGGCCGCACAAGACTTTTCCGAAGGGTCGGAAGCACGGTCGTGGAACCTGTACGCCGAACAGCCCGCCCGATTTGAAGCCCGCGTGGTCGATATGCTTTGCGCTGTCACGGGCGACTGCCCCGAAGATTGCGGTGGCGGTCAGCGGCAGATCGGCTTGCTGCGCAGTGTGGATGATGTGTTGGTGTACCCCAACAAGAACGCCCAACCCGTGTTCAGCGGCGCTGCGGTTGATCTATTGCCTTTCTGCGGGGCGGATGTCGAAGTTGACGGGCTGATGTTGGATGATCCTGATATTGGGGCGCGCAACATCTATCTGGTACAACGCATCCGCCGACTTGATGGCGACGAGTGGATCAACGCGCAGTCGTGGACCGAAAACTGGGCCGCCCAGAACCCCGATGCAAGCGGCGAGGGGCCCTGGTTCCGGCGCGACCCGCGTGTCGCAGCTGAAATCGAAGCGCACGGGTATCTTGGCCTTGGCCTCGACGTGGATGCTGCCTTTATCGCGGATTGGTTTTGATGCGCGCAGCTGGCCTTGTTGTGGCGGCTTTTTCGTTGGCAGGGCCAAGCTTTGCGCATGATGGCGTCTCGCACACCACGCAAGCCGAAGCTGCGGCGCATGCCGCAGCGGTTCCACCCGGCCCCGCGCTCCCGCTGCCGTTTGATGTGGGAGGCGCGTTTGTGCTTACCGATCACACGGGCGCTGCGCGAAGCCAGGCTGACCCGGCGGGGCGGATGCAACTGGTGTTTTTCGGCTATGCCAATTGCCCAAGCATCTGTTCTGCGGCGATGCCGATGATCGCGGACACCGTGGATGTGCTGGCTGGGCAAGGTGTTATGGCCGTTCCAGTGATGATTACGGTTGATCCGGCACGTGACACGCCCGAAACGATGGCAGAGCCCTTGCATCAAATGCACCCTGATTTCATTGGCCTGACCGGGACAGAGGCAGAGCTTGCCCAAGTGCGGGACTTGTTCGGTGTCGAAAGCAAGGTTGTGTTCACCGATCCCGACCATGGCGATGTTTTCGCCCATGGCAGTCATATCTACCTGTTGGACGGTGCCGGTGAAGTGCTGACGCTGATCCCGCCAATCCTGTCGGCGGCACGAGCGGCTGAAATTGCGGCCCGTTATGCAGACGGGATCTGAGCGTTAGTGATCGGGGCGCACGCGGCTCTGCCACCAACGCAAAGCAAGCCCAAGCGCAACACCGGCCCCGATCGCGACGGTCAGGTCTGTTAAAACAGTCAGTACAAGGGTGAGTGCCAACAACGCGCGCTCTGCACCGGGTGCGCGAAAATGGCGCCGCCAATGGTGTGGCTCGCTCATGTTCCATGCGGTCAGCAGCAAGAGACCGGCCAACGCAGGCAGGGCGAGTCGTCCAGCCAAGGGGGCCGCGACTGACATTACGGCAAGGATCGTTATGGCGTGAACAATGCCTGCGACGGGCGTCCTGCCGCCAGCCCGAACGTTCGTCGCCGTGCGCGCGATCGCGCCGGTCGCGGGCAGGCCGCCGAACATTGCAGACCCGATATTCGCCGCCCCTTGGGCCAAAAGTTCTGCATCTGGCCGGGTCTTGCCGTTGATCATGCGGTCCGCGACCACCGCTGACAGAAGCGATTCCACACCGGCCAAAAATGCAATCACCAAAGCCGAGGGCAGCAAGACGAATAACCGCGCGGGGGAAAGATCGGGCAGGGATGGCATCGGCAAATGACTTGGCAAAGCGCCATAACGGCTTGTCAGCGTGTCCACCGGCAGCCCGAACAGCGCCACAAGTGCGGACCCAAGGCCGACCGCGACGATAAGGCCGGGAAAGCGCGGCGCAGCCCGACGCAAAGTCACGATCAGCACCATGGTGACAAGGCCGACGGTGAAAGCGGACCAACTGAGAGTATCACGGGCCGACCAGAGTGCCGGAACCAGTTCCACCGCATCCGCCGGTACATGCGCCAGCTTCAGGCCCATCAAATCCTTGATTTGGCTCAATCCGATGATGCAAGCGATCCCAATTGTGAAGCCGTTGACGACCGCCTCGGGAACGAGCCTGACCAGCCGTCCGGCACGCAAAATGCCGGCCGCCAGCAGGATCAGACCGGCCATGAAGGTTGCCGTCACTAAGCCGTCAAACCCGTGTGCCGCGATGATGCCGTGAACAACCACGATAAAGGCACCGGTTGGTCCGCCGATTTGCACCCTGCTGCCCCCGAGGGCGGAAATCAGAAACCCTGCAACGATGGCTGTGATGATCCCCGTTCCCGGGTCCGCGCCTGATGCGATTGCAATGGCAAGGCTGAGCGGAAGAGCGACCATGGCAACGGTCACGCCAGCCTGAAGGTCGGCCAAGAACAAAGACGCCGTATAGCCGCGCAACGATGTGGCGAGTTTTGGGGTCATTCTGATGTACCGGGTGCGAGTTGTGGGAACTCAACGGCATAGCCGCCGACAAAACAAGATGCGGCTACGTCGCAGTCGCGCCGTGTCTTGGTTCGGCTTCATTGCCTTAAACGGTGTCGGTGAATTCCAGTTGCAATTTGCTGCAGCCAAGGATGGCCTCTGCGGCAGTGGAACTTTCTACACGAATAAATGATGGTTTAAGGCGGTTATTAAGTTCCCACAGCAAGACGTACACCTCAAAGGTCAATGCACAATACAGGTGGCGCGATGAGTACAGACTCAAAGTCGGGCGTACGCTTTGGGCATTTTCCTTGCTCCTCCATATCCGCAACACGCTTTTGGATACTCCACAGGTCTGAAACAGGAATTGCGTCGGCGGGATGGTCCAGATCAATAAGCCATGCCCGGTCCCATCCGGGCACAAGATCACCGTCGCGATAGGCCCGTTTCAATTCTTGGATGATTTGATCTCGGTTGAACGTACCACGCATGACGCCGAAGGTAGAATGTGGTCTTTAGACGACCGGACGGTGAGCATTCCTCTATACTCCGTCATCGTTCATAGCCTTGAATTGAGCACAATGAGGTACGTGCGCGCTCGGCCCGATGTTAGCGAGATGTTCCGTAACGCGCCATAAACATCTGCACCGCGCCTTTGATCACGCGGTCAAGATCAGGCTGGGTCACCTTGCCGGGCATATTGAACACCACGCGCTGAAACAGATCCGCCTTGCACAGTTCTGCGAACTGATCTGCCGCAAGTTCAACGTCTTCAATCGCGAGATCCCCGCGCTCTGTGGCACAGTTGAGGAACTCTACCACGCGGGCCCGGGCAAGTTCCGGGCCGGACCGGTAGAAGGTGCGCCCAAGTTCAGGAAACCTTTCAGACTCGGCCACGCAGATGCGAAAGACCTGCTGCCCGAATTCCGACAGCACAAATCCAGTCATCCGGCGCGCGATGTCGGTGAGTGTTTCTTCGGTTGATGCACCGGAATGTGCCTGAACCATTGCCGTTTCCGACTGGCGGAGGCATTCCGTTTTCGCGACCTCAAGAAACAGCAGTTTTTTGTCTGGAAAATAACTGTAGAGCGTCGCCTTGGACACGCCTGCCGCCTTTGCGATGCTATCGACACTGGCACCGGTATAACCTTCGCGCATGAATACATCGCGTGCGCCGGCGACAACTTGATCGAACTTGCGCCCCTTCTTGATTTTTGGACTTTGATTGTTCACGCGTGCCCTCCTGGCGCGGATGGGCAAACTTAAACCGAACGGTTCAACCGGTGCAAGCAGCGTGCCGCAGTCAAAGCGTTGCTCCCGGTCCTGTCGTGTGCGTGGCTGTAGGGTTGCCGGGGCAGACACGCCGCGCTAGCCATTGGCGAAACTTCGACAGATGCGAATAGCGAAAGGGGAACGCGGAATGGAAACCGTTTCGGAAAGCCGGTGCTTTGGGGGCGTTCAGGGGGTGTATCGCCATGCGTCCCGCGTGTGTGGGTGTGACATGACTTTTGGGATGTTCCTGCCGCCCCAAGCTGCGTATGCGCCCGTTCCGGTGCTTTGGTATCTGTCGGGTCTGACATGTACCCATGAAAACGCCATGACCAAGGCCGCGGCGCAGGGCTGGGCGGCCGAAGCGGGTCTTGCATTGTGTTTTCCCGACACGTCGCCGCGCGGCGCGGATATTGCGGATGACGACGCTTATGATCTGGGGCAGGGCGCGGGTTTCTATGTCGACGCGACACAGACGCCTTGGGCTCCACATTTCAACATGTGGAGCTATGTCACAGACGAATTGCCCCGCGTGCTGGATGCCTCGTTCAACGTGGACCCAGAGCGTCAGGCGATCATGGGCCATTCCATGGGCGGTCACGGGGCGTTGACGGTGGCAATGAACCATCCGGGTCGGTTTTCCAGCGTGTCGGCCTTTGCGCCGATTGCGCATCCGGTTGCGTCTGACTGGGGCCGCAAACAATTCACCGCCTATCTTGGCACTGACGAGGCCACGTGGGCCCGCCACGATGCAACGCTGCTGATGAAATCGCAGGGCTTTGATGGCCCGGTTTTGATTGACCAAGGGTCGGATGATCAATTTTTGGCATTGCTTCGTCCCGGTGATCTGGCTCAGGCCATGGGTGCGCGGGCGCAAGAGGGCCAGTTCCGGATTCAAAAGGGGTATGATCACAGCTACTGGTTCATGCACAGTTTCATGGAAGACCACATTGCCTTTCATGCCGAGGCACTTGGTCTGTGACGCGCCTTTTCATCGATGCGGATGCCTGTCCGGTCAAGGCCGAGGCGGAACGTGTTGCAACGCGCCACAAGGTCGAGATGCTTGTTGTGCACAATGGGGGATTGCGGCCATCGGCGAACCCGCTTGTGCGCCATGTCATCGTGGACGAAGGACCCGACATGGCAGATCGCTGGATTGCGGCGGAATGCGGGCGGGGCGATGTTGTGGTGACCGGAGACATCCCGCTGGCTGATGCCTGCATCAAGGCTGGCGCCGCCGTTCTGCAGCACAACGGCGAAATGTTCACTGTCGGTAACATTGGACAGCGGCTCGCAACGCGGGACTTGATGAACGATATCCGCGCGTCAGACCCGTTTCATCAGGGCCGCGGCAAAGGGTTCAGCAAAGCGGACAGGTCGCGCTTTTTATCCGCGCTGGATACGGCGCTTGTCGCGGCACGGCGTTTGGTATGACCATGGTTGAGGCGGTGATCTTTGATATCGGGAATGTTCTGATCAAATGGGACCCGATCCAGTTTTATGACCGTGTGATCGGGGTTGACGCCCGGCGCGCCTTGTTTGCTGCGGTGGACCTGGAGGGCATGAATTTAGCTGTGGATGCCGGTGCGGACCTGCACCAAGCCGTTGAAGAAATGGCCGCCCAGTACCCAGAACATGCCGGTTCAATTCGTATGTGGCGGGACAATTGGCTGGAGTTTGTCATCGGGCCAATCGACGGCTCCGTTGCGCTGTTGCGCCGATTGCGCGCTGCGGGGGTCCCTGTGCATGCGTTGACAAATTTCGGGCATACGCCGCTGGCGATGGCCGATGCGGCCTTCCCGTTCCTGTTGGAGTTCGACTCACGCTTCGTGTCGGCGGAGTTGGGAGTTTGCAAACCGGACCCGGCGATTTATGCCGCTGTGGAGCAAAGCCTTGGCATACCGGCAAAGGGGTTGTTTTTTATCGATGACAAGCGCGAGAATACCTCCGCTGCATCAGCGCGGGGCTGGCAAACGCATTTTTTTGAAGGATCCGAAGCGCTTGTCCACGATCTTGACGCGCTGGGAGTCGCTGGAGCGTGATTTGGTTGGGCAATTTAATGTCAAAAGGTGAGTTGAATAAATAACATTCTGATTCGAGATGATTAATCCTGCGGCGTCTGTTAACTAAAGTTTACATCGAAGATTGCCTGAATAGACATCTCACATCTACGAAACGTGAAAGGCTTGGATGTTCCGAGCTGTATCGTTGGTGATTTCGATGAAACTGATTGTTAGAACTTGTGCGGCTGTTGCGGCCGTATCCTCGTCACTTGCCTTTGCGACAGCGGGCCATGCGGCTTCTTTGTCGGCGTCCGAACTGCTGAGCCTGTTCAACGGTGTCACGCAAGGCGATATGACATCCAACCAAGAAGTCGAAGGACGTCTGTATGTTGGCGGCAATCTGTCGGGCAACAGTCTGCAAGTCGGGTTCAAAGATGTCGCGCCAAGCGCTCTTGATGAACTGATCGTCGTGGGAAATTCCACCATCAATACGATCAATGCTCAAAACGGCAGTGACGTTACGATCGGTGGCTCAGCGGTTGGTACTCTTAACCTGAATGGCGGCAGCCAAGGCACGCGCACGGCACGTATTGGTACGACGTTCAGCGGCACCTCCAATATGGGGACGACGCTTGTAAACCAAGCCACTTCTGACGCCAACTTTGCAGATCGGTTCCCCGAAATCGACTTCGCCGCGCTACAGGATGAATCCGAATTTTTCGCGACTCTGACCGGGGCTGCGGTGAACACGAGTGATCCGAACAACAAGAAGATCATCGGCGCGCCAGATGCATCCGGACTTTCGGTTTTCACCACGTCGTTGTCGGATTTGGCCAGCGGTGGCTACTCGATCGATACCAACGGCGCAGACACGATCCTGATCAACGTGTCTGGCGTCACCGGAACATTCGGCATGAACGCGCTTGGGTCAACAGGCACCTTCGCAGAAAATGTCATCTGGAACTTCTATCAAGCGACATCGATCAATGTGAATTCGGCGATTATCGGCAGCGTGCTTGCGCCCCTTGCCACGTTGTCCGGGTTCAACGGCTCTACCGAAGGCAGCGTGATCGCGAGAGAGATCAACCTGTCCAACGGTGAATTGCACAGCCGCGCCTTTATAGGCACATTGCCGATGGAAAGCGTGGCACCACCACCGCCTGCCGTGCCTCTTCCCGCGGCTTTGCCGCTGCTTTTGGCTGGTCTTGGTGGGCTGGTCGCGCTGCGCCGTCGCGCCGCATAACCCATTTGTCAGAGAAACGATCGATGAGGCGGCCCTTTCGCGGGCCGCCTTTTTCGTGCCTCATGCCGGGCGATATTGCCGCCCTGTGTTCGGCTTGGCTTTTCCCGCGCTGCGCGGCGCGTTAAGGCAGGTGCATGGTCGAATTGAAGTACATCTACGCTACACGCGCCGCCGAAGGCACGATCAAAGCGGACCCAGCGCAGGAATCCGTGCTGCCCGAACTGGAGCGGATCCGGCAAGAGCTTGCCGCGCCGCCGCCAAAACGCGGATTTTTCGGGCGTTCACCCAAGCCGGTACCTATCAAGGGGCTGTATCTCTGGGGCGGTGTCGGGCGCGGAAAGTCCTATTTGATGGATTTGTTCGTGACCCATGTGGGGGTGCCTAAACGGCGCGTCCATTTTCATGCGTTCATGCAGGAAATTCACGCCGGAATGACCGAAGCGCGTAAGCGCGGCGTGGATGATGCACTTGCACCGGTGGCCGATAAACTTGTCGCAGAACTGCGCCTATTGGCCTTTGACGAGATGCAGATCACCGACATCACCGATGCGATGATCGTGGGTCGCCTTTTTGAACGCCTGTTCGAGGGGGGCGTGGTGATCGTGACAACGTCGAACCGGCATCCCGATGAGTTGTACAAAGACGGTTTGAACCGGTCCTTGTTTTTGCCGTTCATTGAAACGATCAAGGATCAGCTTGTGGTTTGGGAACTGACAAGCCCAACCGACTATCGCCAGGACCGCCTCGAAGGCATGCAGGTCTATTTTCATCCCGCAGATGCGGCTGCCCGCGCGTCCGTGGATGACTTGTGGCACGAGATGACCCAAACACCCCGCGCCCGCGCGAACATCACAGAGGCGCAGCAAAAGATGCAGCAGCGCGGTGTCGGCTTGGCGAATGACGAAGGCCTGACACTCAAGGTCAAAGGCCGTGAGGTGCATTTGCCGCGCTTCCGGGCCGGCGTGGCGCGCGTATCGTTCTGGGATCTGTGCGGGGTGCCGCTTGGCCCGGCTGACTACCTTGCCGTGGCCGAGGCTGTTCGCGTGCTGATCCTTGAGGATGTGCCGCGCCTTGGCATTTCAAACTTCAACGAAGCCAAGCGATTTGTGACGTTGGTGGATACGCTTTATGAGGCGGGGACGCGCCTTGTCGTGACCGCCGCCGACGCGCCTGAACGGCTGTATGTCGAGGGGTCAGGTGCCTTCGAGTTTGAACGCACTGCCAGTCGTCTGCGCGAAATGCAAAGCGTTGAGTGGGCTGCACAAGGCTAGGACGGTGGACAGCCCCCGCACTTCGCGGTAGCAGAACGCCGGACCTCGGCAAGGACAAGACAGGCTATGGACGATCTTCGGAACAAGTATCTGGCAGCAATTGCGGACGCGGGCGATGAAGCGTCGCTAGAAACCTTGCGCGTCACCGCCGTGGGCAAGAAGGGTGAGATCAGCCTGAAAATGCGCGAACTCGGCAAAATGACGCCAGATGAACGCCAGATCGCCGGGCCAAAGCTGAACGCGCTGAAAGATGAAATCAATTCGGCGCTCGCGGCCAAGAAAGTCGCGCTTGCCGATGCCGCGCTGGATGAACGACTGCGGGGCGAGTGGCTTGATGTGACGCTGCCGGGGCGCGGTGCGGCGCGCGGCATGGGCACGATCCACCCGGTCAGCCAGGTCATGGATGAAGTCGCCGCAATCTTTGCTGATATGGGCTTCGCCGTTGCCGAGGGGCCGCAGGTCGAAAGCGACTGGTACAATTTCGACGCGCTGAACATCCCCGGTCACCACCCGGCGCGCGCCGAGATGGACACGTTCTACATGGCGCGGTCCGAGGGCGACAATCGCCCACCCCATGTGCTGCGCACGCATACCTCGCCGGTGCAGATCCGCACGATGGAAGCGCAAGGCGCCCCGCTTCGGATCATTGCGCCGGGCCGCGTCTATCGTGCCGATTACGACCAGACACATACGCCGATGTTCCACCAGATCGAAGGTCTGGCCATCGACCGAGACATTTCCATGGCGAACCTGAAATGGGTGCTTGAGGAGTTCTTCTCGGTGTTCTTTGGCTTGGACGGGATCAAGACCCGGTTCCGCGCTTCGCATTTCCCGTTCACCGAACCGTCGGCCGAGGTGGATATCCAGTGTTCCTGGGTTGACGGTCAGTTGCGGCTGGGCGAAGGCGACGGCTGGCTAGAGGTGCTGGGGTCGGGCATGGTGCACCCGAAGGTGCTTCAGGCGGCGGGGGTGGACCCGGCGGCGTGGCAGGGCTTCGCCTTCGGCATGGGCATCGACCGGATCGCGATGCTGAAATACGGCATCCCTGACCTGCGCGCGTTCTTCGACTCAGACCTGCGCTGGCTGCGCCACTACGGCTTCAGCGCGCTGGATGTGCCGACGTTGCAGGGTGGTTTGAACGGGTGAATGTGCCTACAGCACTATATCAACCAATTGCGACAGTTGTTTCTGCTGGCATTATTCTTGCCGTGGCGACACTTGTATATCGGTGGCAAAAGAACATCGATAATTTCAATCAGAGGCGCGCCGAGAGGCGCGAGATATATCGAAGATATGCGACCGCTGTAGAGGCTTTTAGAAGTGCTTATCCATCCTGCAGTTTGGATGTTGCACTTGAGAAGATAGCTTTAATGAAGCAAGTAGAGGCCGAGTTGGTGGTCTCTTTGCCGCCCAAGATTCTTCCGGCAAACTTGGTCTCCGGCGATTTGGCCATAGATCTAATTATCCATGATTTGGAGTTGGAACTATTTTCAAAAAAATATGAGTTAAATCCTCCTACTTCTGATGGGCAACTCAAAAAATTAATCGCTCTTTCTGAAGAAGCTGAAAGATCAAAAGATAGATTCATAAACTATATAGAAGCCACTTTGCAATCTATGCGGCTGGATTCTTTGGTCAATATTGAGGTTGCGAGCCCCTTTATGGCTGATATGAGGGAAATAGAGAAACGCTTAAATTTGATGCGGGAGAAGAGAAAAAAAGTGCCAGAAGAAAATTGAAAGGGGGATCGTTCCTGATCCCCTTTTTCTGATTGAGATGTACTTGTACTACTCCGCGGCCGCCTTCCCGGCCTCCGGCAACGCCCCCGTCAGCACATAGCGCAGGATTTCGACCACTTCGCCGGGCTCTTCGGCAACGGCCAGTGCAGCGGCGTCCACCTCTTTCAGGGCGTGCTGGTGGTCAGGGCCGTGCAGTACGATCAGGGACTTGCCGAGAGCTGCTGCATAGCCCGCATCGAACGCCGCGTTCCACTGCTTGTACTTCTCGCCAAACCGCACGACGACCACGTCGGCGCCTTCGATCCCGCGCCGGGTGCGGATCGCGTTCAGCATCGCGCCCTTGTGGTCATGCCAATATTTCTTGGCCTCAGCGCCAAGAATGGCCACGCCGCAATCGTCGCTGGCCGCGTGGTCGGTCACCGGGCTGTCAAAACTGACATCCAGCCCCGCCGCGCCTGTGGTGATCTGTTCGCGCCAGTCGGTGTGGATTTCACCGGATAGGTAAACCTTGAGTGTCATCGCGTGTCTCCCTTTGCTGGTGGTATCGGCGGGGTCAGCCGCGAAGCTGCCCGCCTGTTGCCTTGGCGACCTTTTCGATCACCTTTGCACCGACGGCGTCGATATCTTTTTCCGTCAGCGTTTTGCCCGCCGGTTGCAGCCGCACCGAAATGGCGAGAGATTTTTTGCCCGCGCCCATCTGTGCCTCGGCCTTGTCGCCGGTGAATTCGTCAAAGACCGTCACGCTGTCGATCAGCGCTTTGTCGGCTCCGGCTGCTGCGTTCAGCACATCCTGTGCGGCCACGTGGCTGTCCAGCACAAAGGCGAAGTCGCGGTCAACGGCTTGCAAGTCAGGCAGCACCAGAGCAGGCCGCGTCGCGCCGGTCTTGCGCGGGAACGGAACCTCTGCGGGATAGACAACAAACGCCATAGCTGGCCCTTTGACGCCGAATTGGTCCAACACTTTCGGGTGCAGCTCGCCAAAGACAGCGATGGTCTTTTTGGGGCCAAGCCCGATGCGCGCCGACCGTCCCGGATGGAACCACGCAGGCGCGTCACGGAAGGTCATTGTGCGCGCCGGGGCACCGATCGCGGTCAAGACGGCTTCCATATCAGCCTTGGCGTCAAACACATCGCGGGGCCGGCGGGTGCCATGCGGATCGCGGGGCCCGGTCGCGCCAACCAACAGGCCGGCCGCCACGGTGCTTTGCTCGTCCGGCTCGCCGCCGCTGAAAACAGGGCCAACTTCGAACAAGTTCAGATCGGCTTGACCTCGGGCCTGGTTGCGCGCTGCGGCCTGCAACAAGCCCGGCAACAGATCGGGGCGCAGGTGTGTCATGTCCTGACTGATCGGGTTTTCCAGCCGCGCCGCGTCGGAAGCGCCAAACGTCAGCGCCGCAGGTCCGTCAATGAAGCTGTAGGTGACACACTCGTTGAACCCAAGTGCCGCCAGTGACCGGCGCGCCGTGCTCAGCCGGGTCTGCATGGGCGTCAGGATCGCTTTGGGAACGCCGACCTGCACGCGTGGTAGCGGGCGACCTTCCAGCTTGGTCAAAGAGGCGATGCGCGCAACTTCTTCGACCAGATCGGCCTCGCCCTGCACATCGGGCCGCCATGGCGGCACATTGGCCATATCTTCGCTGTCAAGGCAGAAGCCAAGCGCGGTGAGCGAAGCGCGCTGCACCTCTGCCGGGATTTCCATGCCGACAAGGCTTTGCACCCTGTCAGTATCCAGCTTGTACGCGCGGGCGATGTTTGGCACGGCCCCGGCCACAACAACGTCAGAGGCTTCGCCGCCCGCGTGATCCAGGATCATCCGGGTGGCGTGTTCCATGCCGATAGGCGTCCAGGTCGGGTCGATCCCGCGTTCAAAGCGGTACCGCGCATCTGAGTTGATCTTGAGCGCGCGGCCTGTATAGGCGGTGCGGATCGGGTCGAAATAGGCGGCTTCAACAAAGACATTGACCGTGTCTTCGGTTACGCCGGTACGCAGGCCGCCCATGACGCCGGCAATACTTTCGACGCCCGTATCGTCAGAAATCAGGGTCATGCCTTCGGTGAAGGTATAGTCTTTTTCATCGAGCCCGGTGAGCGTTTCGCCGCCAGCGGCGCGGTGTACGCGCAGTCCGCCGTTCAGTTTGTCGGCGTCAAAGACGTGCAGTGGGCGGTTGCGGTCGAAGGTGAAGAAGTTTGTCACATCCACCAGAAAGCTGATCGGGCGCAGGCCAATGGCGCGCAGGGCTGTTTGCAACCAGTCGGGTGACGGGCCGTTTTTTACACCGCGGATCAGGCGACCGTAGAAAACCGGACACTGGCCCAGTGTGTCGTCTTCAATCGTGACGCTGACGGGGCATGGGAAGCTGCCGGGAACCGGGTCGCAGTCGCGCGCCTTGAGCGTGCCAAGGCCGCGTGCTGCCAGATCGCGGGCGATCCCCTGCACCCCAAGCGCGTCGGGGCGGTTGGGTGTGATAGCAATTTCGATCACCGGATCGACCTTTGCAGGGTCATTTACCGCCAGCCAGTCGGCAAAGCTCTGGCCAACCTCGCCAGAGGGCAACTCGATGATGCCGTCATGCTCTTCGGACAGTTCCATTTCGCGTTCGGAACACATCATGCCGTGGCTCTCGACGCCGCGAATCTTGCCGACCTGAATGGTGGTGTCTATGCCGGGCACATACGTGCCGGGTTTGGCCACGACGACAGTGATCCCTTCGCGGGCGTTGGGTGCGCCGCAGATGATCTGCGTTTCTCCCGTGTCGGTCTGAACTGTGCATACGCGCAGTTTATCGGCATCGGGGTGCTTTTCGGCGCGGGTTACATGGCCAAGGGTGAACCCAGCCAGTTTGGCTGCCGGGTTGCTGATCTCTTCGACCTCAAGGCCGAGATCGGTCAGGGCCTCGGCGATTTCGTCCACCGTGGCGGTAGTGTCGAGGTGATCTTTAAGCCAAGAAAGCGTGAATTTCATGTCGGTCGTCCCGTGCCTGCTGCGCGCAACCGCTTACCGCAGGTGCGGGGCAATGTGAAGCCGCGCGGGACCGGTCAGTCGTTCAACCGGTCGGCCAATTTATCGACATTTCCCATGCGGTAGAGTTGGATTTCGCGGATTAACCGCAGGGTGGGTTTCATCATGAAGAAGACAGACCCGATGACGAAGAGCCAGATGGCTTCGGTTTCCCATTCGGCCCAGAAGAAAAGAATGGACCCCACGAGGAAGCTGAGTGCCGCCGCGAAATCCACCGCTGTATGAGCGATCTCGAACGCGGCATAGACGCGCCGGGTGTTGGCGTTGAGTTCGCGGGTGTGGTGGCGAAAGAGTTTCATCCCATGGCTCCTTGCCAAGTCAATCTGCTTGGACGCGGCTTCCCAGTTACGGGTTGCCGGTAAGGATCCAACCCTGCCCCGCAGCCATAGCAACCGCAACCCCGATGGCCACGACCATGGCGAGAACGCCTGCGAAACGCCAGCCGCGTGCGGTACGCAATTCTTCTTCCGCTGCCGCCTGCAACCCTTCGACTTCGCGGCGAGCGATGGCGCGTTCGCGTTCAAAGTTGGTTTGGCGTTCGTCCAGTTCGGCCTGCGCGGTTGCTTGCGCCGCTTCGCGGGCCGACAGAATTACGGCTTTTTGTTCAAGCTCTTGCCGGGTTGCCGCCGCGCTTTCCTGAAGCGCGTCGATGTTGCTGCGCGCCGCGTCCAGCATTCTGCGTTCACTGGCAAGGCGGACGGCTTGTTCATCAAGCTCGGCGCGTTCTTCGGCAAGCTTTGCGGCATCGGCGGCTTGCAATTCAATGGCGCCGCGATAGCCGGGGCGCAAATCGCGGACCCGGTTTACATAGATATCGCCCTGCAGCTTACCGTCTTGGGCCATTTCGGACAGCGCATCGTACAGCGTGTCCCATGAGGTGCCGACTTCGGCGTCGGAGCTGCCCGGCAGGCCAAAGAACGCAACTGCGTCTTGCCATGTCATGTCCAGCCGCCGGGGGGCGTTGGCCGGTGCTTCGTGCCAGTCGAGCACCCGCTTGAGCACCCGGATTTGAAGGTCGTGGTCGTTCGTCATGCCGTCAGATTCCCCATCGTCTTGGGTCTTGCCCTAGCAAGGCGCGCGGCCGGATGCACCCGAAAACCGGCGTATGACATGTGTATGACTCTTGTCGAACTCTGTGTGTGCCGGAAAATGCGGCAGGTGGTCTTTGCTGGCACCGATGCGCGGGTACAATGACGGTTGGATAATATCGGTCCGGAATGAAGTGCGCACCTCTTTGACATATCACTTTTGCCGGAAACCCCACCCGAGGGTTGGAGCGTCGGGGACTGAACCGGAAATAAGGGAATGAGGCACTGAATTTCTTGATCTGAGGGTGACGTTGGGTGAAGGTGGTGCGCAGGCGTTTTTATGGCGCCGCGCAGCTAACGAGATAGTGTCGCTGAAAAGGTGACTTCCGCATAGCGAAAGAGGAGGCGACCTTTCATGCTACCGTCCACTGCGATGACTTTGCTTCGAGCTGACCCCAATTCGTTTTTGCTGAACAATGGGCTGACCATCGATGGCGGGCCCGCCGATGGCGATACATATTTCTGCTTCGGCCATAGTGATGCGGCGCATGCATGGGCTGCCGGGGCCGCTGGACCAAATGAGGTTTGGAAGGCCGGTGATGCGACCGGTGGTGGCATGGGGATTGTCGAGTCGATGGTGGATGGCTTGCGATTGCAGCCAGCTCATAATCTGCGGATGATCCCGAATACGGCTGCCGTAACGTACAATGCCATTCCGCATCTGCATCTGACGGCGGCGGGGTCAGATATGGTGTTTACCGGCACCCTGACCGGATGCACGATCATCATCAGCGCCAATGCCGCCCGAACTGATGTGCGAATTGCGCACCTGCGGCCCGGTGGTGTCCGGGGCGGCGCATTTTCTGAGCAGGAGCGCATTCGCGGCAGTGGTCAGTTGAACGGGGCGGGTGCGACCCACCTCTTTGGGCCGTCTGATTACTACCATGGCACATGTTGTGCGAATGTTATGGGCATTCGGCAAGGCGGGGCGTGGGAAATCTATGGGCAGGTGTTTCATCGCAACCCGCGCCGGGTTCGAGAGGTGCAGCGAATCTTGTAATTCGTGACACAGCCCTTGCGTTGGGCTGGCATGAAAAAGGGCCCCGTGACCGGAACCCCTTTCCAAATTTGAGAAATGATTGCTTTACAGCGTCAGAGCCGGGATGATCTGTTTCTTGCGGCTCATGATGCCAGGTAGGACCACGTGATCGCCGGTGACGGTCGCGCCGAAGCTTTTTTCGGCCACGGTTTTGACGATGTCGTTGGGGATCAGCAGCGTGGCTTCTTCCTTGAGGATGTCGACCACGAACAGCAGCACTTCGTCAGCGCCATCTTCTGTCGCGACGGTTGGCATGGTCGCCATCAGGCTTTCCTTGCGGTTCAGCGGGATTTCCGGCGCGGTGGTTTCCAGAACCGACACGCGGAAGGTTTTGCCGCCCACGTCGAATTTCTTGCTGTCCATGCGGATCAGTTCAGCGTCGGAGAAGGCCGAGACGTCGGATTTGGCGGCGAAAAGCTCGGTCGCGTACTCGGTCACGTCCAGACCAAGATCGGCGGCCAGCGCGATGGCCAGCGACTTGTCGGCGTCCGTGGTGGTGGGCGACCGGAATTCCAGCGTATCGGACAAGATGCAGGACAACATCGCGCCTTTGATCGATTCAGGCATCTTGGCCGCGTCGTCGCCCATCAGGTCGTGCATGATGGTTGCAGTGCACGCCAGCGGACGCACGGTGATGCTGATCGGGCCTTTGGTTTCCAGGCCGCCGACCAGTTTGTGGTGGTCGATGATTTCCAGAATATCCGCATCGTTGATGGATGCGGGCAGTTCGGCTGGGTTGTTGGTGTCAACAATGACAACCTGATCGTCCGCCGATACATCGGCGATTATTTCAGGCTTCGTCAGGTTCCAGCGGTCCAGAACAAAGGCGGCTTCGGTGTTTGGTTCGCCCAGAAGTTTCGCTTCGGCCGGGGTGCCGCGAACTTCGGTCAGGTACCACGCCCAGATCAGTGGGCTTCCGGTGGAATCGGTGTCGGGGGCCTGGTGGCCAAATACCTTGATCATGATGTCTGTCCGTTCGTTGTGCGTTTGCGCGCGGTATATGCTCACGCGCGGGGCGAGTCACGCCGTGTGTTCTGGTTTTATCGCCGCAGGGATGCACGCATGTCGCGCTATGGGGACTAAAGCGGCGCATGGGGGTGGCGAGTGGTTGGTTTTGTCGTCTTCGGGTGCTAAGGCGCGCCTTGTAACGGCTTTGTCACAGACCAGAGGACCCCGCCATGCCAAATCCCGTGGAACCCAAGCTGATTTCTGGCAATGCCAATAGGCCCCTTGCCGAGGCCGTCGCCCGCCGCATGTCGATGCATCGAGGGATGAGCGTTGGTTTGGTCGATGCCCGCATTGAGCGATTCAACGATGCCGAGATTTTCGTCGAAGTCTTCGAGAACGTTCGCGGCGAAGATATGTTCATAATTCAATCCACGTCGAACCCGGCCAACGACAACCTGATGGAATTGTTGATCATGGCAGACGCTCTGCGGCGCAGCAGTGCCGGGCGTATTACGGCGGTGATTCCGTATTTCGGCTATGCCCGTCAAGACCGCCGGACCAAAGCGCGCACGCCGATTTCGGCCAAACTGGTCGCGAACATGATTGCGCAGGGCGGGATTGAGCGGGTTTTGACCATGGACCTGCACGCAGCGCAAATTCAGGGTTTCTTCGATATTCCGGTGGATAACTTGTATGCTTCGCCGGTGTTTGCGTTGGATATCGAGCATCAGTTCGCCGGGCGTCTGGACGAGGTTATGGTGATTTCGCCTGACGTTGGCGGTGTGGCCCGTGCGCGCGAGTTGGCGCAGCGGATCGGATGCCCGTTGGCGATTGTGGACAAGCGTCGTGAGAAGGCCGGCGAAGTGGCCGAGATGACAGTGATCGGCGATGTGTCGGACAAGACCTGCATCATCGTGGATGACCTTTGCGACACGGCGGGGACGCTGTGCAAAGCGGCAGATGTTCTGTTGGATGCCGGTGCGTCCGAGGTACATTCCTACATCACGCATGGTGTGATGTCTGGCCCCGCGGTGGAGCGGATCAGCAATTCGCGGATGAAGAGCCTTGTGTTGACGGATTCGATTGCACCGTCTGCTGCGGTGAAAGCTGCGCCGAATATTCGTATCGTGCCGGTTGCGCCGATGTTTGCGCAGGCGATTCTGAATATCTGGCACGGCACCTCTGTGTCGTCCCTGTTCGAGACCAACACGCTTGGCCCGATTTACGAAGGGTTCTATCCGCGCGCGTGATTTAACAGACTTGGGCGGACCCGCNCGCGTGATTTAACAGACTTGGGCGGACCCGCGCCGGGGGGGGGCGGGCGCTTCGGTGTCAGGCTAATGCGGCGTTGGCGGCAGCCCGGATCGCGGCGATATTCGCGCCGTAGGGGGCCGGATCGCTCACTGAGCCGCCCTTGAACACTGCAGACCCAGCGACCAGCACGTCCGCGCCTGCGGCCGCGACTAGCGGGGCGGTGGTTGGTGTGACGCCGCCGTCAATCTGGATATGCACTGGGCGATCGCCGATCATGCCCCGCAGCTGGCGCACCTTGCCGGTCATATCGATGAAGCTTTGCCCGCCAAAGCCGGGGTTCACGGTCATCACGCAGATCAGATCCACCATGTCCATCAAGTGCGCGGCGGCTTCGGCAGGGGTGCCGGGGTTGAGGGCGAGGCCTGCTTTCATCCCGGCGGCGCGGATGGCTTGCAATGTGCGGTGAATGTGCGGTCCGGCTTCCAGATGCGCCGTCAGGATGTCTGCACCGGCATCGGCATAGGCGTTGATGTAGGGATCAACGGGCGCGATCATCAGGTGCACGTCCATGACGGTTTTTACATGCGGACGAAACGCTTTCACGGCGGGCGGGCCAAAGGTGAGGTTTGGCACGAAATGGCCATCCATCACATCCACATGGACCCAATCTGCGCCTTGCGACTCGATTGCAGTGATCTCGCGTCCGAAATCGGCGAAGTCCGCCGAGAGGATGGAGGGGGCGATCTTGATCTCGCGGGTAAAGGTCATGGGCGGCAGGCTCCGATGTGTGGGATTGTGCGCCTCTTAGCGACCCTGCGCGCGCGGTTCAACATGCGCATCAATCTGAGGGCTGTGTGCGTCTTGAGGTCAAACGCCAAAGGGATGCACGTTTCAGGCGAAATACGCGCAGCAGGCGTGCCGCAGGGGCTCCGAGCGCGTCAATTTCGGCGTTTGTGAGCGGTGTATGTGGCAATGGGCGGATCACGGGCATCATGAGGCTTGCTCCGGTTGCTTTTCGATAATCATGCTATAGGCTGATCCATCACGCATTTATGCGCCGCATACCGAAGTGAGTATTTCAATTATGAAAGATGTGAACTGGGATGACCTTAGGCTGTTCCTGCGTGTCGCCGAGCACGGAGGGTTGAGCAGCGCGGCGCGACAAACCGGGGTGAGCGCGCCGACATTGGGGCGGCGTATCCTTGCCCTTGAGCAGCGCATCGGGCAGGTTTTGTTCAAACGTGCGCAAACCGGGTACACCTTGACGGCCTTTGGGGAAGGGCTGCTGCGACGGGTGAAGGCCATGCAGGCGGCGGCGCAACCGGTGCAGGAATTGATTGGTGCGCAAGGGACGCGGCCCGTGGTGCGGCTGTCGGCGGGGACTGGAACAGCGATGTTTCTGGCAGATCGCTATAGCGCGCTGGCCCGTCCGGGGGATGAGTTTCATATTGCGTTCATCACAGCCGAGGCGGTTCTGGATATAGCCCACCGGGAAATCGATCTTGGCATCCGCAACCGCCCTGCGGACACCAGCAATGCCGCATCCTTAAGGCTCGGCACATTGCGGTTCGCGCCTTTTCGGGCGTGGAACACCCCGCGGCCTGACGCGCTGGGCTGGGTGGGAATTGATCCGGAGCATGCGCGGCACGCTGCATCGCAATGGGCCCGTCTTCAGGGGCACCCGATTTGTGTGCAGACCAGTTCCATCGCAACGTTGCATCAATTGGTGCGGGCCGGTGCGGGGATCGGGATCATGCCGTGTATGGTGGGGGATAGTGACCCTGCGTTGGCGCGTGCCGGTCCGTTGGTTGAAGAACTGACCGAGGAGCAGTTTCTTGTCATGCATGATGATGACAGGCACCGCGCCCCGGTGCGCCGCTTGATTGAGCGCCTTACGCGACTTTACCGGGATAACGCGGATCTTTTGGCTGGAGCGCGGCCGCTGCGGGGCTGATGCAAGGGCGCGCGTTTGGCCGGGCACGCGCGCGCCTATGGTGCCGGATCAGTCTGTGTGTCAGGTTTTTCTGACGATGGGAACGAGGGCCAGCCGAAGGCATATTCCGACGGGCCGTGTTCGCCCAAATGGGCAAGGCGGCTTTTGGCTTCCTTAAAGGTGACGCGCGTCCGGGGCGGAACCCACCACATTGCAAATTGCACGGACTCGAGCACCCCGAACCATTCTGCGCGGCGGTCAACGAAGCGCGCGTGCACGGTGCCCCATACGAAGCGTTCAAGGCTTGGAAGATCGCACCAGACCGATGCGTTGTAGATCATAAGTGGATCATCACAGAAGGTGCTGGTGCCGGTATCCACATGGCGCCAAAGGAAGCCGTCCATTCGTTCCGCGATGCCATTGATACGGTCAAGTGCGTCAACAAAGGGTTGGGTTTTCGGATCTGTCATAGGAGCGAGAAGACGGGCGATATTGACTTCTGCTAGCTCCCAATCTGCGGCAGGTGGAAAAAACTGCATGTAATTTATTGTGCTTGCATGAATTGAGTGACACCGGTGCCTGACCTTGGAAACTTGGATCAGAGGCCGCGGCGCGGGGTGGGCCGCGCACCAATCTGCGCGGCCGTGATCAAGGGCGCAAGGACCTACGTTTCGGGCGTGTACCAGATCGGCGAGGTGTAGGCGCGCTCTTGTTGCTCTTGCGGGGCGGCGTCCGGCACATCGGATCCGAGGCGCACGGCATCATAGAGATACCAGGGCGGCGTCGGTATTTCGAGAACGCGGGCGTAGTAGAATGCGCGCTGGGCTGCGTCAAAGTCCGGGTCCTGCCACACAGAGATAAGTTCGGCTGCGCCAATGGTGTTGGTCCAAGTCGCGGTCGCCGGGTCGACGGTGCTGCCCACGGCGGGGATTTTGCCGTCGCTGTTCGGCTCGCGATCGTCTGACCATGCCACATCATAGACTTTTTCATGGGTGGTGCCGTCTGCATCCAGCCAGCCTTTTACGATCTGCACGCGGTCGAGGTTCGCGCCGATTGGGTCCCGCAGGGCGGCCACAAGGAAGGTGGGCGACTTGCCTTCTGGCGCGGCCGTCAGATCGGCCCCCATAGGCACCCCTTTGAGGTATCCCACGGCGGACACTTCGCGCGTGCGCAGGTCCGATTGTGCGAAATCGTAGCCGCCAAAGAAGCGCACGGTGATCCGCGGGCCAGTGGTTCCGTACACTTCCTTGCGGTCCATCGCGTCAAAGAGCGAGGCGCGGGTGTTGTCCTTGGCCCAGACAGCGGCCAAGCCAGAGGCGACTTGCTGCCATGAGAACAGTTCGCCGTTTTCATTTTTCATGAAGGGGTGGCTGAGCCGCTCGGCGGAGGGTTCATAACCTGCGTGTTTGCCAAAGAAATTCTCTTCTTCGACGGCGGGCAGCGATGTGTGGCTGTCTGTGGCGCCGATCATCCCGAATTTATAGGGGTTGGTGCCTAACTTCTCTTCCAGAACCATGCCGTTCTTGAGCGCTTCGCGGGCGTATTCCCCGGCGAGCATATCGTTCGTCTTGGCGGCGGACAGATCGAGGTTGCCCACGTCCCATGTGCCGTAATCGGCGAATTCGTCGTCGGGGGACAGGAACGGGTGCGTTTCGCCATCGCCCTTGATCTGGGTGACTTCGTACATCCGTTCCCATTTGGCGCGCTGTTCGACATAGAACTTGTCGATGGCCCGCCCGGTATATTGCGCGTCCATGGGGAACATGATGCCGTTTGACAGATTGCCGTTATGGGCAAAAGTCATGGTCGCGCCGTTGGTCTTTTCTTCATACGCTTCAAGGTACTTATAAAGATCGAGTGGGTCCGTGCTGCCGACCGGGGCCTGTGTGGTGTAGGGGACGACCTGCCGTGCGCGATCTGGGCCGTCGCGGAATATCACGTTGCGATGCAGGTTCGCGCCTGCCTCTAGAGAGGTCCATTCAAAGCCGATGAAAGCGGTGAATTTGCCCGGCTCGTTATAGGTTTCTGCGGCGTCGATCACATCATCCCAGATCGTGGCGTAGCGCCGCGATCCGGGTGAATAGTTGGCGAACATTTCGGGATCGACTGCGCCTTGCGAAAAGGTGCCTATCAGGTCCAGCGCCGTGTCCACGGCTTCTTGCCCGCCTGCACGCATACCTTTGGACCAACGCGCGCCTTGCTCATAGTTGGTCACAGCGGGCGAGGCTGCGAGGATATCCTGAATCAGGCCCATTCCGTCGGAATGGTCGGTAATCGCAAGCCAGTCCAAGGGGCGCGAGAGGCGGACTGGCTGACCTGACGATGCGACTACTTGCTCGCCCCGCGCGAATCTATAGGCGGCGTCTAGACCTAGCCGGTTGCCAAAGCCGCCCGCATCCATGGACAAGGCCGTGTGCAAATGGCTGTCGCCCCACAGCGGGCGTTCTGGGAAGGTTCGGTCGGCGTAGGGGGAATAGGGTTTTCCGTCTGGAAACAGGTCGTTCAGTTGCCCCTCTGAGGCCTGATATTCCTGCGATGCGGTTGGTATCGCCGCTATGGTCAACGCGGTCGCGCACAGAAGCGATGTGGTGAGCTTTCTCATTGATTTTCCCCCCGGTCCCCAAGTGTTCTTGGTGTTTCAACGAGAAGTTTACATCACGCTTTCCAAATTTGCTAACCATCATAATCATGTAGCGCGGCGCGTTCCTTGGGGGCGTGGCGGATGGTGCGCCGCGACGAGGTGACCGATGGGTGTGCGTTGCCGGTCTGCCCACATGGCGCACGAAAAAGGGCGCACCAAAGCGCGCCCTTTTGGTTCTAGCGGGGTCGCGGGTGTTACTTCACCTTGGCAATCTGACCCGATGCCAGCTTAGCATTGTATTTCTCCAGCTCGCGCTTGACGATTGGCATCAGGAAATACAGGCCCGTGATGTTCACCACCGCCATTGCGAAGATCGCAGCGTCGGAGAAGTCAATGACCGGACCAAGGCTCATGGCCGCGCCGATGACCACGAAGATGCAGAAGATTACCTTGAAGGTCAGCTCGCTGGCTTTGCCTTCGCCAAAGAGGAACGTCCACGCTTTGAGGCCGTAATAGCTCCAGGAGATCATGGTCGAGAAGGCGAACATGACGACCGCGATGGCCAGGATGAACGGGAACCACCCGATGGTGGAGCCGAACGCGGCAGAGGTCAGTTCCACGCCGGTGATGCCACCCTCGGTCGCGATGCGGCCAAGCTCAGCGTCCCAGACATAGAGGCCGGTGGTTGGGTCTTGATTGAGCACGCCGGTGATGATGATCACGAGTGCTGTCATGGTGCAGATCACGACAGTGTCGATGAACGGCTCAAGCAGCGACACGTAGCCTTCGGTCACGGGTTCCTTGGTGCGCACGGCGGAGTGTGCGATCGCGGCCGACCCAACGCCAGCTTCGTTCGAGAAGGCGGCCCGTTTGAAGCCTTGGATCAACGCGCCGACCATGCCACCTGCAACGCCCATGCCGGTGAAGGCCCCTTGGAAGATCTGCCCGAATGCAGCGCCGATCTGGTCGTAATTGGCGATCAGGATGATGAGTGCCGCACCGACATAGATCACCGCCATGAGGGGAACGAGTTTCTCGGTCACCTGCGCGATGGATTTAATGCCGCCAACGATCACGACGAACACGACGCCTGCCATGATGATGCCGGTCAGCCAGCCATTGCCGTCAAGGAAACTCTCCGCGCCGCCGGTGATGTTCACCAACTGTGCATGGGCCTGATTGGCCTGAAACATGTTGCCGCCGCCAAATGCGCCGAGGATACAGAAGATGGAAAAGAGAACGGCCAGAATTCGGCCCAGCGTGGCCCTGCCCTGTTCCGCCATTCCTTTGGTCAGGTAGTACATCGGACCGCCCGAAACGGTGCCGTCAGGGTATTCATTGCGGTATTTCACGCCCAGCGTACATTCGGTGAACTTGGATGCCATGCCCATGAGTCCGGCCAAGATCATCCAGAAGGTCGCGCCCGGACCACCGATTGACACGGCCACGGCCACGCCTGCGATGTTCCCAAGCCCGACGGTGCCCGACAGGGCGGTGGCTAGTGCCTGAAAGTGGCTGACTTCGCCTTCGTCATCCGGATCGGAGTAGTCGCCTTTTACCAGGCCGATTGCATGGCCAAAGCCGCGCGCCTGAATGAAGGCAAAGTAGAAGGTGAAGATCGTTGCGCCGACCACAAGCCACATCACGATCCAAGGGAAGGAGGTGCCGGGGAAGGGGGCGAAGATGAAATTGACAAAGGGGCCGGTTGCGGAGCCGACGACAGAGTTGATGGTTTCGTCGATGCCTTGCGCAGCGGCGGACAAAGGCGCGAGTGCGGCGGCAAGCGTCGCGGGAATAATTCTGTTCATTGATGTTCTCCTGTCCGGGCTCATGGCACGATTGTCACGGGCACGGGCGACACTTGGGCCAGACCCATCGCGGCGCTGCCGAAGACGCGGCCGCCGAAGCTGGTTCCACCCGAGCGTCCCATGACGATACCTGTGGCGTGCTGTTTCTGAGCGATGGAGGCAAGCAGTTCGACAACGTTGCCATAGCGGATTTCGCCGGTTGCTGTCAGGCCTGCCGCCGTCATTTCGGACAGGATCGGCTGAATGACTTCGGCCTCGGCGCGTGCAACCTCTTCGGATCTGCGCTTGTGCCGTTCTTCAAGTTCTTGTGGGGTCAGGAAGCGGTACGGAGACCACTCGATGACGTGGACGATATGCAGTTTCGCCCCCGATCGTTTTGCGCTTTCGATCGCATGATCGACCGCCCGTCTGTGTTCGCCGTCATAAGCGACGACATAAAGTTCGTTCGGCATTTAGACACTCCCCGTTGAGCTATTTTGTTATCGTTGTGGTTGCGTCGCTGGATTGCTTCCCCGAGATTGTTACCGGGCTCCAACGACGCCAGACTAATGGCAGCTGTCGTAAATGACAGGCATGTTATGCGGCGTCTGCATCTTTTTTTGGCAGATTTTCATAACCGAGAGCTGATGCTACGGCCGGGTGAACCACGCGGCCGCTTTGCACATTGAGCCCGGCTGCGAGGTGCGGATCGGCGGCCAGGGCGGCGTCCCAGCCCAAATCAGCGATGCGCAGGGCATGGGGCAGGGTGACGTTGTTCAGCGCATAGGTGGATGTGCGGGCGACAGCGCCGGGCATGTTTGCGACGCAATAGTGGACAATACCATCCACAACAAAGGTCGGGTCGGCATGTGTGGTCGCGTGCGAGGTTTCAAAGCAGCCGCCCTGATCAATCGCAACATCGACGATCACAGCGCCGCGTTTCATCGTGGACAGCATATCGCGCGTCACAAGCTTGGGCGCGGCGGCGCCTGCCACCAGAACGGCGCCAATGACCAGGTCCGCTTCGGCCACACAGGCCGCGAGGTTGGCCGTGTTTGAAAAACGGGTCTTGGCGCGTGCTTCGAAGTGAATGCCAAGGCGCTCCAGCACTTCGGGGGAACGGTCAAGGATCGTGACATCTGCGCCCAGCCCGACGGCCATTTGGGCCGCGTTGAATCCGACGACCCCGCCGCCGATGACGCAGACCTTTGCAGGGGCCACGCCGGGCACACCGCCCAGCAAGACGCCGCGCCCACCATGGGCCTTTTCCAACGTGGTGGCGCCGGCCTGAACTGACATGCGGCCAGCGACCTGACTCATGGGTTTCAACAAAGGCAGGCCGCCATGGGCATCGGTGACGGTTTCATAGGCGATGCAGATTGCGCCAGACTTGACCAGATCACGGGTTTGTTCCGGATCGGGCGCGAGGTGCAGGTAGGTATAGAGGATCTGACCGGGGCGCAGCATGGCGCGTTCAGCGGCTTGCGGTTCCTTGACCTTAACCACCATGTCGGCGCGGGCAAACACCTCTGCCGCGGTTTCGACCACCTCGGCCCCGGCGGTGACATAGGTGTCGTCATCGGCATCAATCCCAGCGCCTGCGCCGGTTTCAACCAATACGTGATGGCCGTGGGCCACCAGTTCGACAACGCTTTCCGGGGTCAGGCCGACCCGGTATTCGTGGTTCTTGATTTCGCGTGGTGTGCCGATGATCATTTCTGGATCCCCCTGTCGGAATGAGTATGCGGCGGTTGTGCGGTGTTCTTGGCGGGAAATCTTGCGTTTCTGCGTGCGGTTGTTTGGGGGATGTGGCAATATTTTGCGAGAAATATGAGTATAGCGGGAAATTTTCCGATGGATGTCTTTGATCGCAAGATAATTTCTGCGTTGCAGCAAGACAGCGCGAGGCCGATCTCTGCGCTGGCCGAAGATGTCGGCCTGTCACCATCCGCCTGCCACCGGCGGGTGCGGGCATTGGAAGAGAATGGGATTATTGCGGGCTATGCCGCACGGATCGACCGGGTCAAGCTGGGTCTGAAGTTGCAGGTTTTCGTGGAAATCAGCTTGAATTCACAGGCACGAGGCGTGCTTGAGGCGTTTGAGCAGGCAGTCAAGCGGTTCGACGATATTCTGGAATGTCATCTGACCAGTGGCCACGCGGACTATATCCTGCGGGTGGTGGCGCGCGACATGGAAGATTATGCCGCGATCCACCGCGATTGCCTGTCTCGTCTGCCGAGCGTGGCGAGTATGCAGACGATTTTCACCCTGAAGCCGGTGCAGCAGTGGCGGGGCTATCCGATCCGGTAAAGCCCTGCTTTGCGATCAATAAAGTTCGGCTCGGATTTGCTGGCGCAGGACGTCGATGGGAACGGTTTTGCCTTCGCGCTTGAACGACCAATAGGTCCAACCATTACAGCTTGGCGCGCCTTCGAGAGCGGCGCCGACCTGGTGAATGGAGCCCTTTACATTCTCGGCGACCAGCGTGCCGTCAGCGCGCACCTTTGCAGCGTTTCCGCGCGGCGACACCAGCACTTCGCCGGGTCGCAACAGGCCGCGTTCGACCAATTGGCCAAAGGGAACGCGGGGCTCTGCCCGTTTGGCGCGCGTGACCTCGATCGCGGACGGGTCATAGGGCCGAACTTTGTCGAGCCGTGCCTTTGCCGCCTTGATATACCCTGTGTCGCGTTCAATCCCGATGAAGTCACGGCCCAATTTCCGCGCCACGGCCCCGGTTGTTCCGGTTCCGAAGAACGGGTCAAGCACGACATCGCCGGGATTGGTGGTGCCAACGATCACACGGTGCAACAACGCTTCGGGCTTTTGCGTTGGATGCGCCTTGTCGCCCTGTTCGTTCTTGAGCCGTTCGTGGCCCGTGCACAGGGGAATAACCCAGTCAGATCGCATCTGAATATCATCGTTGAGCGCCTTGAGCGCTTCGTAGTTGAACGTGTATTTTGATCCTTCGCCGCGGGAGGCCCAGATCAGCGTTTCGTGGGCGTTGGTCAGGCGTTTTCCGCGGAAATTTGGCATTGGGTTGGATTTGCGCCAGATCACATCGTTCAGAACCCAATACCCGGCATCCTGAAGCGCGGCGCCAACGCGGAAAATGTTGTGATAGCTGCCAATCACCCAGATCGCCCCGTTCGGCTTCAGAATTCGCCGGGCGGCTGCCAGCCACTCGCGCGTGAATTTGTCATAGGCTTTGAAACTGTCAAACTGATCCCATGCATCATCGACAGCATCGACGCGGCTGTTATCGGGACGATGCAAATCGCCGCGCAGTTGCAGGTTGTAGGGGGGATCAGCGAACACCAAATCGACCGACGCTTCGGGCAGCGCGTTCATGTGCGCGATACAATCGCCTTGCAAAATTTCGTTGCGCGGCAGGGGGGCTGCCTCGGGTTTGGTGCGTTTCATCTGGACTGCCTCTGGATATGCGCGGTTGCGCTTTTTTTTCCAAAATGAGTCAAAACTGATTCGCGGTCAATTTGTTTTTGGAATCAGGAGGTTAGGTTTATGTCGGGGTACAAGATGTTGTGTATCGGAGCAAAGCTACGTCTATGGTGCGGGGTCACACCCAAGGTTTTGAGTGCTGCGCGATGCGCCGCGGTTGGGTATCCTGCGTTCCGTTCCCACCCGTAGCCGGGAAATTCGGCTGCCAAGTCGGCCATGAGAGCGTCGCGTGCGACCTTGGCCACGATTGATGCGGCCGCAATTGAGAGGGATCTGGCATCGCCTTTCACGATGCACTCCGCTGGCATCTGAAGGCCCTTGGGCAGCATATTGCCGTCGATCAGCAAATGGTCCGGCGTGGGGTTTAGCCCTTCGGCCGCCTGTACCATAGCGACGTGGGACGCGCGCAGGATGTTGAGTTTGTCAATTTCCGCAACGCTCACGTGAACGATGCAAACCTGCGCTGTTGCGTTTATGCGTTCAGCCAAATCGCGGCGACGACGGTCCGTGAGCTTTTTGGAGTCGTTGAGCCCGCTTGGTATGTCATCAGGGTTTAGAATGACGGCAGCAGCGGTTACTGGCCCGGCGAGGGGGCCACGGCCAACTTCGTCCAGTCCTGCAATGTGCCGGGCGCCGCCCTTCATTGCGGATAATTCAAAAGTGAAATCAGGTTTGGTCTGCATCGTTGCCCTTTTTTGGTGTTATTGTTCGCCCTGACTACTGTCACGGCACGCCTCACAGCAAGTTGGACGGGACTGATGCTGTACTCCCCAGCGGGATCAATGTGCCATGGATGGATCGTAGCACCCCAGTTGGGAGGAAGCAGTGGTAAAGAGTATCACCACTGGTCTCAACTTGGCCCAGAATGTGTATCGGGTTCACGGCGCAGAGCAACGCCCGTCGTGTCACGTCGCGAGCGGAGCAGACGCTAGGAAGAAGCACTTTCGTGCCCTGCCGCCTGAAAAATGGACCATTTGAAACTGGAGTTTTTGGCTGATCTTTCCCAACGGGGAGAGGAGCGAAAACGCATGAAAGCATCGACGTCGACGGAGGCGCATAAAGTGTTGATTTCTGCTGAGAAGTGACCCGGTAGCCCCCCAAATTTTCACTGAGAACTGACC